>JAFQZZ010000003.1 GCA_017405645.1 Bacillota bacterium
CGGTATGCAGGTCACATCCTACACCAGGAAGAGCCGCAGGTTCAGCACTTACAAGGGAGTCGTGGGAAGGATCGCTCCAAACAGAGTGAATAGACGGTTCAATACCAACATACCTCATCAGAAGATCACTACAGATACGACCGAGTTCAAATACTATGAGCCTGACGACAAAGGTCATGTGGCGATCAAGAAGCTTTATCTTGATCCTTTTATGGATATGTGGAATCTGGAGATTCTCAGTTATGGCATCTCAGAACGACCTTCTGCCCATAGCATTATGACCGCTCTTAATGAAGCAGTTGATGTGACAAGTGACTGTAAATTCAGACGCACATTCCATTCCGACCGTGGTTGGGCCTACCAGATGGACGTTTACCGTCATACATTGAAATGCAACCGAATCTTTCAGAGCATGTCTCGAAAAGGCAATTGCTACGACAATTCTCCTATGGAGAACTTCTTCGGGATCATGAAGCAGGAAATGTATTACGGTCAGATCTATAGTAGTTTTGAAGAACTCAAAACTGCAATCGAAAAATACATTCGTTACTACAATGAGAAACGCAGCAAGGCATCACTCGGCTACCGAAGCCCAGTCGAATACCGAGAATGCATGATAACTGCATAGAAAAATCCCAGCGATTTCTCGCTGGGACAAAAGTCTAACTTTTGGGGGTCACCTCAGCGAGGGATCTTTTTATTTTATTCTTCGATCGCTGAAATCTCATCCATTACAAAAAGTAATAGATCGATGAAATTTTTGCGTTAGGCAAAAAAAGAGCGGTATGGTAAAATGAAAGTACCGAAAATACATATAAGATGGATAATATCCCGGAAAGGAACGAATTATGATCGATGCAAAATTCAATGAAATGGTCCGTAAACACCTGAACGTGGGCCATGAGATCCTGTATCTGACCCGCGAAGAGGTCAAAAATCTGAATGTTCCCACGGAAGTGCTGTTTGAGCAGGTGAAGAAAGCGCTGGCCATGTATTCCACCGGCGAGACCCTGATGCCGGCCAAGACCAACGTATTCCCCGACAGCAGCGCCGTGTACATCAGCATGCCCGGTCTGATTCCCGGGATGAGCGCCGCCGGCGTCAAGTGGGTAGGCGCATTCAATAACAATATGAAGGATTACAACCTGCCGTCCCTGTGCGCCATGATCATGGTCAACGATTACCTCACCGGCTGGCCGATCTGCGTCATGGACGGGATCCACATCATGGAGACCCGGACCCCGGCCATCGCCATGGTGGCGGCCCAGAACCTGGCCCGGAAGGATTCCGAAGTCTTCGGGATGATCGGTCTGGGAAGAGAAGGCGGCAACCACCTTCCGATTGCCCACCTGGGCATTCCGAACCTGAAGAAGATCCTGGTCTGGGACGTGAATGAAGCTGCCATGGACCGGGCGATCGCCAACTTCCAGGACAAAGTGCCGGTACCCATCGAAAAGGCGCCGTCCCTGGAATACATCGTGCGGAACAGCGACGTGCTGGCTTCCTGCACCTTCTTCACCAACAACCCGCCGAAGCCCCCGATCCAGGATGAATGGGTGCCCAAGGGCCAGACCATCATCGTCACCGACCTGCACACCCAGTTCGACCCGGCCATCATCAACCGGGCGGACATGTACATCGTGGACAGCCGGGCCCAGCAGGAGCACCTGGTGGAAGACGGTTACTTCTACGGGCCGATCCCCGAACCCACCTGCGAACTGGGCGAGATCCTGGCCGGAAAGATGCCGGCGAGAACCAGCGACGACCAGATCATCGTGGTGAATCCCAGCGGCATGGTGGTAGATGACCTGGCGGTTACTCCTGTTGTCATCGAGATGGCGCTGGAGAAGGGCGTCGGAACGAAGCTGCCGCTGTAAGACGGGGCTGACAACTGAAGATTGAAAAAAGGAGCGGATAAACCGCTCCTTTTTTGTGTCGGGATCGCCAGAAAGCGATCCCTTTCCGGTGCAATAAATGTTAACCTCTCTGTTCTTATAGGTTGACAGGAATATAAAAACCCCCTATAATAGCGGTAACTTCGATACGAAAGAGAGTGGAAACAATGAGCGTCAAAGAAGAAGTGGTTACTCTTTTTGAAAAGAACCGGGGGAGCGTTTTGTCCGGGGAGGAGATCGCGGAGCGGCTGGGGGTCAGCCGGACGGCGGTCTGGAAGGCGATCCGCAGCCTGCAGCAGGAAGGATACCAGATCACCGGCGTGTCCGGGAAGGGCTACTGCCTGTCCCGGACCACGGACGTGATGTCCGCTTCCGGGATCCTGAATTACCTGGACGCCCCGACGCGGGAGTGGGCGAAGATCGAGATCTATGACTGGGTGGATTCCACCAACGAGGTGCTGAAGCGGAAAGCGGCGGAAGGACCGGCGGAAGGGCTGGTGGCGGCGGCCATGAGCCAGACCAAAGGCAAGGGCCGGTTCAGCCGGGGATTCTATTCCCCGGAAGGCGCCGGCGTCTATTTCAGCATCTACCTGAAGCCGGCATTTTCCCTGGAATATACGGGGCTCATTACCACGGCGGCGGCGGTGGCCGCCTGCCGGGCCATCGACGCCCTGTCCGGGAAAGAGACCCGGATCAAGTGGGTCAACGATGTGTATCTGGAGGACCGGAAAGTCGTTGGGATCCTGACGGAAGCCTCCTTCAATGCGGAAAGCGCGGAACTGGAATATGCGGTGCTGGGAATCGGGATCGATCTGTATCAGCCGGCGGGCGGTCTGCCGCCGGAGGCCGGACAGGCGGGCTGGATCTTTGATTCGGATCAGGAGGATATGCGGAACCGGATGATCGCGGAAGTCCTGAACCGCTTCCGGCCGATCTACGAAAACCTGGAGAGCCGGAGCTTCATTGACGAATACCGGCGTCGCTGCTTTGTCCCGGGCCGGGAAGTGATGGTCATCCGTGGCGGCGAACAGACCCCGGCACAGGCCCTGGAAGTGGACGATTTCTGCCGCCTGAAAGTCCGTTACCGGGACGGCCGGGAGGAAGTGTTGAATTCGGGAGAAGTGTCGCTGAAAGTTTAGACCCGGCGGCCCCTCTCCGGTCCCTTCGGGACCACCTCTCCCCAGAGGGGAGAGGCAAGATTGTCAAAAAACAAAAAGGGTTAATGAACATGAATGTAAATACGAAAACGAGAGATCTGGCGCTGATCCCGGTCTTCTCGGTGCTGACGGCCGTTTGCACCTGGATCATGATCCCGGGCCCGGTGCCCTTCACCATGCAGACCTTCGCGGTCTTCCTGTCCCTGCTGCTCCTGGGCGGAAAACGGGGCACTGCGGCCGTGCTGGTCTATCTTTTACTGGGTTTTGCGGGCCTGCCCGTCTTCTCCGGCTTTTCCGCCGGACCGGGCGTGCTGCTGGGGCCCACCGGGGGCTATCTCATCGGCTTCATCGCCATCGGGCTCCTCTTTGCAGTCTGCGTCCGGATCTTCGGCGGCAGCGACCGGGTCAAAGCGGCGTCCCTGATCGCGGGCCTTCTGGTCTGCTACCTTTTCGGCACCCTGTGGTTCACCCTGGGCTACAACAGCGGCAGCGGATCCGTCACCTTCACGGCGGCCCTGGGCCTTTGCGTGCTGCCCTTCGTCGTGCCCGACCTGCTGAAACTGGGCCTGGCCTTCTGGGTGGCGAAACAGATTCGAAAGCGCCGGGGGCAGTAACTGTATACTTAAAAGTTTTGCACTTTGTATATTTTAATAAGTGCAGTAAGGCTTTATGATATTAGATTGAAGATAGAAGATGGAAGATGGAAGAACCCCTCTCCGGTCCCTTCGGGACCACCTCTCCCCGGAGGGGAGAGGCAAGTTCTTCAATCTCCAATCTCCAATCTCCAATCTGACAATAGAGGTAATCTTATGTACAAACTGAAAGAACGACTGGCCAAACTGAATCCGCCGGTGCCGCCCCAGAACCACTGCCGCATCCGGCTGGACGCCAACGAATCCTATAAAAACCTGCCCGACTACATGATCGAGGACATCCAGCGGATGGTCGGGGAGATCGAATTCAACCGGTACCCGGACCCCTTCTCCACGGAACTGTGCAAGGGCTTCGCCGACTACTACGGCGTGGACCCGGAATGCGTGGTGGCGGGAGCCGGTTCCGACGAGCTGATCAGCATCATCAACGCCAACTTCCTGGACCCCGGCGAAAAACTGGTGGTCATCTCCCCGGACTTCGCCATGTACCAGTTCTACGGGGAACTGAATGAACAGGATATCATCGCCGTGCCCAAAAACCCGGATTTCACCGTGGACATGGACAAGGTCATCAAGGCCGCCCGGGAAAACAACGCGGACATGATCTGCTTCTCCAATCCCTGCAACCCCACCTCCCTGGGACTGGACAAGTCCGAGGTGATCCGGCTGGCGAAGAGCGTGGACGCCCTGGTGGTGGTGGACGAAGCCTACATGGATTTCTGGGATGAGAGCCAGTCCATGCTGGACCAGGTCAAGACCCTGAATAACGTCATCGTCCTGAGGACCTGCTCCAAGGCTCTGGGGCTGGCGGCGGTCCGGATCGGCTTCGCCGTGGCCAACGAGACCCTGGCCCGGGTGCTGAAAGCCGTGAAGCCGGCCTTCAACATGAACACTGTGGCCCAGACCATCGGTACCGCACTGTTCCGGTTCCCGGATCATCTCCACGCCAACACGATGGAGATCATCGAGGAGCGGGACCGGCTGAAAGCGGACCTGATCGGGCTCAATGACCAGGTGGGGCTTTTTGACGAAGTGCTGGATAGCAAGAACAATTTCGTGGTGGCCCTGACGCCCAAAGCGGACCTGATCTGCGAAAAGCTGAAGGAACGGTCCATCTCCGTATCCAATCACCATTCCTTTATCCGCATCACCGTGGGCAGGGACTGGGAGAACCGGGAACTGACGGATGCCCTGGCGGAGATTGCCCGGGAGATCCAATCGGAAACAGCCGAATAAAAAAGAAAGAAAAAAGCGACCCGCGGGTCGCTTTTTTTATTGACAGTGAAATACCGAAGTTTTACAATGAAATTACCGACCGGCGGGTCGAAAATAAGGAGGGTCCGAAGAGATGAGAAGCAAGAAAAACAGGGAAAGAGCTCAGGAACTTGGGCTGGATATCGATGATATCAGCGGATTTAAGGACTTTGACGATCTGAAAGCGGAGATCGATCCGGATCCTGTGGAGGAATATCTTTCCGGTGGGGAAGAAACTGCCGCGGAAGGCGCGGCACCGGCGGAGCAGATCGAGGATATCTATTCCGGCCACCGGATGGAACAGGAAGTTTCGGTAGGGGACTATGAAGACGACTATGACGACGAGTACGATGAAGAATACGACGACGAGGAGTATGACGACGAGTACGACGATGAATACGATGACGATGAGGATGAACCCCGGCACCGGGCGTGGAAGATCATTCTCCTGATCGCGGCCCTGGCCCTGCTGGCCCTGGTGGGCTACCGGGTCTACGACCATTTCTTTGCGGACAACGCAGCTTCCGAAGCCAGCAAGGTGACGGTGAAGGTGGCCGTTGCAACCGAAGGGGAGATCTATGTGGAATCCCCCATCACCGCCAAGGTGGAAGCTATCGAAGAGGCGGCGATCGTGCCGGTGGTGGCGGGGAAGGTCACTTCCGTCAGCTACAAGCAGGGCGATTACGTCAAAAAAGGAGCGGTCCTTCTGACCGTTGACGATACCCAGGCCAAGGCCCAGGTGGAACAGGCCAAAGCGGCCATGACCCAGATGGAATCGGCGGTGACCCAGGCCAAGACGGCGGCGGATCAGGCCAACACCGGCGTGGAGCAGGCCAAGGTCATACTGGACCAGGCGGAGGCGGACTTTGCCCGCTACCAGACCCTTTATGAAGAAGGGGCCATTTCCCAGCAGCAGTATGAATCCGCCCAGCTTCAGCTCACCAACGCCCAGGCCCAGTATTCCAATGCCCAGGCCCAGCAGGTCAGTGCCCAGGCTCAGGTGACCAGCGTCCAGGCCCAGTCGGACAGCGCCAAGGCGGCGTACCAGTCCGCTGTGGAATCTCTCAGCTATTACTCCGTGACCGCGCCCATCAGCGGCTACCTGACTTCTTTCTCCGCCACTACCGGCGGCGTCGTGGGCCAGGCGGTCATCGGCTATATCTCCGATACCTCCGAACTGGTGGTGAACACCACCGTCAGCGAAGCGCTGACCGGAAAGATCAACGAAGGGGATACGGTGGATGTTTACATCTCCTCCCTGGATGAAACGGTCAAGGGCACCGTCAAGACCTTCACCAAGGTGCCGGCGCCCAATACCGTGACCTATCCCATCACCATCAACATCAAGAACCCGGATGCGGATATTCTCGCGGGAATGTTCGTGGAAGTCCGGATCAAGAGCGAATACAAGGCCTATGCCGTCAAGGTGCCTTCGGATGCCGTCATGGTCAAGAACGGCGAACCCATCGTCGTGACCATAGTGGACGGCCTTCCGGTCTTCAACACGGTCGTTACCGGCATTGACAACGGTAACGAAGTGGAGATCGTCAGCGGCATCAAGAAAGGCGATGTGGTCATCACTTCCGGGCAGCAGTATGTCCAGGAAGGAGAAGAGGTCAACATCGCTAACTGAGAGGCAATACCATGAATCTATCGGAAATCTCTATCAAGCGTCCGGTCGCCACCATCATGCTGGTGCTGATGGTGGTCGTGCTGGGTGTCTATTCATTTGTGTTTACCCCCAAAGATCTGATGCCGGATATCGAGCTGCCGGTGGCCATCGTGATGACCACCTATAACGGCGCGTCCCCGGAAGAGATCGAGAGCATGGTCACGGCTCCCATCGAGCAGTCCCTGGCCTCCGTGGAAAACCTGGACACCATGGTGTCCTATTCCATGGAGAATACCTCTGCGGTGGTGCTTTCTTTTGATGTCAACACCGACATGAATTTCGCCACCCTGGACATGCGGGAGGCCATCGCCCTGATCTCGGATTATCTGCCGGATGATGCCTCGGAGCCCATGGTCATCAAGATGGACATGGACATGCTGCCGGTAATGCAGATCTACGTATCCGGGGACATGGAGCTGGAAAAGCTCAATTCCACCCTGAAGAACGACATCCTCTCCTATTTCGAGCGAAGCTCCGGCGTGGCCTCGGTGTCCATGCTGGGGGGCGTGGAGGAACAGATCGCCATCGAGTTCAACCAGGAGACCCTCAGCGGCTACGGGCTGAACCTGGCGACCCTGACCCAGATCCTGGCGGCGGAGAACATCAACCTGCCCAGCGGGGACGTCAACAAGGGGGATGAAAAGATCATCGTCCGGACCATGGGCGAATTCAAGTCCGTGGAAGACCTGAAGAACCTGCCGGTGATGGTATCGGATTACAGCGTGGTCCGGCTGGGAGAACTGGCCACGATCACCCAGGGGTACAAAGATCAGGAGGCCCTGTCCCGGATCGACGGCAACACCGCCATCGGGATCATGGTCTCCAAGCAGTCCGACGCCAATACGGTGGACGTCTGCGAGGGCGTCCAGAAAACCATTAAGAAGCTGGAGAAGGAATACCCGAACCTGCAGTTTACGGTGGGATACGACGCTTCCCACTATATCAACATGTCCATCAACTCCGTGGGCCGGTCGGCCCTGGTGGGCGCGCTGCTGGCGATCCTCTTCGTTTTCCTGTTCCTGGGCAACATCCGCAGCACCCTGGTGATCGCCATCTCGATCCCCACGTCGCTGCTGGCCACCTTTGCCCTGATGAAATTCCGGGGCATCACCCTGAACCTGATCACGCTCTTCGCGCTGACCCTGGTGGTGGGCATGCTGGTGGACAACTCCATCGTTGTGCTGGAAAACATCTTCCGATTGCGTCAGACCTCCAAAAATGCCGTGGAAGCGGCCGTCAGGGGCTCCAAGGAGATCTTCCTGGCGGTGGCGGCCTCCACCCTGACCACCGTGGTGGTCTTCCTGCCCATCGCCCTCAGCGGCGGCATGGCGGGACTGATCTTCAAGGATTTCTGCTTTACCATCGTCATCGCCCTGCTGACTTCCCTGGTGGTGGCCATGACCGTGGTGCCCATGTTCTGTTCCAAGCTGATGGAAGGGAACCTGTCCGGCCGGTATCTGAGGATCGGCACCATGCGGTACAAATACCGTTTCGTCCCCAAATTCGGCCGTTTTATTGAACGGGTGAAGGCGGCTTACCGGGTCTATGTGGCGAAGGCCCTGCGGAACCGGAAGAAGTTCCTGACGGGCTGCATCATCGGCTTTGCCGTTTCCATCGCCCTGGTATGGATCGTGGGCTGGGAACTGATGCCCGAAATGGACCAGGGCCAGGTGGAGATCACGGTGGCAACCCCTTACGGGACTTCCCTGGAGGATAAGGACGCCATCATGACCCAGATCGAGGAATACCTGATGACGATCCCGGAAATGGACCACGTGTCCCTGACCACCGGCGCCCTGACGCTGATGTCCACGGATAACAGCGCCACCATCACGGCCATCCTGAAGCCCATGTCCCAGCGGGACCGGAGCACCAAGGAAGTGGCCAGCGAGATCCACAAGACGATAACGGACATCCCCGGGGCGGACATCAACGTCAGCGGTGCAGCCAGCATCGAGGCGATGTTTGCCAGCCACGACATCTCCATCGAACTGATGGGCAAGGATATGGATACCCTGCGGGAGATCGGCGCCGAGATCACCGGACAGGTGAAGGAACTGCCGGTGGTGGATGTGGCGGAACTGGACGTGACGGAGGGAAATCCGGAGATCCAGGTCATCATCGACCGGAACGCGGCCTCCTTCTACGGGATCACCGCATTTAACGTAGCCAACGGGCTGTCGAACGCGCTGAAGGGTGTGTCCAGCACCGATGTCAATATCAACGGAGACGACATCTCCGTCCGCCTCTCCCTGAACGACCGGTATTCGGAGTCCGTGGAGAGCATGAAGCAGATCATGATCACCGGCGCCACCGGACAATCCGTTCCGGTAGATCAGGTGGCAACGTTCAAATACGACAATTCCCCGTCCTCGATCATGCACAGCAACCAGCAGCGGTATGTGACCATCAACGTGGACGTCCTGGGGAACGACCTGAACTCGGCCAACGAAAAGGTCATGAAGGTGGTCAACAGCTACCCCCTGCCGGAGGGCTACTACATTAACACCGCCGGTCTGGAGGAACAGATGATGGAGGTCTTCAAGGACCTGCTGGCGGCGCTGGTAGTGGCGATCCTGCTGGTATTCCTGATCCTGGCGGCCCAGTTTGAGTCCGTCACGATGCCCTTCATCGTGGTCATGGCGATCCCCTTCGCCATGAGCGGAGCTTTCCTGGCGCTGTTCATCACCAATACCTCCCTGTCCATGACCTCCTTCCTGGGGCTCATCATTCTGGTGGGGACGGTAGTCAACAATTCCATCCTGCTGGTGGAATTCATCAATCAGAACAAGAAGATCATGGGCCGGGACGAGGCCCTGGTGCAGGCGGGATCGCTGCGTCTCAGGCCGATCCTGATGAGCGCCGGGACCACCGTGGTGGGCATGATCCCCATGTCCCTGGGCGTGGGGGAAGGCGGCGAACTGCTGGCTCCCCTGGGGATCTCCATCATCGGCGGGCTGATCGCTTCCACGGTGGTCACCCTGTTCCTGATCCCGGTACTGTATGCCATTATCGATGACCGCCGGCTGAGACGGGCGGCGGAAAGACGCCGGAAGGCGAAAAAAATAGCGGCTCTGGAAGAGAAATGGGCAAAGGAGGATGCGCTGAATGTCTGACAAAGATAAGAGAAGAAAAATCCTGGATGCGGCGCTGGAGCTGATCCGGGAAAAGGGGCTGGAAGGCACCCGCATCATCGACATTGCCAACCGTGCCGGCATCGGCAAGGGCACGGTATATGATTACTTCACCAGCAAGGAAGACATCATCGCCGCCACCGCGGAAGACGTGGTGGAGCGGGACTTCCGGAACATTTTCGGGGAAGTGGACCGGGCCCGGGACTTCGAGACGAAGCTGCGGCTCTTCATCCAGGCGCACCTGGATATCCTGGAAACCTACGGCGCCTTCATTTTCCTCTTTGCAGAGAAAATGGTGACGGCTGATGCGGAGCATTCCGATGAGATCCCGGCGGCCCTGATCGAGCTCCGGGACGAGCATGTCCGCAAGCTGATGGAGATCGTGTCCTTCGGCATCGAGACCCGTTCGCTGAAGGAAGGCCTGGATGCGGTCCGGGCGACGACGTTCATCATTTCCGTGGTCATCGGCTTCGCCATTTACTACATGAAAGGCAGCTGCGGGACGGACCGGAAGGCGATGCAGACCGACCAGATCATGGAGCTGATCCTCCAGGGGATCCGGAAGGAGGACGGCCGTGAATAGGAAGAGAATACTGCAGGCGGCGCTGATGGCGCTGCTGATTACGACCCTTGGGGTCCTGCCGGTGTTTGCCGCCGGGACCTTTTCCGACATGGAAGGTTCCCCGTATGAAGAAGCCGTGGAGGACCTGGTGAGCCGGGGCATCATCAACGGCTATGAGGACGGCACGTTCCGGCCGCAGAACACCATCACCCGGGCGGAGGTCTGCGTGGTCACCGCGAAGGCCATGGCGCCGGGGGAACAGAAGCTCAACGAGGCCCGGACGAACAAGTTCCCGGACGTGCATTCGGGATACGACTGGGCGAAAAAATACATCAACTACGCTTCCGCCATGGGGGTGATCGACGGATATCCCAACGGGACCTTCAAGCCCGCCGGCAATGTGACCTACAACGAACTGTCCGCCATGGTGCTGAAGGGGATGGGATACAAACAATCGGAACTCAGCGGCAGCTGGCCCCTGAATTACCGGAACAAGGCCCTGGAACTGGGCCTGTACGACGGGATCTACGAGAACATGACGAAGACCCAGGTGGCACAGATGGATTACGACGCGGCCGCTACCCGGGGGGACGCGGTGCTGATGATCACGGCGGGCCTGGCCAAGCTGCAGGAAAGAGGGAAGGAAGACCTCCCGGCGCCGGACAGCCACTCCTATGACGACGGCACCTACGACTGGATCGACGGGCTGCCCACGGCTTTGTCCATCGAACAGGCGGTGGACATCATGCAGCACCAGGGATATCTGGCGGAGATGGCGGAGCTGAACCGAAAGGCGGATGAAGCCACGGCAAAGGGTTACGCGGACAACGTGAAGACCCTGAAGGACGGGCTGGCGCTGCTGGATGTGGTGGACATCGAGACCGCCATGGCCATGAACCAGCAGGGCATCACCAAAGGCAATTACGAAATAGCGAAGATCCAGAAGAAGTTCGCCAATGACAATATCGAAAACAACTACCAGGCGGAGCTGAACAGCATTGAGTACCAGACCGTTTCGCTGTATTACGGGGTCCTGCAGGCCCAGGAGAACCTGCGGGTCGCAGAGGACAACCTGGCGGTGCAGGAGGAGATGCTGAAGGTGGTCCGGTCCAAGAACAAGGTGGGGATGGCGCCGGCCATCGAGGTTACCAGCCAGCAGAACCAGGTCACCGGCGCTCAGAAAAGCGTGAAGGAGGCCAAAGCGGCCCTGGAGAACGCCAAGATGAACTTTAACCTGCTGCTGGGCTACAGCGTGACGGACAACGTGGCCCTGACCGACGGGCTGACGGCGCTGCCCTTCCCGGAGATGACGCTGGAGGAGGCCATCTCCTCGGCAGTGGCGAACCGGCTGGACAATGCCCAGATCCAATATGGTTACGAACTGGCTTCCGTGGCCATGAAGTATCTGAAGGCCGGGAAGAATTCCACGGCTTACCTGACCCAGGAGAACCAACTGAAGCAGATGGAGCTGCAGCTGAACAATATGCCCAAGACCCTGGAGATCGAGATCCGCAACGATTACATCGATCTGACGAGCAAATATCAGGCGATCCAGGACGCCCAGGAGAAGCTGACCCTGGTGAAGGAGTCCTTCCGGGTGGCGAAGGTCATGTACGACGTGGGGATGAATACCCTGGCGGATGTGCAGTCGGCCCAGCTGACGGTGTACCAGACCAATCAGCTGCTGATGAAGAGCATTGCGGATTACGACATCGCGGTATACGAGTACAAGTACGCCACGGGGCTCGGAAAAAACCGGATCTCCTTCTGATACCGAAAATGCTGGTATTTCAGGAAAAAGTGCAATGCAGGCACTTTGCTCTTGCAGCAGCTTTCGAAGTATGGTACATTATGGAAAAACGTGCTATGCAAAAGGAGGGGTTATGGCTGATGTGAGATACGAGGTCGTCCGGGAGCTGGGCGTGATCTCGGAGAATGAAAAGGGATGGAGGAAGGAAGTCAATCTGGTGAGCTGGAACGAGCGGGCGCCGAAGTACGACATCCGGGACTGGTCTCCGGGCAGGGAGAAGATGTCGAAGGGGATGACCCTGACCAAGGAGGAGGCCCGCCGGCTGAAGGACATCCTGGATGCCATCGATCTGTGATACCGAAAGGGTGCCTGCGGGCACCCTTTTTGACGGGCCGGTCGTAAAGGCGGCGAAAGTATGGTATAATAGGGGAAAGAATGAAAAGAACAGGAGAACAGTGATGCAGAAACAACTGATGGAATACAAGACCGGGGAAAAGGTATTGGGCTTTTTCCTGCTGAAGACCTCGGTGCTGAGGACCTCCAACAAGGGCGGAGAGTACCTGGACATGGTCATCGCGGACCAGTCCGGGGACATGATCGCCAAAGTATGGGACCTGAACAACCCGGACGTCCAGCAGGCCCGGGATATCACCGGCCGGCAGGTAGTGAAGATCAAGGCGGTGATCACCGACTGGAACGGCCAGCGGCAGGCCAAGATCCAGAAGATCCGGAAAATTACGCCGGAGGACCCGGTGAACACGGAGGAACTGGTCCCCTCGGCCCCCATGGACGGGAAGGATATGTACCGGGAGATCCTGGAGAAGGCCCGGGCCATCGGAGACCCGGATTTCAGGACCCTGACCACGGCGCTTCTGGAGGAGAACAGGGAGCGGCTGGAGTATTTCCCGGCGGCCACCCGGAACCACCACGCCGTCAAGGGCGGCCTGCTGTACCACGTGTACCGGATGCTCCTGACTGCGGAAGCGGTGTGCGGCATCTATCCGGTCCTGTCCCGGGACATCCTATACTGCGGGGTGATCCTCCACGACATCGCCAAGCTGGACGAGATCGATTCCAACGAACTGGGGATGGCGGAAAACTATACTTTTGAAGGCCAGATGCTGGGACACATCGTCCAGGGCATCAAGATCATCGACGCCAAGTGCCGGGCCCT
Source organism: Bacillota bacterium (assembly GCA_017405645.1). GTDB lineage: Bacteria > Bacillota > Clostridia > Peptostreptococcales > Anaerovoracaceae > RUG14258. Next base: position 13,252 of record JAFQZZ010000003.1, read on the forward strand.
GGGAACGCCGGATGAAAAACGGGTGATGGTGGAGCATATGATCCTGTCCCACCACTTCGAACCGGAATTCGGCAGCCCGAAGAAGCCCATGTTCCCGGAGGCGGAGATGCTCCATTTCCTGGACCTGATGGATGCCAGGATGTATGATATCGAAAAGAGTCTGGAAGGAGTCGCCCCCGGCGGTTTCTCCGACAAGATCTATTCCATGGACAACCGGAAAATGTACAAGCCGGTTTTTGAGGAAGAATAACACATGACGGAACGGAAAGGCTGTATCGAGGACATCATCTTCTATAACGAGGAAAACGGATACCTGGTAGCCCTGGTGTCGGACGAGTCCGGCGGGGAAGGGGTCGTCACGGGAAACCTGCCCTTCGCCAGGGAGGGCAGCAGTTACGTATTTTTTGGCGAAGACATGATCCATCCGAAATACGGCATTCAGTTCCGGTTCGAGAACTATAAAGAAGTGGTGCCGGAGACTGAATCCGGCATCATCGCTTTTCTGGCCTCCGGCATGATCCGGGGCGTGGGCCGGAAGACCGCGGAACTGATCGTGGGACGCTTCGGCAAGGACACGCTGACGGTGATGGAAAAGGATCCGTCCCGGCTGCTGGAGGTGGACGGCATCGGCGAAAAGAAGCTGGAAGCCATCCGGGAGAGTTTCGGAAAGCACATCGAACTCAGCGCCGTGATCATGTTCCTGCAGGAAAACGGCATCCCCGCCTCCTACGCGGGCCGGATCTACCGGCGCTACGGGGCCCATGCCGTCAGCCTGATCCGGGAAAACCCCTACCGCCTGGCGGATGAGATCTGGGGGATCGGATTCAAGACGGCGGACAGCCTGGCATCGGGGCTGGGAATGGAAAAGGATTCCCGGATGCGGATCCGGGCCGGCATCAAGTACGTCCTGTCCCGGGAGTCCCTGAACGGGCACACCTACCTGGGCATGGAGGAACTGACGGAATGGACCGCCCGGATGCTGGAACTCAGCTCCGAAGCCGTGGAAGAGGAACTGCAGCCCCTGGCCATGGAGGAGGAGATCCGGATCGAGCGGCTGGAAGGCCGGGTGTGCGTCTTCCTGATGGGCTTTTACCAGGCGGAGACCCGGGTGTGTTCGGACCTGATCCGGCTGATCGGCGAGGAGCACAAGCCCCTGTTCGCCGACGTGGAAGGGCTGATCCTCCGGGCGGAGAGCCGGATGGGGATCCGGCTGGAAGAGGAGCAGATCCGGGCCGTGGAGAGCGCGGCGGAGAACGGTGTCTGCATCATCACCGGCGGGCCCGGCACCGGCAAAACGACCATTATCAACACCATCGTCCGGATGTTTGAAGCCAGCGGCTTCGAGATCGCCCTGGCGGCCCCCACGGGCCGGGCGGCAAAACGGATCACGGAGACTTCCGGGTTCGAAGCGAAGACCCTGCACCGGCTGCTGGAGTATTCCAGGCTGGGGGAAGGGGACGAAGGCATGTACTTCGCCCGGGACGAGGAATCCCCCCTGGAGGCGGACGTGGTGATCGTGGACGAGGCGTCCATGATCGACATCCTGCTGATGAAGGCGCTGCTGTGCGCCATGAAGCCGGGATCCCGGCTGGTGCTGGTGGGAGACGCGGACCAGCTGCCGCCGGTGGGCGCCGGCAACGTGCTGAGGGACATGATCGACAGCGAGATGGTCCACACCGTGAAACTGAACCGAATCTTCCGGCAGGCGCAGGAAAGCCTGATCGTGGTGAACGCCCACCGGATCAACCACGGGGAATACCCGTACTACAATGAAAAAGACAAGGATTTCTTCTTCCTGAGGAAGGCGGGGGAACAGCGGATCCTGGAGACCATACTGGACCTGTGCAGCACCCGGCTCCCGGCCTATTACGAAGGACTGGACCCGGTCCGGGACATTCAGGTCATCTCCCCGGTCAAGAAGGGCCTGACCGGCACCATCAACCTGAACAAGGAGCTGCAGGAGACCCTGAATCCGCCCCGGGAGGACCTGAACGAAAAGCAGATCGGCAGCCGCCTGTTCCGGGAAGGGGACAAGGTGATGCAGATCCGCAACAATTACGATATCGCCTGGCGGCGGATCGACGATTTCTCGGAAGGCGAGGGGATCTTCAACGGGGACATTGGCTTTATTCAGCGGATCGACCCGGAAATGAACGAGATCACGGTGGTCTTTGAGGAGACCCGGGCGGCGGTCTACGACGCCACCCGCTTCGATGAACTGGAGCTGGCCTACGCCGTGACGGTGCACAAGAGCCAGGGCAGCGAGTATCCCCTGGTGGTGATGCCCATGACCTGGATCCCGCCCATCATGGCCACCCGGAATCTGCTGTATACCGGCGTCACCCGGGCCCGGAAGATGGTCACCCTGGTGGGGGATCCCGCCGTCATGAACCAGATGGTGGACAACAACCGGATCACCCAGCGGAACTCCGGCCTGAAGAGCCGGCTGAGGGTGTTCCTGGACTTTGAATAAACATACTTGCCTCTCCCCCTCGGGGAGAGGTGCCTGCGAAGCAGGCGGAGAGGGGAACGGTGAGGAAAGAAAGTACAGCAAAGACGATGCGAAATGCCGGCGCTTTCCTGTTGAACATGGTCTTCCCGAAGGACATCTACTGCATCGCCTGCGGGGCGCCCCTCCGGGGCGGGGATCCGGAGAGCCTGTGCGGAGACTGCCGGAGGGAGCTGATCGTCAATCGGCCCCCGGCGTGCCGTCGGTGCGGACGGTTTGCCCGGCGTCCGGCGGGAAATTCCTGCGAAGGCTGCCGGACCCGGAAACCGGTCTATGACCGGGGCTTTGCGGCAGTGGTATACGAGGGAAACGCCCGAAAAATCCTCTACGGGCTGAAATACGGCGGGAAAGGCTACCTGGCGGAGAATGCGGCCGCCATCATGGAGCCGGTCTTGCCGCCGGCCTCTTCCTATGATATGATTGTTCCGGTGCCAATGCACAGGAGCAAGAAAAGCGAGCGGGGCTATTGCCAGACCACCCTGATCGCCCGGCACCTGGCAAAGCGGACCGGGAAGCCGCTGGAGACGGGGAACCTGATCCGGGTCCGGAAGACGGACCCCATGAGCGGACTGGCCCGGGAAAAACGTTCCGCCAACGTCCGGGGCGCCTTCGAAGCAACGGATCCCGGAGCCCTGGCGGGGAAGCGTATCCTGCTGGTGGACGATCTTCTGACCACCGGCAGCACGGCGGACGAATGCGCCCGCGTCCTGAAAAAGGCCGGCGCCGCCTCCGTTCAGCTGGCTGTCTTCGCAGCCACGTCCCCGGACCGGAACCATATGAATTGAATAACAAAGAAAAAGATCCGGCCCGTACGTGTCTGTGGTTGAAAGTCCAGGCCAGTCGCGGGCAAAAGGACCCACGTAAGCATACCGGAAAAGCCCGGTACGTGAGCATGGCGCGGCTTAGGAGTAAGTCCTGCCGGCACAGTCCGAGAGGGGCAGTAGTGAAAGCGACCCTTTTGCGAACCCCCCGGCAGGCGAGTGTGGGGTCAAAGACCAGGTCAGACGTACGGGCCGGGTCTTTTTTCTTTCCACAGCTTTCCCACAAAAAAATTAAAAAAAATCACAACTTTTTCACAAATCAATGTGGAAACTTGTTATAATAGTGTTACAGAAAGATTTCAGACCTTTCTGTTCAACCTATATAGCTTGTGGAGGTGTTACTATGAGAATCAAGATCACAGGAAAGAATATGAAAGTTGGCGACAACCTGACTAAGCTTGTGAATCAGAAATTTGAAAAACTGGACAAGTATTTCGGCGATGATGTCGAGATGGCAGTCAAGGTGTTCCAGCAGAAGGAAAAGCAGGGCGTTGAGGCAACGATCTTCTCCAAAGGAACCATTTTCAGAGCAGAAAACGTGGCAGTGGATGTGACCACCGCATTGGACCGTGTATCCGAAAAACTTTCTTCCCAGATGGCCAAGTACAAGACCAGACTGCAGAAGCGTTACAAAGGCAGCGGACAGGCCGCGGATATCCGCTTCGAAGAGATCCCGGACGAACCGGAAGCTCCCGCAGCGGACGAACTGAAGGAAGTCAAGAGAAAGAGCTTCGACATCAAGCCCATGAGCGTGGAAGAGGCCATCCTCCAGATGGAACTGATCGGCCACAGCTTTTTCGTGTTCATCAATCTGGAAACAGAGGCTGTGAATGTAGTATATAAGAGAAGCGACGATAAATACGGTTTATTGGAGCCGAACTATTAAAGACCCGGATGCAGGGGGCGGCACTGCTGCCGCCCCCGTTTTGCGCTGAAGGGCAAAACGCCGGAAGCGGCAGGAAGTGAGAACCGCTGTAGAATGATCGATTATCTGACAACGATGATCTCGCAGCTGCGATGGGTGGACATTCTGGACATCGGAATCATCGCATTTGCCATTTACAAAATACTCAAGTACATCCAGGAGACCCGGGCTTTCCAGCTTTTATTGGGTCTTATTGTGCTGCTCGTGGCCACGGTGCTCAGCGACGTGCTGAAGCTGTACACCGTCAACTGGCTGCTGGAGGGGATCCTCAAGGTGGGGCTCATCGCCCTGATCGTGGTATTCCAGCCGGAGATCCGCCGGTTCCTGCAGTACCTGGGCGGCTTCTGGCTCCGGTCCACCTCCTACCTGAACCTGGAGGAAAGCGACACCCTGACCAACGACGTCATGGCGGCGCTGAAATACTTCTCCAGAAACAAGGTCGGGGCCCTGATCGTGTTTGAACGGAACACGGTCCTGGGGGACATCGTGGAATCCGGGATCCCCATCAATGCGGACATTTCCAAGGAACTGATTATGAATATCTTCTACTCCGGCGCCCCGCTGCATGACGGCGCGGTGATCATCCGGGGAGAAAAGGTCATTGCGGCCGGCTGCGTGCTGCCCCTGACCTCCAGCACCAACCTGAGCTCCGAACTGGGGACCCGCCACCGCGCGGGCATCGGCGTGACGGAGATCAGCGACGCCATCGCCGTGATCGTGTCGGAAGAGACCGGCGCCATGTCGGTGGCTACCAATGGGAAGATCTCCCGGTTCATGGACAACAATTCCATGCAGAAGATCATCAAGAGTGTGTTTATGAACGAAGCGGAATCGGAGCGGACCTTCTTCAAGCCGTTCTTTAACCGGTTAAGGGGGAAGAGCAATGAGTAGATTTCAGAACATGATCTTCCAAAAACCGAATCCCGCTTCCAATGAAAAGAAAGTCCGGATCATGAACATCGTCCTGGCCATCGTCCTGGCGATCATTCTGTGGGCCTACGTGATCGGGGAAGTCAATCCCGAGACGGAGACCACGGTCAGCGGCGTGCCCCTCCGGATCGTCGGCACCAACGTGCTGGAGTCCAAGGGACTGACCCTGCTGACAGAATTCGACGATACCGTCACCGTGGTGGTTTCCGGACGGAGAAGCGACGTCTACAACGTCAACGCGTCCAAACTGTCCGCCAAAATCGACGTATCGGACTGCGTCGAGGGGGAAAACCAGGTCAGCGTCCAGATTTCCGCGCCGGACAAGGTCTCCAAGGCGGAAGCCCGAGACGGGGACTTCCTGGTGATTGTGGACAAGGTCGTCACCGAGGAAAAACCGTTGGATATCCAGATTTCCGGTGACCTGAGTTCGGACACCAGCGTGGAGATCGTCAATATCAGCGAAGACAAAATCAGCGTCACCGGCCCCAGCACTTATGTGGAGCAGGTCGATTCTGTCAGGGGCGTCCTGAAGGTGAAAGACAGCGCCGCTGAATACAACCGCAGTGTGAAACTGACGCCGGTGGACAAGGACGGGAACCCGGTGGAGCGGGTGGAACTGAGCCAGGAAACGGTGACAGTGGAAGCCGAGAAACTGCTGACCAGGACCGTCAGCGTGGAAGTGGTGACCACGGGCAGCGCCCCGGCGGGAATGACGGTCACCCCGGCTTCGAATCTGAAACTGAAAATCCGGGGACATTACGATGATATCAAGAGCATTGCCTCTCTGAAAACGGCGCCGGTGAACATCTCCGGCATCACGCAGAATACCACCATGGAGGTCACGGTCCAGCTGCCCCCGAACATCACGGCGCTGGACAGCGGCGGGGATCCGATCCGGAACCAGACGGACGATTCCGTCGTGATCAAAGTGGATTTCGTCGTCAAGTCCGCTTCGGATGAAGGGGAAGCCCCGGCTTCAGACAGCGGGGATAACGCCTCTTCCGATACGGCGGCAGACACGGACAGCGGAGCGGACAACAGCGGCTCCGAATCAAACGGGGAAACGGAAACAGACAACAGCGAAGAGGGAGAGAGCCAGCAGCCGTAAGGCGGAAGGCTTCCCGGAACTATCCTGACAGGAGGAGATCGATTTGGGTAAACTATTCGGGACAGACGGTGTACGGGGCGTAGCAAATTCGGAACTGACGCCGGAAATGGCGTTCAACCTGGGCAAGGCCGGCGCTTACGTACTGACAAAAGAAGAGAAGGAGAGACCCACGGTGGTCATCGGCATGGACACCCGCGTGTCCGGGGATATGCTCCAGGACGCCCTTTCCGCGGGGATCATGGCTATGGGAGCCAACGTCATCAAAGTCGGCGTGATGCCCACGCCGGCGATCGCCTACCTGGTGCGGCGCTACGGCGCCACGGCGGGGGTGGTGATCTCGGCCTCCCACAATCCCTTTGAATACAACGGGATCAAGTTCTTCAATTCCGAGGGCTTCAAGCTGGCGGACGAGATCGAGGACGAGATCGAGCTGATGATGCTGCGGGACAGCATGCGGGGGACCCACCTGTACGGCGAAAAGATCGGGAAATGCCTGGTGGCGGACGAAGACGCCCTGAGCAAGTACACGGAGTTCCTCAAGGGCACGGTTGAAGGCGATTTCAGCGGCATGCAGGTGGTGCTGGACTGCGCCAACGGCGCTTCCTATCAGGTGGCGGAAAAGGTGTTCAGCGAACTGGGCGCCAAAGTCACCGTGATCGGGAACAACCCCAACGGGTTCAACATCAACGACGGATGCGGATCCACCCACCCCGAGCGGCTGCAGGAGGAAGTGCTCCGGCAGCAGGCGGACTGCGGACTGGCCTTTGACGGGGACGCGGACCGGCTGATCGCGGTGGATGCGGACGGAAACACCGTGGACGGCGACCACCTGATCTACATCTGCGCCAGCTACCTGAAGAAGAAGGGGCTCCTGGAAAAGAACCTGGTGACCGCTACGGTCATGAGCAATATGGGCCTGTACAAGGCCGTGGAAGAGATGGGCGCATCGGTGGACACCACCGCGGTGGGCGACCGGTACGTGCTGGAGCGGATGCTGCAGACCGGGTGCGTCATCGGCGGCGAACAGTCCGGCCACATTATCTTCCTGAACCACACCACCACCGGGGACGGGGTGCTCAGCGCCCTGCAGACCCTGCAGGCGGTGCGGGATTCCGGCAGGACCCTGGGGGAACTGGCGGCGGAAATGAAAGTCTACCCCCAGGTGCTGAACAATGCGAGAGTGAAGAATGAAAACAAGACCCGTTACGACAGGGACGAGGTCATCATGAAGGAGATCCGAAGCGTCGAGAAGAAGATGAAGGGGGACGGCAGAGTGCTGATCCGGCCTTCCGGCACGGAACCGCTGGTGAGGGTCATGATCGAAGGATCCGACGAAGCCGCCATCAAAGAAGACGCGGCTGCACTGGCGGCGCTGATCGAGCTTCGGCTGGGATAAATCGAGAAAGGAGCGAACTATGTGCGGAATCGTAGGATACGTCGGTGACGGCAACGCCAAGGACATCATCATCGACGGACTGAAAAGACTGGAATACAGAGGATATGATTCAGCCGGCATCGCGCTGAACAAAGACAATAAGCTGGTGGTCCGGAAGAAGATCGGCCGGATCGCGAACCTGGAGGAAATGATCGAGGGAGAGGATCTGTCGGCCAGGATCGGCATCGGCCACACCCGCTGGGCCACCCACGGCGCGCCCTCGGATGTGAACTCCCACCCGCACCTGAGCCAGGACGGCCGGGTGGCGGTGGTCCACAACGGGATCATCGAAAACTTCGTGGAGCTGAAGAAATGGCTGACGGAGGAGAAGGGCATCACCTTCAAGTCCGAGACCGACACGGAAGTCATCGCCCAGCTCATCGGCATTTTCTATGAAAACGACCTGGTGGACGCGGTGTACAAGGCCGTGGAAAAGATGGAAGGCGCCTACGCCATCGGCGTGATCGCGGCGGAAGAGCCGGACAAGATCGTGGCGGTGCGGCGGGATGCGCCGCTGATCGTGGGCCTGGGGGATAACTGCAACTTCATCGCCTCCGACATCCCGGCGCTGCTGAAATACGCCCGGACCATCTACCTGATTGAAAACAACGAGACCGTGGTCATCACCAAAAACGAGGCCAAGATCTACGACGTCAACCGCAAGGAAGTCAAGCGGGACGTGTTCCACGTGACCTGGGACGCCGATGCGGCGGAAAAGGAAGGGTACGATCACTTCATGCTGAAGGAGATCCACGAACAGCCCAAGGGCGTGTACGAGACCCTGACCCGCCGTTTGGAAAAGGACGGCAGCATCCGCCTGGACGGCATCTCCCTGACGAAGGAAGACCTGGACAAGATCAATAAAATCTATATCGTGGCCTGCGGCACCGCCTATCATGCGGGGCTGGTGGGCAAATATGCCATCGAAAAATTCGCCCGGATCCCGGTGGAAGTGGACGTGGCCTCCGAGTTCCGTTACAGGGACCCCTTCGTGGACGACCACACCCTGTTCATCGCCGTGAGCCAGTCCGGCGAGACCCAGGACACCCTGGCGGCCCTGCGGGAAGCCAAGAACAAGGGCGCCCGGATCCTGTCGGTGGTCAACGTGGTAGGCAGTTCCGTGGCAAGGGAATCCCACGACGTGTTCTATACCTGGGCCGGCCCGGAGATTGCGGTGGCCTCCACCAAGGCCTATACGACCCAGCTGATCTGCATGTACCTGATCGCCCTGTACATGGCGATGCAGAAGGGCAGCATCACAAAAGAATATTACGACAAGATCATGGGCGAGCTGCAGCAGCTGCCGGATAAACTGGAAGAACTCCTGAAGAGCGAAAAGCAGATCGAGGAGATCGCCAAGCGGCAGTACCGCCAGACTTCGGTGTTCTACATCGGCCGGGGCTCCGATGTGGGCATTTCCTACGAAGGCTCCCTGAAGCTGAAGGAGATCTCCTACATCAACTCCTTCGCCATCGCGGCCGGCGAGCTGAAGCACGGCACCATCGCCCTGATGGAAGAAGGGACCCTGGTGATCGCCCTGGCGACCCAGGACCAGCTGTATGACAAGATGCTCTCCAACATCCAGGAAGTCAAGGCTCGGGGCGCCTACGTCATCGGCTTGGCGAAGAAGAGCAATACCGCCATCGAAGCCCAGGCGGACGATGTGATCTACATCCCGGACTGCGCCGATGAGGTGACGCCGGTGCTGGCCGTCGTTCCGCTGCAGCTGTTCGCGTACTTCATCGCGAAGCTCAGGGGCTGCGACATCGACAAGCCGAAGAACCTGGCGAAGAGCGTAACGGTGGAATAACATGAAACAATATGATGTGATCGTGGTAGGCTCCGGCGCAGCCGGTGTGTTTCTGGCCTACGAAATGACCAAAATCGACAACCGGGCGAAGGTGCTGGTGCTGGAAAAGGGCACGCCCCTGGAACAGCGCATCTGCCCCATCAAAGTCACCGAAGGGAAATGCATGAACTGCAGGACCTGCAGCATCATGAACGGGTACGGCGGCGCCGGGACCCTGTCCGACGGGAAATACAACATCACCACCCAGTTCGGGGGAGACCTGCACCGGTATGTGGGAGTGGACAAGGCCATGGAGCTGATGGAATACGTGGACTCGGTCCTGTGCAGCTTTGGCGGCAGCGAGGCCCGGCTCTATTCCACCGGCAGCAGCGACCTGAAGACCATGGCCCTGCGGCACAATCTGCACCTGCTGGACGCGAAGGTGCGCCACCTGGGCACGGACCGGAACAAGCAGATCCTGAGGCAGATCTACGATTATACCAAGGACCGGATCGAGATCCGGTTCAATACCGAGGTGGAGGACGTGGAGGTCCTGGGGGACAATGATTTCATCGTCCACACCGCCAACGAAAGCTTTGCGGCGTCGGATGTGGTCATGGCCACCGGCCGCTCCGGTTCCAAATGGATCTCCGAGATCTGCGAGAAGCTGGGGATCGACACCCGCAGCAACCGGGTGGACATCGGCGTCCGGGTGGAACTGCCGGCGGAGATCTTCAAGCACATCACCGACGAGGTGTATGAGAGCAAGATCGTCTACAAGACGGACCAGTACAACGACATGGTCCGGACCTTCTGCATGAACCCTTACGGGGAAGTGGTGGCGGAGAACACCAACGGCATCGTCACGGTGAACGGCCACAGCTATGCGGACCCGGCCCTGCGGACGGAAAACACCAATTTCGCCCTGCTGGTGAGCAACCGGTTCACGGAACCCTTCCGCAACAGCAACGAGTACGGTGAATCCATTGCCCGGCTCTCCAACATGCTGGGGGGCGGCGTGCTGCTGCAGCGGTTCGGGGACCTGGTGAAGGGACGCCGGAGCAGCGAGCGCCGGATGGAGAAATGCTTTACCCGGCCCACGCTGAACGCGACGCCGGGAGACCTGAGCCTGGTCATTCCGAAGCGCCAGCTGGACACTATCATCGAAATGATCTACGCCCTGGACAAGATCGCGCCGGGCACCGCCAACGAGGACACACTGCTGTACGGGGTGGAGGTAAAGTTCTACAATTCCAACGTGGAAGTGGACAACAACATGGAAACCAGAGCGAAAGGGCTGTACGCCCTGGGGGACGGAGCCGGCGTGACCCACTCCCTGTCCCAGGCATCCGCCAGCGGTGTTTATGTAGCCCGCCGGCTGGCCGAAAAGTACAGATAGAAGATTCTTTCTCCAATCTCCGATCTTCCATCTCTAATCTTAAAAAACTGTTTGACATTCCCCAAAATTGTGGTATTATAGAAAAGTACCCGCGCAGGCGTGGCGGAATTGGCAGACGCGCACGGTTCAGGTCCGTGTGAAAGCAATTTCATGGAGGTTCGAATCCTCTCGCCTGCACCACAAAGGAGTCAGAAATGACTCCTTTTTTCTTTGTCTTCCCATTGTCTATTTGACCTGTCTGTGATATAATATGTTCACAATCTGTTCACATTCAACTGAGCCGGGAACTAGCATGGAAGCTTTAAAACAGAAGATTCTTCAGGAAGGCAGCATCCGGCTGCCTGACGTCATCAAAGTAGACTCTTTTCTGAATCACCAGATCGACACCGCGTTTCTGGACGAGATCGGAAGGGAGTTCTATGTGCTTTTTGGCGGGGAGAACATCACGAAGATCGTTACCATCGAAGCTTCCGGCATCGCCATCGGCTGCGCGGCGGCACGGCACTTCGGCGTTCCCGTGGTTTTCGCCAAAAAACACGAGAACAAAAACATGGATGAGGACGTGTACCAGGTCACGATCCATTCCTTCACGAAGAACACGGATTACGTGGCGAAGATCGCCCGCCGGTTCCTGGATCCGTCGGACCGGGTGCTGATCATCGACGACTTCCTGGCCAACGGCGAGGCGGCCAGCGGGCTGGTGCGGATGGTCCGTTCCTCCGGCGCGGAGGTGGCGGGCGTCGGCATCGTGATCGAAAAGAGTTTTCAAAACGGAGGGCAGAAACTGCGGGACCAGGGGATCCGCGTAGAGTCTCTCGCCGTTATCGAAAAAATAAAAGAAGACGAAGTGATTTTCAAGGATTGAAAAAGGAGGAGGAAATCAAATGAAAAAAACACTGGCGATCTTACTTGTATTAGTGCTGGGCATGACAGTCCTGTTCACAGGCTGCGGCTCCGGCAGTGACGAAGCGGCGGGCGGAGACGGCACCGAACCCACATTAAAGGTCGGTTACATCTTCATCGGCGCGATCAACGACGGCGGTTTCACCCAGTCCATGTATGAAGGCGCAATGAAAGCCGAAGAAGAACTGGGCGGACAGATCGAAACCAAGTACATCGAAAATGTCAGTGACGGCGACATCTCCGCATCCACCGATGCTGCGATGAACCTCATCGACCAGGGCTGCAACGTCATCGTGGGCTGTTCCTACGGCTACATGGATGCATTGGAAGCTCTTGCAAATTCCGGAGATTATGATGATGTGACATTCCTGCACTTCTCCGGCAACAAAATGAACGACACCAACTTTGACAACTGGTTCGGCTCCATGGAACAGGCCCGGTACCTGACCGGTATGGCGGCGGCTTCCGTGGCTAAGAATGGCGTGCTGGGATACGTTGCGGCGCATCCTTACACCGAAGTGCAGATCGGCATCAACGCCTTCACACTGGGCGCACAGGCGGTCAATCCGGACGTGGAAGTCAAAGTCGTATACATCGGCACCTGGGGCGACGCTGAGATCGAAAAGACCGCGGCGGAACAGCTGATCCAGGCCGGTGCGGAAGTGGTTTGCTACCATGCAGACTCCACCGCGACACAGGTGGCGGCGGCAGAAGCCGGCGATGTTTATGCCATCGGCTGGAACTATCCCCAGAATGACTGCGGCGACCTGTATCTGACCGCGGCTTACTGGAACACCGCTGCGTACTTCATCCCGACCTTCCAGTCCATCATGGACGGGACTTTCAAGCCCCAGAGCTACTACGGCACCATGGCGGACGGCCTGATCGCCATCGATGAACTCAGCGATGCGATCCCGGACGACGTCAAGGCGAAGATCGAGGATACCAAGGCCAAGATGGAAGCCGGCGAATTTGAAGTATTTACCGGCCCGATCAAGTACAATGACGGCTCCGTTCTCTGTGAAGAAGGCCAGACTCTCGACAGAGCGGGCATCTGGTCCATCAACAAGGAAGTGGAAGGCGTTACGGCCATCTCCAAATAAAACCTGACAGAGGGAAAAGTGATTCAGGGGCATTCCGGTGAGTGCCCCTGTTTTCGATTAAAAAGGATAAACAGCCATGCAGCAGAATATAGCAATCGAAATGAAACACATCTCCAAGTCCTTTGGAGAAATAAAAGCAAATGAAGATGTGAGTCTGGAGGTCCGACAGGGTGAGATCCACGCGGTGCTGGGGGAAAACGGCGCCGGGAAGACCACCCTGATGAACATGCTTTCCGGGATCTACACGCCGGATGAGGGGACGATCGCGATCAACGGACAGGAAGTGGTTTTTGCTTCTCCAAAGGACTCGATCCGTCTGGGCATCGGCATGATCCACCAGCATTTCAAACTGGTGGACGTGATGACGGCCAAGGAAAACATCGTCATCGGACAGAAGGAGGGCTTCTTCACGAAGGGCAAGGCCCTGACGGAGAAGGTCAAGGCGCTTTCGGAACAATACGGGCTGGACATCGACCCGGACAAGAAAGTGTACGACATGTCCGTGGGCGAAAAACAGACGCTGGAGATCATCAAAGTCCTGTACCGGGGCGCGAGGATCCTGATCATGGACGAACCCACGGCGGTGCTGACGCCCCAGGAGATCCGGAAACTCTTCCGGATCGTCCGGAACATGAAGGAACAGGGCTGCGCTGTGGTCATCATCACCCACAAACTGAATGAGGTCATGGAGATTTCCGACCGGGTCACGGTCCTTCGGAAGGGCCATTCCATCAAAACGGTGGTGACGGCGGAGACCACGATCCCGGAACTCATCGAAATGGTGGTAGGCAAGAAGACGGACCTGAGCATCACCAAGGAAAAACTGCCCGGGAAAGAGCTGCTTCTGAGGATGGACGAGGTCACGGTGAAGGACAGCGAGGGCAAGAACGCCCTGACGGACGTGAGCTTCGGACTGAACACCTACGAGATCCTGGGCGTGGCCGGGGTGGCCAACAGCGGCCAGAAGGAGCTGTGCGAATCCCTGGCGGGGCTCATCAAGGTGGAAAAGGGCCGGATCTTCTTCCACGACGAGAACATCGTGGGCAAGAGCCCCCGGGACATCATCCGGATGGGGATCCGGATGGGCTTCATTCCGGAAGACCGGCTGGGCATGGGCCTGGTGGCCGGCATGGACATCGTCCACAACATCATCCTGAAGGATTACCAGAGCCAGCCCGGCATCCGGCTGAAGCGGGGGCCCTGTATCGAAAAAGCCAAAAAGATCGTCCGGGACCTGGACATCCAGACCCCCGGCATCAACACCCCGGTCAAAAAGCTTTCCGGCGGGAACATCCAGAAGGTGCTGCTGGGACGGGAGATCGACTCCTCCCCAAAGGTGCTGATCACCGCCTATCCGGTGCGGGGACTGGACATCGGGGCGTCCTACAAGATTTACGATTTACTCAATGAGCAGAAAGCGGAAGGCGTCGGCGTCCTCTTTATCGGGGAGGACCTGGACCTGCTGATGGCTCTGTGCGACCGGATCGTGGTGCTGTGCCACGGCGAGGTCACCGGCATCGTGGACCCGGATACCGTCACCAAGGACGACCTGGGGCTGCTGATGACCGGACATACACTGGATGAAATAGAGAAAATGCACGGAAAGGAGGGGAAGGATGCATAACCTGATCAAGATCACCAAGCGGGCGGACATGAAACGGTCCCAGGAGGCGATCATCTACACCGTCGCCATCCTCCTTTCCATTGTCTGCGCCGGACTGGTGCTGCTGGTGCTGGGACTGGACCCGGTGAACATCTTCCGCTCCATCGTGGAGGGGGCCCTGGGCACCGAGATGCGGATCCAGCAGACCCTGACCAAGGCGATCCCCCTGCTGATCACGTCGCTGGGAATCATCGTGGCCTTCAAGATGAACTTCTGGAACATTGGTGCGGAAGGTCAGATCACCATGGGGGCCTTCGGAGCCGCGCTGGTGGCGCTTCATGTGCCGGAAACCATGCCGCTGCCCCTGGTGCTGCTGATGATGTTCGTGACGGCCGTGATCTGCGGCGCCGTCTGGGCATTCATCCCGGCGATCTTCAAGGCGAAGCTGGGAACCAATGAAACGATTTTCACATTGATGATGAACTACGTGGCCATCAAATTCGTGACCTACCTGCAGTACGGCCCCTGGATCGACCCTAACGGGTCGGGCTTCCCGCGAATCGCCCAGTTCAACAGCAACTGCATCCTGCCGAAGCTGTTCGGGGTCAACGTGGGGTGGATCTTCGCCCTGGTCTGCGTGGTCTTCGTCTACTTCTTCATGAATCATACGAAAAAAGGCTATGAGATCACCGTGGTGGGCCAATCCGTGGAGACGGCCCGGTACGCCGGCATGAATATCAGCCGGATCATCATCATCGCCATGCTGATCTCCGGCGGCCTCTGCGGCACGGTGGGCATGATCCAGGCCTCTGCCGTGGAGAAGACGCTGGTGGCGGGCATCGCCAACGGCTACGGCTTCACCGCCATCATCACAGCCTGGCTGTCCAAACTGAACCCCATCATCTGCGCTTTTGTGTGCCTGGCCTTTGCGGCGCTGCTGCAGGGGGGCACCTACATCCAGATCTCCCTGGGCGTTTCCAGCGCAGTGGCGGGCGTGGTGCAGGGCCTGATCCTGTTCTTCGTGCTGGGCAGCGAATTCTTCATCCGTTACAAACTGAGTTTCGGACATAAAAAGGAGGTGGCATAGCATGGCAACGTTTCTGGCATCCTGTGTGGTAGCCGGTATCCCGCTGCTGTTCGCCACCATCGGTGAACTGTTGACGGAAAAGGCAGGCAACCTGAACCTGGGCGTGGAAGGGATGATGCTGATGGGCGCGGCCCTGGGCTTCATCACCGCCTACAACACCTCCAATCCCGGACTGACTTTATTGGCGGCCGTGCTGGCCGGCGCCGGCGGCGCCCTGATCTACGCCATCGTGACGGTCACGCTGAGGGCCAACAACGTGGTAACGGGTCTGACCCTCACCATCTTCGGCACGGGCTTCTCCAAGTTCATCGGCCAGCCGTATCTGGGAAGCAGCGTACCGGCGGAGGTCAGCGCGTTCTTCGCGAGAAGGGCCATCCCGGTGCTGGGAGACATCCCCTTCATCGGACCGATCTTCTTCCGTCAGGACCTCTTCACCTACTTTGCCTACATCGTCTGCATCCTCAGCGCGGTCTACCTGTACAAGACCCAGATGGGGCTGAACCTGAAGGCGGTCGGGGAGAACACGGCGGCAGCCGATGCCTCCGGAATCAATATCACATTATACAAATACATCCACATCATCGTCGGCGGGGCGCTCTGCGGACTGGGCGGCGCATATCTGTCCATCGTCCGGATCCCCATCTGGCAGGAAGATGTGGTCAACGGCCGGGGCTGGATCGCCGTGGCGCTGGTCATTTTCGTGGCCTGGAACCCCATCAAGGCGTTCTTCGGGTCCATCCTCTTCGGCGGCCTGAGCATCCTGGGAATGAAGCTGCAGGTCCTGGGACTGGATTTCTCCCAGTACCTCTTCGACATGATCCCCTACGTGGCCACCATCATCATCGTGGTCTTCGCCACCCACAAGAAGAGCAGGGAGGCGCAGGGACCCGGGGATCTGGGCAACAACTACTTCCGGGAAGAACGATGAAGGCCGGATATGCATGATCCGGTAAAAGGAGGAAAATCGGATGAAAAAAATATTAGCGGTTTTATTGATACTCGTGCTGGGCATGACGGCCCTGCTCACGGGATGCAGCTCGGGGGGCGGTGCGGAAGAAGAACTGGATCCCTCGGTGCTGAGAGTCGGATATATTTTCCCCGGAAGCATTATTGACGGGGACGTTTCCCAGGCCCTGTATGCCGGGGCGGTGGAAGCGGAAGCCGAAATGGGCGGCCCGGTGGCGACGCTCTACGTGGAGAACGTGGACGTGACCAATGAAGAAGCCGTCACCGAAGCGGCAAAGAGCCTGATCGACCAGGGCTGCCAGGTGATCGCGGAATGCGCGCCGGGGACCTCGGAACCCCTGGAGGCGATGGCGAATTCCGGGGAATATGACCAGATCATCTTCCTGGATTTCGGCGGCAGCAAGGCCAACGGGACCAACCTGGCGTGCTGGTACGGTTCCATGGAACAGGGCCGGTACATGGCGGGGATCGCCGCCGCTTCCGCATCGAAAAAGGGCTCCATCGGCTATGTGGCGCCGGAACCTTCCTCGGAAGTTGTGATCGGCCTGGATGCCTTTGCCCTGGGCGTTCAGTCGGTAAACCCCAAGGCGAAGATCGAAGTGATCTACACCGGCAGCAGCAGCCCGGAAGCGGTCAAACTCGGGGCGTCGAAGCTGATCGAGAACGGCGCCAGGGTCATCGCCTGTCATTCGGGGTCCGCAGCCATTGAGGAAGCGGCCGCGGAGGCCGGCAACGTCTACACCATCGGAGCGGTCTATCCGGTGAACAATGCCGGGGAACTGTACCTGACTTCCCCCTACTGGTATGCGGCGTCCTATTTCGTTCCCACATTCCAGTCCATCATGAAGGGTGAATTCACCGGCGATTCCTACTACGGAACCGTGGCTACCGGCCTGATCGCCATCGATGAGACCGGACCGGCCATTTCGGACGATGCCCGGGCAAAGATCCTGGATACGAAGAACCGGATGGAAGCGGACGTGTTCGACATCTTCTCCGGGAAGATCGAGTACGCGGACGGCGAACTGCTCTGCGACGAAGGACAGCTCCTGCAGGGAGACGATATCCAGATCATCAACCGGGAGATCAAGGGCATCACGGTGTATACCCCGTAACCACTGCACACAGGGGACAGCCGGCCGGAAGGCCGCCTGTCCCTTTACTTTTTTTTGATATCGTCTTGTAATCACTCCCCATATCCGATATAATGGATATCAGCCTGCTGATGAGCAGGGAATAACCAAATATAAAGCATCTGAAAATCCATATCAATCACAGATTCATGGGTGTCGCCTAATAACGGGCCGTACGGCTGGAAAGCCGACTGCACGGTAACGATTAGAACAAAGCCTTTTGCGGGAAGCGGTACGAAGGTCTGTGGGTTGGCAAGGTTGATTTCAAAAGTTACTTGCTTTAACTAAAATCCGCAAAGGGGGATGCATCCATGAACGATATCATCATCAGTCTGCAGAATATCTCTGCGGAGTACGACGGAGAAAAGGTCATCGACAAGTTGAACCTGGACATCCGTGACCATGAGTTTGTCACGTTCTTAGGCCCTTCGGGTTGCGGGAAAACCACGACCCTGAGGATCATCGGTGGTTTCATCGAGCCTACGGAAGGTGATGTTTTTTTTGAGGGAGAAAAGATCAACGGTCTCCCGCCTTTCAAGCGCAATGTCAATACCGTCTTTCAGCGGTATGCGCTGTTTCCTCATTTAGACGTGTACGGCAATATCGCTTTCGGCCTGAAACAGAAAAAGGTGCCCAAGGACGAGATCCGGGCCCGGGTCAGCCGGATGCTGAAACTGGTGAACCTGGAAGGGTATGAGACCCGGAAGGTGGACCAGCTTTCCGGCGGCCAGCAGCAGCGGGTGGCCATCGCCCGGGCGCTGATCAACGAGCCGAAAGTGCTGCTTCTGGACGAGCCCCTGGGAGCCCTGGACCTGAAGCTGAGAAAGGAGATGCAGCTGGAGCTGAAGCGCATCCAGCAGACACTGGGCATCACCTTTGTTTACGTGACCCATGACCAGGAAGAAGCCCTGACCATGTCGGACCGGGTGCTGGTGATGCGGCGGGGCGAGATCCTGCAGACCGGCAGCCCCGAGGACATTTACAACGAGCCCATCAACGCCTTCGTGGCGGACTTCATCGGGGAAAGCAACATCGTGGACGGGATCATGCTGGAGGACTACCTGGTGGAATTCGCCGGGGTGCAGTTCGAATGCGTCGACGCGGGCTTTGATCCCATGGAAGACGTGGACGTGGTGATCCGGCCCGAGGATTTCAAGATGGTGGAGCCGGAAGAGGGCCAGATCAAGGGCAAGGTGGAGAGCATCACCTTCAAGGGCGTGCATTTCGAGATCATCATGGACGGCCACGGCTACAAGTGGATGATCCATTCCACCCAGTCCCGGGAAGTCGGCGCCATGATCGGGCTGACCCTGACCCCGGACGATATCCACATCATGCATAAAATGAAGGAGGATGAGGTATGACGAGGAAGACCGCGGCCTATCCGTACCTGGCCTGGGCGCTGCTGTTCATCGCCATTCCCTTAGGCCTCATCATTTACTTTTCCTTTACCGACGGAGCGGGTTCCTTCACCTTTGAGAACATCATCCGCACCGGCCGGTATTTCAACGTGTTCATCAAATCCATCTGGCTGTCGGTGATCTCCACCGCGATCTGCCTGCTGATCGGCTACCCCGTGGCTTACCTGATGTCCCGGGCCAGCTCCATCACCGGGCGGACGCTGCTTCTGCTGATCATGCTGCCCATGTGGATGAATTTCCTGCTGAGAACCTACGGATGGATGACCATTCTGGAAAACAACGGGATCATCAACCAGTTTTTCGGACTTTTCGGCCTGGGACCCTTTGAACTGATCAACACCCAAGGCGCCGTCGTGGTGGGGATGGTGTACAACTACATTCCCTTCATGATCCTGCCCCTGCACTCCGTCATGCTGAAGATCGGCAGCGACGTGCTGGAGGCGGCCCGGGACCTGGGGGCCAGCCCCCGCCGGGTGCTGACGGAAGTGGTCTTTCCCATGAGCCTGCCGGGGATCCGCACCGGGATCATCATGGTCTTCGTGCCCTCGGTGAGCACCTTTATCATTTCCCAGATGCTGGGCGGCGGCAGCAACCAGCTCATCGGGGATATCATCGAACTGCAGTTCCTGGGGAACGCCTACAACCCGAATCTGGGCTCGGCGATTTCCTTCGTGCTGATGCTGCTGGTGCTGCTGATCATGAGCGTGTCCGGATTCCTGGACGATGATGAACTGGAGGAGAAACTGTTATGAAGACCTGGGCAAAGACTTACCTGGGCGTGTTTCTCACCTTCCTGTATGCGCCCATATTCGTACTGATACTGTTTTCATTCAATAATTCCAAGGGCCGGACCTTCACGGGCTTTACGGGTAAGTGGTATGTCCAGCTCTTCAGCGATGCGTCGGTGCTGGACGCCATGTTCACCACCCTGGTGGTGGCCTTCGTGGCGGCCACCGTGGCCACGGTCATGGGGACGGCGGCGGCCATCGGCATCAACAACCTGGAGGGCCGGATGCGCAGCTCCGTCATGAGCATGACCTACCTGCCCATCATCAACCCGGAGATCATCGTGGGCGTGTCCTTCATGCTGCTCTTCGTGGTGGCGAAGAACATCCTGAACTCGGTGGGGATCCCCTTCCAGTTCGGGTGGATCACCCTGATCGTGGCCCACATCACCTTCAACGTGCCCTACGTGATCCTCAGCGTCCTGCCGAAGCTGCGGCAGATGGACGCCTCGCTGATGGACGCGGCCATGGACCTGGGCTGCAACCACTGGCAGGCCTTCACCAAGGTCATCATCCATGAGATCAAGCCGGGCATCGTCTCGGGCTTCCTGATGGCCATCACCTTCTCGGTGGACGACTTCGTGGTGTCCTATTTCACCACCGGCGCCAAGCACCAGACCCTGTCGGTGCTGATCTACGCCATGACCAAGAAGCGGGTGAGCCCGGAGATCAACGCCATTTCCACCCTGCTCTTTGGGGTGGTGCTGACGGTCCTTGTAATCATCAACATGATGGAACGGCGGAACCTGGAAAAGCGGAAAAAAGCCCGGCGGCTGGCCTTGCAGGAGGTGAGCGGATGATGAAAATGCTTAGACTGACCATCCTGACAGTGCTCCTGCTGTGCCTGACGGCGTCGGCGGTGCCGGTGCTGGCGGAAGTCCCGGAATACGACATGGATTACTACAGCCGTTTCCGGGGAGACAAGATCGAGATCAACGTCTACAACTGGGGGGAATACCTGGCGGACGGGGAAGACGGACTGATGGACATCAACGCGGAGTTCACGGAGCTGACGGGCATCAAGGTCAACTACCTGAACTACGAGACCAACGAAGCCATGTACGCCAAGCTCAAGAGCGGCGCCAATTCTTACGACGTGATCTTCCCGTCGGATTACATGGTGTCCCGGCTGGCCCAGGAGGGGCTGATCCAGGAGATCGACTTTGACAACATTCCCAACATGAAATACATCGACCCGGCGCTGCTGCATCCGGAATACGATCCGGAGCAGAAGTATTCCCTTCCCTACGCCTGGAGCCGGGTGGCCATCATTTACAACAAAAACAAGATCCGGGGCGAGATCACCGGATGGGACATCCTCTGGGACCCGGAGCTGGATGGCCAGATCCTGATGTTCAAGAATTCCCGGGACGCCTTCGGCGTGGCGCTGATGGCGCTGGGGTATGACATCAATACGGAAAACAAAAAAGAACTGGATGAGGCGGCGGACCTCCTGAAAGAGCAGAAGCCGTTGGTCCAGGCCTACGTTATGGACCAGGTCTTCGACAAGATGCAGAACGGAGAGGCGGCCGTGGCGGCCTATTACGTGGGAGACTATTACCTGATGAAGGCGGTCAATGAGGACCTGGGAGTCTTCGTGCCGGACTCCACGGAGCTGTTCATTGACAACGCTTGCATCCCCTCGGATGCCCGGCACAAGGAAGCGGCGGAGATGTACCTGAACTTCCTCAACGAGCCCCAGGTGGCGGCGGACAACGCGGAATACATCATGTATTCCACCCCGAACCTGGCGGCCAAGGAGCTGTTGGACGAGGAAATCGTGGAAGCGCCCTACATGTATCCGGACGCGGAGGACCTGGCCAACGATGCGGCCTTCGTGAACCTCAGCGAGGAGACCAACCTGTACCTGGACGCCCTGTGGACGGAGATCCTGGCGGACGACCAGAGTTACAACACTTGGGTTATGCCGGCCTTCGTGGTGGTGTCCATCGCGCTGATCCTCTTCACCAACATCCGCCGGAAACGGAAAAAAGCCCGGAACCGGGAGCTGTACAGCGGCGATCCGGACCGGAGATAACAAAAAATACAGCAGGGGACAGAGAATCTGTCCCCTGTTGCTCTCAGAATTGTACGAAGTTCGGTGTTGACTGAAAATACGTCTCTTATTCCTTGCCTTTCAGTTTTTTCAGGTAGGCTTCGATCTCGCGGATGTCTTCTTTCGAAGTCTTGCCGATCGGACAGAAGGCTTCCAGAAAATCTCCGATGGAATTGCCGTACAGTTTTTTCAATCGTTTCTCTGTTTCGTAAGCGAGATAGTTTTTTTTGGAAATCAACACGTGGTACACATAGTCCTTCCGGTCATGCTCGATCCGAAGAAATCCCAGCTGAACCAGTTTGGCCAGGAAGGTGTTCAGCGTAGGCGTCTTCCATTCCTTGTCCGTCAGCAGGCTCTGGATCTCGCTGCGTTTGACCGGTCGGTCTGCCTCCCAGATCGTTCCCATTACTCTCGCCTGAGTTTCAGTCAGTAAGTTCATAATGGTACCTCCAAAGATTTCCGAGAGTTAGTTAAAGTATAAGGTAGCATAACATATTTGTCAATAAAAGATAAACGGCGGCAGTAAATGAAAAAACTGCGGTCTTTTTTGTTTTTAGGAAAAGACCTTCGGAGTGATTTGTGATAGAATAGTAGGGACGGCGGAGCCGCCGTTTCAGAAAAGGAGACTGAAGGCTAGAAGAATGTGGAAGTTTATTCTGATTGCTGTCCTGGCCGGGATAGCGGTTTTCATTTTTTTATACATCCGGAAAGGGTCGGAAGGAAAGCACCGGGAGCCCACAGCATTTGAGAATCATGTGGACAGGCGGGTCAGCCGGGTGCCGGACGAGGACTTTCCGGCGCTGGTCCGGTACGTTGCCGCCAACCGGAAAAACGTTCATATCAAGATCACCGGCCGGGCCGTGAAGCTCTTCACGGATTTCACCCACGAACATAAAAAATACCCGGGTCATCGCTTTTCCCTCAGCGAGAAGGTCTATCTTCTCTGGGGCAGCGTGAAGCCGGATTTCAATGAAACGGATATGGGGACGTACGTGGGGCATTACTGCTCGCCTTTGCTGAAGAGCAAGGACGGGAGGACCACCAACACGGCCTATACGAATTTCGAGTCCCACTACGTCAATGCGGTCTACGCCTTTTCCGCGAAAAACCGCCGCAAGGCCATGGTGGAACTGGGCATGGCAATGCACTATATGGAAGACCTGAATTCACCGCCCCATGCGGCCCTGATTACCGGGGAACCCCATCACAGTTACGAGTCCTGGGTCCGCCAGAACTGGCAGCCGGAATACCTGCTGGACAAGGTCCGGGAGCAGGACATCCGGTATATGATCGATTCCGGCCTTCGGAGCATCTGTGTGTATTTTTCCTCCCTGGCGGCCAACAGCGCGGAAGACTGCATGCGCTTTCATTCCGTAGAAAAAACGGCAGAGTGCCTGCACCGCTGCCAGTGGGCCGCGGCGGGACTGCTCTGCCGGTTCATGCTGGATTCGGGATATCACATGTCCAGGACCACTTCCACGGGACAGTGATCGGAGCCGAAGATTTCGGTATGGATGGCGGCGGAAGCCAGCGCTTCCCGCAGCCGGTCGGAGACGCAGAAATAGTCGATGCGCCATCCGGCGTTCTTTTCCCGGGCCCGGAAGCGGTAAGACCACCAGGAATAGATCCCTTCCGCGTCGGGGTAGAAGTACCGGAAACTGTCGGTAAAACCGGATTCCAGGAGCTCCGTGAATTTCCCCCGTTCCTCGTCCGTGAACCCGGCGTTGCGCCGGTTGGTCTTCGGATTCTTCAGGTCGATCTCCTGATGGGCCACGTTCAGATCCCCGCAGAAGACCACGGGTTTCTTTTCATCGAGGCTTTTCAGGTAAGCCCGGAAGGCGTCCTCCCATTCCATCCGGTAATCCAGACGGGCCAGCTCGTTCTGGGAATTGGGGGTATAGCAGGTCACCAGATAGAAGTTTTCATATTCCAGCGTAATGACCCGGCCTTCATGGTCGTGTTCTTCCACCCCGATGCCGTAGAAGGCATTCAGGGGTTCTTTTTTTGCAAAAATGGCGGTGCCGGAGTAGCCTTTCTTTTCCGCGTAGTTCCAGTACTGATGATAGCCCGGCAGGTTCAGGTCGATCTGCCCCTCCTGCAGCTTGGTTTCCTGCAGGCAGAAGAAGTCGGCATCGGTGTCGGCGAAAAAGCCCAGGAAGCCTTTGGTGACGCAGGCCCTCAGGCCGTTAACGTTCCAGGAAATGAATTTAAGCATGGGTTTCTCCTTTCTATCTGTCCCGGATCTTGTCGATCAGCAGGAAGACAAACGCCAGGTAGGTGTTCAGGCCGAAGACGGCGCCGATACACCCCAGGGCATAGAGTTTCCGGAAGACCGGATTGGCAAAGGACCGGACGATCCCCTCGATTTCCGCCGGCCCCAGGGAGGAGACTTTCTCCTTGGTGATTTCGGCAAAGTGGATGTCCTCCAGCAGGGAGGGCACTTCGCTCAGGACGGTGTCGAAGGCGGCGGTGGCGGTCCGGTGGGCGGAGACGTTCAGGAAGTTCTCGCCGATCACCAGCCCGGCGTTGTCCGCCAGCACCCGGATGCAGCCGTGCAGGGCGTTCCGGAAACTGTGGAAGGCCGCGTCGTTCCGGACGATGGCCGTCAGGGTCCGCTCCACGGAATGCTTCAACAGGGGCACCGAGACGTAATCCTCCAGGGTGGTATCGCTCAGGCGGGTCAAGTAGAAGGTCTCCAGCAGGTCCCACACGTTTTCCGTGATCTTCGGGCTGTCCTTGATCAGTCCCGCCGCCGTGCAGATCATGTACCGCTGGTCCTCTTCCGAATCCACCGGGACCAGCCCCGGTTCCGTCAGCTTGTCCAGCATGTTGTAATACATATTCCGGGCCTTCAGAGCGGTATCCGGTTTGTTCAGGTCGACAAAAGAGCCCAAAGGCCGCCCGATGGCGTAGTCGACGATCCGGGCCGACAGTTTTTCGGCGTTTTCCGCCATGGCATTGAAAGCCAGGGCCGAGAGCTTGGAGGCGATCTTGCTCCGGTTGCTCTCGCTCTGGAAATATTCGTGAACGTAGGACAGGGTGCCCTTGCGGATCACATCGGTGAAGAGGCCCCGGTTTTCCCGGAACATCTTCGTGATGTTGTCTTCCGTCAGGAGCTCGCTGCCGATGTAATCCCCCAGCTTGTTGGCGAACCGCTGCTGGTTCTGGAGGATCAGGCCCTGGGAGAATACCTTCAGGTGCCTGCTCTTCGCCAGGGTCTTGATGGGTTTATAGGGCCGGAAGAACATCCGGATGGCGATCACGTTGGTAATTACGCCGATGAAGGCCATCAGGGCCATCAGGAACAGCAGCATCAGGGGATCCTGCGGGAATCCGGCCGGATGGAAGGCGCCCAGGGTCAGGAACAGCGCCGGGATGCTGATGATGAAGCCCAGCACCGCCCCGAAATAGGAGAGGTACTTCAACTCGCCCCGCAGCAGCATTTCCGCCACATCGCAGAGCTGTTCGGGATCCAGCCGTCCCAGGGCCATGCTGACGGTGTTTTTGATCTTGCCGTTCAGCAGCTTGTGGATGTTCCGGGTCACGTAGTCGTACAGCACGTCGGAGGCGCTCTTTCTCACCCGCCGGCTCTTTCCGATGCCGGTGATCAG
Organism: Bacillota bacterium; assembly: GCA_017405645.1. GTDB lineage: Bacteria > Bacillota > Clostridia > Peptostreptococcales > Anaerovoracaceae > RUG14258. Next base: position 38,836 of record JAFQZZ010000003.1, read on the forward strand.
GGATTCCAGGTTCTCCTGGAACAGGCCTTCCGAGTGGAGGTCGTACTGGGCCTTCAGCCCTTCCTGCAGGGCTTCCGAAAGCCGGTGCAGCTGTTCGTCCGACAGGTAATCCGCTACGGACTTTTCCCGGATCCGGCCGGCGACGTTGTCCGAAATGGTATCCTGTACCTGGGGATCGATCTGTTCCGGCAGGGTGAAGGCGGAGAAATCCGGCAGTTCTTCTTCCCTGGTGCGGAAGAGGCGGGAGGAAAAACGGCGGAGAAGCTTCCGGCCGTCGGAATGGAACATGGCGGAGACCGCCATTTCCCGCAGGACCCGCCGGGACTTGTCGTGGATCGAGTAACTATTTTTGTAGGCGTCCTTCAGCGCGCCGTAAAAGTTTTCCGTGGCGAAGCGGACCTGGCTTTCCGTCATGTAGTCCGACATCCGGACCTCCGACAGGACGTGCCGGAGCAGTTCATCCGTGTGGTCCTTCAGCATCTGTTCGGCGTACCGGCGGAATCCCTTCTCCGTTTCCCGGAAGTCCGTCATTTCCGACAGGCGGATCTGGCGGAAATTCTCCGGCAGGTCCTCTGTCAGGAAACGGTCCACGATCTCCTCCACGTGGCGCCGCATCCGGTCGTTGACCAGTTCCTTCTTCAGCACGTCGTTGGTCAGGATACGGGTCTCCACGCAGTCGCTGAGGCTTTCGATGAAGGCCTGCTGCTTTTCCTCCGTGCTGAGGATGCTGACGTCGAAGAGCTGATGGCCGAAGAGCTTCACGGGCTTGAAGAGCCACCGCACCGCATATTTATTGGTGATGTAGCCGGCCACGGTGCCGGAAAAGACCAGGGTCACCGCCGCCAGTATCGTTAAAAGCAATGCATTCATGTTATTCTTCTACTTTAAAAGAGAATTCCCCGTCCGCCAGGGAATCGTCCTGTTCCCAGCGGATCGCGTACTGTCTGTACTTTTCTTCAAAATAGGGCCGGGTCTCCATCAGCGCGGGAAAACCCTTTCCGTTGGCGGCGACCGTCACCTTGTGTTCCTGAAAGAGCAGGCACACCGGCCGGCTTTTCATGAAGTCCCGGATCTGCTCCTCGATGGCTTCCCGGGCGGTCTGTATGAGACGTTCATCCATGGATCTCAGACTCCTTTCATCGTACACTTCAGTTTATGACAAAAGAACGGAAAAGTCAATTGATATCCCCCGGGATCGGAAATGCCCGTTTGGCAGGAGGCGGGCGGTGTGATACAATAAGAAAAAGGTACAATCCCATTATGAGAGTGAAACGGAGGAAATCATGAAAATCACGAGTGTAGACATTATCAAATTATTCAAGGAGCCCAGCGAACAGTGCGAGATCGCGGTGGCGGGCCCCTGGCATCCCATCATCGTCCGGGTGAACACGGACGAGGGGATCAGCGGTTACGGTGAGATCGGCCTGGCCTACGGCATCGGCCAGAAGGCCGGCTTCGGCATCGGGGCGGACTTCGCCTCCTGCGTCATCGGCATGGATCCGCTGGACAACGAGGCCGTCTGGAACAAGCTCCATCGCCAGACTTTCTGGGGGATGGGCAACGGCGGCGTGATCATGGCCGGCATCTCCGGCATCGACATCGCCCTGTGGGACATCAAGGGCAAGTATTACAATGCGCCGGTGCATAAGCTCCTGGGAGGAAAGACCAACAGCCGGCTCAGGACCTACGCCAGCCAGCTGCAGTTCGACTGGGGACTGGTGGCCCGGAACCTGACGGACCCGGCGGACTATGCGGAAGCCACCCGGAAGGCCGTGGCGGACGGATTTGACTGCGTGAAGGTGGATCCCATCGCCTATGACGAGAACGGCGTGTGGTACGGCAGAAGCAACCGGGGGATCCTGATGCAGGACCAGATCCGGATGGCGGTGGACCGGGTAGCGGCCATGCGGGAAGCCGGCGGCCCGGACCTGGACATCATTATCGAGCTCCACGCCCTGACGGACGCCAACACGGCGATACAGCTGGGGAAGGAAATGGAGCAGTTCAACTGCTTCTATTATGAAGAACCCACTTCGCCGATGAATCCCGAACTCTTCAAGGAGATCGCGGCGAAGGTGAACATCCCCATGGCTACCGGGGAAAGAGTGTACAGCCGCTGGGGATACCGGCCTTTCCTGGAAGCGAGGTCCATCCAGATCATCCAGCCGGACCTGTGCAACACCGGCGGCATCACGGAAGGAAAGAAGATCTGCGACATGGCCCACGTATACGATATCGGCGTCCAGGGCCACTGCTGCGGTTCCCCGATCTCCACAGCGGCTACCCTGCAGCTGGAAGCGGTGATCCCGAACTTCGTGATCCACGAGCTTCATTCCAGCGCATTGCTGCCGGAGAACATCGCCACCTGCAAGTATGACTACAAGCCGGTGAACGGGTACTACGAGGTGCCGGACCGGCCGGGCATCGGGCAGGAACTGACGGAAGAAGCCATCGCCAACAGCGATATCGAGACCATTAAATAAGATGCAAATGAATTCTTTGGGCCGGCGCACGGTGGAGGTGTCGGCAACCGTCCACTTTCTGGTGGACCTCTGCTGTATATTTCTGATCGTCGCTTTCCTGATCCCCCTGTGCGGGAACCGGATGGACTGGGTCTGGGTCGTCATGCTGTATAATATGTTTGCGTTCGCCTTCCAACTGCCCATCGGCGCCCTGGGGGACCGGGCCGGCGTTTCCTGGAAACTGGCGGCGGCGGGCTGCCTGATCATTGCGGGAGCCTATGGGATCGCCTGGGCCGGCGCTGCGGCGGCGCCGGGACTTCTGCTGCCGGCCCTGATCGCCGTGATCGCCGGGATTGGGAATTCCTGCTTTCATGTGGGCTGCGGCATAGCCGTGCTGGCGGAAAGCAAGGGACGGGCGGCGATGCCGGGGATCTATGTCTCCACCGGGGCCTTCGGGGTCTACCTGGCGCCGATGCTGGCTTCCCGCTTTGCGCTTTCCGCTTTCGGAGCGGCTGTCGGCATTCTGGTGATGCTGGGCTGCGCCTTTTGGCTTGCCCGGTCGGGGAGGACCCTTCAGGGCGGCAAAGAAACCATGATAAAAGAAAGGCAGGAACCACCGCTTCAACCCGCAGGGCCCTCGGCGGCGCTGCTGCTGGTGGCGGCCTCCGGTCTGCTGATCACGGTGCTGCTGCGGTCCTACGCCGGGACCATCATGGCCTTTTCCTGGCGGGCGGTCCCGCTTCTGGGACTGCTGTTCACCCTGGGCGTGGTCTTCGGAAAGATGCTGGGAGGTGTCGTGGGCGACCGGGTCGGATGGATGAAGACGGCTGTCGTCAGCCTTTTGGCGGCGGCGGTGCTGTTTGCCGCGGCCGGGAAGCACCCGGCGGCGGGGATCGCGGCGGTCTTCCTGTTCAACATGACCATGCCCATCACTCTGACCGCTCTGGCGGACCAGATGAGAGACCGGCTGGGGACAGCCTTCGGGATGACCACCCTGATGCTGTTCCTTGGAACGCTGCCGTCGCTGTTCGCTTCGGTTGGGATCGGTGAAAAAGCCGGTCCGGCGGCACTGCCGGCGGTGGTGCTTCTGTCCGCGGCGGGGATCGCCGTCGGGCTCTGGGCCTGCCGGAGAAGGGGGGCGGAGGAATGAACCTTATTCGGGTTTTCATCCTGTCCTTTCTGGTGACGGCGGCCGCGGAGTGCGCGCTGGCTTATCTGCTGGGGCTCAGGAGCCGGAGAGACCAGTCCCTGGTCCTTCTGGTGAATCTGCTGACGAACCCGGCGGTGGTTTATCTGAGCCTGCTGTCCGCGTGGTTTCTGGCGCCGGAAGGCAGACGCATGGCGCTGGCGCTGCTGGAGGCGGCGGCGGTGCTGATCGAAGCGTTTGTTTATGCGCGCAAACTGGACTGGGAGCAGCTGCCTCCCGGCACGGCTGCGGGCCTGCTGGCCCGGAGGAGGACGGCGCCTGCGGCGCTGCTGTTGTCTGTCCTCCTGAATGCCTTTTCCTACGGCATGGGGGAACTGATGGAGATACTGATCCGGCAGATGTGAGCCGGAAGCTATAAAAACAATTATGAATGGAGGTACGATCATGGGAACGTTGTTAAAGAAAAAAGGATTATCCGTCCTGACGCTGGGAATCCTGCTGGCGGCGCTGCTGACGGTAATGATGCCGGTGCAGGTCTACGGCGATGCGGCGGTGGAGGACTACTGGAACACGGCTTACAGCGTGGACTATGACGTGACCGTGGATGCGCCGGACGGAGGAGTGAATTTCCGGTGGGGACCGGGAACAAAATACGAAAAGGTCCAGAGCGGCATGATCCCCAACGGCACGGTGCTGCACATCGAGACGGTGGCGAAAGCGGATAACGGCAAGGAATGGGGCTGCGCCAAGTATGGCGATAATTACGGCTGGGTCTACCTGGGACAGACCAAAAAGGTAAGCTCGTCCGCGCCGGCAAGCAGCAGTTCCCAGACGACATCCACGCCGACGGCCGTGAACTATAACGTGGAAGTCAAAGCCCCCGACGGTGGCGTGAACATCCGGTCAGGCCCCGGGACCTCCTATGATAAACTGCAGAGCAGCCTCATCCCCAACGGAACGGTGCTTCACATCACGGAGACCGCCAAGGCGGCCAACGGGAAGGACTGGGGCTTTACCGAGTACAACGGCCTGAAGGGATGGGTCTATCTCGGGCAGACGGCGGTGACCACCGCGGCGGCGACGGCTCCGGCCCAGACGCAGCCGGCCCAGGCGGAACAGACACAGCCGGCGGCATCCGAACCGGCGGAAGAGCCTGTGGTGGAACCGGACGTGGATGAGACCCCGGATTCCGATGCGCTGGTGGAAGATGAACCGGAGCAGCCGGAGAAATCCGGCAATCCCATGACCCTGCTCATGGCGGCCATGGCCCTGGTGATCCTGGCGCTGATCGTGACGGTGGTGCTCCTGCTGGCGAGAAGAAAGCGTTGAGCAAAAGACTGATAAACAGTCCTTGCCTCCCCCTCCGGGGGAGGTGCCCCGAAGGGGCGGTGGGGGATGGGTTTTTACAGTTTTCTTCAAACTGGTGATTGCTTTTTGACATGAAGTCTGTTACAATACCACTTGTACGCGAATCGTGCACCCGTAGCTCAGCTGGATAGAGCGTCAGACTCCGACTCTGAAGGCCACAGGTTCGACTCCTGCCGGGTGTACCAAATGGTATCACGGAAAACCCCCGCAACAGTTCAATGCGGGGGTTTTTCATTATGCCATTGACCGTAAGATGTTCGAATATAGACAGGGAAACAGCCCGATGATATAATGGAAATGTATAAGAGAAGCGTTTTTGTTGCAATGGAAGGAGAGATTCACGATGAAACGAAGAGGGAAGCTGTTGTCGATTTTACTGTCCCTGGCGCTGGTGGTAGGCATGATTCCGGCAATGACCGTGCCGGCGGCGGCAGATCAGCCGGCCACGCAGATCCTGAGCGTTACCTGGAATGCGGATTACAGCGTGACCTTTACCACGGATGGTACGGCCAGCAGCGAAGAATATTGGATCGCCATTCACGATGCATCCGACGGTCACCAGATTCTCAGTCATGTGGTCAAAAAAACCTCAGCGCAATTCAGCGGGAATACGGTTGTCGAATCAGCAGACCGTATCAAGACCTCGCTTGCCCTTCTCTCCAAAAGCGGAGGCTATTATGTCAGCGTATGGATCGACGGCAAGAAGGAAGCTACTATGATGCGCACACCTTACCGGCAGATCACCCTTTCCCAAATCAGTTCGCCAACGAATCCTCATTGGGAGGGAACGACTGCGGTATGGGACGAGGTGCCGAACGCAACCACGTACTTTGTTTGGCTGTATAAAGATTATGGTGACGGTACTTACAAGCAGGTCCAATTTGACAGCGGGATCGACGAACCGCGGTTTGAATATGCGACATCGTTATATGTCCAATGGGGGGGACAGTATTACTTTGGTGTTTCTGCAGTAGGTAACGGTCCGGAATATACAGAATCAGAAATGGCAAAGAGTCCTACCATGACCGTTCCGGAACCCTGCACGGTTAGTGTTTTGAACGGCGCGGTACAGTCCTCCTACGGGAAAGGCACTTCCGTCAATGCGCTGCCAGGGGAAACGGTTGTCATAACCTATACAGGCCCCCAAAGCGGAAGCATCGTTAAACTGGACAGTTTGGAGTTTGATCACTGGGAAGTCACCTCGGGCGGCGCGGCCCTGGCGAATCCGAACAGCGAAGTGACAACTTTTGTAATGCCGAATAATAATGTGACCATCAACGGTGTATATCGGAAGAAGGAAGAGAAAGCAAATCCTTTCGTGGATGTACATAAAGGTGATGAGTATTACGATGCGGTGCTCTGGGCATATTACGCAACGCCTCAGATCACCAACGGGATCGACGATACTCATTTCGGACCGAAGCAAACCGTAACGAGAGGCCAGTGCGCGGCCTTCCTGTGGCGGGCCATGGGCTGCCCGGAACCGAAGAGCACATACAACCCCTTCGTGGACGTGCCCACCTGGCAGTACTACTACAAACCGATCCTGTGGGCGGTGGAGAACGGCATCACCAAGGGCACCGATGAGACCCACTATTCGCCGGATCTGACTCTGAAGACGGCCCACATCATCACGTTCATGTACCGGACGAAGAATCCGGGCAAGGACGGATGGTATCAGAAAGCGGCCAACTGGGCCGGGACCGGCTACGGCGGCAAGCCCTTCGGCATCAACGTGGCGGTGAACGACACCACGGACTGCCCGCGGTGCAACGTGGTGCAGTTCCTGCAGAAGGCAAAATAGGAGGATAACGAGATGAAACGAGGGAAGAAACTATTAACGATCATACTGTCCCTGGCGCTGGTGTTCTGTATGATGCCGCTATGCGTTCAGGCGGCAGGAACGAATACCGTGACGGCCACGGCAGTCCCGTCGGAGGGCGGGACAGTGGGTCTGGCTCATGCGCCCAGTACGTACAGCACATCGTCCACGATCACCACCGAGAACGGGGAACAGGTGAACGTCATCGACAATCCCAATCCCGGATACCGGCTGAAAGAGATCTACGTCGTCGGAGACGGATACAACTGTGCGCTTGACAGCGGGAAAAAGTGGTTTATTACCAACGGCACCGGCAAACAGTACCAGGTCCGGGTCACCTTTGAAAAAATCGAGTATTCGGTCAGCATGGATGTCATTCCTCCAAATTCCCATCTGCCGGGACAGGCGATCAGCGCCCAGTATGACAGCGTCATCTCCTACCCGAAGACCGCAACGGTGGGAGATCCTGTGCGGCTGAAGATCGCGGCACCGGAGGGGTACGAGATCGATTCGGTGAAGTGGCAGGGTCCCGGAAGCAGTGAATGGAAGACGGTCACCACTTATAACGGCGTCGGAACTTCCTTTACCATGCCCGCCGGTGATGTATCCTTCAGGGTGGATGTGAAGGAAGCGACGCCGAAGATCACAACGACTTCGCTTCCGGACGGAGCAGCCGGAGAGTACTATTATGCAAAGGTGGAAGCGGTAGGCGGATACCAGATGCTCTATTCCTGGTCCGTTGTTTATGCCACGGTTCCCGACTGGATGAAGATCGAACCCACTAGTTACAAAAATGATTTTATGAGCATTTACGGAACGCCGACGGAAACGGGAACCTACACTATAGTGGCTCAGGTCAAGAATTACAGCGGCCTGACGGATACGAAGACCTTCACCCTGACGGTGAAGCCCGCCGCGAAGAAAGTGTCCCTAAACTACGCCGTTCCGACGGCGGGGAAGAAGGCGGATCCTTCTGTAACATGCGACGGCGCCGCGGTCACTTCTGCGGTCTGGTATCAGCAGGTGCCAACGGAGCGGGGAATCCTTGAATGGTATCCCATGTCCGCCGGCAGCACCTTCAAGGCCGGAAAGAAATACATGATCGAGGTCAAGCTGCAGCCGCCGGAGGGCAAGAGCTTCGCTGCGGAAAAGAACATGGAGGTTTCCCTGAACGGTGTTCTGGAATCAGGGGTCATCATGGAGAGGACAAGCTCCTCCATGACAATCTCGAAAGAATATACCGTTTCGGAGGCGTTGATCAACCCCTTTGTGGACGTGTATGAAACGGACGATTACTACGACGCGGTGCTCTGGGCGTATTACGCAACGCCCCAGATCACCAACGGGATGGACGAAACCCACTTCGGACCGAAACTGACGGTGACCAGAGGCCAGTGCGCCGCCTTCCTGTGGCGGGCCATGGGCTGTCCGGAACCGAAGAGCACCTATAACCCCTTCGTGGACGTGCCCACCTGGCAGTACTACTACAAGCCCATCCTCTGGGCGGTGGAGAACGGCATCACCAAAGGGACCGATGAGACCCACTATTCGCCGGATATGACCCTGAAGACGGCCCACATCATCACGTTCATGTACCGGACGAAGAATCCGGGCAAGGACGGCTGGTATCAGGAAGCGGCCAACTGGGCCGGGACCGGCTACGGCGGCAAGCCCTTCGGCATCAATGTGGCGGTGAATGACACCATGGACTGCCCGCGGTGCAATGTGGTGCAGTTCCTGCAGAAAGTGAAATAAAACAAATCTCCAAAAAACGAACCGACCCGGGAATGTACTCCCGGGCCTTTTTTTATTCCGAAATGTATTGGGCCAGTAGTTTGTAGGTGTTCCGGATCCCGTCGATGTGGGTCCTTTCGTAGCCATGGCTGGCCCTGACGCCGGGGCCGATGGCGGCATGGCGGATGTCAAAACCGGCCAGAAGGGCGGCATCGGCATCGGTGCCGTAATGGGGAGTGAAAATATCCGGGACGCAGTCCGCGCCGGCTGCCTTCCCGGCTTCCTCCAGTTCCCGGGACATGTCCGGGTGGTAGGGGAAGCGGCTGTCCTTCCGGAACACCGAGACCTTCCGCTCGGAGCTGGTCTGTTCGGGGCCGATGCAGGCGATGTCCACCGCCAGGAAGTCCTTCACGTCCTCCGGGATCACGGCTCCGCCGTGGCCGATCTCTTCATAGAAGGGGATGTAGAGGTAGATCTTGCGGTTTGGTTTGACCTTACCGTCCTTAATGTCATGAAGCAGTTCCGTCAGCAGCGCCACCAGGGCCTTGTCGTCGATGAAACGGGACTTGATGTAGCCGCCGGAGTAGGTGAACCGGGGTTCCACGGCGACGTAATCGCCGATCTCGATGCCCAGCCGGCGGACGTCCTCCGGGCTGTTCACATCCTCGTCCACCACCACGAAGGAGTTGGTGTCGAAGTTCGCCACTTCCTTCATCAATTCGTCTTCCGTCACGTGGACGGAGGCGTTTTTCCGCTGGATGCAGCCGGTAAAGACCTTGCCGGAACGGGTGTGGATCCGCACGTTCTCCCGTTCGGCGTGGAAGGCGTAGATCCCGCCCACCTTGCAGACCTTGAGGGTGCCGTCGTCGTTGATGTGCCGGACCATCAGTCCGATGGTATCGCCGTGGGCGGTAATGAGGAGCGGGTCGCCCCCGCTGCCGGTCTCCGTCAGGATCCCGCCCTTGTGCAGGGTCCGGACCGGAAAGCCCAGACTTTCGATCTTTTCTGTCAGATAGGCCTGCAGCTCGTGGTACTGGCCGGTGACGGAATCGATGGACAGCTCTTTCTCCAGCTCTTCCAGATATCTTGGTTCATTCAGTTCGTAACTCATGGGAATACCTCGTCAGTTTAATAGGAATAAGGCCGCGCCCAGGGCTGGTAGAGGCTCTGGATCTGCTCGGCGTTGTCAAAGGTCAGCCAGTACTTGGCGGGGGTCTGGTCCTTCAAGGTGCCCTCCGGGTACCAGAGGTAGGTCTGGCCGGGGTAGACCACCAGGTGGGAAAGGTCGAAGGCTTCAATCATTTCCTTCATTTTCGTCTCATCGCTCAGGCCGGACAGCCGGACCATGGTGTCGGCCAGTTCTTCGGTGCTGCAGGTGAAGAGTTCTTCCGGTGGGATCCGTTCCCCGGTCGCCTTGTCAAAGGCGGCGGTGGTCTGCTCGTTATCGGTGGACCACTCGTCCTTGAGACCCTCGGCTTCGGTCATGATGTAGATGACCTTCTCCGATTCGGCGCAGGGATAGTGACGCCACAGGATGCGGAAGGGACGGAAGTCCTGGTCCTGTGAATACTTTTTGTACCGAACCCAGGCCCGTTCCAGCTGTTTGTTCAGGTCGAAATGGGGCGGGTTGCTTTCCAGGGATGTCCGGATCGCCTCCTGAACTTCCGGGCTCAGGTCCGCAAAGCCGAAATCCTGTCCCGGCCGCACCGGATCCTGATAGAACGGACTATCCGGCGCTTCCTCCAGAAGGACGGGCCGGTCGATGACCAGGATCACGGAACCGTCCTGCAGGCAGTAATTGGTGACTTCTTCGGTTTCCCGGACCTCCACGGCGGTCTTGTCCTTCAGGACGAAGGTGGCGCCGGTCTTTTCCCCCAAGTCCGTCGGTTCCTCTGATGGGAGGGGGGCGACGGAACACCCGGCTGCCAGAAAGGTAGCGATAGTTATTATTAAAATGATGAAAACCCGATTATGGTTGAACATTATATTCTGACCCCTCTCCGTCTGCTTCGCAGACACCTCCCCCCAAAAGGGGGAGGCAAGTGACCGTTCATCCGGTCAGACTTCTGCTTCTATTATATCAGACCGGAAAAGCCGGCTCAATAAAACTTTATGGAAACCCGCCTGTTCATTCGCCTCCGGATAGTGTATAATATATAAACAGCTTTGAATCAGGAGGAAGCCATGGAAAAAGAAAACAATCATCCGGAAGAGATCATCGAAGAAATCGAAGAAGTGGTGATCGAGGAAGAAATAGTAGTGGAAGAACCGGCGGAAGAAGAGCCGGAAGTCATTATCGGAACATCGAAGATCAGGGGCGTGGCGGTAAATTCCAAGGACCTGGAGAAGGCCACGGAGGACTATCCCATCGTCCTGAACGTGTATGAGGACTTTTTCCCGGTGCATCCGGGGGATCCGGTGAAAGCGCCCCAGGACGCGGTGGTGCCCATGGACAAGATCCAGATCATCGGGCCCATGATCCGGATCATCGAGTATTTTGAACCCATGACCAACATCGAACCCATAGAGGAAGAACAGGGAGAGTAGAGGCAAATGAAAGAAATCAGGGAACTCAGGATCCAGGTGACGGCGAAAAACAGCTTCCCCCGCCTGTACGATCCGGAGTTGTTTTCAGACGATAAATCGGAAATGAGCATCGAAACCGCGGCGGCGGTGGCGAAGGCGGCGGTCTCTCTCGGGATTACCCGGATCCGGCTCACCGGGGGCGAGCCCCTGGAGCATTCCGACATTCTGGGGCTGGTGAAGGCCGTGAAGGAAACGGAAGGGCTGGAGCTCCTCTCCATGACCACCAATGGGGCTTTATTTCCGAAGAAGGCCAAGGAACTGAAGGAAGCGGGGCTGGACAGCGTGGATGTGCTGCTGGACACCTATTCGGAAGAGAAGTTCATCTATCTCACCGGCGGCGCACCCATCGACGAGACCATGGACGCGCTGGAAGCCGGCGTCCGGCTGGGCATGAAGCCGGTGCGGATCCAGGCCACTATCCTGGAGGGCATCAACGATCCCGACATCCTGAACTTCGGGCAGTTCACCCTCAATGAACCGGTGGACGTGGTGTTCCTGGAACGGGAAAACCGGGGCGAGGCGCCGGAAGGCGAAGACGGAAAGAAGATCCGCTTCATGTCCACGGAGAACGTGAAGAAGAAGTTCAAGGGGATGGTGAAGATCCCCGCGCAGGATCCGCTGATCGAGTTCGGCAAATGGTACGAAGGCCAGGGACGGATCGGGTTCATCGATCTGGAACGGGCTTCCAATGCCGGGGCGGAAGTCACGGCGGCGGGCTTTCTGAAGCGGTCCCTCCGGGACGAAGATCCGGCGGATATCCGGGAAGCGGTGGCTTCCGGGGATCCGGATCAGATCCGCAAAGCCCTGGAAGAGAATCTGTGATTGCCGGGAGGTGAGACAGAGTTGAATGTAAATGAAGCAAAAGCCCAGCTGGAGGAAATGATCGGGGAGAATCCCTATCTCCAGCGGAAGATCGACGCGGCCTCGCGGCTGCAGTGGATCCAGACCTCCTACGCCTTTGACGTGGCCAAGGACACGGACCAGGAACCCCTGAGCCCGGCGGACATCCAGACGATGCTGAAGGGCGGCTCGGTGGGAAACCGGTCCCTGGCGGAACACATCCGGATCCAGAATTATGCGGAAATGACCCGCTACGTCCAGGGGATCCTGCCCCTGAAAGATAAGGTGGACCGGGGGCTGATCGAGCAGATCAACTGCATATTATGCACCGGCAGCACCGGCGAACCGCAATACCGGAAGCGCAGCACGGTCCTGAACGAATTCCGGATCACCCCCCTGGCTCCGGATCAGATCCGGGAGGGGATGGAGAAGATCGTTCACCGGTACAACACGGCCTACCGGGAGCTGAATCCGGTGCAGCGGGCCTGCCTGATCCATAACGAAGTGCTGAGGGTGTATCCCTTCGAAGACGCCAACGAGGCCACGGCCCGGGCCCTGATGAACTTCGAACTGATGGCCTCGGGGCTGATCCCGGTGACCTTCACCATGGACCTGGAGAAGTACCGGAAGGGGATCAGCAGCTACATCAACCGGGGCGACGGCATCGCTTTCTACAACCTGGTGCTGCAGGAAGTGATCGACCGGTACGGGGTGCTGGTGGATTATCTGGAAAAAGAAGAATAATTATTAATATTTTATGCATAAATATGCAAAATGACGGTTGCATTTTACGATGGATTGGGTATAATGGAACTGTTGAAATGAAATTGAAACGGAGGAACTATAAATGGAAAAGAAAAAAGTCGTTCTGGCATATTCCGGCGGACTGGATACTTCCGTCATCCTGACCTGGCTGAAGGTGGAATACGATTATGACGTGATCGCGGTCTGCGTGGATGTCGGACAGGAAGACGATTTCGCGGAAGTGGAAAAGAAAGCTTACGCCACCGGCGCTGCGAAATGCTACATCGTGGACGTGAAGGAAGAATTCATCACCGATTATTACTTCCCGGGACTGAAAGCCGGGGCAACATACGAAGATTACCTGCTGGGCACCTCTTATGCCCGCCCGCTGATCGCGAAGAAGCTGGTGGAGATCGCCCAGGCGGAAGGCGCGGAAGCCATCGCCCACGGGGCAACCGGAAAGGGCAACGACCAGGTACGGTTCGAGACCACCATCCACGCGATGGATCCGTCCCTGAAGATCATCGCCCCCTGGCGGTTCTGGGACCTGCAGTCCAGGGAAGCCCTGATCGAATATGCGGAAAGCCACAGCATTCCGATCGCCCAGTCCAAGGAAAAGATCTACAGCCGGGACCAGAACATCCTGCACATCAGCCATGAAGGCGGGAACCTGGAAGATCCCTGGAACGAACACAAGGACGATATCCACGTGATGTCCCTGACGCCGGAACAGGCCAAGGACAATCCGTCCTTCATCGAGATCGAATTTGAAAAAGGCATCCCGGTGGCGCTGGACGGCCACAGGGTCGGCCCCCTGAAGATCATGCAGGCATTGAATGAGATCGGCGGCGAAAACGGCGTCGGCACCATCGATATCGTGGAAAACCGTCTGGTGGGCATGAAGTCCAGAGGCGTCTATGAGACCCCCGGCGGCACCATCCTGCTGAACGCCCACACCGCTCTGGAACGGCTGGTGCTGGATCGGCCCACCATGTATGAGAAGCGGCTGTTGGCCCAGCGTTACGGACAGCTCGTCTACGACGGCCTGTGGTACACCCCGCTGAAGAGAGCAATCGACGCTTTCGTGGACGTGACCCAGGAAAGAGTCACCGGAACGGTCCGAATGAAGCTGTACAAGGGCACTGCTTCCGCCGTGGCCACCAAGTCCAAATACTCCCTGTACAACGAAGAGTTCGTTACCTTCGGGGAAGACGACGTGTACAACCAGCAGGATGCGGAAGGCTTCATCAACCTGCACTCCCTGTCCCTGAAGATCCGGGCCATCATGGAGCAGGATCTGGACGAGGATGAGAAGACGAAGTTCTAACGGAACGATCCCAACGGGAACGAATACGGACGGCAGTCCACTGCCGTCCGCTTTTTGATAGAAAGGAATGCTATGGCTAAGAAACTGTGGGGCGGACGATTCGCCAAAAAAACAGCGGAACTGATGGATGAATTCAACGCATCCATCGGCTTCGACCAGAAGATGTACCGGCAGGACATCCTGGGCAGCACGGCCCATGCGAAGATGCTGGCGAAGCAGGGGATCATTTCGCAGGAGGACTGCGATCAGATCGTCAGCGGACTGGCGCAGATCCTGGAGGACATCGAAGCCGGAAAAATCGAATTTAAGGTGGAGTACGAAGACATCCACATGAACGTCGAAAGCGTGCTGACGGAGCGGATCGGCGAAGCCGGCAAGCGGCTGCACACCGCCCGGAGCCGCAACGACCAGGTGGCGGTGGACTTCCGGATGTACCTGAAGGAAGAGATCCTCGTGATCGAAGAACTGATTGCGGACCTGAAGAAGGCCATCCTGGAAGTGGCGGAAGCCAACAGGGAGACCGTCATGCCGGGGTATACCCACCTGCAGCGGGCCCAACCGGTGACTCTGGCCTATTACGTCATGGCCTATTACCAGATGTTCAAGCGGGACGGGGAGCGGTTTGAGGACTGCTTCAAGCGGACGGACTATCTGCCTTTGGGCTGCGGCGCCCTGGCGGGGACGACCTACAGCACCGACCGGCAGTTCCTGGCGGAAGAACTGGGCTTCGAGCATCTGTGCGAGAATGCCATGGACGCCGTCAGCGACCGGGATTTCGCCCTGGAATTCCTGTCGGACTGCTCGATCCTGATGATGCACCTGTCGCGCTTTTGCGAAGAACTGGTGGTGTGGAGCAGCAGCGAATTCTCCTTCGTGGAGATGGACGACGCTTACAGTACAGGCTCCTCCATCATGCCCCAGAAGAAGAACCCGGACGTGGCGGAGCTGATCCGGGGCAAGACCGGCCGGACCTACGGGAACATGATGACCCTCTTTACCATCATGAAATCCCTGACCCTGGCTTACAATAAAGATATGCAGGAGGACAAGCCTCCGGTCTTCGATTCGGCGGAAACGGTGCGGATCTCCCTGCAGATCTTCACGGACATGCTGCGGACCCTGACCTTCCGGAAGGAGAACATGGAAGCCGCGGCGCGGAAGGGCTTCACCAACGCCACGGACGCGGCGGACTACCTGGTGTCCAAAGGCCTGCCTTTCAGAGAGTGCCACGAGATCATCGGTAACATCGTCCTGCACTGCCTGAAGCGGGGCATCGGCATTGAGGAGCTGAGCCTGGCGGAACTGAAAGAGTTTTCCGATAAATTTGAAGAGGACGTCTACGAAAAGATCGACGTCCGGAGCTGCATCGCAGCAAAGAAATCCTACGGATCCACCTCCTTTGAGAGTGTAGAGAACATGATCCGTCTGGCAAAGGAGGAAATGGAAGAATGAGCGTGAATTTAGTCGGAAGGAATTTCCTGACACTGTTGGATTATACCAAAGAAGAGATCCTGTACATGCTGGAGGTGGCGGAAAAGCTGAAGGCCAAGAAGAAGGCCGGCATCCCCGGGACCCTGCTGCGGGGCAAAAACCTGGTGATGCTGTTTGAGAAGACCTCCACCCGGACCCGGTCCTCCTTTGAGGTCGGGATGGCGGACGAAGGCGGCCACGCGGTCTTTTTAGGCATGGGCGACAGCCAGTTCGGCAAGAAGGAAAGCATCGAGGACAGCGCGAAAGTCTTCGGGCGGATCTACGACGGGATCGAATTCCGGGGATTCAAGCAGGAGACAGTTGAAGACCTGGCGAAGTATTCCGGCATCCCGGTATTCAACGGGCTGACGGATTTCGACCACCCCACCCAGGCCCTGGCGGACTTCCTGACCATGAAGGAACACACCGGCAAGCCCTATGAAGAGATGAAACTGGTGTTCGTGGGCGACGGCCGGAACAACGTGGCTAATTGCCTGCTGATCTGCGCGGCGAAGCTGGGGACGGACTTTTCGATCCTGGCCCCGAAGGAACTGTACACCGATCCGGCGCTGCTGGAACAGGTGCAGGGCTACGCCAAGGAATCCGGTTCGAAAATCACCGTGACCTCGGACTTTGACGAGGCCCTGAAGGGCGCGGACGCCATCTACACGGACATCTGGGTATCCATGGGAGAAGAGGACCTGGTGGAGGAGCGGGTGAAACAGCTGTCTCCCTACAAGGTGACGATGGAGATGCTGAAGAAGACCGGCAATCCGGACGTGATCTTCCTGCACTGCCTGCCCTCTTTCCACGATTTCGAGACCGGTTTTGCCCGAAAGGTTCGGGACGAGTTCGGGCTGGACATCTGCGAAGTCACGGACGAGGTCTTCCGCAGCAAAAATTCCGTGGTCTTCGATGAGGCGGAGAACCGCCTGCACACCATCAAGGCCGTGCTGGTGACCCACCTGGCGGGCTACCGGGAAGAATAAAATCTGAAATTCGAAAACCCCGAGCTGTCACCTCGGGGTTTTTTATCGGTTGCGGGATAGTTGCTGGACAAACAGGGGATTCTGTGGCACAATGAACGGCGAAAGGGGGACTGAATATGATCAGCGGATGGATGGTATTAGGGATTCTGGGGTTGCTGTCCTGGCTATTGGTGGTGGTTTGCGCAGGAATCCTAATCATTCGGAAACTGCTTAGATATATCCGTTCGACGCCGGAAAGCCGGGAAAGGGAAACGACGGTGAAACGAACCCTGGCGGAGTCACTGAAAGAGAACCGGGTGCAATGCAATATGACTCAGGAATTCGTGGCGGAAAAAATCGGCGTCAGCCGGCAGGCTGTGTCCAAGTGGGAGAGAGGCGCATCGGATCCGTCCACGATGAACCTGATCGCCATCGCGGAATTGTATGGGATCGATGCGGCGCAGCTGCTCCGGGGAGTTACAGCATTGAGGGAGAAAGGAGAATAGAGATTTGGAAGTACAGACAGGACCTGTAACAGCAGGCAGCCCGAATTATATTTTTATGATATTGAACACCCTGGTGGTGGCAGTGCCGGTGGTGATCGGAACCATCATCGCTATCCTGGCGGTGATCGCGCTGCGGAAATACCTGCGGGAGAAAAAGAAAGACAGAAGCGAAAAATAGAGAAAAGGGACCGTAGGAGCTTTTCGAAAGAGCTCCCGCCGGTCCCTTAAGTATTCATTATCTGAAATAGGATTGGAGCAGGTATTCTGCACTTTTCTCCAATCTCCAGTCTCCAATCTTCTTATACGTTTTTACCGCAGCACTTCTTGTACTTGAGGCCGCTGCCGCAGGGGCAGGGGTCGTTGCGGCCGGGGGTCTTTTCCTTGACCACGATCTTGGATTTCTTCCAGCGTTTTGTGATTTCCTCCCGCTTCTCCTCGGAAAGGGCCTTTTCCCATTCGGGGATGTTGTAGAGGTAGTCCGCGCCGGCGTCCAGCATATTGAAGTACAGTTCCTCGAAATTGACCTTCAGGTCGATCTCGGTCTCCGGGGTGGTGGCTTCCACGTCCAGCGGGGTCTTCAGGCTGGAGTTGATGCCGTCCAGGAATCCGGTAAAGATGACGTCGGTGGTTTCGAATTTTTCCGCCAGTTCGGAGACAACTCCCTTCAGGTGGCGTCTGGGCTTGGAAACGATCTCGGTGTAGATCCGGGTCTCGGCGCCGCTGTAGGCCTGCCAGAAGTTCTGGAAGGTTTCCTGGGTCTGGTTTTCCAGCATTTCTCTCCACTGTTCAAATAATGTTGCGCTCATTGTTTTCTCCTTATGAAAGTACTCTTAATATACTGGTGATTTCCTGTACGAAGTTGTTGTCGGTGATTTCCTTCAGCGCCTCGTCCAGCTGCTTCCGCTTGGTCTCGTGGAGGATGTAGATGACGGGAACCGCCGCTTCCCCCTGGGACCGCTGCATGACGGACTGGATGCTGATGCCGTGGTTGCCGAAGGCGGTGGAGACCTTGCCCAGGGAGCCCGGTTCGTCTCCCACCAGGAAGTTGATGTAGAACATGCTCTTGCTTTCCCCGATCAGTTCCAGGTCGTCTTCCGTTACCGGATAGGGCTGGGCCGGAGTCACATCCAGCAGGTCCGTGCCGATGCATTTCGCTACGGAGATGATGTCGCCGACCACTGCGCTGCCCGTGGGCATGGGACCGGCGCCCTTGCCGTAGAACATCAGTTCGCCGACCGCATCGCCCTTCACGAAGAGGGCGTTGAATTCGTTGTTGACGGAGGCCAGCGGATGGGATTCCGCCACCAGGGTGGGGGATACGTAGTATTTCAGCCGCCCGTTGGTGTTCTTGGCGCCCGCCAGGAGCTTCAGTTTATAACCGAACTGAGAGGCGAAATCGATGTCGGCTTTAGCGATTTTGGTGATCCCTTCGCAGGGAATGTCCTTCGGGTCCACATAGACGCCGAAGGCAATCAGCATCAGGATGCACAGCTTATAGGCGGCGTCTTCCCCCTCCACGTCGGAGGTGGGGTCGGCTTCCGCAAAACCTTTTTCCTGGGCCAGCCGCAGGGCCGTGTCGTATTCCATGTTGTTTTCGGTCATCTGGGTCAGAATGTAGTTGGTGGTCCCGTTCACGATGCCGATGATCTCGGTGAATTCGTTGCCGGCCAGGGGCTTCAGCATGGCGGTGATGATGGGGATCCCGCCGGCCACGCTGGCTTCATGCAGCAGCAGCACCCGGTTCTTCTTGGCCAGGTCCATCAGTTCCGGACCGTGGGTGGCGATGACGGCTTTGTTGGCCGTGACCACATGCTTGCCCCGCAGGATGGCCTGCTTGATATAGAAATACGCGGTGTCGATGCCGCCGATCAGTTCCACGATCACGTCGATGTCCGGGTCGCAGAGGATCGATTCGGCGTCGGTGGTCAGGATTTCCTTCGGTACGTCGATGTCCCTTTTCTTGTTGACGTCCGACACCAGGATCTTTTTCACGTCGATTTGGCTGCCCGACATGCCGGAGATCTTGTCCGCATGCTTGGTCAAGATCGTGTAGGTGCCTTTCCCTACATTGCCCAGGCCCAGAAGGCCTACATTTACCTGTTTCATAATCGCTCTCTTTCCTCTCAGATGATGATTTCCGTTTTTAGAACATACACAGATATTATATGCCATTTCCCCCGGAAGGTCAACGAAATTCAGTCAAAACAAAGGGAGGCATCCCTTCGGATGCCTCCTTGTTTGCGTGATATTCGTTTTTGGCTTTATCAGCCGAAGATTCCCAGGCTCAGGAAGGAGTCTAACTGACCCAGCAGTACGAAGACCATGGCGATCGGAACGATGAACTTGATGCAGAACCAGAAGAAACCGTAGATCCCGAAGGTGTGGCCTTCCAGTTCGATCTCGTCCTTGATGTTCTGGGGACCCCAGAGCCAGCCGACCACGAGGGAAGTCAGCAGTGCCAGGAACGGCATCAGCACGCCTTCGGAAATGAAGTCCAGAAGGTCTAACCAGCAGTCGTTCCAGTTGTGGATGCCCATGCTGCTTTGGAACGGTACCCAGAGGCCGTTGGAACCCAGACCGTCGGCAGCCACCAGCGCAGCGCCGATGAAGATGATGATGGCGACGACCAGTGTGGTCTTGAGCCGGTTCGGCTCAACGCCCTTGTCGTGGCATCTGTCGGTGTACAGCGTGATATCTACTTCCATCAGGGAGATGATGGAGGTGATGGTGGCGATGACGACCAGCAGATAGAAGATGGTCCCGAAGAGAGGTCCGATGGCGCCCATGGAGTTGAATACGTCCTGCAGAGTGATGAACAGGAGCTTCGGCCCTGCCAGTGCAGCGTCCTGGCCGCCCAGGGCGATGGCTGCCGGCAGGATCGCCATACCGGCCATCACTGCTACCAGTGTATCGAAGATAACGACCATCAGGGAGTTCTTCACGATGTGCTCTTTCTTGGAAAGGTAAGAGCCGTAGGTGACCATGATACCCATGGCCACGGACAGGGAGAAGAACATCTGCCCTGCTGCTACCGCGAGCACGCCCACGAAGTTTTCCTTCAGGGGTTCAAAATTCGGGGCAAACATGAAGGCCAGGCCTTCCGCTGCGCCCGGTAAGGAAATGGAACGGAAAATCGTGATCAGCAGCATGACCGCCAGCAGCGGCATGCCCACGATGTTGAACTTTTCGATACCGTCCTTGATCCCGCCTTTCAGAATGAAGAAGGCCAGGATCAGCATCAGGGCGGTGAATGCGATGCTGCCAAGGGGGTTGGTCAGCATTCCGCCGAAGAGCTCTCCGCCGGATACGCCTACGACACTAAAGCCCAGGTCTGCCAGGTTCAGGCAGAAGTACTCCAGGCAGTAAGCGCCCAGAACCACGTAGAAGAACAGGATGAGCGTCGGGATGATGACGCCGATCCAGCCGATCCAGGTATACTTTTTGTTGATTGCGGCAAATGCGCCGACGACACCCCGGTGGGATTTACGTCCGATGGTCATTTCAGCGGTCAGCATGATGAAGCCGACGAAAACAGCCAGGACCAGATAGACGATCAGGAAGGCAAAGCCCCCGTTCATTCCCATCTTATAGGGGAAGCCCCAGAGATTACCGAGGCCGACTGCGGAACCGACGGCAGCTAACAGGAAACCTATACTGCTGCCCCAGTTACCTCTTTCGTTGTTGCTCATAAGTTTTCACCTCACAAATTATGAAAATAATAATAATAGAACAGCGTATATAATACCACATTTTCTTTTTTTAATCAATTCCCTGCCTTTTTTTCCGTTATAATTTGCGGTAGAATAAAAAAAGGAAGAATAATTACGGCAAACAGGCCCTTTGCGGGGGGCGGGAAGGAGAGGAGATGTTCAATATCGTACTGGTGGAGCCGGAGATCCCCCAGAATACCGGCAATATCGCCCGGACCTGCGCCGCCACCGGCAGCCGGCTGCACCTGGTGAAGCCCCTGGGCTTTTCCCTGGACGACCGGTACCTGAAGCGGGCGGGACTGGATTACTGGCCCTACGTGGACGTGACGGTCTACGAGAGCCTGGAGGATTTCATGGCCCGGCACGGGGAGGAGAAACTCTACCTGGCCACCACCAAAGGCGGACGGTACCATACGGAGGTTGAATACGAGGACGGCGCCTACATCCTCTTCGGAAAGGAGACGGCGGGCCTGCCGAAGGACTTCATCGCCGCCCACGCGGAAACGGCGGTGAGGATCCCCATGGGGGAGGAAGTGAACCTGCGGTCCCTGAACCTGTCCAACTCCGCCGCCATCATTTTATATGAAGCGCTCCGGCAGCAGGGATTCCCCGGGCTGTATTAAATATTTTTGTCCGCAAGTTGTATTTTACTGTGCACTGACACCGAATATATGGTATAATATTAAGGCAAGCGTGGAACGATCCACAGGCAAATCCATGAACTAATTACAGGAGGTTTTTTAATATGAGCGTTAAAGTTGGAATCAATGGATTCGGCAGAATCGGAAGAAATGCATTCAAGGCGTACATTGAAAAGAATCCGGATTTTGAAATCGTGGCCCTCAACGACCTGACCAGTCCGGAGACCCTGGCCCATCTGCTGAAATACGACAGCTGCTTCGGCAAGTTCGACGGCACCGTGGAAGCGAAGGAAGATGCCATCGTGGTCAACGGCAAGGAGATCAAGATCCTGTCGGAAACGGATCCGGCCCAGCTGCCCTGGAAGGAAATGGGCGTGGAAGTGGTCCTGGAATCCACCGGACGGTTCACTGATCGGGAAGGCGCATCCAAGCACATCGAAGCCGGCGCGAAGAAAGTCGTGATCTCCGCCCCCGCGAAGAATGAAGACATCACCATCGTCATGGGCGTCAACGAGGAAAAATACGACCCGGCTGCCCATAACATCATCTCCAACGCATCCTGCACCACCAACTGCCTGGCGCCTTTCGCCAAGGTACTGGATGCAGAATTCGGCATTGAAAAAGGCCTCATGACAACCGTTCATTCCTATACAAACGACCAGAAGATCCTGGACCTGCCCCACAAGGACCTGAGAAGAGCCCGGGCGGCAGCCTTATCCATGATCCCCACTACCACCGGCGCGGCGAAGGCCGTGGCACTGGTGCTGCCCCAGCTGAAGGGCTAGCTCAACGGCATGGCCATGAGAGTTCCGACTCCCACCGTTTCCGTTGTGGACCTTGTCTGCGAACTGAAGAAAGAAGCGAGCGCAGAATATATCAACGCTGCCATGAAGAAAGCCGCAGAAGGCGAAATGAAGGGCATTCTGGGCTACTGTGACGAACCGCTGGTATCCATCGACTTCAAGCAGGATCCCCGGTCCTCCATCGTAGACGCCCTCTCCACCATGGTCATCGACGGGAAGATGGCGAAGGTCGTTTCCTGGTATGACAATGAGTGGGGTTATTCCAACAGAGCCATCGACCTGATCGATTTCATCATCAAGAAAGGTCTGTAGGCTGAACGAAAGAAAAAGATTCCGCACCCCGGAAGGGATGCGGAATTTCTTCGGTTATTCACGAGACAGGCGGAAGAGGTAATCATGAAAAAGACGATCAAAGATATCAATGTAAAAGGCAAATATGTATTCGTTCGGTGCGACCTGAACGTGCCGAGAAAAGACGGGGTCATCACGGATGACAAGCGGATCCGGGCGGCGCTGCCCACCATCCAATACCTGCTGGACAAAGGCGGCCGGCTGGTGCTGTGCTCCCATATGGGCCGGCCCAAGGGGAAAGTGGATCCGGCTCTGTCCTTAAAACCGGTAGCGGCCCGGCTGACCCACCTCCTGGGGCAGGACGTTCCGCTGGCGCAGGACGTGATCGGTGAAGACGCGTGGCGGATCCACGACCAGCTGCAGGACGGACAGGCCATGCTGCTGGAAAACGTCCGTTTCCACCCGGAAGAAGAGCAGAACGACCCGGAATTCGCGAAAAAACTGTCGGAATTCGGTGAATTCTTCGTCATGGACGCCTTCGGCGTCTCCCACAGGGCCCACGCTTCCACCGCAGGCGTGTCCGAATACCTGACCACGGTGGCCGGCTTCCTGATGGAAGACGAGATCAAGCATCTGGGCGAGGCCCTGGACAACATCGACCGGCCCTACACTGCCATCATGGGGGGCTCCAAGGTCAGCGACAAGATCCTGCTGATCGAGAACATGATCAGCAAGGTGGACGCCCTGATCATCGGCGGCGGCATGGCCTACACTTTCATCAAAGCCCTCGGCGGCAGCATCGGGAAATCCCTGTGCGAAGAGGACATGGTGGACCTGGCCAAAGATATTATCAAAAAAGCGGAAGCGGCCGGCGTCAAGCTGATGCTTCCGGTAGACACTGTGGCGGCGAAGGAATTCGCCAACGATTCCCCCGCGGAAGTGGTGGACATCATGAAGATCCCGGACGACGAGATGGGCCTGGACATCGGGCCGAAGTCCGAGAAGATCTTCGCGGAACAGATCTCCCACTCCAAGACCGTGGTCTGGAACGGGCCCATGGGCGTCTTTGAAATGCCGAACTTCGAATCCGGCACCCGGTGCATCGTCGAAGCCATGGCGGAATGCTCCGGCAAGACCATCGTCGGCGGCGGCGACAGCGGCGCGGCGGTAGCCCAGTTCGGACTGGATGATAAAATGCTGCTGGTATCCACCGGCGGCGGCGCCTCCCTGGAATTCCTGGAAGGCAAGCAGCTCCCGGGCGTGGTCTGCATCGAAGAGAAAGAGCGGATCCCCTTCATCGCCGGCAACTGGAAGATGTACAAGACCATCGAAGAGGCGAAGAAGTTCGTGGAGGAATTCAAGGCCATCTACCGCAAGGAAGAAGTGGAAGTGGGCCTGATCGTGCCCTATCTGCAGATCCCGGCGGTCAAGGAACTGACGGAAGGCACCGGCATCCGGGTCGGCGCCCAGAACATGCACTATGAAGACTACGGCGCCTTCACCGGCGAGATCTCCGCGCCGATGCTGAAGGAAGTGGGGATCGACTGCTGCATCATCGGCCACTCCGAACGGCGGCAGTATTTCGGCGAGACCGACGAGACGGTGAATAAGAAGATGAAGAAAGCTTTCCGGTACGGGATCACCCCGATCCTCTGCGTGGGCGAAAGCCTGGAAGAGCGGGAAGCCGGACGGGCCTTTGAGATCGTGGAGAAGCAGATCCAGGCGGACTTCGCGTGGATCCCGGCGGATCAGGCGGCCACGGCAGTGGTGGCCTATGAACCCATCTGGGCCATCGGCACCGGCAAGACCGCCACGGCGGAACAGGCCAACGAGATGTGCGAAGCCATCCGCAGAGTCCTCACGGAATGCTACGACGAGGCCACCGCATCCAGGATCCGGATCCAGTACGGCGGCAGCGTGAAACCCACCAATTCCGAGGAGATCCTCTCCCAGCCGGACATCGACGGGGCATTGGTCGGCGGCGCCAGCTTAAAGCCGGAAGAATTTATTCAAATCGTGAAAATCTGATTGATTTTCTCCCCTTGGTGTGATAATGTAATAATGTTAGCGACACGGGAGGAGGTGCGAGAAACACATGAAGATTTTCCTGATGATCATACTGATCATTGCGAGTATCGCTTTGATTGCAAGCATTCTGCTGCAGTCCGGTAACAGTGCCGGTTTATCAGGAGCCATCGGCGGCGGTGCGGAACAGATTTTCGGTAAGAAAAAGGCCCGCGGATACGATGCCCTTCTGGAAAAAGTTACTACGGTTTGCGCAGTACTGTTTATCCTGGTTTCCATCATTCTGCTGATCATTCAATAACTTGTCAGGGGACCAACAGGAAACGCAGACAACAGACTGTGTTATAAATTAACATTACATAATTCATAGGAGGTTTTTTCAAATGGAGAGTTTAGTATTTCTGGCTCCACTGGCGGCGGCTGTCGGCCTTATCGTAGCCCTGGCGCTGGCTTCGTGGATCAAGAAACAGCCGGAAGGAACAGACCGGATGGCCGAAATCTCATCCTTCATTCGTGAAGGCGCGTTCGCATTCCTGAAGAGAGAATACCGGACCATGATCATCGTGATCGTTGCCCTGTTCCTCATCATCGGTATCGCGATCAGCTGGGTAACGGCTGTTCTGTACGTCATCGGTGCATGCCTGTCCGTTCTGGCCGGTTTCTTCGGTATGAATGTTGCGACACTGGGCAACGTCAGAACTGCGAATGCTGCGAAGGAAGGCGGCATGGCAGGCGCTCTGAAAGTTGCATTCCGTTCCGGTGCGGTTATGGGTCTGTGCGTATCCGGCCTGGGTCTGTTAGGACTGGGCATCGTGTTCTGCGTGCTGGATCTGGCCACCGTGAACCAGTGCATCACCGGCTTTGGCCTGGGTGCTTCCTCCATGGCTCTGTTCGGCCGTGTAGGCGGCGGTATCTACACCAAAGCTGCTGACGTAGGCGCTGACCTGGTAGGTAAAGTAGAAGCCGGTATCCCGGAAGACGACCCGAGAAACCCGGCGGTTATCGCTGACAATGTAGGCGACAACGTTGGTGACGTTGCCGGCATGGGTTCCGACCTGTTCGAATCCTATGTAGGTTCCATCATCTCCGCCATCACCCTGGCGGCCATCGCTGCGGCGAATTCCGGCGGTGCGTTCGATGTCAACACAGCAGCCCTGTTCCCGCTGGTACTGGCAGGCTGCGGCATCATCGCTTCCGTGATCGGCATCCTCTGCGTGCGCGGCAAGGAAGGCGGAAATCCGGCTGCGGCCCTGAATGCAGGGACATATATCGCCGGCGCGATCGTGATCGTGGCCACCCTGGTACTGTCCAATGCGATGCTGGGCAGCATGAAATATGCGGCAGCCATCATCGCCGGCCTGGTCGTTGGTATCGCCATCGGCAAGATCACAGAAGTCTACACTTCCACTGATTATAAATCCGTTAAAAAAATCGCGGACCAGTCCCAGACCGGTCCCGCAACCACCATCATTTCCGGCCTGGGTGTCGGCATGATGTCCACCGTATGGCCGATCCTGCTGATCTGCGTAGGCGTATTCATTGCGTACAAGACAGCCGGCCTGTATGGTATCGCACTTTCCGCAGTCGGTATGCTGTCCACTACCGGTATGACCGTTGCCGTTGACGCATACGGTCCGGTTTCCGACAATGCCGGCGGTATCGCGGAAATGGCTGAACTGCCTCACGAAGTTCGTGAGATCACCGACAAACTGGACGCTGTCGGCAACACCACAGCGGCTATCGGCAAAGGCTTTGCGATTGGATCCGCTGCTCTGACAGCGCTGGCTCTGTTCGCGGCATATGCTGCAGTAACCGATCTGGGCAGCGTTGACCTGCTCCAGCCGATCGTTGTAGTCGGCCTGTTCATCGGCGCTATGCTGCCGTTCCTGTTCTCCGCATTCACCATGAACTCCGTTGGTAAAGCGGCGTATCAGATGATCGAAGAAGTAAGAAGACAGTTCCGTTCCATCCCCGGAATCATGGAAGGCACGGGCAGACCGGACTATGCGAAGTGCGTAGACATTTCCACCGGTTCCGCGCTGAAGGAAATGATCATCCCGGGCCTGATCGCGATCGTGGCTCCTCTGGCTGTCGGCCTGATCTTAGGGCCGGAAGCGCTGGGCGGCATGCTGGCCGGCGCACTGTCCGCAGGCGTACTGCTGGCGATCATGATGGCCAATGCAGGCGGCGCATGGGACAATGCGAAGAAGTTTGTTGAAAGCGGCAACTACGGCGGCAAGGGCAGCGAAACACACGCTGCGACCGTTATCGGCGACACCGTCGGCGACCCGTTCAAGGATACATCCGGTCCTTCCATCAACATCCTGATCAAGCTGATGACCATCGTTGCGGTGGTATTTGCTCCGATCTTCGTTGCGGTAGGCGGATTGATCTAACCGAAACTCACTGAATCTTAAGGGCGGTCTTCACAGATCGCCCTTTTTATTATGAAACAATGAAGAATGTTATAATGCGTATCATGACCGCTCCGGATTATCAGCCCATGACGGAGAAGGAACTGCTGGAGGCCGCCGGGATCGATCCCGACCGGGCCGGACAGTTCCTGGCCGAACTGGACTTTCTGGAACAGGAGGGCGCGGTCTGCCAAACCAAAAAGAAAAAATACCTTCTGCCGGAAGCCATCGGGCTGACGGCGGCGACAATCTCCCGGAATAAGCGGAACTTCGGTTTTGCCATCCCCTTAAAGGAGGACCGGCGGGGCGACATCTTCATCCCGAAAGAGGAACTGATGGGGGCCATGAACGGGGACACCGTCCTGGTCCAGGTGACGGAGGACCGGGTGGAGAACGGCGCCGGCAGCCGGGAAGGCAGGGTTGTGAAGATCCTGTCCCGGGGCGCCTACCGCTTTGCCGGGACCTTTGAAGGCAGCCGGAAGTTCGGCTTTGTGACGGACACCGGCGCCGGGGAGGATTTCTTCATCGCCCGTTCCGACATGAACGGCGCAAGGAACGGCGACCGGGTCGTGATCAGGGTCCGGGAGTGGCCTTCCCGGGGCCGGCGGGCCGAAGGCATCGTGACGGAAGTCCTGGGCCGGGCCACGGATCCGGAAGCCCTGCTGCGGTCCCTGGTCTACCAGCATGGTCTCCGGACGGAATTTCCGGATAAGGCCCTGGAGGAGGCGGAAGCCATCGATCCGCAGATCCCGGAAGAGGAGTGGAAGCGGCGCACCGACCTGCAGGGAAAGACCATCGTCACCATCGACGGGGCGGACGCCAAGGACCTGGACGACGCGGTGTCCGTGGAAAAACTCCCGAACGGGAATTTCCTGCTGGGGGTCCACATCGCCGATGTGTCCCATTATGTGCAGCAGGATTCGCCCTTGGACCGGGAAGCTTTCAGGCGGGGGACCAGCGTCTACTACATCGACCGGGTGATTCCCATGCTGCCGGAGAAGCTCTCCAACGGGGTCTGCAGCCTGAACCCCCAGGTCCCCCGGCTGACCCTGACCTGCGAGATGGAGATCGATCGCACCGGGGAAGTGGTGGGCCATTCCATCTACGAGAGCGTGATCCGGTCGACGGAGAAACTGGTCTACACGGACATTTCGGACATTCTGGAAAAGGAGGATGAAGCCCTGAAGGAACGGTACCGGACGATCCTGCCGGACTTGCGCTTGATGGCAGAACTGGCGGAGATCCTGCGGAAGCGGCGAAGAAATAGGGGAAGCATCGACTTCGACCTGGACGAGACCTATATCGACGTGGATGAGGACGGGAAGGTGAAGAGCATCGGCATCGCCGAGCGCCGCACCGCCAACCGCATCATCGAGGAGTTCATGCTAAAGGCCAACGAAACGGTGTCGGAGCACTTTTTCTGGCTGGACATTCCCTTCGTTTTCCGGGTCCACGAACCGCCGGAGGCGGAGAAGATCGAGGCGCTGAAAGCCTTCCTGTGGAGCCTGGGCTTCACTTTGAAGGGCAGTTCCGACAATATCCACCCCGGGGCTCTGAACGAGATCGTGGAGAAGGTGAAGGGAAAGCCGGAGGAGAACGTGGTGAACACCGTGGTGCTGCGGTCCATGAGCAAGGCGAAGTATTCCGAGCAGGCGCTGGGGCACTTCGGCCTTGGGATGCGCTACTACAGCCACTTCACTTCCCCGATCCGCCGGTACCCGGACCTGCTGATCCACCGGATCATCAAGGAGTACCTGCGGGGCGGCTGGAACGATGAACGGGAAGCCTTTTACCAGGAGTTCGTGCCGGAGGCGGCGCTGCAGTCTTCGAACCGGGAGCGCGCAGCGGAAAAGATGGAAAAGGATGCGGACAAGCTGAAGATGGCGGAGTATATGTCGGCGCATATCGGCGAGGAATACGAGGGCATCATCAGCGGGATCCTGGCTTCCGGCTTCTTTGTGGAGCTTCCGAACACTGTGGAAGGCTTCGTACGGGTTTCCTCCCTGGAGGATGATTACTACGTCTACGACCGCAGTTTTTACCGTTTTGCCGGCGAGCGGACGGGGAAAACCTACGCCCTGGGGCAGCAGGTAAAAGTGGTCGTGGCATCGGCAGACATCGAAAAACGGGAAATCGATTTCCGGATATGATATAATGGGGACATTGGGAGGCAAACGAGAATGAAAATCGATCATAAATACATCAAACGGCTGATGGCGGTCTTCCTGACCCTGGTGGTGGCCTTCGGGACGGTCCCGGCCTTCGCCTATGAGGGAGAGGAGGCGCCGGCGGCGGACAATTCGGAATACTATTTCACCGACGTGCCGGAGGGCAGCTACTTCTTCGACGCGGTGTACTGGGCGCTGGACCGGTATGTGACCAACGGGACCGGGCCGGACACCTTCAGCCCGGAGAAGATTTGCACCCGGGCCCAGGTGATGACCTTCCTGTGGCGGGCCAAGGGGAATCCGGAACCCGCTTCCCGGGAGAATCTCTTCCGGGACGTGCCGAAAAACAGTTACTATGAACAGGCCGTGCTCTGGGCCGTGGGCGAGGGAATCACCAACGGGACCTCCGCCACCGCCTTTTCGCCGGACAAGGTCTGCAATTACGCGGAGATCCTGACCTTCCTGTGGCGGGCAAACGGAATGCCGGCGCCGGAAGGGGATTACATTTACCCCCTGGGGCATAAGTTTTCCTGGTACAGCGATGCGGTGACCTGGGCCGGGGAGAATGCCCTGCTGGAAGACTTCGGGGACGGATTCGATCCCATGGATCCCTGCACGAGGGCCCGGACAGTGACGTGGCTGTACCGGGACGCGCAGGTATACGTCAGCACCGTGGAAGAACTGGCCAATGCCATCGGACCGGGCCGGGACATCCACCTGGCGCCGGGTACCTACAACCTGACGAAATGGATGAACAGCGCCGCGGGATGGGACAACCCCTATGTGTCCATCGTGGAAGTTTCGGACGGCGCTGAGCTTCAGATCAGCGGATTGAAGAATACGGAGTTCCTCGGTTCCGACGGGGACGCCTCTTTCGTGAAGATCGTGGCGGAACCCCGTTACGCCAATGTCCTGTCCTTTTATGACTGCGACAATATCATGCTGACGGACCTGACCCTGGGGCATACAACACAGAAGGGCAAGTGCGCCGGCGGCGTGATCGGCGCGGAATCCTGCGGGGAACTGTGGCTGGAGGGACTGGACCTGTACGGCTGCGGCGCCTACGGCATTACGGTGGATGAAGTGATGGGGATCTATGCTGAAGACTGCGTGGTCCGGGACTGTTCGGAAGGGCTGGTGCAGTGCAGGGAAGCGCAGATCGCCCGGTTTTCCGGCTGTCAGTTCCGGAATACGAAGGGACAGCAGCTGATTACCGCCGGAGGGGACAGCTGGCTGATCTTCGACGAGTGCGGCTTCCGGAATCTCAGCTGGAGTAAGAACGGCGGATTCCTGGACGTGAAGGAGGACAGCGCGGCAAGCTTTTATGACTGCAGCTTCCCCCAAAGCATCCTTCGGGCCATTCTGAATGACCCGGGGTACGATAAAAACATTTTCGTAAGAGAAGAAGACGAGGAAAACACGATTTGAATCAAATAAAGAAAAGCTGCGGAAAACCGCAGCTTTTTTCTTTTGACTATTGATCCCTGATTACTTATCCGGATTCCAGAAGGAAGATCGGAAGAGCATCAGAACGGCGAAGATCTCCAACTTCCCGACGACCATCATGAAGGCCAGCAGTAGCTTGGCCCATCCGTGGAAGAAGGCGTAGTTGCCGTAAGGCCCGACCTTCGCGAAGCCCGGTCCCAGGTTCGTCATGGAGGACAGGGAGGCGGTGAAGGCCGTCACCAGGTCCGCCCCGGGATCCAGGGATACGACGATGCCGCCCAGGACGGCGATCATCAGGAAAATCAGAAGGTAGCAGCAGACCGTGACGCCGGTGTCGTTGGAAACCGTTTCGTTGTTGACTTTCACGGAGAAGACGGCTCTCGGGTGGAGTTTCTTCTTGAATTCCGTGGCCAGGAAACGCCCGGCGATCATGAACCGGACGGACTTGACGCCCCCGGCGGTACTGCCGGAGCATCCGCCGCAGATGGAGATCAGCAGCAGCAGGATCACCAGTGTGGGAGGCCACAGGTTGTAATCGTTGGAAGCAAAGCCCGTGGTGGTCATGACGGAAACCAGGTTGAAACTGCCGTACCGGAGGGATTCCCCCAGGTTGGCGTAGGTATGGGTCACCGTCAGCAGAATTGTGGAGGCGAGTCCCGATCCTACCAGCATCAGGAGGAAGAATCGGACTTCCTGCTGTTTCAGGAAGAGCAGGGCCTTCTTTTTTTCCACGGTGCTGTAGATCACGGGGAAACTGATGGAGCCGATGATCATGAAGACCTCCAGCACCACTTCCACATAGAGGCTGTGGAAGGCGCCGACGCTTTCGTTCTTCGGCGAAAACCCGCCGGTTGCCACCGCCGAAAAGGCGTGGGTGGAAGCGTCGAAGAAGCCCAGCCCGCCGGCCATCAGCAGCCCGATGCAGATCACCGTCAGCAGCAGGTACACTTTGTACAGCCGCTTGGCCACGTCCGTCATCTTGGGGGCCGTCTTGTTGACGTCGGAACTGGAAACCTCCGCCCGGGCCATCTGGAAGCCGCTGATCCCCAGGGAGGGCAGTACGGCGATGGCGATGGTCAGGATCCCCAAACCGCCCATCCAGTGGGTGTAGGCCCGCCAGAACAGCATGGTCTTCGGCAGCGCCTCGATGTTCGTCAGGATGGACGCGCCGGTGGTGGTGATCCCGGAGGTGCCTTCAAAGAGAGCGTCCGCCAGGTTCGGGATGGCGCCGGAAATGTAATAGGGGAGGGAGAAGCAGATGCAGGCGATGAACCAGGTCAGCACCACGATCAGATACCCTTCCCGGATCCGGAGATTCCCTTTTCTTTTTTCGACAGACCGCAGTATGCCTCCGCCCGCCAGCATCAGCATACAAACCAGCATGAGCGCAGTCAGCGATTTGTCGTCACGGTAGTAAATGCCCACGACGAACATGGGGAGCATGCAGAGCGCCAAAATGATCAGCATGAGTCCCAGTGTCCGGGCAACCATTCGGTAATTCATAGCTTATCCTTTATACTCTAAACAGCCGTTTTTTCGTGGCCCCGAGCATCCGCTCCAGTTCCGGCACGTCCGACAGCATGCTGAAGAAAATCAGCCGGTCGCCGGCCTTGATCTGGGTGTTGCCCGTGGGGACGATGGTGGAATTGTCCCGGTAGATCAAGGAAACCAGCACGCCTTTGGGGAAATCCAGGTCCTTCAGCATCTTTCCGGTGATCATCATGTCCGGCTGGGCGATGACCTCCAGCACCTCCGCCTGCCCCTGCAGGAAGAAGGAGGAGGAAACGAAGCTGCGGGACTGGACCAGCCGCAGGATGTAGCTGGTGGTGATCTCCAGCGTGTTCAGCGTGTTGACGCCCACCTTTTCCATCAGCGTGGCGTAGTTGCCCCGGCTGGTCTTGGCCAGGACTTCCCGGACGCCGTACTGCTGGGCCGTGAGGGCCAGGATGATATTGTCTTCATCGTATCCGGTGGCGCTGACGAAGGCATCCATGGAGGACAGGTTTTCCTCCAGCAGCAGGGACGTGTCGGTGGCGTCCCCGTGGAGGACCAGCACGTTCGACAGTTTTTCCGCCAGGTATTCGCAGCGTTCCCGGTCTTTTTCAATGATCTTGACGGAGATGCCGGCATCGGAAAGCAGTTTCCCCAGGTAGAAGCCGGTCTTCCCGCCGCCCATGATCATGACTTTCTTGATATTGGAACCCTCCACCTTGGTGTCGATGTAGGGGGAGAGCTTGGCGATATCCGTTTTCTTCCCCAGCAGATAGAGGACGTCGTTCTCCTCGATGGTGACGTGGCTCTTGGGGATGATGAGCTTCCCGTTGCGGGAAATGGATACGATCAGCATATTCTCCAGGTAGTTGGAGGCGTTCAGGACCCGGTCGCCCACCATGCCCTTGATGGTTTCCGCCCGCACTTCCAACATCCCGATGGTGGGGCCGGTGAAGAACTGGTTGAAGTCCTTGTGCTGGTTGATCAGATAATTGAAGATCTCATGGGAGACCAGCATGTCCGGGTTCAGCACCTGGTCGATGTTGAAGGTGTTTTTCATCAGTTCCTGGTGGTTCATGTACTCCGGCCCTCTCAGCCGTGCCACGACCTTCTTGCAGCCCAGTTTTTTTACGACGCAGCCGACCACCAGGTTCTTCTCGTCGTTGTCCATCAGGGCTAGGACATAGTCATACTGGCTGAGCTTCAGGTCGTCGTAGATATCGGCTTCCAGGGCATCGCCGCAGATGGCCAGAACGTCCATTTCATTGTTGGCCTTCTGGATCACCTTCGGGTTGATGTCGATGAGCGTGATGTAATTGTCCCGTGAGAGCAGTGAAGCGGCGACTTTCATCCCCAGCTTGCCTGCTCCGATGATCATGATTCTCATAATTTTCTCCACTACCGTTTATACTTTCTTAATAATATCTTATTGTATCACCAAACCTGATTTTGTCCATAAAAATTTGCGAAGAAAGGGTGGACAAATTTGAAGAAAAGGGATAATATGTAATCAATTAACTGATTATGGAAACAATGAAAGGGTTTGTAAACATGGTATCATTCATCAGAAGCTGTACCATCGTTGGCGTGGATACGGAGATCATCCGGGTGGAATGCGACCTGTCCCGGGGAATGCCCCTGCTGAACATGGTGGGGCTGCCGGATGCGGCGGTGAGGGAATCCCGGGACCGGCTGAGGGCGGCGATCCTGAACTCGGGGCTGAACTTTCCCGTGAACAAGCGGATCACCATCAACCTCTCCCCGGCGGGGACGAAGAAGGAGGGGACCCATCTGGACCTGCCCATCGCCCTGAGCCTCCTGGCGGGGGCCGGGGAGATCGGGCCGGAGGAGCTGGAGGAATATGCCGTCATCGGGGAACTGTCCCTGGACGGCCGGGTGGAGGGGGTGCAGCAGGCCCTGCCCATGTGCATCGGCCTGAAGCAGAAGGGCGTGAAGAAGATCATCCTCCCAAAGGAGAACCTGAAGAACGTGTCGGTGGTGGAGGACGTGGACCTGTACCCGGTAGAGACCCTCCGGGAGGCCTACCGCTTCATAGCCGGGGAGGAGACCGTCATCCCGGTGCGGGGGAAGCGCCCCGCCACCGCCTTTCAGAGCCCGGACAGCGAGGTGGATTTTTCGGAGGTGCTGGGCCGGGAGGAGGCCAAGCGGGCCATCGAAATCAGCGTCAGCGGCTTTCACCACCTGCTGTTCACCGGGCCACCGGGCTGCGGGAAGAGCATGATGGCCAAGAGGATCCCGACGGTGATGCCGGGGATGACCTACGAGGAGATGTTGGAGGTGACGAAACTCTACAGTCTCAGCGGGATGGAGCCGGAGGAAGGGGGACTGATCTCCCGGAGGCCCTTCCGGGCTCCGGCGGGGAACGTGTCCGCCGCCGCCATGGTGGGCGGGGGCGCCGGCGTCCCGAAGCCCGGGGAGATCACCCTGGCCCATCTGGGGACCTTGTTCCTGGATGAGATGCCGGAGATGCGCCGGGACGTGCTGGAGGCCCTGCGGCAGCCTCTGGAGGATGAAAAGATCACCATCTCCCGGAGCCGGTCCAAGATCACCTATCCCAGCAAGTTCATGCTGGTAGGGGCCCGGAACCCCTGCCCCTGCGGGTATCTCGGCGACGAGACCCACCGCTGCACCTGCAGCATGCAGCAGATCCGGCGGTACCGGGAGCGGCTCTCCGGCCCCATCATGGACCGGTTCGACATCTTCGTGGACCTGTCCGCCATCGATTACGATTCCCCGGAGTGGGCCGCGTCGATGACGGCGCCCTGCAGGAGCTCCGCCGATATGCGGGCGAAGATCGAGGGGGCCCGGGCCATTCAGGAGGAACGGTATATAAAGGAAGAGATCCGCTACAATTCCCAGCTGCAGGGGCGGATCCTGAAGAAGTACTGCCGCCTGGAGGGGGCGGCGAAGGAGGTCTACGATATGGGCTGCCGGCGGTTGAAGGTAAGCCTGCGGGGACGGGACAAGCTGCTGAAGGTGGCCCGGACCATCGCGGACCTGGAAGGAAAAGAGGAGATCGGTGCGGAGCACGTGGCGGAAGCCCTGCAGTACCGGAGAAGGGACGAGGAGAAAGATGAGAGTCAATGAATACGACCTGTGGTTTGCGGACCATGCGGGGGAGAAGATCCGCCGCCTGCTGGAGGAAGCGGGCCCGGAGGACCTGGAATCGCTGTATGACAGCAAACTTACTGCCCGGTGGAACAGGGACCTGGATCATTACCGGAAGTGCCTGGAGCGGGCGGAAAAGAAGCAGATGCGGATCGTCCGGCTGACGGACCCGGACTATCCGGCGAACCTGAAGGAGATTCACGATCCGCCCTGGGTGCTGTTCCTGAGGGGGGCGCTGCCGGACCCCGGACTGCGCTGCTGCGCCATCGTGGGCTCCCGGAAGGCCACGCCCTACGGACTGAAGATGGCCTTTGAATTCGGGAAGATCCTGGGGGAACACGGCGTCGGCGTGGTCAGCGGCATGGCCCTGGGGGCGGATGCCCGGGGCCACCAAGGTTGCCTGGAAGGGGGCGGCTATACCCTGGCGGTGCTGGGCAGCGGGGCGGACGTCTGCACCCCACCCTCCAACCGGGGCCTGATGGAGGAGATCCTGGCCCGGGGCGGGGGCGTGATCTCGGAGCAGATGCCCGGTAACTCCGGATGGCCCACCAACTATCCCCGCCGGAACCGGATCATCAGCGGGATCAGCGACGGGGTCATCGTGGTGGAGGCAGACGAGCGCAGCGGCACCTCCATAACAGCCAATATGGCCCTGGAGCAGGGCCGGGATGTGTACGCCCTGCCCGGCAACATCACCAGCGTCATGAGCCGGGGCACCAACCGGCTGATCCGGGACGGGGCGGTGCCCCTGATCTCGGTGGAAAGCATCCTGGAAGAACTGGACATCGAAACCGCCCGGGAGCAGGAGGATAAGCTGCCGCCCCTGGGGAAGGACGAGGAAATCGTCTACCGGACCCTGAAACAGACCGGGATGGCGGCGGCGGATGAACTCTGCGCCCTGACCGGGAAGACCCCCGGGGAGGTGGCGGGGCTGCTGGGGGTCATGGAGATCAAGGGACTGGTTCTCCGAAGCGGTGGAAAAATAATGATTGCAAAATAGACCGGGAGAAGATATACTAATCGTTTAGGGAGACTCAGTTCCCCGAAATCATGAGTTACGGAGTATGAGAATGGCAAGCGCTGATGCGAAAACAAAAGCAAAATCCAATGAAAAAACACTGGTGATCGTCGAATCCCCGGCCAAGGCCAAATCCATCGGAAAGTTCCTGGGCAGCCGCTACAAAGTCGTGGCTTCCGTGGGGCACGTCCGGGATCTGCCCAAGAGCACCCTGGGGATCGATGTGGATCACGGGTTTGAACCGAAATATATCACGATCAAGGGCAAGGGCCCGCTGATCAAGGATCTGAAGAAAGAAGCCAAGACCGCCAAAAAGGTCATGCTGGCCACCGACCCGGACCGGGAAGGGGAAGCGATCTCCTGGCACCTGGCCCATATCCTTGGGATCGATGAATCCGACGTCTGCCGGATCGAGTTCCACGAAATCACGAAGGACGCCATCAAGAACGCCGCGAAGCACCCGCGGACGATCAACATGAACCTGGTGGACGCCCAGCAGGCCCGGAGGGTCCTGGATCGTCTGGTAGGGTATCAGATTAGTCCGCTGCTGTGGCGGAAGATCCGCTGGGGTCTTTCCGCCGGACGGGTCCAGTCCGCGGCGCTGAAGATCATCTGCGACAAGGAACGGGTCATCCAGGCCTTCGTACCGGAGGAATACTGGCCCATCGTTGCGGTTTTCCAGGGCGACGGCAAGGTCCGGAGCTTTGAGGCGAGGCTGACGGAACGGAGCGGGAAGAAGATCACGGTGCGCAGCAGGGAAGAAGCGGACAAGATCCTGGAAGAACTGAAGAAGGACGGATACAAGGTCTCTTCCATCGAGAACAAGACCAACGCGAAGAAACCGCTGCCGCCCTTCACCACCAGTACCCTGCAGCAGGAGGCCTCCTCCAAACTGGGGTTCCTGACCCGCCGGACCATGATGACGGCCCAGCAGCTCTACGAAGGCATCGACATCAAGGGCGAGGGCACCGTGGGCCTGGTTTCCTACATCCGTACGGATTCCGTTCGGGTATCGGAAGAAGCCAGGGCCATGGCGAAAGAGTTCATCATCGGACAGTACGGCAAAGAGTACTATTCCAATAATCACTATAAAAACCGCAAGAAGGACGTCCAGGACGCCCACGAAGCCATCCGGCCCACCTCCGTGTTCCGGACGCCGGAAAGCGTGAAGGGTTCCCTGACCCGGGACCAGTTCAACCTGTACCGGCTGATCTGGTGCCGGTTCGTGGCCTCCCAGATGGAGGCGGCCCTGTATGATGTCCAGAACGTGGCGATCCAAAACGGCCGCTACACTTTCCGGGTCAGCGGCAGCCGGATCCTCATCGACGGGTTCCGAAAGGTCTACGACATGAAGGAAGACAGCGAAGTCCGTCTTCCCGCCCTGACCGAAGGACAGCAGCTGAAGGAAAAGAGCGTTCAGACGGAACAGAAATTCACCCAGCCGCCGGCCAGGTTCACGGAAGCCTCCCTGATCAAATACCTGGAGGAACAGGACATCGGACGGCCCAGCACCTACGCGCCCATCGTGTCCACCCTGCTGGACCGCAAATACGTCCGCCGGGAAAAGAAGACCCTGATCCCCACGGAACTGGGCTTCACGGTGACGGAACTGCTGGAGACCTATTTCCGGAACATCGTGGACGCGGGCTTCACCGCTCAGATGGAGGACAAGCTGGACTCCATCGAGGCGAAGGGAGACGACTGGCGGAAGATCATCGACGACTTCTACGGCCCCTTCCAGA
Organism: Bacillota bacterium; assembly: GCA_017405645.1. GTDB lineage: Bacteria > Bacillota > Clostridia > Peptostreptococcales > Anaerovoracaceae > RUG14258. The sequence goes on from JAFQZZ010000003.1 coordinate 76,688, forward strand.
AGGACCTGAAGGTGGCGGATGAGAGCATCGAAAAGATCCGGGTCCAGGACGAGCCCACCGGGGAGCTCTGCGAGATCTGCGGGAAGCCCATGGTCCTCAAGCACGGCCGGTTTGGGGACTTCATCGCCTGCAGCGGATACCCGGACTGCAAAAACACGAAGCGCATCGAGAACAAGATCGGGGTGGCCTGCCCGAAGTGCGGCAAGGACATCCTGGAGAGAAAGAGCAAGAAAGGCAAGATCTTTTATGGCTGCAGCGGATACCCGGACTGCGATTTCGTCGCCTGGTACAGGCCCGTGGACCGGAGATGCCCGAAGTGCGGCGCCATCATGCTGGAAAGAAACCTGAAATCGGCTAAATATGTCTGCTCCGACCGGGAATGCGGATATAAAGAGAAAGAATAGAGAATCAAGAGAGAATGGAGGTCTGGTATGGAATTCAGAGGTACCACCATCTGCGCCGTGCGGCGCAGCGAGAACGATGTGTGCATCGGCGGCGACGGACAGGTCACCTTCGGTGAGACCACCATCATGAAACACAAGACCAAAAAGGTCCGGAAAATCTACAACAATTCGGTACTGACCGGGTTTGCCGGCTCCGTTTCCGACGCAATCACCCTGATCGAGAAATTCGAGAACAAGCTCCAGGAGCACGGCGGCAATCTCAGGAGAGCCGCGGTGGCGCTGGCCCAGATGTGGAGGAGCGACCAGGGCATGCGCCATCTGGAAGCGCTGCTGCTGGCGGCGGACAAGGACGGACTTCTGGTGATCTCCGGCAACGGCGAGGTCATCGAACCGGATTCGGACTGCATCGCCATCGGCTCCGGCGGGAATTACGCCTATGCGGCCGCCAAGGCTCTGGTGGAGAACACGGACCTGCCGGCGGAGGACATCGTCCGCAAGGCGCTTCAGATCGCATCATCCATCTGCATTTATACCAATGACAACATTTCCGTCGAGAAACTGTAGGAGGTGGAAAGATGAATCAGATGACACCGAAAGAAATCGTCCGGGAACTGGATAAGTATATCATCGGACAGGACAAGGCCAAGAAATCCGTGGCCATCGCCCTGCGGAACCGTTACCGCAGAAGTCAGCTGCCGGAGGAGATCCGGGAGGAGATCACGCCGAAGAACATCCTGATGATGGGACCCACCGGCGTGGGGAAAACGGAGATCGCCCGCCGGCTGGCGAAGCTGGTAGACGCGCCCTTCGTCAAAGTCGAAGCCACCAAGTTCACGGAAGTGGGCTACGTGGGCCGGGACGTGGATTCCATGATCCGGGACCTGGCGGAAGCATCCATCCGGATCACGAAGAATAAAATGCTGCAGGAAAAGTACGCCGTGGCGGAAGTGCTGGCGGAGGAGAAGATTCTGGACGCCTTCATCCCGCCGAAGAAAAAGCCGGCGGGGGGCGGACTTCGGAACCCCTTCGACCTGTTCGGCGCCATGCAGCAGAACGCCCAGAACCAGAAAAACGCCCAGAACCAGGAGACTCAGATGAGCGATTCCGAGATTGAACTGGCCCGGGAGCAGGTGAGAAAACAGCTCCAGGAAGGCCTGCTGGAGGACCAGCTCATCGAGATCGAAGTGGAGGACAACTCCGCCCAGATGAATATGCTGGATGTGGGTGGCGGCATGGACATGAGCATCTCCCTGGGCAGCATCTTCGGGGATGCCATTCCGAAGAAAATGAAGAAAAAGAAAGTCTACGTCAAGGAAGCCCGCAAGATCCTGAAGGAACAGGAGGCCCAGAACCTGATCGACATGGACCGGGTCACCTCTGAAGCCATGGAGAACGCGGAGCAGAACGGCATCGTCTTCATTGACGAGATCGACAAGATCGCCTCCAGCGGCGGATTCCGCAGCGGGGCGGACGTTTCCCGGGAAGGCGTGCAGCGGGACATTCTGCCCATCGTCGAGGGCAGCGTGGTCAACACCAAGTACGGCCCCCTGAAGACGGACCACATCCTCTTCATCGGCGCCGGCGCGTTCCACGTGTCCAAGCCCACGGACCTGATCCCCGAACTGCAGGGCCGGTTCCCCATCCGGGTGGAACTGGAGAACCTGACGAAGGACGTGTTCGTGCAGATCCTGACCCAGACGGAAAACGCCATCGTGAAGCAGTACAAGCTGCTGCTGGAAACGGAGGGCGTTAAGGTGACCTTCACGGATGAAGCCATCGACGCCATCGCCGAGACGGCGTTCCTGATGAACGAGCAGACGGAAAACATCGGGGCCCGGCGGCTCCATACCGTCATGGAAAACCTGCTGGAAGACGTGTCCTACAACATCACCGAGCACGACGGGGAGGAACTCGTTATCGACGAGGCCTATGTAAAAGAACGGCTGGAAGACTACAGTGGGATCAACGAAGTCGAAAAATACATTCTATAACATACAGTCCGGTAAGGACGGAACAGGAGAAAACAACATGGAGCAGATGCTGGAGAAGATGAGAAAGCTCAACTGGCTCTTGCAGAAGGGCGGTGAAGGGAATATCCCCTTTGATCAGCTGACGGAGATCCTCAGTGAGCTGATGTCTTCCAACGCTTATGTGATCACCGACAAGGGAAAGATCATCGGTTTCCACTATGCCGACGAGAACGACCAGCCGGTGAGAAAAACCAACAAACTAGGCGAGTCCTTTATCCTCCAGGAGACCAACGACCGGTTCATGGAGCTGACGGAGACCTGCCTGAACATCACCGGGAAGGAAGCCGAGGCCATGTTCCCCTACGACACCACGGCCTTCGGAAAATACATGATGGTGATCCCCGCCTACGGCGGCGGCCGGCGGCTGGGGACCGTGCTCTTTGCCCGGTACGATAAATACGAAACGGAAGACGTGATCCTGGGCGAATATGGCGCCGTGGTGGTGGGCATCGACATCGACCGCCGCAGGAACCGGGAGACGGAACTGATGGTGAGAAAGCGCGCCATGGTGCAGCTGGCCATCAGCACCCTGACCTCCACCGAAATCATCGCCATGCAGGACGTTTTCAGCCGGATGGTCAGCGACGAAGGCCTGGTGGTGGAGAGCAAGGTGGTGGAACACACCGGCATCAGCCGCACCGTGGTCACCAGCGGGCTGAAGAAGCTGGAAGTGGCCGGAGTCATCGAATCCAAGGCCCTGGGCATGAAGGGCACCCACATCCGGGTGGTCAACGACGAGCTGCGGACGGAACTCAGCCGGATCAAGTACTGAGCGGGAAAAAAAACCATTGACAAGGCCCGCTCCCTGTCATATAATATTTCCTGCAGATAACAAAGAAGAAGTCATCCGCTTCTCACCTTGCGGCGAAGGCCAGTAAGGTTAATATTGAAAATGACAGCGTTTTTTAACGTTCATTTTACAGAGGCGGATATTTTTATCCGTTTTTTTCTTTATATTTGCTCAATCAAATCAGGAGGTACAAGATCATTAGTAAGGAAGTTCAAATCAACGAAGCGATTCGTGATAAGGAAGTCAGACTGATCGATTCTGACGGAACCATGCTGGGGATCATGAGCAGCAAAGACGCTCAGAAGATCGCCGATGATAAGAAGCTGGACCTGGTGAAGATCTCACCCAATGCGAATCCGCCTGTATGCAAGATCCTGGACTACGGGAAGTACAGGTATGAGATGCAGAAGAGGGAGAAGGAAGCCCGCAAAAAGCAGAAAACGATGGAAGTCAAGGAAGTACGGCTGAGCCCCTACATCGAAAGCCATGACCTGAATGTCAAGGCGAAGAATGCTTCCAAGTTCCTGACTGCCGGTGACAAGGTCAAGGTGAGCATCCGTTTCCGGGGCAGGGAGCGGGATTTCACGCAGATCGGATTCGACGTGATGAACAGTCTGCTGGAGGTCCTGGGCGACATCTGCACGGTGGAGAAAAAGCCGACCATGGAAGGCAGACATATGATAATGATTTTGGCCCCGAAAAATAACTAGTAGATCGAGAGGAGGGCATTGACATGCCAAAAATGAAGTCCCACAGAGGCGCTGCGAAGAGATTCAGAGTAACCAAAAACGGTAAGGTTAAGACCAATAAGCCATATAAGAGCCATATCCTGACCAAAAAGGATGCAAAGAGAAAAAGAGGTCTGAGAAAGGCCGGTTACGTTTCCCCGACCGTGGAAAAGAAGATCAAGGACATGATTTTAGGTTAGTATCAGGAGGTTTGTAAAAATGGCAAGAGTAAAAGGTGCGGTAAACGCAAAGAAAAAGCATAAGAAAGTATTAAAGTTAGCGAAAGGCTTCTACGGCCAGAAGAGCAGAACATTCAGAGCAGCGAACCCGGCTGTAATGCGTTCCTTAAGAAGCGCATACATCGGCAGAAAGCTGAAGAAGAGACAGTACAGACAACTGTGGATCACCAGAATCAACGCGGCTGCCAGAATGAACGGCATTTCCTACAGCAAGATGATGAGCGGCCTGAAGAAGGGCGGCGTCGAAATCAACAGAAAGATGCTGGCGGACATGGCTGTATACGATGCGGAAGGCTTCAAGGCATTAGCCGAGATCGCAAAGGCCAACGCATAAATAAAGACCCTGTGAAAGACAGACCCCTGCGGAAACACCCGCAGGGGTTTTTTCTTGAAAAGAATAAAGAGCCGCTGTATAATAACTATAAGTGGCCATTTTTCTATCAGACAGGAGCGGCAGATGTACGGTTTTGAAATGGGACCGATCCGTCCCCCCAGTGAGGCAAACAGCATCCTTTTAAGGGTCACCCGGAACTGCCCCTGGAACAAATGCGAGTTCTGTGGGGTGTATAAGGGCGAAAAGTTCAGCCTGCGCAGCGTGGACGAGGTCAAGCGGGACATCGACGCCATGAAAGCCGTGGGGGTCACCTCCTCCAGTGCCTTTCTGCAGGACGCCAATTCCATCATCATGAAGCCGGAGCAGCTGGCAGAGATTCTGGTGTATTTCCGGGAGAAGTTCCCGGAGGTGGAACGGATCACCACCTACGCCCGAGCGGACACCCTGTCGAGGATCACCCCGGAAAACATGAAGATGCTCCGGGAAGCGGGGCTGGATAGGGTCCACTCCGGTTACGAGACCGGGTCGGATCAGATCCTTCAGATGATCCATAAAGGCACTACCCGGGACCAGCAGGTCCGGGGCGGCCTGAAGGTGAAGGAGGCCGGCATGGAACTGTCCATGTACTTCATGCCCGGCGTGGGCGGAAAGGCCCTCAGCGAAGAGAACAGCCGGGAAACGGCGGGCGTGATCAATGAGGTGGATCCGGATTTCGTCCGGCTCAGGACCTTCGTGGCAAAGCCCGGCACCCCCATGGGGGAAAAGGTCCGAAACGGTTCCTTCGTTCCCTGCACCGACGAGGAAAAGGTCACGGAGATCCGGCGGATGCTGGAACAGGTGGAAGGCTGCACCGGTGTGCTGGTCAGCGACCACATCGTCAATCTCCTGGAGGACGTCCGGGGGAGCCTGAAAACGCAAAAAGAGGAAATGATCGGGAAGATCCGGCAGTTCGAGGCCCTGGAGCCCTTTGAGCGGCGCCGTTACCAGGCGGCCCGGCGGATGGGTTTCGTCCGGCGGCCGTCGGACATGGATCGGCTTCCGGCGGATCTGTCGGAGCAGATCTCCGGCATTGTCCGGAAGTTTCAGACTTCCGAACAGTGGGAGGACTTCCTGAACTATTTCCTGGAACAATATATCTGATGCAACAGGTGTTGAAATGAAAGAGTTTTTCCAATCCAAGTATTTCAAATGGGGCATGGTCATCTTCACGCCGCTGGCGGCGGTGGCGCTGCTGGTGATCTTCCTGCTGAAGATGGGAATCTTCATCTCCGCTATCGGCGCGCTGCTGAACGCCATGATGCCCTTTATCTACGGCGGCATCCTGGCCTATATCCTGCGGCCCATTTACAACGGCTGCCGGGGCTTCTTTGAGAAAAAGCTGATCAAGTGGGGCGTCAAAAACCCCCGCCGGGCGGTGCTGATCTCCCGGATCATCAGCGTACTCCTTTCCATTCTGCTGCTGCTGACCGTGGTGGTGGGACTGTTTATCGCAGTCATTCCGCAGCTGGTGAACAGCACCTATGAACTGATCACCAAGGTGCCGGCCTATTCCGATCATTTCACGGACATGATCAACAACGCGTCCTTCATGAAGGATGAGTGGAAGCTGTATATCAACGACAACTGGGACAAGATCATGGAAAAGATCTATGAGTGGCGGGATGCCCGGCTGATGCCCTATCTGCAGGAACTGCTGGTGAAGATCTCGGCGGGACTGGTGGACATGGCCCACACCCTGTTCAACCTGTTCATCGGCCTTATCGTCTGCATTTACATCCTGCTGAGCAAGTCCACTTTTACGGCCCAGTCCAAGAAGCTGCTGTATTCCCTGTTCTCCAAGGAGAACGCCAATACGGTGCTGGACGGCTTCCGGTTCGTGGACCGGGTCTTCAGCGGATTCGTTTCCGGCAACGTCATCGACTCGGCGGTGGTGGGACTCATCACCTTCATCTGCATGAGCATTTTCCACTGGCCCTACCCGCTGCTGATCGCCTGCCTGGTGGGCGTCACCAACCTGATCCCGTTCTTTGGTCCCTTTATCGGGGCCATTCCCTCGGCGGTGCTGATCTTCTCGGAAAACCCGCTCCAGGCCCTGTATTTCATCATCTTTATCGGGGTGCTGCAGCAGGTGGACGGCAATCTCCTGAAGCCGAAGATCTACGGTTCGGCGGTGGATCTGCCCAGTTTCTGGACCCTCTTCGCCATCCTGGTGGGGGGCTCCCTCTTCGGTATCCCGGGGCTGCTGCTGGGTGTGCCGGTGTTCACGGTGATCTACACCTTCATTTCCTGGCTCATCGACCGGCGGCTGGTAAAGAAATCCCTGTCCGAGGACACCACGGACTATTTCCGGCTGGACCGGATCAATCCCCATACCGGCCAGGCGGAGTATCTGTCGGAAGACTTCATGAAAGAGCGGAGGCTCAAGCATAAAGAGGAAAAGAGGATCCGCCAGACCCTGAAGAAGGAGCAGGCCAATTACCCCATGCAGCCTTCCATACTGCATCAGGGGCGTCCCCTGGAGGAGATCCTGCGGGAAAAGGGACTGGACGAGGATGAGATCGAGCTGGTGGAACAGCATCTGGAAGGGATCCTGGACGATATCACAGGCGAAACGGAGGATGGAAATGATACGGATCAATGACATGCCGAAACCCTGGCGGGAGGGGCTGACCCTGGCCCAGGCGTTCCGGGAAAATGACCTGATGTTGAAGGGCGGTTTCCTGATCTACGTGAACGAGGACCTGGTGGACGTGACCGAATACGAGACCTTCGTCCTGGAAGACGAGGACGACATCCAGACCATGTTTACGTTCTTTATGGATTAAAAAAGACAATAAAAAAATCTCCGGCTTTGCGCCGGAGATTCTTTTTATTCTTAAAAGTAGCGGAAGACGCCCTTCACCAGCCCGAGGATCTTCACATCGTCCACGATGATGGGGCTCATGGAGGCATTTTCCGGCTGGAGCCGGATGTGGCCCTTTTCCTGGTAGAAGGTCTTCACCGTGGCTTCGCTTTCGAAGCCGTCCACCATGGCTACTACGATCTCGCCGTTGTGGGCCGTGTTCTGGCGGCGGATGAGGATGTAGTCCCCGTCGTAGATCCCCGCTTCGATCATGCTGTCGCCCTTGACGTTGAGCATGAAGTGTTCGCCTCCGTGGGCAAACCGGGCGGGCAGGGGGAAGTATTCCTCAATGTTCTGTTCCGCCAGGATGGGCATGCCGGCGGCGACCCGGCCGACGATGGGGATGTCGACGATGTCCTGCCGTTCCGGAACGGAGGGGATCGCCGGTTCCTCCTTGTTCAGCACTTCCAGGGCCCGCCGCTTGACCGGGTCCTTGCGGATGTAGCCCTTCCGCATCAGGCTGTCCAGGTCCTTGTGGGCGGTGGAGGTGGATTTGATGTCCAGGGACTGACAGAGTTCCCGGATGGTGGGCGGGTAGCCCTTGGCCTTGATCTGGGTCTTTATATAATCGAGTACCTTCTGTTCTCTTTCGGTGAGTTTTTTGTCTTCCATGGTCTCTCCCTCACTGTTCTTTCGGGGTGGTTTTTCCTAATTGTACCATAGGCCGAACAAAAAGTAAACAAATGTTCCGAACTTTTCGAAAGAATTTTCGATGACCAAAAAAGCCTTGAAAACCGCCGGAAAAGAGTATATAATAATACGACATGCGGATATCTAATATCAGGAGGAAAATAGATCAATGAAGGCAACATTTATCGGTAAAGAAAACAGCGTCGTTGAGTTCGACATGCTGTTTGAAAACGAAGAGATCGAAAAACAGATTAACAAGGTCTACCTGGCTGAAAGAGGCAAGTTTTCCATCGATGGTTTCCGGAAAGGCAAGGCCCCCAGAAAAGTGATCGAAGCCAGATACGGCAAAGGCGTTTTTTTAGAAGATGCGGTGAATGAGATGGTATCGGACGCGTACCCGGATGCGGTGGCGCAGCTGGTCATCCGTCCCGTAGCGACCCCGAAAATCGAAATCAAGGAATACAACGAAGGCGAAAACATGATCGTCAACATCAAGGTCACCGTACGGCCGGAATTCACCCCGGGTGAATACAAGGGTGTGGAGACCGACAAGATCGAACCGGAAGTGACGGATGCGCAGGTGGATGCGGAGATCGAAAAGCTCCAGAAGAGAAATTCCCGGATCCTCGAAGTGGAACGTCCGGCCCAGATGGGCGACACTCTGACCATCGACTTCATGGGCTTCATCGGCGAAGACCAGTTTGACGGCGGCACCGCCACCGATCAGGAACTGGAACTGGGCTCCAATACCTTTATCCCGGGCTTTGAAGAACAGCTGGTGGGCGCCGGTGTCGGCGACGACGTGGAAGTAAAGGTCACCTTCCCGGAAGATTACAGTTCGGAAGACCTGGCGGGCAAGGACGCCGTGTTCAAGGTCAAGGTCCACAAGATCAAGGAAACGGAAAAACCGGAACTGGACGACGAGTTTGCCAAGGACGTCAGCGAATTCGATACGCTGGATGAACTGAAGGAAGACTTCCGGAAGAAACTCATGGAAGACGCCAAGAACAAGGCGGAATACGACATGAAGACCGCCATCATCGACATCGTCTACGACCGGACCGAACTGGACGTGCCGGAAGACATGGTGGAAGCGCAGATCACCGAAATGGCCGAAGAGATCGACATGCAGATGAAATACCAGGGCCTGTCCCTGCCGGATTACCTCAAGTACATGGGCAAGACCATGGAAGAGTACCGGAAAGAGCTGAAGCCGGATGCCTACAAGAAGATGAAGACCCGTCTCATCATCGACGAGATCGCGAAGCTGGAAGAGCTGGAAGCGACCCCGGGCGAGATCGACGACGAGATCAAAGGCATGGCCGAGCACTACAACATCGAATATGATGAACTGAAGAACCAGTTCACGGCGGACAATATCGAGATCATCAGCCAGGACATCCGCAACCGGAAAGCGATCCAGCTGATGTTTGACGAAGCCGTATTCAAATAAAGGCACGTATTTAATTCATCTGATCAATCGAAGAAAGCTGGCTAAGGGGGAGGTCTGCGCCTCTCCCTGAACGGCTTTCTTTTTGACGTATTATCGGGAGGTTGAAAACCTCAAAAGAGGAGGTGCGAATATGCCAGTACCATATGTTATTGAACAGACCGCAGCCGGAGAAAGAACCTACGATATCTACTCCAGGCTGTTAAAAGACCGGATCATCTTCCTGGGGGAAGAGGTCAATGATTATTCCGCCAGCGTCATCGTGGCGCAGCTGCTGTTCCTGGAATCGGAGGACCCGGACAAGGACATCAGCCTGTACATCAACAGCCCGGGCGGATCCGTGACCGCCGGCATGGCGATCTATGACACCATGCAGTACATCAAGTGCGACGTGGCCACGATCTGCATCGGCATGGCGGCCAGCATGGGCGCTTTTCTGCTGTCCTCCGGGACCAAGGGGAAACGCTACGCGCTGCCCAATTCCGAAATCATGATCCACCAGCCTCTTGGCGGGTTCCAGGGCCAGGCGGAGGATTTCAAGATCCACGCGGACCATATCCTGAAGATCCGGGATAAGATGAACCAGATCCTGGCGGAGAACACCGGGAAAGACCTGGAGACGGTGGCCAAGGACACCGACCGGGACAACTACATGAGCGCAGAGGAAGCGTTGGAATACGGGCTCATTGACAAAGTGGTGAAATCCAGGAAATAGAGCCGGGGAGAGTTGTATGGCAAGAGGTAAAAAAGACGACAACAAGATGGTCTGTTCCTTCTGCGGACAGCCGGCGGGGCCCATGAGGAAACTCATCACGGGTCCCGGGGTCTGCATCTGCAGCGACTGCGTGGACCTGTGCCGGGAGATCCTGCGGGAGGAGGACGACTATTACGACGATGACATGGACATGGGGACGGTGGGAGGCCCCGGCGCCGCCGGCGAGTTCCGGGTGCCGGCGCCAAAGGAAATGAAAGCCGTCCTGGACCAGTACGTCATCGGACAGGAGGCCGCCAAGAAAGCCCTTTCCGTGGCGGTCTACAATCACTATAAACGGGTGGAATCCATCGACGAGGCGGACGATGTGGAGATCCAGAAGAGCAACGTGCTGCTGATCGGTCCCACGGGTTCCGGGAAAACGCTCCTGGCCCAGACCCTGGCCAAGGTGCTCAACGTCCCCTTCGCCATCGCCGACGCCACGGCGCTGACGGAAGCCGGCTACGTGGGGGAAGACGTGGAGAACATCCTGCTGAAGCTGCTGCAGGCGGCGGATTTCAACGTGGAGTACGCCCAGAAGGGCATCATCTACGTGGACGAGATCGATAAGATCAGCCGGAAGTCCGAGAACCCCTCCATTACCCGGGATGTCAGCGGGGAAGGAGTGCAGCAGGCGCTTTTAAAGATCCTGGAAGGGACCGTGGCCAACGTGCCGCCCCAGGGCGGACGTAAGCACCCCCACCAGGAATTCATACAGGTGGATACCAGCGAGATCCTGTTCATCTGCGGCGGCGCTTTCGCCGGACTGGACAAGGTCATCAAACGCCGGGTCGGGGAGAAAACCATCGGATTCAATTCCGATATCAAGGCCAATAAGATCGATGAGCGGGAACTGCTGCGGCAGGTGGAGTCCCAGGATCTTTTGAAATACGGGCTGATCCCGGAATTCGCCGGGCGGCTGCCGGTGCTGGTGGTGCTGGACGAGCTGGACAAGGAAGCCCTGAAAAGCATCCTGACGGACCCGAAGAACGCCCTGGTCAAGCAGTACCGGAAGCTCTTCAAATTCGATGACGTGGAGCTGGAGTTTGAAGATGCCGCCATCGACCGGATCGCGGAGAAAGCGCTGGAGAGAAAGTCCGGGGCCAGAGGACTTCGGGGCATCATGGAAGGCATGATGCTGGACCTGATGTTCGAACTGCCGACCCTGGAAGGCGTGCAGAAAATCATCATCACAAAGGAAATGGTGGACGATAAAACGGCCCGGCCCGTCTTTGTGATGAAAGAGGAGTGATAGAAATGTCAAACCTGAGAAATGAGAATATACGGGAGCTGCCGACCATTCCCCTCCGGGGCGTGTCGGTGTTTCCGGGCAGCGTGACCCACTTCGACGTGGGCCGGGAAAAATCCATCAAGGCCCTGGAGATCGCCATGGTCAGCGAGCAGACGATCTTCCTGACGACCCAGAAGGACCCGGACGTGGACCAGCCCGGCCCCGATGATTACTACTCCATGGGCACCGTGGCGGAGATCAAGCAGATGCTGAGGATGCCCGGGGAGATCATGCGGGTGCTGGTGGAAGGCCGCAGCCGGGCCAGAATCACGGACATCCTGCAGGAAGGTCCCTACCTGAACTGCGAGGTGGAACTCTGCCCCGACGAATACACCAAGGAAGACGAAGCGGAGCTGGAGGCTTTAAGCCGTAGCCTGCTGGACGCGTTTGCGGAATACATCACCATGGAAGGAGCCTTCGGCCAGGAGATCCTGAGCACGGTGGATTCCATGACGGATCTTTCCGTGATGGCGGACTTCATCGGCGACAACGTGGGGTTCCGGCAGGAACAGAAACAGGAACTGCTGGAGTGCTGCGACGTCTGCCAGCGGGTGGAGATCCTGCTGGGCTTCCTGAACGAAGAGATCGAGATCGCCAAGATCGAGAACGATATCAGCCAGAAAGTCCGGGGACAGCTGAACAAGAGCCAGAAGGAATACTATCTCCGGGAACAGCTCAGGGTCATCCAGGAGGAACTGGGGCAGGAAGAGAACGTGGACGCGGAGGTGGAGAAGTACCTGAAGCAGCTGAAGGAACTGAACCTGCCGGAAGCGATCCACGAGAAGATCGAAAACGAGATCAATCGGCTGTACAAAGTGCAGCTGGCCTCTGCGGAGGGCGGCGTGATCCGGACCTATGCGGACTGGGTACTGGCCCTGCCGTGGAATACAGTGACCGAGGACAACATGGACCTGACCCGGGCGGAAAAGATCCTGGAAGAGGATCATTACGGCCTGGAAAAGGTGAAGGAGCGTATCCTGGAGTACCTGGCGGTAAAACAGCTGGCAGAAGGGCTGAAGGGCCCGATCCTCTGCCTGGTGGGCCCGCCGGGCGTCGGGAAGACCTCCGTGGCCAAGTCCGTGGCGAGGGCCATGGACCGGAACTTCGTCCGGATGAGCCTGGGCGGCGTGCGGGACGAAGCGGAGATCCGGGGTCACCGGAAGACCTACATCGGCTCCATGCCGGGGCGGATCATTTCCGCCATCCGGGACGCGAAATCCGCCAACCCGGTCTTCCTCTTCGATGAAGTGGACAAGATTGGCGCGGACTACCGGGGAGACCCGGCTTCCGCCCTGCTGGAAGTGCTGGATCCGGAGCAGAACAAGGAATTTACGGACCACTTCCTGGAGGTGCCCTTCGACCTGTCCCGGGTGATGTTCATCACCACCGCCAATACCACCGAGACCATCCCGCGGCCCCTGCTGGACCGGATGGAGGTCATCGAGGTGTCCGGCTATACGGAAGAGGAAAAACTTCAGATCGCAAAAAAATACATCATTCCGAAGAAGATCAAGGAACACGGGATGACCCGGAAGCAGCTGAAGTTCTCCGAAGGCGCGCTGCGGGACATCATCAATTACTACACCCGGGAGTCCGGTGTGCGGAACATGGAGCGGGAAATCACTTCCGTCTGCCGCAAGGCCGCCCGGAAGATCGTCCAGGACGACCAGACCGCGGTCTCTGTGACCAAGAAGAACCTGACGGATTTCCTGGGCAAGCACCGGTTCCTCTACGACAAGATCGAAAAAGAACCGGAAGTGGGTATGGTCACCGGAATGGCCTGGACCCAGGTGGGCGGGGAAACCCTCACCATCGAGGCGTCCATCATGGACGGCACCGGGAAGATCTCCCTGACGGGACAGTTAGGCGACGTGATGCAGGAGTCCGCCAAGGCGGGGCTCAGCTACATCCGGACCCATGCGGTAGACCTGGGGATCGATCCGAACTTCTACAAGGAGAAGGACGTTCACATCCACATCCCGGAAGGCGCCATCCCCAAGGACGGGCCTTCGGCCGGCATTTCCATGTGCACGTCGGTGGTTTCCGCCCTGACGAAGATCCCGGTGAGGAACGACCTGGCCATGACTGGGGAGATCACCCTGAGGGGCAAGGTGCTGCCCATTGGCGGCGTGAAGGAGAAGGTCCTGGCGGCCCACCGGGCCGGTATCAAGACCGTGATCCTGCCGAAGGAAAACGAGCGGGACATCGAGGAGATCCCCGAGAACGTCCGGAACGACCTGGAGTTCAAGCTGGTGGATACCGTGGACGAGGTGCTGGAACTGGCCCTGGTGCGGGACCGGTAAAGTTGGCCGTCAAAGGTGGACAGGAGAACTGCCGGATGGTATAATATTGTGAAGAGGGGGTTGACTGAGATGAGAAGACCTGCCGGAATCACAGGACAAGTTTATTATGATACCTTGATCACGGAAATCAGGGGCTGAATTTGTGCGGCGTGAAACACATTGTTTCGCGCCGTTTTTTAGTTGAGCTGGAAGCTTGGAGCAATGAGCTAGAAGCCGGAAGCCTGGGGATGAACACTTGCCTTCCCCCCGGAGGGAAGGTGTCAGCCGCAGGCTGACGGATGAGGGGATTCTTCAATCTCCCATCTCCAGTCTTCAATCTCAAAAGGAGGGATTCTGACAATGAAACGAAGAAGGAAACTGTTTTCAATCTTACTGTCCCTGGCGCTGGTGGCGGGCATGATCCCGGCGTTCACCGTGCCTGCCCAAGCGGATGACGAGACGATTGCCCACATAGGCAATACGGTTGTATACCGCAGCGATCTGGATAAAAACGGGATGGCTTATGGGGACGGATGGGAACTGCAGACGGACAATACTCTGCATCCGGGCGGATACTATAAATCGCAGTATTTTATACTCCGTTTAAACAACTATTCCGGAGGCCCGATTATTATCACGGGTCAGGATCTGCTGGATATTACGATCGTTGCGGACGGCGACAATTATATCCGGGGAAGCGGATTGGACGATGGTATCATTGCCAGCCCCATGAACAGCGGCTATTGCTCGATGGATTTTTACGTCAAAGCGGGATCCTCCATCAATATCGATAATGTATTTAACGGTATTCGTATAGTTCATCCAACAGCGAACATACACTTATATGGCCAGGATTGCGAAACATCTCAGATCAACATTGATTCGCGTGGGTATGGTATACACATTCATAAAGGTTGGGACACAAGCGTCGCAGAGGATGTGGAAGACAGAGGTGTCCTGACTTTTAACAATATCTTTTTGGATGCCTATGCGTCGAACCAATGTCTGTCTGTTTATCAAATACAAGTAGCAAATAATGAATGTGCCAGCATTCTTTTGAGTGGAAAGACCAGCAATAGTTTTTATTTCGATCCGGAATTGATGAGGATGACTGTTGGAGACTTTGGTTCAACTCATCTTGAAATCAGACCTATCGAATACCATCCTTACCAACCGGAAACCCGCACCGTCACCATCGAAAACGGCACAGCAGACCCATCCGAGGCTACAGCCGGGCAGACCGTGACCATCAAATACAAAGCCCAAAACGTCTTTAGTGGTGCCAATTCTGTCTTTGATCACTGGGAAGTGATCTCCGGCAATGTGACGCTGGCGGATCCGACCAGTAAGACCACGACATTTACAATGCCGGATAAGGACGTCATAATCAAGGCTGTGACCATCTCGAGGTACCATGCGGTCACAGTGGAGGGCGGCACAGCAGACGTTTCCGAGGCTGTGCCCTACGCGGAAGTGACCGTCACCGCCAGTACGCCCCCCGCAGGCAAGACCTTCGACCATTGGACGGTGGTCTCCGGCGGCGTGACCCTGAAGGACGAGACCAGCGCCACCACCTCCTTTGTCATGGGCAGCGAAGATGTGAGCATCCGGGCGGTGTGGAAGGATGACACCAGCGCATTGACCAACCCCTTCGTGGACGTGCATAAAACCGACGAGTATTACGATGCGGTCCTCTGGGCGTACTATCATGATCCTTTTATCACCAACGGAATCGATGCTACGCATTTCGGACCGATGAATACGGTGAAGCGCTGTGAATCCGTGACCTTCCTGTGGAGAGCCATGGGCTGTCCGGAGCCTTCTTCCTACACGAATCCTTTCAAGGACGTGAAGAGCACGGACTACTTCTACAAACCGGTGCTGTGGGCGGTGGAAAAGGGCATCACCAACGGGACCACGGCCACCACCTTTGCGCCGAACGACACCCTGACCACGGCCCACATGATCACCTTCCTGTACCGGACAAAGAATCCGGGTAAAGATGGCTGGTATAACGTGGCGGCGAATTGGGCCGGAACCGGCTACGGCGGCAAGCCCTTCGGAGTGAACACGGCAGTGAACAACACCACCGACTGCCCGAGAGCGTATGTGGTGATGTTCCTTCAGAAGGCAAGATAACAACGACGAACAATGCCTGCAAAGAAGGAAAGACTGTATTATGGACGGATAACATGATATAATGGCAGACAAAGGGGGATCAACCGAAAAGAGAGGGGAGTTCAAGATGAAAAGAATGGCAAAAATAATGGGGATACTGTTGTTTTCGATCGTGCTCAGTCTGGCGATGTTCAGCGTTTCCTTTGCGGATGGTTTGAAGATCACGGATCAGACCCCTGAAAAGTACAGTTTTAATGCCAATGTAAACGCCAGTTATGTTTTGCATGTAACCGTGGAGGGAGAACCGGATCACTATCAGTGGTATCGGAATAAAGGCTACGGTTTTACGTTCATACCCGGAGCAAATTCTAGATTCTATGAAATATTTGACCCGGATGTCTCCTATGACGGGTATCAGTATAAATGTGAAATATCCAAAGGGAGCGAGACGATCGAATCCAAGGTCATCACTCTCGTGCTGGAGAAACGAATCATTTCCGACTTCAGCGTGATGAACAACGGGTTTCCGTCCGTCGGGGGTACATATGAGTCTGATCTGCTGGTCGAAGCCGGGATCCAGGCAACGATCCAGGATGCCTATTTCCGGATAGACGGAAAAAACGTTACCGGAAATGTCATGCAAAAGACGGATCATCCCCAGTATTATGTCCGGCTGAAAGCCGAAGAGGGATTTGCTTTCAAGGATGGCCTAGTGGTGACCCATTGGCCCGGGAAAGCAAAATGTACGCATGTAAAGAGAATAAGCGAGGATGAAATCGAATGCGTCTGGGACTTCATGGTGGATGAGGACGGTCATTTGACGGCGATTGATGCGATGTATGAAAACGCGCCCACCCACCTGGTCGTTCCGAACGCCGTGAATGTCCGCAGCGGTCCGGGGACGGAGAACTCCCGGATCGGCGGAGTGATGGGCGGCACCGGCGTGGAGGTCCTGGAGACCCAGGGCGAATGGTCGAAGATCGTGTACGGGTCGGGCTACGGCTGGATCCAGAGCCAGTATCTGGAACCCCTTGGCGGCAAGGAACTGGAGAATCCCTTTGTGGACGTGTTCAAGAGCGACGAATACTATGATGCAGTGCTCTGGGCGTATTACGCAACGCCTCAGATCACCAACGGGATCGACGATACTCATTTCGGCCCGAAGAAAACCGTAACGAGAGGCCAGTGCGCGGCCTTCCTGTGGCGGGCCATGGGCTGCCCGGAGCCGAAATCCACCTACAATCCCTTCGTGGATGTTCCGACGTGGCAGTACTACTACAAGCCCATCCTCTGGGCAGTGGAGAACGGGATCACAAAGGGCACCGACACCACCCATTTCTCCCCGGATCAGACCCTGACTACCGCCCATATCATTACCTTTCTGTATCGGACAAAGAATCCGGGTAAAGACGGCTGGTATGACGTGGCGGCGAACTGGGCTGGGACCGGATACGGCGGCAAGCCTTTTGGCGTGAATACGAAGGTGAACGACACCACCGACTGCCCGAGAGCGTACGTGGTCATGTTCCTGCAGAAGGCGAAGTAAGACCCCTCTCCGTCAGCTTCGCAGACACCTCTCCCCAGAGGGGAGAGGCAAGAATATGCTTGTAATAGAGCAACCCTGCCGGCATCGAGCCGGCGGGGTTTTTTTTCAAAAAGAATGCAAAATATAGTTGACATTTCTAAAAATGCAATGTATACTTTACATTGTAAAGGAGATCATCCAATGGCAAAGAACGAGAAAATGAAACAGTGCCGGAAGGCGGCCGGGATGTCGCAGACGGATCTGGCAAAGGCCGCGGACGTGACACGGCAGACCATCGGCCTGATCGAAAGCGGGGAGTTCAACCCCTCCGTCAGTCTGTGCATTCGGATCTGCAAGGCGCTTCACGTTACGCTGAATGATTTATTCTGGGAGGAAGAAGAAAATGAGTAAGTGGAAAAATAATCTGGACGAAATGCAGGAACAGAAACTGCAGAGAATCGAATCCGGCGGGTTCTGGATCGCCTACTGGGGACTGCTGGCGGTCATGGCGTTCCACCTGTTCCGGGGTGGGATCGAAGCCGGGGCAGCGATGCTGCCGGAATGGGCGCTGTTCATGTTCCTGTCCGTATACATCGTGGTGCGGTGTCTCAGAGGCGGAATCTGGGACCGGCGGCTCAAGGCCAACTTCAAGACAAATCTGATCGTCTCCCTTATCGCGGGCGGCGCCATGTTCCTGTTCAACACCATCCTGTTCTGGAAGCGGTTCCCGGATATGCCCGGCGGCGCGGTGGCCGGAGGGGCTGTCGCCGGCATCTTTACGGCGGTGCTGTGCCTGGTGATCCTGAGCCTGTGCGCGTCCCTGCTGAAGAGAAAGCGGCGGAAACTGGAGGAAGAGCCGGAAGACGATGAATGACCCCTCTCCGTCAGCTTCGCTGACACCTCTCCCCGGAGGGGAGAGGCAAGAGTATACTGTTGACAGATCGGCCCTGCCGGCATCCAGCCGGCGGGGCTCTTTTCTTCCAATCTTTAATCTTCAGTCTCCCATCTTCAATCTCCAATCTCCCATCTCCAATCTTGACTTTTCCGGCGGGGTCAAGTATGATTTTTGTACGAGAACAAGAAGAAGGGAACGATTGAACATGATCAATAAAGACAGACTGCTGGCGATTACCGACGGGATCGTGGCCATCGCCGCCACCATCATGGTCCTGCAGCTGACCATCCCGGAGAAAGCCGGTTTTGCCGCCGTTGCGGCCCAGTGGCCGGTCATGCTGGCTTACATCATCAGCTTCCTGCAGATCTTCCTGGCCTGGCACGAGCACCATGACAGCGTGGCGCCGGCGGAATGGATCAACCACCGAATCTTCCTGGTGAACTGCGCCTGGCTGTTCTTCATCACCCTGCTGCCTTTCGTGACAGCCATCGTGGGGAGATCGCCGGATGACAGGGCTTCCATGCTTTTATACATCGGCGTGCTGTTCCTGGTGCAGCTGGTCATCAGCATCGAAAGCCGGATGATCGTGAATCTCAACAACTGCACCATCGTGGATGCCCCGGTGATCCGTCAGATCCGGATCATCAGTTTTGCCGGATATGCCGCGGCGGCGGTGTGCGCGCTGATCCATCCCTTCAGCAGCTTCATCATCATCCTGATCCTCACCGCGGCCGAGATCATCGTTATGTGCAGATATGACGGCAGGGTCACGGCAAAGATCAAAAAAAGACGGGCAGAACAGAAGACCGAAAACAATCAGGCAGAATAGGAGAAGACTCATGGGAGCACAATTCAAGAAAATGCCGGACGGCCGCTGCGAACTGCGGTTTGAGAACGGCGATTATTACCTGGGAGAAATGTCCGGAAACGCCATCACCGGGGAAGGGATCTACCGCTATGCGGACGGCCGGGTGTATGAAGGCCAGTTCGTGAACGGGGCATGGCACGGCTTTGGCAAGGCCACCTTCACGGATGGGAGCTGTTATGAAGGGGACTGGGTCCAAAACATCCGTCAGGGACAGGGAAAGTGCAGCTGGAGCGACGGGACCCGGTACGAAGGCAGTTTTGACGGGGATCTGTTTCACGGAAAGGGGACCATGTATTATGCGGACGGCCGGATCTACGACGGCGGCTGGGACCACAATGACTGGCACGGCTACGGCAAGGCCATCTTCCAGAATGAAGGAGAGACGTATGAAGGGGACTGGGTCCACAACGTCCGTCAGGGACATGGGATCCGGACTTTTTCGGATCCGAGCGGCGTTCTCCTGTCCCGGGAAGAAGGGGAATTTGCCAATAATCAGCTCTGGGGCCAGACCCAGATCCGCTGGAACGACGGATCGGAACTGACCGGCGTGATCCACGGGTATGAACCGGTGGGGATCGTGCGGATGCAGTACGGGGACCGGCATTCGGACGATGCCCTTCGGAGCTGCCTGTATGAAGGCCCCATGGTGATCATCAACCAGGCCTTCAATAAACAGGGCGAAGGCACTTTCACGGATGCCCGGGGAGTCGTCTATAAAGGGCCCTTTGACAAGGACCAGAAGGAGGGAATCTTTGAGATCACCTACCCGGACGGGTCTTCCGAAGCGGCGGAATTCCGGGGAGGCGCCAAGGTGCGGGAGGTCCGGGAGCGGACCTGGCCGGCCCGGCAGGCACGTCAGGGCGACGACAGTCCGGACCGGGGAATGAAGGGCCCTGGGGAAAACCGGACCATGGAAGCGCCGAAAAGAGCCGGCGGCCCGGCGCTTAAGAAAGGGGAAAACTTCCTGAAGGCGGGGAGCACCGGCAACGAGCGCTACTCGCCCGAGATCCAGCCCTATTTTGAAGGGGTCATCGGGATGCACTCCGTTAAGGAGCAGCTGGACTCCATGTACAAACGGCTGCGCATCGATGCGATGCGGCAGCAGACCCTGGGCATGAGCGGGGATCAGATGGGTTACTATTTCATCCTCACGGGGAATCCCGGCACCGGCAAGACCACCGTGGCCCGGATCATCGGACGGATGCTCCACGACCTGGGGTTCCTGCCGGCGGACACCTATATCGAAGTGGACCGCAGCCGCATCGTGGGGCAGTACATCGGACAGACCGCCATCAAGACCAGCGAAGTCATCGACTCCGCCCGGGGCGGTACCCTTTTCATCGATGAGGCCTATTCCCTGTATAAGAAAGGGGACGAAAAAGACTTTGGAACAGAGGCGATCGATACGCTTCTGAAGGATATGGAGGATCACCGGGGCCAGTACTGCGTGATCCTGGCGGGCTACCGGGAGCCCATGCGGGACCTGATCTGCAACGCGAACCCGGGACTGGCGTCCCGCTTCGACCGGAAGATCCACATCGAGGATTATTCCCCGGAAGAACTGGTGGACATCCTGGTATCCATGGCGGATCAGAAGGGATTCCTGATCCCCAAGGAGGCGAAGCAGGTGATTCTTGCCCGGATCGGCCGGGAAAAGGTGGACGACACCTTCGACAACGCCCGCTTTGCCCGCCGGCTGCTGGACGAAGCCATTGAAAAACAGGCCATCCGCCTGTCCGAGAACCTGAAGGACCTCCGGCCGGAAGACCTGCAGGTGCTGGAGGCGGAGGATTTCGGCAGCGCGGACGGCGAAGAATCCACCCTGGAAGGCTGCATGGAAAAACTGAACTCCCTGGTGGGGCTGGAACAGGTGAAGGAAGAAGTCAACGGCTTTGTGCGGGCCGTCCGGATCCAGAACGAGAGCCGGAAGCGGGGCCTGTCCATCGCCGCCAACCCCATTCCCATGAACATGGTGTTCGCCGGGAATCCCGGCACCGGCAAGACCACGGTGGCCCGGCTCCTGTCCCGGATCTACTATCATCTGGGACTGCTGAAGCGGCCGGACGTTTACGTGGAATGCGTCCGGGCGGACCTGGTGGGCCGCTATCAGGGCGAGACCGCCCTGAAGGTCAAGGACGTGGTCCGCAGCGCCCTGGGAGGGATCCTCTTCATCGACGAGGCCTATTCCCTGGTGGCCGGCGACGGGGATACCTTCGGCACGGAAGCGGTGAACACCCTGGTCAGCGAGATCGAGAACAACCGGGAGAACCTGGCGGTGATCCTGGCGGGCTACACGGACCGGATGCAGGAATTCCTGGACAGCAATCCGGGCCTGAGGAGCCGGCTGCCCCGGATCGTGGAATTCGCGGATTACACGGCGGAGGAACTGACGGACATCTTCTTCTTCGACCTGAAGGGACGGGGCTATAACGTGGAAGTGCCCCGTCAGAAGGTGCTGGAGCGGCTGCAGAGGGAAATGGAAGCGAAGGACTTCGGCAACGCCCGGGGCGTGCGGAACCTCTGCGACAAGGTGATCGCGGGGCACAACGAGCGCATCAACCGGATGGACCTGTCTGCCCTGAGCAATGAGGCCATCGTCACCATCACCGAGGAGGACATGGCGGACTGAGCGCAGAAAATCATCATAGAATTATCAGATTTCGGAAAGACCCGGGGCAGCCCCCGGGCTTTCTTTTTAACGGCGTCCGTGGTATACTGTTAGCAACGGAAAGGAGTGGATCCGGGGAAGGATCCGCAGGGACAGCATGATGAAAATCAAGAAATCCGACCTCCTGTGCATCGCGGCGAAACCGGCCCAGTATCCCGGCACGGATACGATGGAGATCGCCTTTGCGGGAAGGTCCAACGTGGGGAAATCCTCCCTGATCAACCTGCTGCTGGGGCGGAAGAACCTGGCGCGGGTCAGCGGCAGCCCGGGAAAGACCCGGACCATCAATTTCTATACCATAAACGACGACCAGTTCCGGGTGGTGGACCTGCCGGGATACGGCTACGCGAAAGTCTCGAAGAGCCTCTCCGCGGAGTGGGGGGACATGATCGAGACCTACCTGAAGCAGCGGGAAAACCTGGCCATCGTGGTGCAGCTGGTGGACAGCCGTCACGAACCCTCCGCCCTGGACGTGCAGATGTACGAATGGCTGAAGGCCTTCGGGATGGACGGACTGGTGGTGGCCACCAAGGCCGACAAGATCTCCGGCAATCAATGGGCGAAGAACAAAAAAGCGATCCGCAGCAAACTGGGGATGGCGCCGGAGGATATCCTGATCCCGGTATCGGCCCTGAAAAAGACCGGCACCGGCGAACTGCTGGACGTGATCGGACAGATCGTGGAAGGATGGCATGCGGAAACAGAAGGAGGAGACCAGGAATGAATTACGAAGATACACTCGGAAAGATCATGTACGATGAAGAAACCATCGCGAAGCGGGTAGCCGAACTGGGCGCCCAGATCTCGGCGGATTACGAACGGGATTACCCCGGCGAGGAACTGCTGTGCATCACGATCCTGAAAGGCGGTGCCGTGTTTGCCTCCGACCTTCTGAGACGGCTCACCGTGGACGCCCGGATCGACTTCATGGCGGTCTCCAGCTACGGCTCCTCCACCAAGAGCAGCGGCGTGGTCCGGATCAACAAGGACCTGGATACGGACATCGAGGGAAAGAACGTCCTGATCGTGGAGGACATCATCGACTCGGGGCTGACGCTGCATTACCTGATCGAGACGCTCTGGTACCGGGGCCCGAAGTCCATCAAGATCTGTACCTTCCTGAACAAGCCGGCCCGGCGCAGGGTGGACCTGCCGGTGGACTACATCGGCTTCGATATCGAAAACCGTTTTATCGTGGGTTATGGGCTTGACTATGACGAGAAATACCGGAATCTGCCCTACATCACCTGCCTGGACGAGGAATGAGGTGAAGTATGGACCCGGTTGCTTTTACATTGTTCGGACATGACGTGCGCTGGTATGGGATCCTCATCGGCATCGGGATGCTGCTGGGGATCTTTATTGCCTGCCGGCGGGCGCCGCAGTTTAACATCATACCGGAAAAGGTCGTGGACCTCTGCCTGGTCAGCCTGCCCATGGGGGTCCTGGGGGCCAGGGTCTGGTATGTGATCTTCAACTGGCAGTATTACAAAGGGGACTTCCACAGGATCATCGCCGTGAACCAGGGAGGACTGGCCATCCACGGCGGGCTGATCTTCGGGATCGCAACAGCGATCATCCTCTGCAAGGTGTGGAAAATCAATTTCTGGGATTTTCTGGACCTTGCCGTGCCCTCTATTGCCCTGGGACAGGCCATCGGACGGTGGGGAAACTTCATAAACGGGGAAGCGCACGGCGGCCCGACGGATCTTCCATGGGCGATTTCGGTGGACGGACAGATGGTGCATCCCACCTTTTTATACGAATCGATCTGGTGTTTCCTGCTGTTCATCTTCCTGATCCTGATCTCCAAAAACAGAAGATTTAGTGGTCAGATTTTCTGCCTCTACGGCATCTTGTATTCCGTCGAACGGTTTTTCGTGGAGAGCCTGAGGACCGACAGCCTGACCTTTCTCGGCTTCCGTACGGCACAATTAGTGAGCCTGGCGGCGATTGTGGGATGTTTGTTAATCTATTGTGTAAAAAATCGAAAATCCGGTGGAAAAAATGTTGAAAAGTCGGATGATTTGGTGTAATATTAATGTGTATAAGTCGGAGTATTTGGAATGGATTTTAAACATACTTCCGTGCTCCTCCGCCCGACGGTGGAGGGGCTGAATGTCAGACCGGATGGAATCTATGTGGACGGGACCCTGGGCGGGGGCGGACACGCGTCGTTCCTGTGCAGCAAGCTGGCGCCGGAAGGCACCCTGATCGGCATCGACCGGGACCGGGATGCGCTGGCGGCGGCGGAAGAAGTCCTGAAGGACTTCCCCTGCCGGAAGATCTTCGTGCAGAGCAACTATTCGGACATCAAACAGATCCTGGCGGATCTGGACATCGGCGGTATCCACGGCGCCATGCTGGACCTGGGGGTCTCCTCCTTCCAGCTGGATAACCCGGAGCGGGGCTTCTCCTACATGCAGGACGCACCACTGGACATGCGGATGGACCAGGATGCCGGGTTCACGGCGGAAGACGTGGTGAATGACTATTCCAGGGAAGACCTCCGGCGGATCATTAAGGAATACGGAGAAGAACGATGGGCGTCCCGGATCGCGGAGTTTATTGTCCGCGAACGCACCAGACAGAGAATCACCACTACCGGCCAGCTCGTCGACATCATAAAGGCTGCAGTGCCGTCCGCAGCGAGGAGGGACGGACCGCATCCTGCCAAACGCACTTTTCAGGCCATTCGGATCGAGGTCAATGACGAACTGGATCAGCTTCGGAAGGCAGCATCGGATTTCATCGACCTGCTGCTGCCGGGAGGGCGTCTCTCCATCATCACCTTCCACTCGCTGGAAGACCGGATCGTGAAAGAGACCTTTGCCCGGGAAGCGAATCCCTGCACCTGTCCGCCGGGACTGCCGGTATGCGCCTGCGGGAAGACTCCCCGGATCCGGAGGATCACGGCGAAACCGGTCACCGCAGACCGGGAGGAGCTGGAGGACAATCCCCGGGCCCGGAGTGCGAAGCTCAGGATCGCGGAAAAGCTGTAAGCTTTCGCGAAGGAGTAAACGATGGATAACAGAAGGCCCTCGGACAAAACACGGCTCAACAAAGCGCTGGAAGCGGATATGGCCGAAGCGAGAAAAAACCGTGCCCGCCGGCGGATCCGGAACCGGAATCGAAGAATCATGTTCCGGTCTCTTTTCCTGGCGGGAATCGTTCTGGTTGTGGGGCTGGCATTTCTGGCCTACGGCAGCCAGATCAACTACCGGATCAACGAGACGGAGGCGAATATCGCCAAGATCCAGAACGAGATCGAAAACCTGAACGTGGAGATCGCCGCCAACTCGTCCCCGGAAATCATCGAAAAAAAAGCTATGGAAGAGCTGGGAATGGAGTATCCGAACGCCTCCCAGTACATTTACCTGGACCGGGCTTCCAAGGACGATGTACAGACCGCGAAGAGCGACGACTGAGTTCTTCGGCGGGACAATCGAACAGGCTTTTCATAAACAACGGAAATCCGGATAGGTTATCTTGATTAACCGGCCGGATTTTTGCGTCAAGGGAGATCATTATGACTGATCCTATAAAGGTTAACTATAAAAAGAGAGTGATCATCCTCTTCGCCATCTGGTGCTGCGTATTGCTGGCGCTGGGGGTCCGCCTGGGGTGGATCATGCTGGTGGACGGAGAGGAATATTCCAACCGGGCCGTCGCCCAGCAGACCAAGGATACTGAGCTGGCGGCGAACCGGGGATACATCTATGACCGCAACATGAAAGAACTGGCGGTCAACGCGCCCACCTACACGGTATGGGTGCGTCCCTCCGAACTGAAGGAAAAGGGCGGCCGCCCGGGGAAAATGGCGAACCTGATCGCTTCGGCGATGAACGGGGATCCCGTCCAAATCGCCAAGTCCCTCCAGAAGGAATCCTCCCTGGTCAGGGTGGCCAAGAACCTGGATTCCGACCAGGCGGACAAGATCCGCAAATACATCAAGGACGGCAGGCTGCCCGGCGTCTCCATCGACGAGAGCACCCGCCGGTACTATCCCTACGGGGATTTCGCCTCCTGCGTCATCGGCCACATCAACGATGACGGCAACGGTGTGGCGGGGCTGGAACTGTTCTACAACACCTACCTCAGCGGGATGCCCGGCCGGGTGATCCGTAACACGGACTCTTCCGGCAGACCCCTGTTCAACGGCACGGAGCGGTATTATGAATCCGAAAACGGCCTGAACCTGGTGCTGACCATCGACGAGGTCCTCCAGCATTACCTGGACACGACCCTGGAGGAAGCCTACAAGGAGACGGAATCCAACGCCACCATGGGCATCTGCATGAACATTGAGACCGGCGAGATCCTGGCCATGGGCTACTATCCCAGCTACGACCTGAACGAGCCCCGGATCCCCACGGAGGAAAAGGAACTGGAGGCTTACGAGGAACTGGAGACCGATGAGGAGCGGGTCCAGTACTGGAATAAAATGTGGCGGAATTTCATGGTGAGCGACACCTATGAACCCGGTTCCACCTTCAAGCTGATCACGACCGCCATCGCGCTGGAGGAAGGGCTGACCAGCACGGCGGAAAGCTTCTTCTGCGACGGCGCTTACCAGTTATATACCGATACCTTTACCTGCCGGTACCATGGCGCGGAGACCCTGACCCAGGCGCTGGAGAATTCCTGCAACATCGTGGCGATTACCCTGGGGCTGAGGATCGGGGCCACGAAATACTATGAATACCTGGATACCCTGGGGTTCTCGGGCATTACCCGGATCGACCTCCCCAGCGAGACCTCGGCCATCATGTACAATCCCGAGAAGATGGTGCCCGGGGAACTGGCAGCCATGACCTACGGCCAGGGTATTGCAGTGACTCCCATCCAGCTGATCACGGCGGTGGCGGCCATTGCCAACGGCGGCGACCTGGTGCGGCCCCACGTGGTGGCGGAAGTCCGGGACGACGACGGGCAGGTCATTTACAAGAACAATACCGACCCGGTCCGGAAGATCTTCTCCGAGGAGACCTCGAAGGAGATGTGCAAGATCATGCAGAGCGTGGTGGACTACGGTACCGGTAAGAACGGGTACATCCCCGGTTACAAGATCGGCGGCAAGACCGGTACGGCGGACGCCGTCATCGACGGCCATTACGCGGCCGGCAAGGTATTCGCCTCTTTCGTTGCGATCGCGCCTTCGGACGATCCCCAGATCATCACCCTGATCATCGCGGACAACCCGAAGGGAGCCCATAACGCGGGCACCGTGGTCGTGCCCTTCGTGCGGGATTACCTGGAGGATGCGCTGACGTACCTGCAGGTGGAACCCCAGTACACCGATGCGGAAAAACAGGCCATCGCCACCAGCTCGGTATCGGTTACCAACTGCACCGGCCACACCGTGGCGGAAGCCACCCAGATGCTCCAGGCCCAGGGCCTGAAGCCGGTAGTCACGCCGAACAACAATTCCGACACCTCCCTGGAGGTGGTGGACCAGTATCCGAAAGCAGGGGACAAAGCCAAGAGCGGTTCCTATGTATATATCTACACAGAATAAGTCAGATCATGAAAAGCACTGGGAGGTGACGTTTTGATCATTAAAGATTTGCTGAAGGGGCTCCACGTGGAAACCAACGTGGATGAAAATCTGGATATCAAAGGGATCGCCTACGACTCAAGGCGGGTGAAAGACGGGGACATCTTCGTCTGCATCAAGGGCTTTGCGTCGGACGGTCATAAATACATCCGAAGCGCCGCGGAAAACGGCGCCGCCTGCGCCCTGGTACAGGCGGGGGAAAACTACGAGGAAGGAGTCCTGCCGCTGGTGATCTGCGAGAGCACCCGGGTGGCGCTGGGGAAGGTGTCGGCCACCTTTTTCGGGCATCCGGAAAAGCAGCTGGAACTCTTTGCGGTGACGGGCACCAACGGAAAAACCACCACGACATATATGCTGGAAAGCATTCTGGAGGCGGCCGGGAAGTCCTGCGGCATCATCGGCACCATTTCCTACAAGGCCGGGAACAAGATCCTGGACGCCAGCAACACCACGCCGGAATCCTACGAGACCTTCCGGATGTTCCGGGAGATGGTGGACGGCGGCAACCAGGCCTGCGCCATGGAAGTGTCCTCCCACGCCCTGTCCATGGACCGGGTGGCGAACATCGAGTTCGGTTACGCGATCTTTACCAACCTGACGGAAGACCACCTGGACTTCCATAAGGATTTTGAAGAATACTACCAGGCGAAGAAGAAGCTGTTCTACCAGGTATGGGGCGGCAGTTTCATCAACGTCGACGACGAATACGGCGCCCGGATGTTCCGGGAGCTGAAGGAGGACCGGATCAAGGTCTTCTCCTGCTCGGCCAAGGACGAAACGGCGGATTTCTACGCCCAGGTGCTGCAGAAGGCGGACACCTTCTCCGACATCCGGATCTTCCGGAAGGGCGAGGCCCTGGCGGAATTCCGGATCCACATCCCGGGACAGTTCTCCGTGTACAACGCGCTGGGCTCCTTTGCGGCAGCCTATACCAGCGGCATCCCGGCGGAAACCGTGGCGGCGGGGCTGGACAGCATCACCGGCGTGCCGGGGCGGTTCGAACTGGTGAAGAACGACAAGGGCGTGGTGGCCATCGTGGATTACGCCCATACGCCGGACGCCCTGGTGAAGGTGCTGGATACCGCCAATGAATTCAAGAAGGGCCGTCTCATCTGCGTCTTCGGATGCGGCGGGGACCGGGACAGCAAAAAGCGCCCCCTGATGGGACAGGCCGCCGGCGAGCGCAGCGAGATCTGCATCGTCACCAGCGACAACCCCCGGACGGAGGACCCGAAGGCCATCCTTCAGGATATCATACCCGGAGTCGAGGCCACGGGCTGTGAGTTCGAGGTCATCGAGGACCGGCGGGAAGCGATCCGCCGGGCCGTGGAGATCTACCGGGAAGGCGATGTGATCCTGGTGGCCGGCAAGGGGCACGAGGATTACCAGATCATCGGCACCACGAAACATCATTTTGACGACAAGGAAGTACTTGCGGAAGTACTGCAGGAAAAATAGCCGGGAGGTAAAGGATGAAAGCGTTCACAGCACAGCAGCTGGCTCCGATGATGGAAGGCACGCTGATCCAGGGGGACCCGGGACTGACCGTCACGGGGGTCTCCACCGACACCAGGACCATCACGAAGGACCAGGTGTTCTTCGCCCTGCAGGGTGAAAAGTCCGACGGCCACGCTTATCTGGAAAAAGCCCGGGAAGCCGGGTGCCGGGTGGCGGTGGTCTCCAAAGACGTTTCCCTGCCGGAGGACATGGCGCTGATCCGGGTGGCGGATACCCTGAAAGCCCTCCAGGCGCTGGCGAAGAATTACCTGAAGCAGTTCCCGGAACTGAAGAAGGTTGGCGTCACGGGCAGCACCGGGAAGACCTCCACCAAGGAGCTCCTGTACTGGTGTCTCTGCGGGGAATACCGGACAGCCCGGAATATCAAGAATCTCAACAACCACATCGGCATGCCCCTGACGGCGCTGAGCGTGGAGGAAGAGCACCAGGCCGCCATTTTTGAAATGGGTATGGGGGACTTCGGCGAGGTGGACCTGCTGGCGGACATCGCCCGGCCGCAGATGGCGATCCTCACGAATATCGGGGTATCCCATATTTCCGTCCTGGGCAGCCGGGAAAACATTCTGAAGGCCAAGATGGAGATCACGAACTATTTCGACAAAGACTCCGTCCTGGTGGTGAACATTGACAACGACCTCCTCTCACAGGAAAACTGGGAGGAGAAGGAATACAGAGTCGTGAAGGTGGGCAGGGCCCCCGGCAGCGACTATCGGATCCGGGACATCCTGGACCGGGGCGAAGAGGGCGTCACCCTGACGCTGGATTTCGCCGGAGAGGAACACGTCTTCGACATTCCGATCCCCGGGGTGCACAACGGATACAACGGGGCCCTGGCGGTGGCGGCGGCCTGTGAACTGGGGGTGGCCCCGGCGCAGATCGCGGTAACGATCGCACAATGCGAGCACACCGACCAGCGGCTGGTGATCAACACCTCCCCGGTGGGAGTGAAGGTCATCGACGACTCCTATAACGCCAGCCCGGACTCCATGAAGGCCGGCATCGACGTGCTGATGCGGGCGGAAGGGGACCGGAAGGTCGTGATCCTGGCGGACATGCTGGGAATGGGGCCGGAAACGGAGAAATACCACCGCGAAGTGGGGGATTACGCCGGTGAAAAGGGCGTGGACCTGGTGCTGACCACCGGAAAGGACGCGGTGTTCATCGCGGACAGCGCGGCCCGGAGGCTGGGCGAAGACCGGATCTACTATTTCCCGACCCGGGACGAAATGATCGGAAAACTGGATGAAGTGGTCCGCCCGGGGGACGTGGTGCTGGTGAAGGCCTCCCACGCGCTGGGAATGGAAAAAGTTGTGGAATACTTGCTGAAAGACAGGAGCTGAGAAGACAATGACCGATATAAGCTATAGCACAATGATCCTTGCCGCCGCCGTCGCCTTTGCCCTGACGGTGATACTGGGGTATCCTTCCATACCGGTGCTGCGCCGGCTGAAGGCCGGGCAGAGCATCCGGGAAGACGCCCCGAAAAGCCATATGGTGAAAGCCGGCACGCCCACGATGGGCGGCGTCTTCATCCTTGCGGCGATCATCCTGGCCGCCCTGTTCGTCGGGGGGCACGGGAAGGAAATGCTCGTGCTGGTGTTCGCCACTCTCGCCTTCGGCGCGGTGGGGTTTCTGGATGACTTTATCAAGGTGGTCCTGAAGCGGAACCTGGGTCTGAAGGAAAAGCCCAAGATGCTGCTGCTGGTCCTGTTCGGGCTGCTGCTGGCCATTGCCCAGCTGAAGTTCGGCAGCACCGGCACCTACGTGTGGATCCCCTTCGTGAATATCGACGTGAAATTCGGATTCTTATATGTTCCCTTCATCGTCTTCGTGGTGGCGGCCATGACCAACGCGGTGAATTTCACCGACGGCCTGGACGGATTGGCTTCCGGCGTGACCCTGCCGGTGGCTCTGGTGCTGGCCATCACGGCTATCGGAAGCGGTTTCGGCCCGGCCGGAGTCTTTGCCGGAGCTGTGGCGGGGGCCTGCGCCGGATTCCTGGTGCATAACCACAAGCCGGCCAAAGTCTTCATGGGGGACACCGGATCCCTGGCGCTGGGAGGCGCCATCACGGCGGTGGCCGTCATGACGAATACCACCATGATCCTGCCAATCATCGGCTTCGTCTACGTGGCGGAGATCGGTTCCGTGGTGATCCAGATCTTCGTGTGCCGGCGGACCCGGAAGCGGGGCGAGGAAAAGAGAGTGTTCAAGCGGACGCCGATCCACCATCACTTTGAAGAATGCGGGTGGAGCGAAGTCAAGGTCGTCCTGGTGTTCAGCCTGATTTCCGCGGCGCTGAGCATTCTGGGCCTGATCATCATGAGATAGAACTGTAGGGGCCGATGCCCACATCGGCCCGTAAACGAGGAGTAAGCATTATGGAGCTGAGGGATAAACGGATCCTGATCGCCGGCATCGGAAAGAGCGGCATGGCCGCCCTGCGGGTACTGACGGAAAAGGGCGCAGAGGTCCGGGTGTATGACAATAAAAAGCCGGAAGAGATCGATGCGGAAGTGAAGAAAGAAGCCGAGGAGAAGGCGGCAGCCTGCTACTGGGGCGAACTCCCGGAAGCGGAGCTGGAATTCGACCAGATGATCATCAGCCCCGGCATCGCCCTGACGGAGGACATCGCTGTCTACGGAAAGGAACACAGCGTGGAAGTGATCGGCGAACTGGAACTGGCCTACCGGCTGTCCAGGGGAAAATATATCGCCATCACCGGCACCAACGGGAAGACCACCACCACTTCGCTGGTGGGGGAGATCCTGAAAAAAGCGGGCCGGAAGACCTTCGTGGTGGGGAACATCGGGGAACCGGTGGTCTACGCGGCGGAGAAGTCCGATGCGGATTCCTGGTTTGCGGCGGAAGTGTCCAGCTTCCAGCTGGAGACGGTAAAGGAATTCCATCCGGTGGTTTCCGCCATGCTGAACCTGACGCCGGACCACCTGAACCGGCACGGGACTTTTGAAGAATACGGCCGGGCCAAGGCCAACGTATATAAAAACCAGACCAGGGACGATTATTTCATCGTCAATTGGGACAACCGGGAAGGCTACGCGCTGGCGGGGAACTGCCCTGCGCTGGTGATTCCCTTCTCCCGGAAGGAGGAACTGGAAGAGGGCTGTTTCGTGAAGGACGGCCGGATCGTGATCCGGGACCTGGAAGATCGGGAGGTGGACATCTGCTCCCTGGCGGACATCCGGATCCCCGGCGACCACAACGTGGAGAACGTGCTGGCGGCGGCGGCCATGTGCTTCTATGCCGGCGTGGAACCGGCGGATATCGCCCGGGGAATCCGGGAATTCGAAGGGGTCGAGCACCGGATCGAATTCGTGGATGAGATCGGCGGAGTGCGTTACTACAACGACTCCAAGGGCACCAATACGGACGCCTCCCGCAAGGCATTGGAAGCCCTGAAGGAAAACATCATCCTCATTGCGGGGGGATACGACAAGAAAGAAAACATGCTGCCTTTCGCGGAAGACCTGAAGGGCAGAGTCAAGCATCTGCTGCTGATGGGGGTCACGGCCCCCGACATCGCCAAAGCCTGCGACGAGGCGGGTTTTGCGGACTATTCCTTCCGGAAGGACCTGGAGGAATGCATGGATGCGGCATACGAAATGGCGGAGCCGGGAGACATCGTGCTTCTGTCGCCGGCCTGCGCCAGCTGGGACATGTATCCCAGCTACGAAGTCCGCGGACGCCACTTCAAGGAGCTGGTGGGGCGGCTGAAACAGAGGTAAGCAGACTGAGGAGGAAGAATAATGTCAGACCGGAACAGAGGCGACTTTATTTTGATATTCACCGTAGCGGTATTGGTCATCGCGGGAATCGTCATGGTGTTCAGCGCCAGCTATTACACCGCCCTCAATACCCAGGGTGATCCTTACTATTATCTGAAAAGAGACATCATCTGGGCGCTTCTGGGGTCTGTCCTGATGTTTGTAGCCAGTAAGCTCTCCTACAAAATATACAACCGGTGGGCCCTGACGATCCTGATCGTGGGCGTGATCCTGCTTCTGCTGGTCTTTACGCCTTTCGGGGTGTCCATCAACGGCGCCCGGCGCTGGATCGGCGTGGCCGGGTTCACCATCATGCCGGGGGAACTGGCAAAGCCGGCGGTGGCGATCTTCACTGCCAGCTTCATCAGCAAGAAACCGGAAGTGATCCATTCCCTGAAGGAAGGGATCCTGCCGCTTCTGGTCATCATGGCTGTGATGTCGGGCCTGATCTTAAAACAGCCCAACATGAGCACGGCGGTGACGGTGGCGGGGATCATGGTCATCATCATGATGGTGGGGGGCATGCGCATCCCGCACCTGATCGGACTGACGGCGGTGGGGTTCGCAGCCGGCGGAGCGCTGATGGTGATGGAGCCTTACCGGTGGAAGCGGTTCACCAGTTTCCTGGATCCTTTTGCGGATGCCCTGGGGACCGGGTTCCAGGTGGTCCAGTCGCTGCTGGCCCTGGGTTCCGGAGGCCTGTTCGGCGTGGGGATCGGCAAGAGCATCCAGAAGACCTTATATCTGCCGGAGCCGATGAACGACTTCATTTTTGCCATCATCGGCGAAGAGACCGGCTATCTGGGCTGTATGTTCTTCCTCTTCCTGTACACGATCTTCGTGTGGAGGGGGATCCACATCGCCATTAAATGCAAGGATCTGTTCGGCACGCTGCTGGCGGCGGGGCTTACCTCCATGATCGCTATCCAGGTGGTGCTGAACATCGCGGTAGTCACCTCGTCCATGATGCCGACGGGGATCGCCCTGCCCTTCGTGAGCTGGGGCGGCAACTCCCTGGCCATCTCCATGGGCTGCGCCGGCATCCTGGTCAATATATCCAAGAACGCACTGAGATACTGATCTCTATCCATGACAGAGGGGGAGACGACATTGAAAATCATACTGTCCTGCGGCGGCACGGGGGGACACATCTACCCGGCCCTGGCGATCGCGGACGAAATCCGGGCGCATCACCCGGAGGCGCAGATCCTGTTCATCGGGACCCATCGGGCGCTGGAGAATGAAGTCATTCCGGCCCACGGGTACGACATCATGAACATATCCGCCAGCGGCTTCCACCGCAGGGAGATCTGGAAAAACGCCAAGACGCTGAAGGATACCCTGGAAGGGGCTTCCCAGGCGAAGAAGATCATCCGGGAATTCCGGCCGGACCTGGTGATGGGCACCGGCGGCTATGTCTGCGGACCGGTGGTAAGGGCCGCCCACAAGATGGGGATCCCCACCGCCATCCATGAGCAGAACGCCTTCCCCGGGATGACGAACAAAATGCTCTCCAAGTATGTGGATAAGATCTTCATCAGCTTTGAAGAGGCAAAAAAATACTTCCGGCGGGAAGAAGGAGTCTTCCTGGTGGGGAATCCCCTCCGGAAGGGGTTCGTGGTCAACGAGCGGGCCGCGATGCGGGAGAAACTGGGGCTGGATCCGTCCAGGCTGACAGTGCTCTGCTTCGGCGGCAGTCTGGGGGCCATGAAAATCAACGAATTGATGGTCCGCCTGATCGGGAACCTGAACGGGGCGGAGGACATAGACATCCTCTTCGCCACGGGCAAGCGGTTCTATGACGGGGTCCGGGAGGAACTCGCGGAACGGACAGGCGAACTGAAAGGCAACATCCGGGTATTCGAGTACCTGGACAACATGCCGGAATACATGGCGGCTTCCGATGTGATCATCAGCCGCGCCGGCGCCCTGACGCTGGCGGAGATCACCGCCTGCGGCAAGGCGGCGATCCTGATCCCGTCCCCGTACGTGACGGGAAACCACCTGTATCACAACGCCCGGGTCCTGGCGGACCGGGGGGCGGCGGAATTGATCGAGGAAAAAGACCTGACGGATGAAGCGGTGACGGCGATCCTGTACCGGCTGAAGAACGATCCCCAGGCGCTGGCGGAGATGGAGGCGAAAAGCCGGAGTCTGGCCAGGACGGACGCGGCGGAAAAAATCTACGGGGAACTGAAGGAATATCTGGTCTCCGGGCAGTGAACAGAGAAAAAGGCAGACGGAAATGAGTATCGAAAACCAGGAAAAAGACTTCTTCGAAAACGAAGAAAACATGGAAAAAGAGAATAGCGATATCCGGGACCTGTTTGGCGAAGATCCGATGATGGAAGGCAATCTGCCGGAAGAGGAAGTGCCGGAAGAGGTGCTGCCGGAGGACGAGCCGACGGGAGTGGAGGAGCCCGGGGAACCGGTATCCCACGATCACTTCTTCGAGGATCTCCGGAAAGCCCGGGAAAAGGCCGGTGAAGAGGCCGAGCCGGAAGACTATTTCTTCGACCCGAAGCGGGCGGCCAAAGAGGCCGCGGCTGCCGCGGCTGCCGCAGCGGCGGCGGAAGCGGCGAAAAAGGCGGAAGAAGCCGCACAGAAAAAGCCCGGCGGGCTGGATGAATACGAGGATGAGTGGAAAGCCTCACCGAAACCTTCCACGGAACCGGATGAGGAACTGGCGCTGAAGATCCGGCGCCGGCGTTCCCGCCGAAGCCGGAAAAAGTTCCTGCGGCGGACCCTGCTGCTGATCGTGGCCCTGGCGGTCCTGGTGACCGGCGCGCTGCTGTTCATCGACAAGCAGGGAATGGTGGATATCAAAAAGATTACCGTGGAAGGGAATGCCCACTACACGGCGGAGGAGATCATAAAGGCCTCCGGTATCCACAAGAAGGCCGGACTGATCACCCTCCGGACCGGCAAGGCCCGGAACAAGATCATGGAGCTGCCCTACGTGAAATCCGCCAGGATCTCCCGGCAGTTCCCCCACACGGCGAAGATCACCGTGGCGGAAAGAGTGCCGGTGTTTGCGGTCCAGGCGGGCGGGTTCTTCCTGATCATCGACGATGAAAACCGGATCCTGGAAAAGGCCAACGACCCCGGCGGAGTGATGATCGTGGAAGGCTTCATTCCCACCACCACGGAGCCCGGGCAGGAGTTCGCGGCGGAAAAGGCCAACGGAGTGAAGAACCTGCTGGACCTGGCGGATCAGGTGGAGAACCAGGGAATGGGCGTCTACAAGGTGTCCTACCTGAACGGGGTGACCCGGGTCTACCTGACCAAGAACATCGTCTGTGAAGGCAAGTACGACAACATCAAGGCGAACGTGGCGGAACTGGGTGAGATCATGAGCTCCCTCCACGAACAGGGGATCGAACGGGCCACCATCTACATCGGGGACAACGGATATATTTCCTTCTCGCCGAAGATTTAAAAAAGACAGGAGATTGGAGATCAGAGATTGGAGATTGGAGAAAAAAGGTATAAGAGAAGCTGCGTTTTGCTGTGCGCGTTGCTGGTGTTGATGGCCGCGGTCTGTGTAACAGGCTGCGGGAAACAGGCGGAAGATGTTCAGGAGGCGGCGTCCCAGGAAACGGAGCAGGCGGCGGGAGCGGCGGAAAGCGCCGCGATCCTCTCCTCGCCGGAGGAGATTGGCCTGACTGACACGGACGGAAACGGGAAAAACTACGTTTTTACCTATAATGGCATCGAGTTCCAGGCCCGTTACACCCCGGACAACTGGAAGATCATCGATTCCTACCGGGTCACGGAGCAGGAGGACATGAAGATCATCTGTGAGGCGCTGTCGGAAGTGCATCCCATCCACGGACGGGACATGGTTTCCTACCGGACGCCGGAGGACATGGCCTACGAATGGCAGCAGCACAACATCGTGTTCTACCTGCTGCCGGAGGAAAGCCCCCAGCGGCAGAACGTGAAGGACGTGGACCTGGATCCGAAGGACCAGGGCAAGTCCTACGTGGAAATGTACCGGGACCGGAAGAACGGTTCCTCTTAAAAGAAAAAGAAAACCGAGGCTTAAAAGCCTCGGTTTTTGTTATTGGTCGGAGTGACGGGATTCGAACCCACGACCCCTTGACCCCCAGTCAAGTACGCTACCAAGCTGCGCCACACTCCGATCCTTGTAACTACTTTATTGTACACAGGATTCCACCATTATTCAAGACCTTTTTTGCAATTCTTTCGGTTTTCCCGAAAAGAGTTCTAAAAGGACTTCTGTTGTGCTACAATGAGGAAAACCGAAGAAATGAATGTAATGAGAGTGAAAGGTGATTATATGAAACAGTATGCGAGTATTTTCAACGATGTGCTCGGGCCGGTCATGAGCGGGCCTTCCAGCTCCCATACGGCAGCTTCCGTCCGGGTCGGGAAACTGGTTTCACAGATTCGACCGGAAAACCTGAAGCGATTCCTGGTAGAATTCGACAAAGACGGTTCCCTGGCCCCAAGTTACAGGGAGTCCTGGGTGGATGTCGGATTGGCGGCGGGAATCCAGGGGATGCTTCCCGATGACAGGCGGCTGCAGGAAGCGCTTGCCCTGCTGAAAGATCAGGGGATTGATATGGAAATCCGAATCGGGTCTTTCCCGGGGGATCATCCCAATACGTACCGTATGACACTGGAGGGCGAATCGGAAACGGTTCGCGCAACGGCTCTCTCCGTGGGCGGCGGAATGGTGGAACTCATCGGAGTGAACGGGTTTGATGTATCCATTACCGGCGGATTTTACGAGACGCTGATCTTCACCCACTGCAGTTCGGAAATGATCAGCCTGGTGCAGGGGGGCGAACTGGGCAGCCTGATCCCTCTCCGGCACCAGATCGATATCCAGTACGATGAAAGCCGGAAGACCGGGTTTTACGTGATCCGCACCGAAGAAGCCCTGGATGAGGAGACCCGGGAGGACCTGGAGGCCATGCCGGTGGTGGAACGGGTCTTTTTCCTGGAGCCGGTGCTGCCGGTGACCTCACAGCTGGAGCCCACGGTGCCTTTCCTGACGGCGGAAGAGCTGCTGGAAATGACGGAGGACGAGGATCTGGAGATCTGGCAGGCGGCCGTTCGGTATGAGAGCGACCGGGGCGGCATGAGCGCGGAAGAGACCGTGGAGAAAATGAGGCGTCTGGCGGATATCATGCAGGAATCCCTGGACAGCGGACTGGCGGGAACCGAGTACGAGAAGCGGATCCTGGGGGCCCAGTCCCTGTACCTGGGGGACCCGCAGAAGCGGATGCGGCTGGTGCCGGACGACCTGACCAACGAGATCATCCGAAGCGTTTCTGCCCTGATGGAGGTAAAGAGTTCCATGGGGATTTTCGTAGCGGCGCCTACGGGCGGTTCCTGCGGGTGCGTGACGGGAACGATCCTGGCCGTAGCGAACCACCTGAAGCTGCCCCGGGAACAGGTGATAAAAGCGCTGTTTGCCGCGGGAATCATTGGTGTATTCCTGGCGGAAAGGGCCACCTTCGCGGCGGAGTTAGCCGGCTGTCAGGCGGAATGCGGCAGCGGCTCCGGCATGGCGGCGGCGGGACTGGTGCAGTTGATGGGAGGAACGGCGGAAGAGGCATGTAATGCAGCGTCTATGGCCCTTCAGAATGTCTTTGGGCTGACCTGCGATCCGGTGGCGATGGGAGTGGAAGCCCCCTGCCTGGGCAAGAACGTCATGAGCGGCGTCAATGCCCTGACCTGTGCCAATATGGCCATGGCGGGCTTCGACCCGGTTGTTCCCCTGGATCAGACGATCGATGCATTCAACGAAGTAGGACGGATGATTCCGGTCGAGCTCAGATATACAGGATTGGCAGGACTGACCTGCACCCAGGCTTCCCGGGAAGCAGAAAAGAAACTATAGAAGCAGTATCAGCAACGGAGGTTTGTTATGAGAATAAAAAAGAGTTCAGGCCTGCTGGCGGCGGTCACCGCCCTGATGATGGCAGTGACGCTGATGCCGGGCCTTGCCTTTGCCGAAAACGGTGAGACGGCAGTGCCGGAAGGACCGGAAAACGGGATCCCGCTGATCATCATCAACGTGGAGGAACAGGAGCTCCTTCCGGATGACAAAGGCAATCTGTACGGAAGCATAGCAAACATGAATGCCAGCCCGGATCACAGTGTGCGGTGCAGGGGCACCGTTGACATCCTGGTGCCGGAGGGCTACCAGAGCATTTACGGCGGGGAAGCCTCCTCTCTGGAAGGCCTGACGCTCAGCTATATCCGCGGCAGAGGCAACTCAACATGGGGATTTGCCGAAAAGAAACCCTATAAGATCAAATTTGACAAGAAGCAGGATCTTTTCGGCATGGGAGCCGACAAGGAATGGGCGTTGATGGCCAATGCCTGGGACGTCACCTTCATGAAAAACCGAATCACCAGCTGGCTGGGGGAAGAGATGGGCATGCCCTATACGCCCCGGATGATCCCCGTGGATGTGGTGATGAAGGGCAGTTACGGCAGCACGCAGTATCTTGGGAGCTATTGCCTGAGCGAACTGGTGGCCACAGGGAAGAGCCGGGTCGATATCGCGGATCTGGACAAAGACACGGAGTCGGAAGCGGAAGGGGACGACCCGAACGTCACCGGCGGCTATCTGATCTCCTTTTACAATGAAATGCAGGATGACGACGTGCCGCGTAACTCCCTTTTCCGGACCCCCGATGCCCGGGAATTCTTTACCCGTTCCCCGGAATACGAGGGGGAGGATGAAAGCTCGCTGACGGAAGGACAGAAAAAGCAGCGCAGTTACCTGAGCGGTTATCTGGAAGAACTGGAAGGCCTGATCCTGGAACCCGAGCAGATCGATTCCGCCACGCATGAAAAAATCGAAGCGATGATGGACCTGGAGTCCCTGGCGGATTACTGGCTGATCCAGGAATTCTCAAAAAATGGGGACGCTTTTTGCACCTCCAGCACCTACCTGTACAAGGACCGGAACGGCAAACTGTGCTGGGGCCCCCTGTGGGACTTCGACCTGGCCTGGGGACAGCAGGACGACCTGATGAGCCTGGAGGAATACAGTCCCATCGCCGACGGCTTCAATAATACGGAAATGAAATGGATCGACGCGCTCCGGGAAAAGGATCCTCAGTTTGGGGAGCTGCTGCTGAGCCGGTGGGAAATCATGGACCGGAAACTGCAGGAGATGACCAAAAAGAACGGAGTGATCGACCGGTTCCGTAAGGAAACAGAAGAGTCCCGGAAGGACGACGTCCTGCTGTGGCCTCCGGAAATCGAAGGGGAGAAGGTTTCGCTGGATTACGACCTGATCCTGGAGAAACTGAAGAAGTGGATCGACTGCAGGCGGGACTGGTTCAATGAACACCTGGACGAGATCACCAAGGTCAACGTCACGATCAGTTATAAGGTGGATGGGGAGATCATTGAAAAGGAAACCGTTCGAAGAGGCGGCGCGTTTTACATGACCCCGGATGATGTGGAAAAGGAAGGCATGTATCTGACCGGATGGTACACGGAGGAAGGCCATGAGTCCATCGATGACTACCGCGCCGATGAAGACACCGTTTTTGTAGCGGAATTCCATCCCTGCCGTTTTGCCGACGTGCAGGATCCGGACCGGTATTTTTTCAAGCCGGTTTACTGGGCGGTGGAGGAGGAAATTACCAACGGAACGACGGAGACCACCTTCTCGCCGGATGCGTCCTGTACCCGGGGGCAGATCGTCACCTTCCTGTGGAGAGCCATGGATTCGCCGGAGCCCGAATCCACGGAGAATCCTTTCAGCGATGTGAAGGAGGACAGTTATTTCTATAAAGCGGTGCTGTGGGCCGTGGAGAATAAGATCACCACGGGAACCGGCGCTGATACCTTCTCGCCGGATGCAGCCTGCACCCGGGCCCAGGTAGTGACCTTCCTGCATCGGTGCCAGGGCATAGAGGACGTCTGGAAGGAGGAGTGTCCTTTCAGCGATGTGAAGGAAGACAGTTATTACTATGATTCGGTGCTGTGGGCGACGGGCACCGGCATCACCGAGGGAACGAGCGAAACCACCTTCTCCCCGGATCAGACCTGTACCCGGGGGCAGATCGTCACCTTCTTATATCGGACCTTCGCCTATTAATCCCGGAACACTTCGAAAAAAGTCCCGTAAACGCGGTCTGCGGTTACGGGACTCATTGTTTTTTGATACTATTCCAGTGCGCCGGCGTCTTCCAGCGCCTTCAGGGCTTCATCGTTGTCCGGCACCCGGAACACGATGTTGGCCTTGCCTTCTTCCTTGGAGAAGAACGCGTAGCAGTAATCGAAGCTGATCTGGGCTTCGTTCAGGGCCGCCAGGGCTTTCCGCATGGCGCCCGGACGGTCCGGGATCACTACGGACAGGACTTCCGTGATCGCGCAGGAGTGCCCCGCTTTTTTCAGCAGGTCCACGGCTTTGTCCGGATCATCCACGATCATCCGAAGGAGACCGTAGTCCTCGGTATCGGCGATGCACAGGGCCTGCAGGTCGATGTTGTTCTCGCCCAGGACCTGGATGTAGTCCAGGAGCTGGCCCGGTTTATTCTCTAAATAAGCAGAGATCTGTTTCTGGATCATTACTCTATACCTCCTCTATTCACCATATCAATACAGTTTCCGTTTGTCAATAACGCGGACGGCTTTGCCTTCACTGCGCTCGATGGATTTGGGCTCGACGAGACGTACCTTCGCCACGATGCCCAGCATGGACTTCAGGGAGGATACGATCTGTTTTTCCCTTCTGGAGATGGCCGCCACGGTATCTCCGAAGAGATCTTCCGGCATTTCCACCAATACATCGAAGGTATCGCTGCTGCCCACCCGGTCCACGATGATCTGGTAATTCGGAGTCAGGCCTTCGTTCAGGAGAACGGTCTCGATCTGGGACGGGAAGACGTTGACGCCCTTGATGATGAGCATGTCGTCGGAACGGCCCATGGGCTTGCTCATCCGGATGTGGGTCCGGCCGCAGGAGCATTCTTCCGGGTTCAGGACGCAGATGTCCTTGGTGCGGTAGCGGATCAGCGGGAAAGCTTCCTTGTCCAGGCAGGTGAACACCAGTTCGCCCTTGGAGCCTTCCGGCAGGACTTCCCCGGTATCCGGATCGATGGTTTCAATATAGAAATGGTCCTCGTTGATATGCATGCCGGCCTGCTCTTCGCACTCGAAAGCCACGCCGGGGCCGCTGATTTCGGTAAGGCCGTAAATATCGTAGGCTTTCAGCTGCAGTTTGTCTTCGATGTCCCGGCGCATTTCTTCCGTCCAGGCTTCCGCGCCGAAGATCCCTGCCCGCAGTTTCAGCCGGTCTCTGACGCCCCGCTCGATGGCGGATTCCCCCAGGAAGGAGGCGTAGGAAGGGGTGCAGCAGAGGACCGTGGCCTGCATGTCTTCCATGAACTGCAGCTGACGGTCGGTGTTGCCGGAGGACATGGGCACCGTCAGCGCGCCCAGTTTGTGGGCCCCGTCGTTCAGGCCGGCGCCGCCGGTGAACAGTCCGTAGCCGTAGCAGACCTGCACCACGTCGTCTTCACTGCCGCCGGTAGCGACGATGGCCCGGGCGGTGCAGTCGGACCACAGATCCAGGTCGTTCTGGGTGTAGTACGCCACCACACGCTTGCCGGTGGTGCCGGAGGTGGAGTGGATCCGCACCACATCCTTTTTCGGCACGGCCAGAAGACCGTCCGGATACGCTTCCCGCAGGTCATCCTTGGTCAGGAAGGGGAGCTTGGAGATATCGGCAATGCTTTGGATCTCGTCGGGATTTACGCCGGCCGCATCGACCTTTGCCTTGTAGTAAGGAACGCTTTCATAGACCCGGCGGAACTGCTTCACGAACAGGTCGTTCTGGATCTCCTTGATTTGTTCTCTCGGCATCGTTTCGATTTCCGGCTGGAAATACTTTTTCATTTTTCTCACCACTTTCTCTTTCATTCCTAATAAAAAAACATCCACGGTCTACTTTTTCCTCAAACCTAAAGTAGCGGTGGATGTTGTTTTATCGATTCTGATGTGCTGTTCAGTCTCAGATAATGCAACGATCCATCGCTCCTGTAAAGCTAAAGCTGAAGATATTCAGTTTTCCGATGGGCCGTTTAAGCATTTTTCTTTCCTGACTTTCTACAGATTTTGTTCAGTTTACTGCAACTTTCTCCGCTTGTCAAGGGGGATAGAGGGAAAAAACGAAAAGATTCTTTTCACATGAGAAAAAAGTCCGGCTTTCCATCTGCAGAAAAATATGATAAATTTATCCTGTGCAGGACGCACAGAATCAGGAGGTCAAAAAATGAGATTAGTTGTGAAGGTGGGAACGTCCACCCTGGCCCATTCCACTGGGCGGCTGAACA
This sequence comes from Bacillota bacterium, assembly GCA_017405645.1. Taxonomy (GTDB): domain Bacteria; phylum Bacillota; class Clostridia; order Peptostreptococcales; family Anaerovoracaceae; genus RUG14258. The sequence continues at coordinate 119,790 of JAFQZZ010000003.1, forward strand.
TCAAACGCGTGGAGCATTTATGCAAAGTACTGAGCGACATCAAGAATTCCGGCGTGGAGCTGGTATTCGTCACATCCGGTGCCATCGGCGTCGGACAAGGCAAGTTATCCATGAAAGAACGTCCTTCTGATCTCCCGACGACCCAGGCTGCTGCGGCGGTGGGGCAGTGCGAACTGATGTACACTTACGACAAACTCTTCGGCGTCTACAACCACACCGTGGCCCAGGTACTGGTCACGGCGGACGACATCGAGGATGAAAACCGGAAAGACAACTTCATGAACACCATGCTGCGGCTGCTGCAGCTGGACGTGATCCCGGTGATCAACGAGAACGACTCCGTCAGCGCCCATGAATGCGTGATCGGGGACAACGACACCCTTTCCGGCATCGTGGCGGCGGCGGTGGGCGCGGATCTGCTGATCATCCTGTCGGACGTGCAGGGGCTCTACGATTCCAATCCCTTCAACAACCCGGATGCAAAGCTGCTGCGGGTAGTGGAGAAGATCGGACCGGAGCATTTCGCGGCGGCCGAGGGGACCGTGTCGAAACTGGGTACCGGCGGAATGGTGACGAAGCTCATGGCCGCCGAGATCGCGGTGGCGGCGGGCTGCGACATGGTCATCGCCAACGGCATGAACCCGGACGTTTTATACGATATTCTGGAAGGCAAAGAGGTGGGAACGAAATTCCTGTCCGTCCGGCAGAACATAAACAGAGAGGATAATTATGGTTACAACGAATGAAATCATGAGGCGGGCAAAGGCGGCGGCGCCGTCCCTGGCCGTGATCAGCGCAGATAAAAAGAACGAAGCCATCGAAGCCATGGCAGCGGAACTCCTGGCGGCGAAAGAGGAGATCCTGAAGGCCAATGCCAAAGACGTGGAGGCTTCCCGGGGAGCGATCTCCGACGTGATGATCGACCGGCTGACCCTGACGGAGAAGCGGATCGAGGACATGGCCAAAGGAATGAGAGACGTGGCAGCCCTGCCGGATCCGGTGGGGAAGGTGCTGCGGGAGCATACCCTGCCCAACGGGCTGGTGGTCCGGAAGACCTCCGTGCCCCTGGGGGTCATCGCCATCATTTACGAGAGCCGGCCCAACGTGACGTCAGACGCGGCGGTGCTGGCTCTGAAGAGCGGGAACGCCTGCATCCTGAGGGGCGGGAAGGAAGCCTTCCATTCCGCCGACGCCATCGTTGGCGCCCTGCAGCAGGGTCTGGAGAAGGCCGGACTGTCCCGGGACCTGGTGCAGCTGGTCCAGGATACCACCCGCCAGAGCGCGAACGAACTGATGAACGGCGTCGGACTCATCGACCTGCTGATCCCCAGAGGGGGCAAGGGCCTGATCCAGTCCTGCGTGGACAATGCGAAGGTGCCCTGCATCCAGACCGGCACCGGGATATGCCACATTTACGTGGATGAGACCGCGGACCTGGAAAAGGCCATCAATATCGTGGAAAATGCCAAGACCAGCCGGCCTTCCGTCTGCAACGCGGCGGAGGTCTGCCTGGTGCACGAAGCGGTGGCGGATGATTTCATGAAGCTGATGAAGCAGCGGCTGGTGGAGGACCGGCAGGCCAGGGGCGAGACCCCGGTGACCTTCCGGGACGATGAGTTCTCCACGGAATTCCTGGACTTCATCATGGCGGTGAAGACCGTGGATTCCGTGCAGGAGGCGGTGGAGCACATCGCCCGGTTTTCCACGGGCCACAGCGAAGCCATCATTACGGAAACCCCGGAAAACGCGGACTATTTCGTGAAGATGGTGGACAGCGCGGCGGTTTACGTGAACGCCTCCACCCGGTTCACCGACGGCGGGGAATTCGGCCTGGGCTGCGAGATGGGGATCTCCACCCAGAAGCTCCACGCCCGGGGACCCATGGGACTGGAGGAACTCACTTCCTATAAATACATCGTTTACGGAAACGGACAGGTGCGGGTATGAAGGACGAGAAATGGATCCTGGCTTCCGGGTCTCCGCGGCGGCTTGAAATGTTCGAAGAACACGGTTTGGACTTCACTGTGATGCCGGCGGACGTGGAAGAAGACCTGCGGGAGGGCATCAAAGCGAAAGACGCTGTGATGTTTCTGGCCCTCAAAAAGGCCCTGTATACGGAGAAGAAGCTCCTGGCGGGAAAGGACGGGGAATACGCCCCGCTGTTTGAGGAACGGCCGCCGGTGATCGTGGCGGCGGATACGGTGGTGGCTTTCCGGGACGAGATCCTGGGCAAGCCCGCGGACCTGCCGGACGCCCACCGGATGCTGACGGAGATGAACGGGCAGACCCACCAGGTCTACACAGGCGTGGCCATCGTCCGGGCCGGGACGGCGGAGAAAAAGGTCTTTGCCGAATGCTCGGAGGTGGAGTTCATGGATGTATCCGACGAAGACATCCGGGCCTACGTGGACAGCGGCGAGCCGCTGTACAAGGCCGGGTCCTACGCCATCCAGGGCAGTTACGGAAAGTATGTGAAAGACTTCCGGGGCTCGAAGGCCAACATCATCGGCTTTCCCTGGGAACGGTTTGAAGAAGAAATGAGCAAATAAAAAAACGCAGAGACGTTCGTCTCTGCGTTTTTCATTCGATTCACTGATTCAGCAGGTACATCGGCTTCAGTTCATTCTGTTCCGCCAGCTTCAGCAAAGCGGCCAGATCCTGGTCCGAGCTGTTCAGGGTCTTTTCCTGTGTCAGCGCCTCCAGGAACATGCCGATCAGGGAGGTCTCCGGGTAATACTGGTATTCGTAGACCTGGTCGGTGGGAAGGCCGGCCTCGTCGCAGATGTCGGTGATGGCGTCGTTGTAGGAGCAGACCTCATCGATCAGTCCCACGTCCTTCGCCTGCTGGGCGGAGTAGATCCGGCCGTCCGCCAGTTCCTTTACCTTCGCAATGTCCATGTGCCGTTCCTCGGCCACGATGCCGGTGAACTGGTCGTAGGCTTCGTCGATCAGGGACTGGAAGATGGCCCGCTGCTCGTCGGTCATGGGTTCGTACATGCTCCCCATGGCTTTGTTGGGGCCGGAGGTGATGGTGTTGGTCTTCACATTGTAATCCTCCAGCAGTCCGGAAATGTCGAGCATGGTCCCGAAGGTGACGCCGATGGAGCCGGTGGTGGTGTTGCGGTTGGCGTAGATCTTGTCTGCCGCGCAGGACAGGTAGTAGCCGCCGGAAGCGCACATGGATCCCATTACCGCATAGACCGGGTTGCCGGTGGTTTCTTTGTATTCCATCAGTTTCAGGTAGACCTCGTCCGTTTCATACACGCTGCCGCCGGGGGTGTCCAGGTAGAGGACGATCCCCTTGTTGGCCGGGTTGTATTCCATGTCGTCGATCTGTTCCAGGATCCAGTCCTGATCGTAGTAGGAAGGCTGGAGATAGGTGCCGGAGCCGCCGATCTCGTCCTGGATGTCGATCAGGCCGATGTAATCCTTCGTGGTGTCATAATCGTAGTCCGCCGCGCTGCTGCTCCAGGGATTGTAGGAATCCACGGTGTTTTTCAGTGCCAGCCCGCCGATTAGCAGCAGGGCCAGCGCTACGCCCAGGACGATCAGGAAGATGATCAGCCCCTTGTGGCCCTTCTTCTGCGGCACCGCCGCCGCCCCCTGAGAATCGCTGTAGGCGCTCCGGTACTGCGCCCACCGGTCCTCCTGATTCGCTGCGTTGAATTCATTTCTATTCTCATTGTTATCCATTTTATTTCCTCCGTTGAATGGTTGTTGTTTTTGGTGGATTCATTATACCAAACATTTTTGTTGACATCAAGTGTATTATGTGTTATAGTACAGTTAGTCAAAAGGAAAGGAGGTGCAGGAGGCCATGTTTCAAATTGATCTGAAAAGCCGGAAAGCGATCTACGAACAGGTCGTGGACCGATTCAAGGAAATGATCATCACCGGCGTCATCAAGCCGGATGAAAAGGTACCTTCTGTGCGGGACCTGGCCAAAGAACTGGCCATTAACCCCACCACCATCCAGAAAGCGTATAAGGAATTGGAGAACCAGGGGTATTTCTATTCCGTGGCGGGCCTGGGAAGCTTCGCCGCCGTGCCGGCGGAGAGCTACAAAAACACCGCCCGGATCGAAGAACTGAAAGACACCGTGCGAACGTCGGTGAAAGAGCTGATATTCCTGAAGTGTCCGGAGGAGGAGATCCGGTCGGTCGTTGAAGAAACGGTACTGCTGCAGAAAGGGGGAGAGGAAAAATGATCGAGATCAGAAACCTGACGAAGACCTTTGACGGATTCAAGGCGCTGGATGATTTGAACATGCACGTCCGCAGGGGTTCCATATACGGTCTGGTGGGCGTCAACGGTTCCGGCAAGACCACGCTGATCAAGCACCTGACCGGCGTTTACCGGCCGGACAAGGGCGAAATACTGGTGGACGGCCAGCCGGTCTATGACAACGTGGGAGTCCACGAACGGATGAGCTACATTGCCGACGACCTGTACTTTTTCAGTATGTACAATTTAAAGGGGTTTTCAGAATATTACCGGAAGCTGTATCCGAACTGGAACCAGGAGCGCTATGAAGAAATGGTGAAGCAGTTCGGACTGAACGAAACCCAGAAGCTGACGAAATTCTCCAAGGGAATGCAGAAACAGGCGGCCTTTATCCTGGCCATGTCCGCCATGCCGGAAGTGCTGGTGCTGGACGAACCCCTCGACGGGCTGGATCCGCTGATCCGGCGGGTCGTCATCCGGGATATCGTGGAAGACGTGGCGGAGCGGGGGATGACCGTGCTGGTGTCTTCCCACAACTTAAAGGACATGGAAGGCCTGTGCGACTGCATCGGCATCATCAGCAAGGGGACGATGCTGCTGGAGCGGGACTTGGACGACCTGAAATCCGACGTCCACAAGATCCAGACGGTGCTGCCGGAGGGAACGAAGGCGCCGGTGGATGGCCTCAATGTGCTGTTCAGCGAAAAGCGGGGCAGCGTGGATATGTTCATCATCCGGGGAGACGGCGAGGAAATCGAAAACCGGTTTCGGGCACTGCAGCCTGCGGTCTTTGACCTGCTGCCCATGACCCTGGAGGAGATCTTCATTTATGAAACGGGAGGTGACAAGGATGAATTCAAAGAAATCTTATTCTAGCAATTCCGTTCTGTCGGTTCCCCTGATCGTGGAGAACCTGAAACGGTTCTGGCTGGGCAGTGTTCTGGCCTTTATCGGATACTTTATCATTTGCTGCGTGCCGGTTTTGATGGATGATTGGGCAGAGGCCACGGGTTCGGCCCTGAGCACGATCCGCATCCCGGCAATCATCTGGGGGAGCGGCATAGCCATCGTGGCGGCGCTGCTCATCTACCGTTACCTGCAGCAGCAGAGTTCGGCTGCCATCGTCCATGCGATGCCCCTGTCGAGAAAGCAGCTGTTCCACTCCAACTTCCTGTCGGGAATGATCCTGTGTCTGGTTCCGGCGCTTCTGACCGGAGCGATCCTGATGATCATCCGAGCAGCGAGAGGGCCGCTGGAATATGTGGATTTCGATATGGTGAAGGGTTTCGTGAAAACGGACCTGTTCAGTTACAGAGAGATCCTCCTTTTCATCGCGGCCATCCTGACGGTCATGATCATCGTGTACGCCGTAGCCATGCTGGCGGCGGTGCTGACGGGAACGTCCCTCACGCAGGCGGGCATGAACGTCGTGCTGCTGGGAGTCTTCTCCGCTGTGGTGCTGATCCTGATCGGGCTGGGAAGCCTGTTCCTCTTCGGATTCACGCCGCCGGAGAACCTGAGCAGCCTGGCGCTGTACCTCAGCCCGGTTACCGGACTGCTGGCGGATTCGTCGTGGAAGATTATCGTGATCTATCTGGCCGTTTCCGCTGTCCTCTACCTGGCAGCCTACTGCCTGTATCAGCGGCGGAAACTGGAGCGGGCCACGGACACGCTGACTTTCGATTTCAGCAAGCCCATCATCAAATACCTGCTGACCTTCTGCGGCATGGCGGGACTGGGAATGCTGTTCTATCTGCTTTCCACAACGGAGCATCAGATGCCGATGCTGTACCTGGGATGCGCGCTGGGCGCCCTGATCACCTATGTGGCGGTGGATATGCTGATCCAGAAGCGGTTCAGGATCAAGGGCTTTGTCAAGGGATTCGGACTGTTCGCCATTGCGGCGGTGGTCCTGTTCGCAGGATTCCATGCGGACATTTTGGGATATGAGAAACATGTGCCGGAGGTTGGTGAACTGGCCGGCGTGGAAAAAGGCATCATCAATTACAACTATGACGGCAGCTGGTCGGACGACAGTTTTATCCGGGATGAAACGACGATCCGGGAGGCGGTGGCCCTTCACCGGGACATCGTGGCCGACCGGGAAGCGCTGAAGACGGTCACGGAAACCGGCTATAACAGCAGCGTTCAGCTGAATTACGAGCTGAAAAACGGAAAACAGATGAGACGGGTATACGAGGTCCCTCAGGAATGGCTGATGGAGAATGAACACTTCCGGTCCATGGTGGAAAGCCGGGCCTACAAGGAGAGTCTGTATCCGGTCATGGCCTGGAACGACGACAAGGTCGCCATCGACCGCATCGTCCTTTCGCCCCAGGGTTACAGTGAAGGGGATTTCGGCAAGGCATCGGCGATCCTTTCCGAAGACAAAGAGATCAAGGCGCTGACGGAAGCCGTCCGGGCAGACCTGGAACAGGCGAAAGTAGAAGATCTGACGGACTTCGGCGGCACCGCGCCGACCCTGGTGAACCTGGAATACCAGGTGAAGAAGCCCATGAAGATCTCCAAGGAAATGGACCAGCTGTATTATGAGCGTTTCGGCGTCCATTACAACGAGGACTTCGAGTACTACTACATTTCCGTCACGAGAGGCTTCACGAAGACCCTGGAGCTGCTGAAAGAGATGGGGCTGTACGAGTCGCTGGTCATCGTGCCGGAGGATGTGGACCGGATGGAAGTGGGCCTGTATGAACGGACCCTGGACGAGGAAGGAAACGAAGTGGATTACGACGAACCTCCCGCTCCCCTGAAGACCATGACCCTCACGGATCCGGAACAGTTCCGGGAAGTGCTGGACAAGGCGGAAGGAAGCTGCTGGGCAAACCGGTATTATGAAGTCCAGATTTACCCGGTGTACGGATCCGCATCAGCGGAGGAAGGCGGGATCCTGTACCTGTATTTCGATGAAGAAAACGTCCCGGACTTCATCCGGAACGGCATGAAATAAAGGCAAATAAGTCTGAAACTTTTGAAAGATGTCAAGGGAAAACGCTTGACATCTTTCTTTTTTATGTGTAAAATAGAGAAGCTTGACAGGTGGTGAAAACGTGATCGATGTAAAAACAGCGCTGCTCTTCGATTTTTACGGGCAGCTCCTGACCGAAAAACAACAGGAAGTGATGCATCTGTATTTCGAAGGGGACTATTCCCTCCGGGAGATCGCGGAGGAACTGCAGGTCAGCCGTCAGGCGGTCCACGACATGATCAAGAAATCCCGGAAGGCCCTGGAGGATTACGAGGGAAAGCTGGGATTGGCGGAACGCTTCACCCGGCAGGAAGACGCCCTGAAAGCGGTGAACGGGATCGCGGAGAGCCTCCTGGAGGAGTCCGGGGAGCGGACGGAACTGACGGAAAAACTGAAACAGATCCAGACAATTATTTCAGAATTGGAACAGGAGATATAGAATGGCATTTGAAAATCTTTCGGAACGGCTGCAAAACACGTTCAAAAAGATGCAAGGAAGAACGCTGAACGAGATCGAGATCAACGATGCCCTGCGGGAAGTCCGTCTGGCGCTTCTGGAAGCGGACGTAAGTCTGGAAGTCGCGCGGGAGTTCGTGAATTCGGTCAAGGAAAAAGCCCTGGGGCAGGAGATCCGGGGCGGCCTGTCGGCGGACCAGCAGATGATCAAGATCGTCAAGGAAGAACTGACGGAGATCATGGGCGGCGAGATCAGCAAGCTGACCTATTCCCCTTCCGGCTTCACCACCATCCTGATGGCGGGCCTGCAGGGTACCGGTAAGACCACCACCTGCGGGAAGCTGGCCCTGCACCTGAAGAACCAGGGCAAGAAGGTCATGCTGGCGGCCTGCGACGTTTACCGTCCGGCGGCGGTGGACCAGCTGCAGATCGTGGGCGACAAGGTCGGCGTGCCGGTGTTCTCCATGCCGGAGAGTAAGGAACCGGAAAAAATCGCGGCAGCGGCAAAAAGGGAAGCGGAGATCAAAGGTTACAACATCCTGATCGTGGACACCTCCGGTCGTCTGCATGTGGACGAGGACCTGATGGACGAGATCGTCCGGGTCCGGGACGCGGTGGATCCCCACGAGATACTGCTGGTGGTGGACGCCATGACCGGCCAGGACGCCGTGACGGCGGCCAAGGCCTTCAATGACAGGCTGGAGATCAGCGGCGTCATCGTGACCAAGATGGACGGCGACACCCGGGGCGGCGCAGCCCTGTCCGTCAAGAAGGTCACCGGCAAACCCATCAAATTCCTGGGGGCCGGCGAAAAAGCCGAGGCCCTGGAAGAATTCCACCCGGACCGGATGGCATCCCGGATCCTGGGGATGGGGGATATGGAATCCCTGATCGAACAGGCGGAAAAGCAGTTCGACAAGGAAAAAGTCGAAAAGATCGACAAAAAACTGAAAGCCAACAAGGGACTCGACCTGGAGGACTTCCTGGATCAGATCCAGCAGGTCAGAAAGATCGACAACCTGAACAGCATGCTCAAAATGATCCCGGGCGTCCGGTCCAAGGACCTGGACAAGGTGGACATGGACAACACCAACAAGGAAATGAAGCGGATGGAAGCCATCATTCAGTCCATGACCCCACAGGAAAGGAAGAACCCGGAGATCATCAACGGCAGCCGGAGAAAGCGGATCGCCGACGGCTGCGGGATGACGGTGACCGACGTCAACGCCCTTCTGAAACGCTTCGAGGACACCAAGAAGATGATGAAGATGTACGGCGGCCAGATGGGTTACGGCGGACAGCCGGGCGGACGTCCCGTGAAGCAGCGCAAGCCGGAGTTCCAGAACGGCAAGCCCGTGAAAAAAGAGCGGCATAAGAAGCAGAAGAAGAAAAAGAGATAGTTCATAATCCGCAAGGATTCAAATAATCAAACATAATTTTAAATGGAGGAATATCAACATGGCAGTAAAAATCAGATTAAGAAGAATGGGTGCGAAGAAAAGACCTTTCTATAGAGTCGTAGTAGCGGACTCCCGTTCCCCGAGAGACGGCAGATTCATCGAAGAAATCGGTTACTTCAACCCGATCGCAGATCCGGAAGAACTGAAGATCGATGTGGAAGCCGCACAGAAGTGGCTGGCCACCGGCGCGCAGCCGACCGATACCGCCAGAGCCCTGCTGAAGAAGGCCGGCGTGTATGACAAGGCCCCCGCAGCGGAGGAAGCTCCGGCGGAAGAAGCTCCCGCAGAGGAAGCTGCAGAAGAGGCAGCGGAGGAAGCTGCAGAAGAAGCACCGGCAGAAGAAGAGTAGTACAGGAGACACAACATGGTTGAATTAGTAGAAGCTATTGCGAAGTCTTTAGTGGATCATCCGGAAGCAGTCAGCGTGACTCAGACGGAACACAATCAGACTCTGGTGCTGGAACTGAGAGTGGCTCCGGATGACATGGGCAAGGTCATCGGCAAACAGGGCCGCATCGCCAAGGCGATCCGGATCGTGGTGAAGGCCGCTGCGACCAAGATGAACAAGAAAGTCGTCGTAGAAATCGCTCAATAAGCAAAAAGGGTCCGCTGCGGCCCTTTTTCTGTTGAGATGGAGAGAAAGAAATGCTGGAAAGATTCAAGCTGGGGCAGATCGTCAATGCCGTGGGGCTGAAGGGAGAGAGCAAAGTCTACCCCTACACCGACTACAAGGAGCGGTTCGAAGAGCTGGACCGGCTGTATATCGGGGACCGGCTCTGCGAGATCGAGCGGGTCCGCTATCAGGGGAACCTGGCCATCGTCAAGTTCAAAGGCGTGGACGACCGGAACGCGGCGGAGGCCCTGAAGGGGGAATATCTCTACGTGGACCGGGAAAACGCCCGGGAACTGGAGGAGGATGAATACTTCATCCCGGACCTGGTGGGACTGAAGGTGTGCTCGCCGGAAGGTGAAGAATACGGGACCCTGAAGGACGTGATCCAAAACACGGCCCAGGACGTCTACGAAGTGCAGAAACCGGAGGGCGGGGTCTTCCTGATCCCGGCGGTGAAGCAATTCGTGAAAAAGGTGGACCTGGAGGCCGGCGTGATCACCGTGGAACTGATCGAGGGGATGATGGAATGAGGATCGACGTACTGACGGTATTTCCGGAGATGTTCGGGCCGGTGGTGACGGACAGCATCCTGGGCCGGGCCAACGAGTCGGGCCTGCTGGACGTGCGGGTCCATAACATCCGGGACTATACCACGGATAAACACAACAAGACGGACGAAGCCCCCTTCGGCGGCGGCGCCGGGATGGTGATGTTCGCGGAACCCATTTCCGCCTGCCTGGAGGACATCGGCACGGAGGGGCGGAAGCTCCTGTACATGTCCCCCCGGGGGAAGGTGCTGACCCACGAAAAGGTGCTGGAACTGGCGGCCGGGGAGGACCTGGTGATCCTCTGCGGCCACTACGAGGGCGTGGACCAGCGGGTGCTGGATTACTGGGATATGGAGGAGGTCTCCATCGGGGACTATATTCTTACCGGCGGGGAACTGCCGGCCATGGTTCTCATCGACAGCGTGGCCCGGTTTATTCCGGGCGTCCTGGGGAACAGTCAGGCTCATTTCGAAGAATCCGTTGCCAGCGGGCTGCTGGAATATCCCCAGTACACCAAGCCCAGGGAATGGCGGGGGATGCCGGTGCCGGAAGTGCTGCTGAATGGCCATCACGAAAACATTCACCTGTGGCAGCTGGAGGAGGCCTTAAAGCTTACGAGGGAGCGCCGGCCGGACCTCTTCGAAAAGTACGTGGAAGAGCACCGGGACTCCATGACGAAGAAAGAAAAGAAAGTGCTGGAAAAGGTGCTGGAAGAGATGAAATAAAAAACCCGGGGTCGGAAGACCCCGGGTTTTCGTTTCTCTACAGTCCGTTCACCACGTTGACGGGCTTGCCGTTCACGAAGGAGCGGATGTTTTCAAAGGCGATCTTATGCAGACGGACCCGGGCGGCGTCCGAAGCCCAGGACACATGGGGCGAGATGAAGCAGTTTTCGCATTCAAAGAGCGGATTGCCTGCCTCCGGCGGTTCCTTGCACATCACGTCCAGACCGGCACCGTAAATACTGCCGGCTTTCAGGGCTTCCGCCAGGTCTGCTTCGTTGATGAGCGGACCCCGGCCGGTGTTGATCAGGATAGCGGAAGGCTTCATGAGAGCCAGGCTCTCCTTGTTGATCATTTCCCGGGTGGCGTCCGTGAGGGGGCAGTGCAGGGAGACCACGTCGGATTCCCTGAGGAGGGTCTCCTTGTCGCAGAAGGACAAATCTTCGCATTCCAGCGACGGGTCCGGGGTGCGGGTGAATACCAGCACCTTCATCCCGAAGGACCGGGCGATGGAAGCGACCTTTTTTCCGATGGAGCCGAAGCCCACGATCCCGATGGTCTTTCCCGCCATTTCCATCTGCGGGTAGTCCCAGAAGACGAAGTCCTCGCAGCGGGCCCATTTGCCGCCCCGGATGGAAGCCGCGTGGTCCGCTACCCGGTTGGTGATATTGAAGATGTGGGCAAAGACGTTCTGGGCTACGGTGTCCGTGCTGTAAGCCGGGATGTTCGTGACCGGGATCCCTTTTTCCTTTGCGCGGGCCACGTCCACGATGTTGTAGCCGGTGGCCAGGACTCCGATCCATTTCAGGTCCGGGCTGGCATCCATCGCCTCGGCGGTGATGGGCACTTTGTTGGTGAAGACGAAGTCCGCATCGCGGATGCGTCCGATGACTTCCTCAGGCTTGGTCCGGTCGTACAGGACCACTTCGCCGAATTCATTGAGTGGTTCCCAGCTGATATCGCCGGGGTTGGCGGCATAGCCGTCCAGGATCACGATCTTGCTCATGAGGCACCTCCCGAATACTCTTGTATTTGCGTTGATGGTAGCACTTTTTGCCGTTCTTATCAACAGGTTTTTTCAGATTCGTTGCAATGGTTTTTTATCCCTGTTATAATATTGGAAAACGAGTATTTTTTCGCTTAAAGGAGGATTTATTATGTCATTTTTTATGCTGATCCTGGGAATCATTCTGATCCTTGGCGGCGTGTGCTGCGTATTCACTCCCCTGGCCACACTGGCGGCGGCCGGGTACTTCATCGCGGCGGTATTGATTGTCAGCGGCGCGGCGGGGATCATCGCGGGTATCCGGTACAGGGTTTTCAGCCTGAATTTTGTGGCCTGCATCCTGGCGCTGGCGTTGGGCGTACTCGCCATTGTCCGGCCGGGAGGCATTGAGGTGATCGACAGGATCCTGATCATTCTGTTCGCCATCTGGCTGCTGTTCCGGGGCTATTCGTCGATCGCCCTTTCCCTGAAGCTGAAAAAGCTTCGCGTCAGCAGCGCCTGGATTTGGGGCTTTATCATCGGGGTACTGGCCATTGCCCTGGGTATCTTTTCCTTTGTACAGCCCATCGTGCCGGCCGTGACCATCGGCATGCTGATCGGGTTCTACTTCATTGAGGAAGGAATCGGCGTCATTACTACGAGCAGAGTGGCGAGAGCCATGGAGAAGGGAGCAGCGCCCCTCAAACGATAATGGTGTTGACAAAAACGACCCTGCTATTGTAATATATATGGGCGGCCAAACGCCGCCCGGACAAGGGCCATTAGCTCAGTTGGTCAGAGCCCCCGGCTCATAACCGGGTAGTCCCGGGTTCAAGTCCCTGATGGCCCACCATACCCCGATTCCTTCCGGAATCGGGATTTTTTTATTGCCACTCCCCCGTATTTCGGTTAAAATTTTAGAGAAGGAACTTGTTTCAACGACAGAAAGGAAACCCGTCCATGATGTATTTAAAGAAAGAACAGAATGTCAATCGCTTTGATAAGAATAATGAACCGGCGCTGCGGTGCAGCCTGCCGGCGGAAATCACCTTAGAAACCAATGACAGCTTTGCCGGACAGGTGCAGAGCGAAGAGGATTCCATGGATTCCTTTGATTACGATATCATCAACCCCTGCACGGGACCGGTGTACTTCGAGGGCGTGAAGCCCGGGGATGTACTGGAAGTGGAGATCCGGAGCATCCGCTGCAAGTCGCCGGGCTGGGCCATGTGTGTGCCGAACGAGGGCGTCATCGGCCACCTGGTGAAGGAACCGAAGACGAAGATCTATCATTTCGACGATGAAACCATCGACCTGGGGGACGGCATCAGGGTGCCGGCGGAACCCATGATCGGGGTCATCGGCGTGGCGCCGGCGGGAGAGCCCCTCAGGGCCATCATGCCGGGGGACCACGGCGGAAACATGGACAACAATATGATCAAAGCCGGGGCCACGGTCTACCTGCCGGTGCAGGTGGAAGGCGGCCTGCTGGCCATGGGAGACCTCCACGTTCGGATGGGAGACGGCGAAAGCTTCTACACCGGCATCGAAGTCGGGGGCGTGGTGGAAGTCGGCGTCCGGGTCCGCAGGGACCTGAAGATGGACATCCCCTTTGTGAAATATAACGGCCGGTTCGCTTCCGCGGCCACGGAGGAAACGGTGGACGGCGCCGCATCCAAAGCCATGGAAAAACTGGTGCAGTTCATCGTGGACAACGGCCGGCTGGGCTTCTACGAAGCCGGCTTCCTCTGCGGGGCCTGCGCCCATATGGAAGTCTGCCAGGTGGTGGACCCCCACAAAACTATGCGGATGGCCATCGGACTGGACGTCCTGAAACAGGCGGGAGTCGAAATCTAGCCCTGAGGGAGGCTGTTCATGAACGATAAAACCTTTAAAGCGGGATATATACTGGCCCTGGGGGCGGCGCTGTTTTACGCCCTTCAGGTGGTGGTGAACAAATTCAACCTGTCCGCCGGCCTTTCCGCCCGGGACCTGTTGGTGATCACCTATACCGGCGGCACCCTGGTGCTGATGGTGGTCTTTCTGCTGCAGCGGAAAAAAAGCGGAGCGGGACTCTTCCCGGAAAAGCGGTTCTGGATGCCGTTGGTTTTCCAGGGTGTCATCGGAGCCGCGCTGACCAGCTTTTTCTTCTTCCTGGCAATGGAGAAAATGACCGCGGGGATCTGTTCGATGCTCCTGTATCTGTGCCCCATTTACGTCTGCATCTTCTTCATGGCCACGGGGATCCGGAAGATCAGCTTTACCAACAAGCTGGCGGTGGGGCTGGCCTTTGCCGGTGCGGTGCTGGTGCTGAACCTGGTGGGGGGAGGATCGCTGAAATGGTCCGCTGCCGGCATCTTTCTGGGGCTGCTCAGCGGCCTGTGCTATGCCTTTTACAGCATCCACGCGGACCTGAAGCTGAAGGAGATCCCGGCGATGCAGATGCTGTTTTACATGTATGTGGTGGCGGTGATCACTTTCTGGATCCTGAACCCGGGATTCCTGCTGCATCCGCCCCATATACCGGCGGGGCTGATGCCGATGGTGGCGTTTGCGATCGTACTGCAGGTGCTGCCCCTGGCGCTGATCAATCTATCCATCCGGATGATCGGTTCCAACAAGACCACTGTGATCGCCACGCTGGAACTGCCGCTGACGATTCTTCTGGCATTTCTGATCCTGGGGGAGAAGATGAATCTTCTCCAGATCATCGGGATCGGGCTTGTGTTGGCGGCGGTAGTCATCATCCAAGTCAAAAAAGACGAATGATCCATTGTTTGCATAGAATTTAGAAAAAAGGAGGCGAAGGGATGGCATTTCGATGCACCAACTGCAACGGCGACGTCCGTTTCGACATTGAGTCCCAGCTGATGAAGTGTAGCCACTGCGGCAGCACCTTCGACCCGGATTCCTACCGGGTCAGCAACGTCAGCAACGAAGAAGACCTGCCGGACCAGGGGCTGACCCTGTTCCTCTGCGGCGGCTGCGGAGCGGAGCTGCAGGGAACGGAGGAGTCCGAGGTGGGGTTCTGTCCCTACTGCGGCGGCCAGAGT
The DNA here is from genome assembly GCA_017405645.1 of Bacillota bacterium. Taxonomy (GTDB): domain Bacteria; phylum Bacillota; class Clostridia; order Peptostreptococcales; family Anaerovoracaceae; genus RUG14258. The sequence goes on from JAFQZZ010000003.1 coordinate 134,837, forward strand.
TTTCTGAAAAAGGGCTCCGGCGGGGGACAGGTGGAGAACATCGTGCCCTTCCAGATCACGAAGGACCGCTGTGCGGAACTGTTCAAAGACTATGCCCGGGGAGTGCGCTACCTGCCGAAGGACATGAAGCGGCCGGAGCACCTGGAGAACTTCACCGGGATCTACATGCCTTATTACGAATACGACGTGGAGATGGGCAAGCCCTCGATCCAGGGAACGAAGACGGTAGAAAGGCACAAGAGATACGATGTGGTGAACACCTACGAGATCGACGCTCAGATCCAGGGGGATTACTGCGGCGTGCCTTATGACGCCAGCCGGTACCTGGATGACGAGATCGCCGACCGGGTGCTGCCCTTCGACATGAGCAAACAGAAAGAATTCACGCCGGCTTATCTGTCCGGCTTCTATGCGGATGCGTCCACCGTGCCGCCGGCGACCTATTACGCGGACGCCCAGGAACAGGCGTCCAAAGACATGGTGGATGAAGTCGCCAACCAGGTTTACCGGAAAGAGCAGATCAAGGTGGAAAAGGAGACCGCCTCCATCCCGGCCCAGACCCGGGGCCACCACGCATCCCTGCTTCCCATGTGGTTTCTGACCTGGCGGAAAGGGGACCGGGTGGCATACGCGGTGGTCAACGGCGAGTCCGGAAAGGTCACGGCGGACTTCCCGGTGGACATGAAGGCCTTTGCCCTGGGCTGCCTGGTGATCGCGGCAGCGGTCTTCGCTTTCCTGGAACTGCTGTTCCAGCCCACTCCGGGGCTGACCTCGGTGGTGAGCCTGGTCTGCGGGGCGCTGATGGCGGTATCGGTCCGCAGCAGCACCAAGCAGCTGTATGAAAAACAGACCCATATCAACGACAAGGGCTGGAAGGCCGGGACGGAACAGGATCCGGAAAAGGCCGAGGCCGCCCGGAAGAAGAAAGCCCGCCGGAAGGTCACGGTGCCCACCACGGTCTTTGCCCTTCTGGCCATCATGGTCCTGTCCGCGGGGCCGAACCTGCTGTCTATGGCGGGCGGCACTCTAGGCGTGGCGGTCGGCGCCGCCGCGCTGATCGTGACGCTGATCATGGCGGCCAGCGTCTTCAAATGGAAACGGGAGATCCCCCAGAAGCAGCCGGTGTTTGCGATCCTGCTGATCCTGGCGGGGGTCATCCTCAATACCGTGATCGTGTATCTGGCGCCGGTCAATGACGGCTGGTATTACCTGGGCGATGCAGTGGGGATCCTGCTGCTGGTGATCGCCGCGGTTTCGATGATGAGGGTATACAATACCGGAACGACGCGGCCGCTGCCCAAGCTGTTCGAAAGAAATGAGGTGTGAGGGATGAGAAAGAAACTGATTGCATTGATCGTGCTTCTGATCTGCTTTACCTCCGCCGGCGTTTTGGGGTTCGCAGCGGGTCCGCTGACGGTGGAGGACCAGGCCGGGCTGCTGACAGAGGAGCAGATCGCCGCGCTGCAGGAAGACTATGCGGAATTGGCCAATTACATGGACGGCGCCGTGGTCACGGTGGCCACCTACCAGGGAGAGACCTCCCAGGCGGCGGAACAGTACGCCATCCAGCATTACGGCAATGATGCGGCGGTGGTCTTCATGATCGACATGTACAACCGTCAGATCTACGTCTATTCCAACGGGGACGCCCTGAAGACCATTTCCAAGGCGGACGCCCGTGCCATTACCGACAATATTTACAAGGAAGCCTCCAAGGGAGATTATTACGGCTGCATCTGCAAGGCCATGGACCAGATCCTGGGCAAGTGCCAGGGACAGAAACTGGCCCGGCCGGTGAAGCATATCACCAACGCCATGATCGCGATCCTTGTGGGGATCCTGATCAACTACCTGATCGTGGTCAGCTCCCGTAGGGCCCGCTATGAACGGCGGACCAAGGGAAGCGTCAGCGTCAATGCCTCCCGCAGGGCGCCGATCCTGCCGGGGATCGGACTGGCGGGGGCCATCCTGCTCAGCAGCATGAAGGTCTACCACGACAGCGGTTCATCCTCCGGCGGCGGCATCGGCGGCGGAGGCGGCTTCGGTGGCGGCGGAGGCGGCCACATCGGCGGCGGAGGCGGCCACAGCTTCTAAAACTGTTCCGAATAAGGAAAAAGAAAAAACCCTTGAGATTCAATCTCAAGGGTTTTCTTGGTCGGGATGACAGGATTCGAACCTGCGGCCTACTACTCCCGAAGCAGTCACGCTACCAAACTGCGCCACATCCCGAAATGTGGTGCCCAGGCTCGGAATTGAACCAAGGACACGAGGATTTTCAGTCCTCTGCTCGA
>JAFQZZ010000004.1 GCA_017405645.1 Bacillota bacterium
GTATATGAGAATGAAGCGTGTATCCGCCGCGCTGGCTCTGGCGCTGTCCCTGGTGATGCTGCTGTCCGGCTTCACCACCGTGCCGGGCCTGGGGCGGATCGACTACCAGTCGGAGCAGGAAGTGGCTCCGGACACCACATACATCCATATCATCGGCGAAAACACGGCGGCCGGCGGCATCGTCAGCGTCCACGTGCTGGATGCAGACGTCCGGGCGGGCCGGGTGAAGCCCTATGTCTTCAACGGCACCGTCACCAAGCGCAACACCGTCAGCGGCATGGCCAACGTTATCGCCAGCGAGGGCTACAAGGTCATCGGCGGCATCAACGGGGACATCTATGACACCTCCACGGGGACTCCCCGGGGAGCGGTCATCCATGACCACATCCTCTACACCGGCGGCTACCAGAACGGCTATGAGCTGTGCTTTGACGACTACAGCTATGCGAACCTGACGGATTCACCCATCACCTACACGGTGCAGTTCCAGAAATACGGTGCGGACGGGACCACCCCGGAAGCGGCGGTGGAGAACATCGATTACTTCAATGTGCCCCACGGCGGCGCCAACGGCCTGCATCTGTTCAACAGCCGGTACGCGGCCTCCACCAAGACCAGCGGGACCTGCGCGGAAGTGGTGCTGAAGGTGAAGAACGGCGGTTCCTCCGACCTGAAGATCGGGCAGACGATCGAAGCGGAGGTCGTTTCGGTGAACGGTTCCACCAAGAACACCTCCATCGGATCCGGCCAGCTGGTGCTGTCCTGCAACAGCAAGTCCGCCCATTACAAGAGCATGAAGAGCGTGGTGCCGGGCACCACCGTGACGATCAGCGTGTCCACGGCGGCGGGCTCCCCCCTGGCGGTAGCCAAGGAAGCCATCGGCGTCTACGGCGTGCTGGCCTTCAACAATGACGTCTGGACCAACGACAAGACCCTGAACCCCCGGACCTGCGTGGGGATCAAGAGCGACGGCAGCGTGGTGCTGTACGTGGTGGACGGACGGCAGAAAAACGTTTCCAAGGGAATGAACGCCATCGACATCACCTCGTACCTCATGAGTATGGGATGCATTACCGTGGTGAACATGGACGGCGGCGGTTCCACCACCATGGTGGCCCGGGACGAGCCGGGGATCAGCAACTCCGCCAAGGTGGTGAACAGCGTGTCCGACGGGACCCTGCGAAGCGTCACCAACGGCATCTTTTTCGTTTACAAGGAAGTGGAGGAAGCCGTTGCCACCCAGATCGCGGTCTATCCGGAAGAGACCCTCATCATGCCGGGCGCCAGCATCCGTCTGACGGCCTACGGAATGAACAGTCTGTATGAAAAGGCGGACCTGACGGAGACGGTGAAATGGAGTACGGACAAGTCCATGGGCAGCATGACTTCCGGAGGGCTCTTTACGGCGAATAAGGATGCGCCGGAAGGCCATGTGGCCGTAACGGCCACGGCAGGGGAGATCACCGGCCAGACCGACATCCAGATTGTGAAGGACATCACCTTCGATATCAATAAATACTACGCCAACGTGGCGCCGGGAGAGAGCGTGGACTTCAATGTCACGAAGGTCCTCCACGGCCTGTATAAAAACGTATACTACAACGACACCTGCTTCAAGTGGGAATGCCCCGAGGAGCTGGGGACCATCGACAGCTGGGGCGTGTTCAAGGCTTCTGAGGTGAAGCGCAGCGCTTCGGGGAACGTGACCGTTTCCTACGGATACGCCAAGGCAACCATCCCCATCAAGATCCTTTACGACGGCGAGCCGGAAGGCTTTACCGATATCGACGGCCACTGGGCGAAGAGCTACATCACCGCCCTGGCAGCCGAAGGCGTGATCAAGGGCATCACCCCCACCACCTTCGAACCGGATTCCAACCTGACCCGGGCTCAGTTCCTGACCCTGCTGTCCAAGATCGACCCGAAGGAAAGCATGAGTGTATCGGCGGCCGCTCAGTTTACGGACGTGGCGAAGAAAGACTGGTTCTACGAAGCGGTGAACTGGGGCGTGGACAAGGGCATCGTCCAGGGCATGGGCGACGGACGATTTGCGCCGGATGAAAAAGTCACCCGGGAGCAGATGTGCGTGATGATCTGCAACTATTACGATTACAAGAAGATGCCGTGGACGCAGGCGGAAGCGCAGCTGAACTTCCCGGACAGCGGGCAGATCAGCGAATGGGCCCTCACCGCCGTGACGAAAGTGGTCAGCGAAAAGATCATAAACGGCCATGCCGACGGACGTCTCGACCCGCAGGGCGGTGCGACCCGGGCGGAGGCGGCGAAGGTCATCTACGTCGTGAGAGGATTCTTCGAGAATCCGCCGGTGACCGCGGCAGCGGCTGCACCGGCTGAGACCGTGACGGATGTTTCGTCTGACGAACCGGCAGACACAGCGCCGGATTCGCCGGCAGAACCGTCTCCGGAAGATGACACTTCAGAGACCGGCGAATAGACACAGATACGAAAGAGTTTCCTCAATCGGAGGAAACTCTTTTTTCTTTTCCTTTGGCGGGGGATGTGGTACAATAAATGCAACAGAAAACGCACTTTTTGTTTTTTTAAGGAGGAAAATATCATGAAGAAAAGACTGTTAGCCCTGGCGCTGGCCCTGGTGCTGGTTCTGGCCATGACAGCCTGCGGCGAAACCGGCCCGACCCAGCAGGATGCGAAAGACTGCCTGACCGCAACGATGGACCTGATGCTGACGGGCGAATACGATGAAAACTATGAATTCTCGGATATGTCCCGGGAAGAAGCCATGCAGATGCGGGCGGACACCTTTGAAGAAGGTTTCGTGGACGCATTCCTGGGATCCCTGGACCTGGGGGATATCTCCCTGTCGGATGATTACCTGAACCAACTGGCCCAGCAGCTGCTGGATTACACCAATAAGGGATTGTCCAAGGTAACTTATACCATCGGCGAAGGGGAACAGAACGATGCCGGTTATTCGTTCCCGGTGACCTTGAATCCCATCGAGTTGTACAACATTGATGATTTCCCGGTAGAGGACAAGGCGATGGAATACGCCCAGGCCAATCTGGCGAAACTGCAGGCCATGAGCCAGGCGGATATGCAGGCGGACCTGATGATGGCCGTTATGGATATGCTGGTGGATCATCTGAATACCGCTCTGGATGACCCGAAGGCCGTTGATCCGGTGGACGTGAACATCCAGGTGAATATCTCCGAAGACGGTCTGGTCGAAGTAGACGGTGACAGCCTGTCCGACGCCATGGAGACCATGATGAACACCATGGTTCCTTCGGAATAATAAAAGGATAAAGGGAGAGGAGAAATAATGAAAATTCAGAAGAAAAGACTTTGGGTCCTGCTGCTGGCGGCGGCGCTGGTATTGATGCTGTCCCTGGCGGCGGGATGCACGTCCTCCTCGGAGGTTCCCGATGAGGATGTTCCGGAAGCGGCTTCCGAACCGGCCGCGGAGCCCGCGGAACCGGCGGCGGAAGAACCGGCGGCGAAGGAGGAGGTCAAGGCAGACCCCTACGACGCCGTTCTGGCCCACTACTACGAACAGGCCACCACGGGATGGACCTCCCCGGAATTTGAAGGGCAGACCGTGTCGTATATGTTCTATGAGTTCCCGTACCTGGATCCGGCCGGGCCGAAAGACATCGGCTACGCCTTCGTGGATATCGACAAGGATGGGCAGAAAGAACTCCTGGTGAGCCGGCTGATCCCGGAAGGGGACCTGTCGGTGGTCTATGACCTGTTCACTGTCGTGAATGGGAAGGCCGTCCATATCGCTTCCAGCGGGGAACGGTACCAGTTCTGGCTTTGCGAGGACGACACGCTGACCTATTACGGCTCCGGCGGCGCATCGGACAGTTACCAGGCGCATTACACTCTGAAAAACGGGTATCTGTGGATGCTGGAATTCATCCATTCCACGGACCAGCTCTTCGAGGGCGTCTATGTTCCGTACTACGGAAAAGACCTGGATACGAGGGAGTATGAAAAGGCGGCCGCCGAAGGCAAAGAAGCGGAAGAAGCCTATACCCACGAGAACATGAAGGCCATTTCCCAGACGGAGGCGGATCAGATCGTCGACAGCTGGCCGGAGAACAAGGACATCCAGCTGACCTCGCTGGCGGACTTCAAAGGAACTGCACAATAGTAAACGGACATAAAAAATCCCTGCAGGATAACCTGCAGGGATTTTTCTATTTCAGGAACCTTCGTATCATTTTCTCCTTCCTCTCCGTGTAGGGGAAGTAGCGCATGGGCAGGTCGATCTTCGTGGACTTCTGGAGGATGCTCCGGTAGTGGGTGAAGGTGTCGAAGCTCTTTTTGCCGTGGTACTGGCCCATGCCGGACTGTCCCACACCGCCGAAACCCATGTGGGGCGTAGCCAGGTGGATGATGGTGTCGTTGATGCAGCCGCCGCCGAAGGAGCAGCTGTCCAGCACCTTCTGCCGGGTCAGGGAGTTCTCCGTGAAGAGGTAGAGGGCCAGGGGTTTCGGCCGGGCCCGGACAAAGTCGATGGCTTCCTCCAGGGTGTCCCAGGGGATCACCGGCAGGATGGGGGCAAAGATTTCCTCCTTCATGATGGGGGAATCCGGGTCCACATCCACCAGCACCGTGGGCTCGATGAAGCGGGTCTCGTCGTCGAATCCGCCGCCGATGGCCGCGGTCTGTCCCTCCAGCAGTTCTTTTTTTCTCTGGTAATGCTTTTCGGAAATGATGTGCACCATATCCGAGTAATCCCCGCCGGGGAAGAGGGCTTCCAGGGCCTCTTTGTAGGCCTTCAGAAAGGGTTCCTGCAGGGAACGCTCGATCAGCAGGTAATCCGGTTCCACGCAGGTCTGCCCGGCGTTCAGGACTTTGCCGAAGGCGATCCGCCGGGCGGCCACCCTCAGATTGGCGCTGGGGTCGATGATGACCGGGCTCTTGCCGCCCAGTTCCAGGGTCACCGGCGTCAGGTGCTTGGCCGCGGCCCGCATGACCGTTTTTCCGACTTCCACGGATCCGGTGAAGAAGATATAGTCGAATTCCTGCTCCAGCAGGGCGGTGTTCTCATGACGGCCGCCTTCCACCACGGCGATGTATTCCGGGGGGAAGGTCTCCGACAGGATCTCAGCGATCACCCGGCTGGTGGCCGGGGCGTAGGCGGAGGGCTTGACCACCGCGCAGTTGCCGCCGGAAATGGCGCCGATCAGCGGATCCAGGCACAGCTGGATCGGGTAGTTCCAGGGAGTCATGATCAGGGCGACCCCGTAGGGTTCCGGTGAAATGAAGCTCCGGGAAGGGAACTGGGCCAGGGGCGTGGGCACGCTCCGGTCCCTCATCCAGCGTTTCAGATGCCGCAGATGGAAGCGAATCTCGTCCAGGACGATCCCGGTCTCGCACATATAGGTTTCCAGCGGGTGCTTGTGCAGGTCGGCCTGCATGGCTTTGGCGATCTTTGTTTCGTTTTTCCGGACTGCCTCGTACAGGCTGTTCAGCGCCCATCGGCGGAATTCCAGGGAGCGGGTGGCTCCGCTGAAAAAGTATTCTCTCTGCCGGGCGACGATCTGTCCGATCACCCGGGGGTCTTTCGTTTCGTTCATTCTGGTTTTTCCTTTAATCTTCGTTCCATTCGACAGCGGACAGGATCTGCCGGAAGGTTTCTTCCGGGTCTCCGTTATTCTCAATGACCTTATCGCACCAGCTTTCATAAGCCGGGAGGCGCCGGGTCAGGAGTTCCTCCAGGGAATGGGTCTGGGATACCGGCCGCCCGTCGGTGGGGAGCCGGAACAGGTCCCGTTTCAGAAAAATGACGGTGCTGTTCTGCCGCAGTAGGTCCCGGTTCTCCGGCCGGGTGACGATACCGCCGCCGGTGGCGATGACCTGACCGCTTTCCTTCGAGACCTCCGACAGCGCGGCGGTCTCCAGCTGCCGGAAATAGTCTTCTCCTTTTGAGGCGAAGATCTTCGGGATGGAAACACCGGCCTTTTCTTCGATCATTTCATCCAGGTCCACGAAGGTCCGCCAGGTGCGTTTTGCCAGCAACCGGCCGATGGTGGATTTGCCGAATCCCGGCATGCCGATGAGGGAGATGTTCAGTGTCTGCCCGGCGATGCTTTTCAGGACCGGTTCCATTTCTTCGTCGTCCAGTTCCTCGCCGGTGAAGAGCTCGCCGGCTTTTTTGGCCTGGGCCACCAGCATGGAGAGTCCGCCGAAGGCCGGGATCCTCAACTTTTCCGCCTGCAGCAGCAGGGCGGTCCGGGCCGGATTGTAGACCAGGTCCAGCACCAGTTCCACCTTCGGGAACCGTGTCAGGTCCACCGGGGCGGCCCCGTTGTTCGGATACATTCCCAGGGGAGTGGTGTTGACGATGACGGCGGCATCCGCATGCCGGTCCAGGTTTTCATAGTTGTCGGAGCCGCTGCGGGAGATCACCGTGGGTTCGGCGCCCAGGTCTTTCAATGCGGTGCAGACCGTCTTGGAGGCTCCGCCGCTTCCCAGCACCAGGGCTTTTTTGCCGGCCACCGGCCGGCCGCTTTCCCGGACCATGTGGACGAAGCCGTAATAATCGGTATTGTCGCCGAACCAGCTGCCGTCGGACTGCCGGACCATGGTGTTGATGCTGCCGATGGCCGCCGCCCGGGGCGAGATCTCAAAGCAGTAGGGAAAGACCGCCTCTTTGTAGGGAATGGTGACGTTGAAGCCCGCCAGGTCCGTGGTATTCAGGAATTCGTCCAGTTTCTCCGGCGGCACCTCCAGCAGTTCGTAGGGGTAGCCGAAGAGCATGGCGTGGATCTGGGGCGAAAAGCTGTGGCCCAGTTTTTCCCCCAGCAGACCGTATTTCTTTTCCATAATGTTTCCTCTACTGGTTCTTTTCCTGCCAGGCGCGGCTGAGCTCGAAAATGGCGGAGTACAGGCCTTCCACATAGGGCCGGAATTCCTCCCGGGTCTGTCCGGCCAGGGACGCCAGTTTTTCCTGCTCCCGCTGCGGGTCATGGACCGGCAGGCCGTTTTCTTTTTTGTACCGGCCGATGTCCGAGGCGATGTCCATGCGCTCTGTGAAGAGGCGGACCATTTCCCGGTCGATCCGGTCGATCTCTTGTCTGTAATCCGAAAGATTCATACACTGCTCCTTTATCAGGTATAAGTCAGGGCCGTTAGGGCTTCATGTGCATTTACCTCGGGGACGCTCTCGCTCAGGGCTCTCACGCAGGGGTACATCTGCTCTATCTTCGCCTTCGGCTCGCCAATCGCAGTGGACCCGCGTTCGAGACTGCCCCTGCGGCAAATCACATTTCGCCCAAAAGCGGCCTACTACTAACTCTCAACTTCTAACTTAAAACTTCTTTGACTCCAGCCAAGCGTCGTATACAGCAATGGCCGCGGCGGCTTCCACACAGGGGAGGGCCCGGGGGACGATGCAGGGGTCGTGGCGGCCCTGGATCTGCAGGGACGCCGGTTCCATCTTCGAGAGGCTGACGCTCTGCTGTTTTTTGAAGATGGAAGGGGTGGGTTTTATGGCTGCCCGGAAGATCAGGGGCATGCCGTTGGTGATGCCGCCCAGGATCCCGCCGGCGTTATTGGTTTCCGTCACGATCTTTTCGTTGCGGATGCTGAAGTCGTCGTTGTGTTCGCTGCCTTTCATTTCCGCCGCCTTAAAGCCCGCGCCGAATTCGATGCCCTTGACCGCGGGGATCCCGAAGACCAGGGAGGCGATGCGGTTTTCCATGCCGTCGAACATGGGGTCGCCCAGTCCCGCCGGCAGTCCGTACACGCAGCATTCCACAATGCCGCCCAGGGAGTCGCCTTCTTCCCGGGCCATCCGGATGGCTTCAGACATCTGGACGCCCGCCAGCAGGTCCATCACCGGCAGGGTCATTTCCTGCAGTTCCCGGAACCGGTAGGTAGGCGGGTAGACAGGGTCGAAGGGTTCGTCCCGGATGTCAGCGATCTGCTGGATGTGGGAACCGATCCGGATTCCTTCTTCCTCCAAGATCTGAATGCAGATCCCGCCGATGAGGCACAGGGGAGCCGTCAGCCGGCCGGAAAAGTGGCCGCCGCCGGCAAAGTCCTGGCTGCCCCGGTATTTGATCTGGGCGGTGTAGTCCGCATGACCGGGCCGGGGGGTGTCCCTGAAGGGTGCGTAGTCGGATGATTTCGTGTCGGTGTTTTCGATGGTGGCGGTGAAAGGTGCGCCGCAGAAGGCGCCGTCTTTCAGTCCCGACAGGACGGTGAATTTATCCGCTTCCCGGCGGGGAGTGGACAGGTCGTTATCGCCGGGGGCCCGCCGGTCCAGGAAGGCCTGGAGGCGGTCCATGTCGGGTTTGAAGCCGTAGGGGAGGCCTTCTACCGTGACCCCGATGGCCGGGGAGTGGGATTGGCCGAAAATGGTGAATCGGATATTCTGTCCGTAGGTGGAGCTCATAGTGTGCCTCCTTCAATCTATAGTTAGTTTATTTAAGTCTTCAAAAAACCCCGGGTAGGATTTGTTCACCGCTTCCGCGTTTCGAATGGTGACGGGGGCGGTGCAGAGGGGGGTGGTGATGGCGGCCATCATGGCGATGCGGTGGTCTCCCCAGGAGTCCACGGTACCGCCCTTCAGAGGGCGCCCGCCCCGGATGGTAAGGCTGTCTTCGCCTTCCTCGACGTCCGCGCCGAGTTCCTGCAGGACCCGGGCCACGGATTCCAGCCGGTCGCTTTCCTTGATCCGAAGCCTTCCGGCGCCCAGGATCCGGGTGGTCCCTTCCGCGGCGCAGGCGGCCGCAGCGATGGCCGGCACCAGGTCCGGTACGTCCATTACGGTCACATCGATCCCGCGGAGATTTCCGGGAGTGATGAGGAGTTCGCCTTCGTCCCACCGGACGCCGGCCCCCATTTCTTCGCAGATCCTCAGTATCTCCTTGTCGCCTTGGGGCGAATCGGGGGAGAGCCCGCTGATCCGGACCGGTTTCCCGGAGGTCAGGGCGGCGCAGCACCAGAAGGCGGCATTGGACCAGTCTCCTTCGCCCCGGATCGTGCCGGGGGAGCGGTACCGCTGTCCGCCGGGGACGAAGATCCGGTTTTCCTTTATCCTCGCCGAGATCCCGAACTGCTTCAGGGCTTCCAGGGTGATGTCAATATACTTCTTCGATTCGATTTTCCCGGTGATGCGGATCTCGCTGTCTCCCCCCAGCAGGGGCAGGGCAAAGAGCAGTCCGCTGATGAACTGGGAGGAGATGTCCCCGGGGATCGTGAAGAGCCCGCTCTGCAGCTGTCCGGAGACCCGGACTTCGCTGCTGCCCTTGCCGGTGATAACTGCGCCGTGGGCTTCCAGAGCCTCAAACAGGGGCTCCATGGGCCGCTGGGGGAGTCTTCCTTTTAACAGGAAGGAAGCGTCCGCCCCCAAAGCGCAGGCTACGGGAAACAGAAACCGGTAGGTGGAACCGCTTTCCCCGCAGTCCAGCACCGGCCGGGCGTTCGGTTTTTCCGGCTTCACCCGGAAGGTTTCCCCGTCATAGGTGATGTCCGCGCACAGAGCCTGCAGGCACCAGGCGGTGGCGTCGATATCTTCCGAAGAAGCCGGGCAGATCACCCGGGTCTCTTCCCCGGACAGGGCGGCTGAGATCAGCAGCCGGTGTATATGTGATTTGGAAGGGATGGCGGAGATGTTTCCTCCGAGCCGTCCCGGTTCCAGGGTGATGTTCATGGCTGTTCCTTATCTCCGGTCCAATCCCCGGATCAGATATTGTTTTGCTGTTTCCACGGGCATTCTTTCCAGCCGGCAGTGCCCGGTGTGGTCCGGGATCACCAGGGTGATGAAATCCCCTGCGCGTTTTTTGTCCGACAGGACGGCGCCGAAGATCTCTTCCGCCGTAAAACCGGTTTCCGTGGGCAGGCCGGCCCGTTCGATGACCCGGACCAGGGTATGAAGGCATTCCTCCGTACCGGTGCCCATTCTCGCGGCGCCCCGGGCCATGAGCACCATGCCGATGGCCACGGCTTTGCCGTGGGAGATTTCATAACCGCTGCATTTTTCGATGCCGTGCCCGAAGGTATGGCCGAAATTCAGCAGCTGCCGCTCGCCGGTGTCCTTTTCATCCCGCTGCACGATATCCCGCTTGATCCGGATGCATTCCGAGATCAGTTCCTCCATGCGGGCCTTCGGGTCCTTCATCCAGTCGAAGATCTCCATCCGGCAGATCTGGCCGTATTTGATGACCTCGGCGCAGCCGTCGGCAAAGATGTCTTCCGGCAGGGTGGCCAGTACTTCCGGATCGCAGATCACCCGGTGGGGTTGGTAGAAGGAACCCATCAGGTTCTTGCCTTCCGGCAGATCCACCGCGGTCTTGCCGCCCACGGAGGAGTCCACCATGGCCAGCAGGGTCGTGGGGATCTGGATCAGCTTCACGCCCCTCAGGTACAGGGAAGCAGTGAGTCCGGCCAGGTCGCCTGCCACGCCGCCTCCCAGGGCGATGATCATATCGCTGCGGGTCAGCTTTTCCTCCGCCAGGAACCGCAAAATCCGGATCAGCTGTTCCGGGTTCTTGGAAGTTTCTCCCGGCGGAAACGCAAAGCGGACCGGATCGAATCCGGCTTTTTTCAGACTCTCTTCCAGGGCCGCCGCGTAAAGCGTCTCTACGGTTTCATCGGTGATCACGCAGACCCGGCAGGGACCGCTCACTTCCGAAACCAGTTCTCCGGCCCGGTCCAGAAGGCCCTTGCCGATGAGGACGTCGTAGGTCCGGCTTTCCGCTTTTACAGTTACGGTCTGCATCAGCCGTCCACCTCCTGTTTCAGGCGGCGGCCTTCCTCCAGCAGGGCGCAGAGGCCTTCCAGGTTTTCATCCTCGATGGCCTGCCGGTACTGCTGCATGGCGTCGATGAAGGTATCCAGTTCAAAAAGAATGTTTTCCTTGTTGTCCAGGAACAGGTCCGCCCACATGGAAGGATTCAGCCAGGCGACCCGGGTCAGGTCCTTGTAGCTGCCGGCGGAGATCCCTTTATGCTGCAGGGCGGAGGGGCTTTTGATGAAAGCGTTGGAGACGATGTGGGCCATCTGGGAAGTGAAGGCGATGAGCCGGTCGTGTTCATCGGCCGTGGTGACGGAAAAAGTCCCGAAACGGCAGGGGGCCAGAAGCTGCTTGATCTTCTCCAGCAGTAAAATATCGTCGTAAACGGGCGGGATGATGACCATGGGCTGGTCCCGGAAGAGTTCTTCCGTGCTGCTGCGGAAGCCCGAATGATGGGTCCCTGCCATGGGGTGTCCGCCCACGAAGGTAAAGCCGTACTCCTTCGCCAGGGCGAAGCCCTCTTCGCAGATCCGCCGCTTGGTGCCGCAGCAGTCGATGACGAAGGCGTCCTTCCGCACCAGGGGAGCGATCTCCCGCAGGTATTCGATGGAGGGCCGGGTGTACAGGCATAAGAGAATCACGTCACAGTCCTGGATGTTCTCCTTCGTCAGGGTCTCATCCACCGCGCCGTAGATCTTGGCGATGTTCAAAACGGACGAATCGGTATCGTGTCCGTAAATAACGGCATCGGAATTGGCTTTGTATGCTTTCGCCATGGAGCCTCCGATGAGCCCCAGGCCGGCGATCCCGATAATCATTCCGCGATCGCCTCCCGGATCTTCCGGACTTTCCGGGCCACTTCGTCAAACTGGTCCGGCGTCAGGGACTGGGCCCCGTCGCACAGGGCCTTTTCCGGGTCGTTGTGGACTTCGATCATCAGTCCGTCCGCGCCGGCGGCCGTGGCTGCCAGGGCCATGGAGGGCACCAGGCGGGAAAGACCGGTGGCGTGGCTGGGATCCACTACAACGGGGAGATGGGACAGCTCGTGGAGCATGGGTACGGCGGAGAGGTCCAGGGTGTTTCTGGTGTAGGTCTCGAAGGTCCGGATCCCCCGCTCGCAGAGGATCACGTTTTCGTTCCCGCCGGCCATGATGTATTCGGTGCTCATCAGCAGTTCCTTCATGTTGTTGGCCAGGCCCCGCTTGATGAGGATGTTCTTCTTCGTTTTGCCCAGTTCCCGCAGCAGGTCGAAGTTCTGCATGTTCCGGGCGCCTACCTGGATGATATCCACGTCTTCAAAAAGATCCAGGTCGTTGATGTTCATGATCTCGGAGATCAGGGGCATGCCGGTGACCTTCTTGGCCTCCAGCAGCAGTTCGATCCCGTCGGCCTTCAGCCCCTGGAAATCGTAAGGAGAAGTCCGGGGTTTGAAAGCGCCGCCCCGGAGGATGGTGGCTCCGGCGGCCCGGACCCGTTTGGCGATCTCGATGATCTGGTCGTGGCTTTCCACGGAGCAGGGCCCGGCGATCATCTGGAAGTTCCCGGCGCCGATTTTCACGCCGTTGACGTCGATGACGGAGTCTTCCGTGTGGAATTTCCGGTTGGCGTTCTTGAAGGGCTCGCTGATCCGCTTGACGGATTCGATGATGGAGAGGCTCTCCAGCAGCCCGATGTCGACCCGGGTCGTGTCGCCGATGAGGCCTAAAATGGTGTGGAATTCACCTTTGGAAACATGGACGTCCAGTCCCATATCTTTGAACCAGCTGATCAGGCTTGCCTGCTGCTGGTCGGTAGTGCCTTGTTTTAATACTGCTATCATGAAGATAACTCCTTTCTATATTACCGGTGTGCGATGAAAAGACGGGCGACCAGCTGGTTATACTCCGTGTAAGCAGCGTATTCTTCGAATTCCTGCATCACGTCGCTGATCCCGTAATAGTATTGATACATCCGGTTCGGATCGGAGAAGGGCAGACGCTGCCACAGATCCTCCCGGTAGGTGCCGTACTCCCGGTACAGGAAGCGGACCTCCGCAAGCTTTTCCGCCAGCACCACCATCTTCAGCTTCAGCGGGAGCCGTTTGAGGGCGGCCACCTCCGCTTCACGGGCGGCGGACCATTCCTCCGGATCCATGTCCGGACGGGCGGTCTCGATCTGGGTGGAGGCCAGGATCCCCTTCATCCGGGGTCCGAAGGTCTCTTCGATCTCCTCCCAGGTGATGTCGGTGCGTTCCGTGATGTTCCACAGGGCTGCGGCGGCCATCAGGTCCCGGTCTTTCGGCTCGATGGAGGCCATCAGCACCACGGCTTCGCTGATTTCGACGATCCGGGGAACGCCGCTTAACTCCTGCGTTTGTCCCTGATAGGCAATAGCGGCGAAAGCCAGGGCTTTCTCGACGATGTTGGTCTGATCTGTCATGGTATTCTCCTTTCGGACGGTCATTTTTCTACTTTTCATTATAACCGCCTTTCGGACAAGTTTCAACCTGCCGGGGGCCCGCTTGACAACCCTTTCCAAAGAAAATACAATAATGGGACGAAAGGAAAAAATCATGTACGATATCATTATCATCGGCGGGGAAGCCGCCGGGTTGTTTGCCGCTGCGGCGTCGTCGGAATTCCTGAAAGGGAAAGAGCTCCGGGGCCTGATCCTGGAGGGAGGACCGGAGCCGGGGCGGAAGCTCCTGCTGACGGGAGCGGGGCAGTGCAACCTGACCCACGGCGGACCCATCCGGGATTTCATCAAGCATTACGGGAACAACGGCGGAAAGATCCGCAGCGCCCTTTACGGGTTCAGCAACGAGGCCCTCTGCCGGTTTTTGGCAGGTGAAGGGCTGAGAACTGCGATGCGGGAAGACGGCAAGATCTACCCGGCATCCTTTTCGGCCCGGGAAGTCCGGGACTTTCTGGTGAACAAAGCGGAACAAAACGGATTTGAGATCCGCTGCGGCCGGAAGGTCCGGGAACTGAAACCGGCAGAAGACGGGTTCCGGATTCGGACGGAGAGGGAAGAGTATACGGCGAAGAGGGTGCTGGTCTGCACCGGGGGCTGCAGTTATCCGGCCACCGGGTCCGACGGCAGCCTGTTTCCGGTCCTGAGGGACCTGGGCCTGGAAGTGGCGGAGCCGAAGCCGGCGCTGGTGCCGGTGAGCGTGGAGAACTATCCCTACGGCGGTCTGTCCGGGGCCTCGGTTTCCGGGGTGCGGATCGCGGCGGAAGAGGGCGTCAGCGAAGGAGACCTGCTCTTTACCCACCGGGCCTTTTCCGGTCCGGCGGCGCTGCACATCGCCCGTTACGTTCATCCCGGAGCCCGGATCGTCATCGACTATTGCCCGGGCACGACCCGGGAAGAGACCCGGGGAATGTTCCGGGCTGTCCGCCAGACCTCCGCAAAAAAAGAATTATTCACCGTTTTCCGGGAGATCTTCGGGCCCCTGGGACTGCCGGAGGCGCTGCTGAGGGTCTTCTTTGAGACCGAAGGGATCGATTTCCGCAAACGGTTTGCGGAGAGCTCCGGCGCGGAGGCGGACCGGATCCTGGGAAGGATCCACCGGGACACCTTTATCGTATCCGGCACGGCGGGCTTTTCCGAGGCCATGGTGACCTGCGGCGGCGTGGCGCTGCCGGAGGCCGAACCGAAGACCTTTGAGTCTACGCGCATGCCGGGACTTTATTTTGCCGGGGAAGTGCTGGACGCGGACGGGGATACCGGCGGGTATAACCTGCAGTTTGCGTTTTCCTCCGCGTGGGCGGCCATGAAGGACATCTGCCGGCAGTGCGGCAGTGAAAGAGGCATTCAAAATGATCATTGAACCGAAAGTGAATGGGTTCCTGTGCGCCACGGCCCATCCGGCCGGCTGCCGGGAGCATGTGAGACGGGAAATCGAATACATGAGAAGCCGGGGGAAGAAGGAATTCCGGCAGGCGCCGCCGAAAAGTGTGCTGGTGATCGGCTGTTCTGCCGGGTACGGGCTGTCTGCCCGGATCGCTGCCGCCTATGGGTACGGCGCGGCCACCCTGGGGATCTGCCGGGAGCGGGAACCCTCGGAGAGCCGGACCGCTTCCCCGGGCTATTACAATTACCACGCCTTTGACGAACTGGCTGGGCAGGACGGCCTCTGGGCGAAGACCCTGAACGAGGATGCCTTCCGCCGGAGCACCAAGGAGAAGGCCGCCAGGATCCTCAGGGAGGAAATGGGTCCGGCGGAGCTGGTGATCTACAGCCTGGCGGCCCCCAAGCGGACGATGCCGGACGGCAGCGTGGTCCGTTCCGCCCTGAAGACCACCGGGGAGCACTTTGTGGGCAGGGACCTGGACCTGAACACCATGGAGGTCCGGGAAGTCACCATCGACGCGGCCACGCCCCGGGAAATTGAAGATTCCGTGAAGGTCATGGGCGGGGAAGACTGGTACGAATGGATCCGGATCCTGTCGGAAGCGGGAGCGCTGGCGGAAAAGGCCGTTACTGTAGCCTTTTCCTATCTCGGCCCGGAGATCACCTATCCGATCTACCTCCACGGCACCATGGGGCAGGCCAAGAAGCACCTGTATGAGACCTCCCGGAAGATCACGGAGAATTTCCGGGACCGGAGCGTTCAAGGATACATCTCCATGAACAAGAGCATGGTCACCCAGGCCAGCATCGCGATCCCCCGGGCGCCCATCTACATCGCCATCGCCAAAAAGGTGATGGAAGAGGAGGGCTGCTACGAGGACTGCATCCGGCAGATGGATCGGCTCTTGTGCCAAAAAATGGCCCCCGGCGAACCGCCGGAGGTGGATGAAGAAAACCGGATCCGGATGGATGACCTGGAGCTGCAGCCCCACATCCAGGAGAAGATCACCGAAAGGATGGAAACGGTGACCACGGAGAGCGTGGAGGAGCTGGCCGGACTGGCCGGTTATAGGGAAGACTTTTACCATATGTACGGGTTCGGCTACGGGAACGTGGATTACGAAGCGGACATCTCACATTTTATATAGCTCCCACCGGCATTCGTCCACCAGGTAGCGGATCTCGTACATCCGCTCCGAGCCGCATATGTTGCTGGTGCAGCGGTACACGAAACTGCGCTTGCCGGCAAACCGCCATTCCTTCACCTGGTTGATCCGGTCGATGCGGACTTCGTAGGCATTGTCAAAGCGGTCTTTGTATCGGAATTTGTAAGGACGGGGAGTCCCGTCCCCGCCGGCGCTGAACCGGACGATGGCGTCAATGGGTTCGGACAAGAGTTTCATGCTGAGCCTTCCTTTCCCTTCTATTATAACGAACATATGTTCTTTTCGCAAGAGTTAAACCATCTATTTTAAATAAATATATTTTACAGGAATAATTAAGGCGGGGGGGTAAAACGGCGAAGAAATATCCTGTGATCAAAACGTTTCCGCATAATTTCTATGTTGAAATAGTTATTTATTTGTATTAATATAAAATTAAGATAAACGTACTGCAGAAGTGAGGACAAAATGAGAGAAGTTCATGTGAATCAAATCACGGAGGCTGTCGCAAAGCTGTCGGTGGAGACCAATCTCTTTCTCAGGGAGGATGTCTGCCGCCGGATCGCGCAGTGCCGTGAAGAGGAAGACTGGCCGGTTGCCGGCGAGATCCTCGGAAAGATCGAAGATAATATACGGATCGCCCGGGAGGAGTTTGTGCCGATGTGCCAGGACACCGGGATGGCCTGCGTGTTCCTGGAGGTGGGACAGGATGTCCACCTGACCGGGGGCAGCCTGGAGGATGCCGTGAACGAAGGCGTCCGGAAGGGCTATACGGAAGGATATCTGAGAAAGGCTGTCGTGGCGGATCCCATCCGCCGGGGCAATACCGGAGACAATACGCCGGCCCATATCCATACGGAGATCGTGCCGGGAGACCGGGTGAAAGTGATCGTGGCGCCGAAGGGTTTCGGATCGGAGAACATGAGCCGGATCCGGATGTTCCCGCCCTCCGCAGGGGCGGAAGGCGTCAAGGATTTCATCGTCCGGTGCGTCGACGAAGCCGGCGCGAATCCCTGTCCGCCTGTGGTGGTGGGCGTCGGGATCGGCGGGACCTTCGACCGGGCGGCGCTGATGGCCAAGCAGGCGCTGCTGGTGCCGCTGGAGGAGCCCCACCCGGACGAATATTATGCGGCCATGGAAGAGGAACTGCTGGAGCGGATCAATGAGCTGGGCATCGGGCCCCAGGGCCTGGGCGGCCGCACCACGGCGCTGGCCGTGAAGATCAAGACCTTCCCGACCCACATGGCCGGGATGCCGGTGGCGGTGAACATCAACTGCCACGTTTCCAGACACGGGGAGGTGATCCTGTGACGGAAAAGAGACTGGAATATCCGTTTGAAAAAGAGAAACTGAAGGACCTGAAGGCGGGGGACAGCGTGCTGATCACCGGGACGATCTACACGGCCCGGGACGAGGCCCACAGGCGGATCGTGGAGATGATCCGCCGGGGAGAGGAGCTTCCCTTTGAGATCAAAGACGCGATCATCTATTACGCGGGCCCGGCGCCGGCCAAGCCCGGGCAGGTCATCGGACCCGTGGGCCCCACCACCAGCTACCGGATGGACCCCTATGCGCCGGTGCTGCTGGACCTGGGCCTTTCGGGCATGATCGGGAAGGGTCCCCGTTCCCGGGAGGTGAAGGATGCCGTGGTCCGAAACGGCGCCGTTTATTTCGCCGCCATCGGCGGCGCGGCGGCTCTGATCGCCCGGTCCGTGGTCTCCGCGGAGACGATCGCCTTCGAGGACCTGGGGGCGGAGGCGGTCCGCAGGCTTCAGGTAAAGGACTTTCCGGCGACCGTCGTGATCGATCCGGAAGGGAACGACCAGTATTATTTGGGAAGAAACGAATATTTGAACAAAAAAAGAGAATAAATGGAGGATATTTCAATATAAAATCTTGACATTTATCAAGAATTGCAACAAAATATAACTGATGGGAAATCAATTATGAGAGGTGTATCCATGAAAAAACTGAACACGACGCAGGAAGAGATCATGATCACGATATGGAATCATGGCCAGCCTGTCAAACGAGCCAAGCTCCAGGAGCTCCTGACCGACAAGGAATGGAAAACTCCGTCTCTGAACACGGTGCTGGCCCGGTTGGTTGACCTGGGTTACCTGAGGATCGAACATGATCGGAAGGATTATGTCTATCACTCCGTGATCAGCAAAGAGGACTACCTGAAAGAGGAGAGTGCTCTGAAAATGAAGCGGCTGTTTGACGGTTCCGTCTACAGCGTGCTGGCAGCGTTTTGTCCCAAGGAAAATGCAACAAAGGAAGACATCAAACAGATCGAAGATTATCTGAAAACGCTGAAAAAATAAAAGTTATCGGGAAAAGAATCAACGGAAGGATGCCGGCGGAGAGCCGGCGTTCTTTGTTTTGTGAAAGGTAAGAAAAAGGCAGGAAGATGAAGCGGGAAATCGACATGCTGAGCGGCTCCCTCTGGGACAAAATACTGGTATTCGTGATTCCGCTGGCCGTCACGGGCATCCTGCAGCAGGTCTTCAATGCGGCGGACATCGCGGTGGTGGGCCGCTTCGTGAATGAAAACGCCATGGCGGCGGTGGGCAACAACGGGTCCCTGGTGGGCCTGATGATCAGCCTGTTCATCGGGATGTCCCTGGGCACCAACGTGGTGATCGCCCAGTACATCGGCCACGGGGACCGGACGGGGATCCGCCGGGCGGTCTCCACTTCCATCATTGCCGCAGCGGTCGGGGGCCTGTTGTTCCTGGCGCTGGGGGAAGTGATCGCAGTCCCCATGATCCGGCTCCTGGCGGTGCCGGAGGAAATCTTCGGCATGACCCTGCTGTACCTGCGGATCTATTTCCTGGGGATGCCGGTGATCTTTCTGTACAACGTGGAGGCGGCCATCTTCCGGAGCAAGGGAGACACCCGGACCCCCATGATCGTCCTGATCATCGCCGGGGTCATCAATGTGGGGCTGAACCTGTTCCTGGTCTGCGTGGCCGGGATGACGGTGGAAGGGGTGGCCATCGCCACGGTGGTCGCCAACCTGATCAGCGCAGCGATCCTCTTCGTGCTGCTGTGCCGCAGCCGGGACGATCTGAAGATCGACCTGAAGGAACTGCGCTTTGACCGGCAGGAATTCCTGCGGATCGTCCGGATCGGCGTGCCTTCGGGAATCCAGAGCATGGTCTTTTCCATTGCGAATCTCTGCATCCAGTCCGGCATCAACAGCCTGGGGACCACGGTCATGGCGGCTTCCGCCGCGGCGCTGAATATCGAGATCATCGCCTTCTACCTGCTGAATTCCTTCACCCAGGCCTGCACCACCTTCGTGGGGCAGAATTACGGCGCCGGAAACATCATCCGGTGCAAAAAGGTGTGGAAGGACTGCATCCTTCTGGCCATCATCTTCACGGCGGCCATGTGCATCACGATCCTGGTCTTTTCCAGGCCGCTTCTGGGCCTGTTCAACAAGAACCCGGAGGTCATCGAACTGGGGCGGATCCGGCTGTTCTACCTCTATTCGGCCTATCTGTTCTCCCTGCTGGCGGACATCAGCTCGGGGTATCTTAGGGGCTTCGGGAAATCCCTGACTCCGGCCCTGGCCACGGTCTTCACCGTCTGCGGCACCCGGATCCTCTGGGTCTATACGGTGTTCCGGCAGCACGGGACCTTCGGCTCCCTGCTGCTTGTCTATCCCGTCAGCCTGGGGCTGAACGCCCTGGTGATCGGGATCTGCGCGCTGCTGTTCAGCCGGAAAATCCTGCAGCGCCCGCTGCAAGAAAAATTGTAATCGGCCAAATATTGTGATACAATAGTTCTGATATGCTGAAGAAAAACCGTAACAGGAGAAAGAAAAATGCGGGATTATAAAGAAGAATTTGAGAAGAGAGTGCAGTTTATCAAGGACTGTCTGGCGGATGCCCATTGCAACGCCATCGTTTTCGGCAACAGCGGCGGCAAGGACAGCGCGCTGGTGGGGATCCTCTGCAAGGCGGCCTGCGAGAACACCCTGGGCGTGATGATGCCCTGCCAGTCCAAGCGGAATTTCGGCGAGGACATGGAGGACGGCATCGCAGTGGCCCAGAAGTTTCACATTGACAACATCACGGTGGACCTGACGGCAGCCAAGGAAGCCATCATGAACAGCATCGGCGAGACCATGGACGTGTCGGAAGCGGCCAGCAAGAACATCGCCCCGCGGCTGAGAATGACCACAGTTTACGCCATCGGCCAGACCATGGGGGCCCTGGTGGCGGGCACCGGCAACCGCAGCGAACGCTACACCGGCTATTTCACCAAATGGGGGGATGGCGCCTTTGACTTCAACCCCATCTCCGACCTGCTGGTGGAGGAGATCTACGAATTCCTGGAATACCTGGGAGCGCCGGAAAGCATCATTAAGAAAGCCCCGTCGGCAGGCCTTTTCGAAGGGCAGACCGACGAACAGGAGATGGGCGTGACTTACGCGGCCATCGACAAGTACATCACCACCGGAGAGGGAACGCCGGAGGACGTGGCCATCATCAAGCGCATGCATGATACCACCGCCCACAAGAGAACCGGTTCCCGGCATTACAACGAGATCAACGAATGATTCCGGAAAGGCAAGAGGAGACAATAATGGAGCAGAAAGAATATCTGGAGCTGAAAGAAAAAGAACTGCGGGATGCCCTGGGAACGGTGCACGCCATCCAGGCCAGCAATGACCTGACAGTGGTATACCGGGACTCCCGTCCCATCACGGACCTGAAGAACATGATCGAAACGTCGGCGAAGGAGTTCGGGGACCGGCCGGCTTTCTGGCGGAAAAAGACCCGGAAAGACGCCTATGAACCCATCACCTACCGGAAGTACCTGGAGGACATCAACGGCCTGGGAACGGCCCTGATCGCCATGGGGCAGCAGGACCGGCGGATCGGCGTCATCGGCGCCAACTGCTATGAGTGGGCCGTGGGCTACATGGCCGTGGTCTGCGGCACCGGCATCGTGGTGCCCCTGGACAAGGAACTGCCGGTGAAGGAACTCAAGCAGCAGGTCATCGAAGCGGAGATCAGCTGCGTGATCGCGGCGAAAAAGCACGTGCCGGATTTCGTGGCGATGAAAAACAGCGGCGATACGAAGCTGGAGATCATCATCGACATGGAAGCGGAAGCGGACCTGGATCCGGTCCGGTCGCTGGTACAGGCCATCGACGAAGGCAACAATATGATCCGGGCGGGCAACACAGCCTTTACGGAAGCGCAGGTCATCGCGAATGAGATGAGCGTATTGCTGTTTACCTCCGGGACCACCGGCATCGCCAAGGGTGTCATGCTGTCCCACCGGAATATCTGCGAGGACTTGATGATCGCACCGACGGTGCTGACGGTCAAACCCACGGACATTTTCTTCTCCGTGCTGCCGCTGCACCACACCTATGAATGCACCTGCGGCTTCCTGATGCCGCTGTACAAAGGGGCCTCCATCGCCTACTGCGAAGGCCTGAAATACATTCTCACCAACATCGCGGAATGCAAGCCCACCATGCTGCTGGGCGTTCCGGCGATCTTTGAGATGTTCTACAAACGGATCTGGGCCAACGCCCGGAAAAACGGAAAAGAGAAAAAACTGCAGATGGCTCTCAAGATCAGCCGGGCTTCCCTGAAAGCGGGGGTGGATCTAAGAAAGAAGCTCTTCAAGGAGATCCACGCCGTATTCGGCGGGAACATGCGGATCCTGATCAGCGGCGGCGCAGCCATCAACCCGGCGGTGCTGGACGGCTTCACGGACTTCGGCATCCTGGCGGTCCAGGGCTACGGCCTGACGGAAGCCTCCCCCATGGGGGCGCTGAATCCGGACACGGCTCCCAACAGCCGGTCCATCGGACGGGCCTTCCCCCATTGCCACCTGAGGATCGACCACCCGGACGAGGACGGGATCGGCGAGATCTGCATCAAGGGCGACAACATCATGCTGGGCTATTACAAGCGGCCGGACCTGACGGATGAAGTCATCATCGACGGCTGGTTCCATACTGGGGACCTGGGCTACATCGACAGCGAGGGCTACGCCTACATCACCGGCCGGAAGAAGAACGTCATCATCACCAAGAACGGGAAGAACGTCTTCCCGGAGGAACTGGAGTACTACCTGAACAACGCGGACCTGATCGAGGAATCCGTGGTCTTCGCCAAGGAAGGCGCCATGGGGGACGACGACATCATCGCCGCCTACATCAAGGTGGACGAGGAATACCTGGCCGAGAACTTCGACCCCATCCCGGCGGATGATGAGCTGATGGAAATGCTGTGGAAGGAAGTGGACCGGATCAACCGGGAAAACCCGCCTTACAAGCAGATCCGCACCATCAAGATCCGGAAAGAGGAATTCATCAAGAACTCGTCGAAAAAAATCCGGCGATTCGAGCAGGATAATAAATTCTAAACAGGACAGTAGGGGCCGATGCCCACATCGGCCCGAATACAAAAGGCGCTGGCTTTTGCCAGCGTCTTCGTGTTTTTGTTGTTATTCCGGCATCTCCGTCATCCAGGTGCCTTCCGTATCCGGCACGTCGATCTCCGAGAGATCCGGTTCCTGGGGGAAGACCTTGTGGTAGTGGTCGTTCTTGGAGGGGTCCTTCAGCCGGTAATACACGCCCCGGGCCGAAGCGGCGCAGGTCTCGTCCGGCAGATAGATCACGGACCGGGAGATGTAGACCTTTTCCCGGACTTCCTCCACCCAGCCGACGGCCTTCAGTTCCACATTGGTGGGGACCACGGCTTTGAATTCGGTTTTCAGTTCGATGGTCAGCGCCCCGGTGGTATTCGGCGACAGCACCGACATAGCCCTGCCGGCGGTCTCGTCCAGGATGCTGCAGATGATGCCGCCGTGGAGGATCCCCGGGTGACCCCCGTGGATGTCCTTTGCCGTGAACAGGCAGACCACCCGCCCGTCGTCCAGATTGTAGAATCTCGCCTTCGGGCCGGCGTCGTTTTCCGTTCCGCAGATGAAGCAGTCCTTTGCCAGCGGCTGTTTAAAAACGATTTTATGGATCAATGGTCTCGACCTTCTTTGCTGTTATTCGATGATGGCGATCAGTTCGCCCGCTTCCACCTGCTGGCCTTCCTTGATGTTGATCTGGCCGACAGTGCCCGCCACCGGCGTCAGGATGTTGGTCTCCATCTTCATGGCCTCGATGACGGCGATGGGCTGGTTGGCTTCCACCTTGTCGCCTTCCGCCACCAGGACCTTCACGATGTTGCCGGGGATGTTGGCGCCGACTTCATTGGGGTTGTCCTTGTCCGCCATCAGCTTCATGGAAGCGGCGGCGGAAGTCTTGGCGGAGGAGTCGTGGATCAGGGTGGTCCGGCGGTTGCCGTTCACTTCGAAGACCACTTCCCGCATGCCTTCGTCGTCGGGCTTGCGGACTTCGATGAGCTTGATTACCAGGATCTTTCCTTCTTCGATGGCCACTTCGCAGGTCTCGCCTTCCACCAGGCCGTGGAAGAAGATGTCGCTGCCCATGAGCCGCAGGTTCCCTTCCTTCGCCAGGTCGCTGATGTAGGTCTCATATACCTTCGGATAGAGGGCGTAGCTCAGGATCTGACGGATGGAAGGCTCATAGCCCAGCAGGTCGGTCAGATGGATCCGGTCCGCTTCGAAGTCTTCCGGCGGCAGGAGCTCGCCGGGACGGCAGTCGATGGAGGGCTTGCCCTTCAGCACCAGTTCCTTCAGTCTTTCGGGGAAGCCGCCTTCCGGCTGGCCCATCATGCCTTCGAAATAGGAAACGATGGAATCCGGGAAGTCCATGCCTTCCGCTTTTTCGTAGATATTCTCCGGTGTCAGTTCGTTCTGCACCATGAAGATCGCCATGTCGCCGACCACCTTGGAGGACGGGGTGACCTTGATGATGTCGCCCAGCATCTCGTTGACGGTCTTGTACATAACCTTGACTTCTTCAAACTTGTGGCCCAGCCCGAAGCTGTCCACCTGGGGCTTCAGGTTGGAATACTGTCCGCCGGGGATCTCGTACTTGTAGATCTCCGCCGTGCTGGTCTTCAGCCCGGATTCGAAGTGGGAGTAGACCGGCCGTACGGCTGTCCAGTAGTCGGAGATCTTCTGCAGGTCGTCCACCGGCAGCCCGGTATCCCGTTCCGTATTCTCCAGGGCGGAGACCACGGAGTTCAGGGCCGGCTGGCTGGTGAGGCCGGACATGCTGTTGAAGGCGGTGTCGGCGATGTCCACGCCCGCATGTGCCGCCATCAGGATCGTGGCGACGCCGTTGCCGGTGGTGTCGTGGGTGTGGAGGTGGATCGGAATGGTGAGCTCGTTCTTCAGGGCGCTGATCAGTTTCTCCGCCGCCAGAGGCTTCAGCAGGGCGGACATGTCCTTGATGCCCAGGATGTGGGCTCCTCTTTCCTCCAGTTCCTTCGCCTTGTTCACATAGTATTTCAGGGAGTATTTATCCCGCTTTTCGTCCAAGATATCACCGGTGTAGCAGATGCAGGCTTCGCAGACCATGTTCTGGTTCAGGACTTCGTCCATGGCCACTTCCATGCCTTTGATCCAGTTCAGGGAGTCGAAGATCCGGAAGACGTCGATGCCGTGTTCGGCGGACTGCCGGACGAATTCCCGGATCACATTGTCCGGATAGTTCTTGTAACCGACTGCGTTGGCGCCCCGCATCAGCATCTGCATCAGCACGTTGGGGATCGCTTCCCGGATCAGCTTCAGCCGTTCCCAGGGAGATTCCTTCAGGAACCGGTAGGCCACGTCGAAGGTGGCGCCGCCCCACATCTCCAGGGAGAACAAATCTTTGGCCAGCACGGAATAGGCCGGCGCGATCTTGGTCATGTCCACGGTCCGCAGACGGGTGGCCATCAGGGACTGGTGAGCGTCCCGCATGGTGGTGTCCGTCAGCAGCAGCTTGTCCTGGGCCAGGGCCCAGTCCGCCAGGGCCTTCGGGCCGTGTTCGTCCAGGTACTGCTTCGTGCCGTACAGAGGTTCTGTCGGAGCCGTGAATTTCGGCACCCGGGGCACGTCGAACTGGGGCTTCACGCCCTTGGATTCGTTGACCACCTTGTTGCCGATATAGGTCAGGACCTTCAGCTCCTTGTCTCCCTTGGAGGAGATGTTCAGGAGTTCGGGATGGTCTGCGATGAAGTCCGTGTTGCATTCACCGGCTTTGAACTCTTCGTGGTTGAGCACGTTCAGCAGGAAGCCGATATTGGTCTTGACGCCCTGGATCTTGGTATCCCGCAGGGCTCTCCGGGACTTGTTGATGGCGTCCAGGAAATTCCGGGAGTGGGAGGTCACCTTCACCAGCAGGCTGTCGTAGTACGGTGTGATGATGGAGCCGGTGAAGCCGTTGCCGCCGTCCAGACGGATCCCGTAGCCGGAGCTGGTCCGGTACACGTCCAGCTTGCCGGTATCCGGCATGAAGTTGTTGGCCGGATCCTCGGTGGTGACACGGCACTGGATGGCATAACCGCTGGTGGTGATGTCTTCCTGTGCGGGGATCCCAACCTCTTCGGAATGCAGGGAGTATCCCTGGGCGATGCGGATCTGGGACTGGACGATGTCGATGCCGGTAATCATTTCCGTTACCGTATGCTCCACCTGGATCCGGGGATTCATTTCGATGAAATAGTGGTTCCCGTCGGAATCCAGCAGGAACTCGCAGGTCCCGGCGCTGCGGTAGTTCACTGCGCCGGCAATCTTCAGCGCGTCCTCGCAGATCTGCTGTCTCTTTTCTTCGGTCAGGCACAGGGCCGGCGCGAATTCCACCACTTTCTGGTGGCGGCGCTGGATGGAGCAGTCTCTTTCGTAGAGGTGCACCAGGTTGCCGTAATTGTCGCCCAGCACCTGCACTTCAATGTGCTTGGGTTTATCCAGGTATTTTTCGATAAAGATCTCGTCGCTGCCGAAAGCTTTCTTGGATTCGCTCCGGGCGCTGTTGTATTCCGCGATCAGGGCATCTTCCGAGTAGACCACCCGCATGCCCCGGCCGCCGCCGCCGGCAGAGGCTTTCAGCATGACCGGATACCCGCATTCCCGGGCTTCCTGTTTGGCTTCCTCGTCGGACTCGATGGCTTTGCTGCCTCCCGGAATGGTGGCCACGCCGGCATTGTGGGCCACGATCTTGGACTGGATCTTGTCCCCCAGCATATCCATCATTTCATGGGTGGGTCCGATGAAAACAATGCCTTCTTCTTCACACTTTCTTGCAAATTCGGCGTTTTCCGCCAGGAATCCGTAGCCGGGGTGGATGGCGTCCACGCCCTTGGCCTTGGCCAGGCCGATGATTTCGTTGATGCCCAGGTAGGCATCCACCGGGGTCTTGCCCTTGCCGATCTGGTAGGATTCGTCCGCTACGGTCCGGAACAGGGAATTCTTGTCCTCTTCGGAGTAGACCGCTACGGAACGGATGCCCATTTCCTTGCAGGCCCGGAAGACCCGGATGGCGATTTCGCCGCGGTTCGCCACTAAAATACGCTTGAATTTCTTCATGTCAACACTCCTTATATCTCAATTGGTTTATTAACAAATGCAACTAATATATTGTACAGGAAAAACGGGTGAGAATCAATTGTTTTTTGAGATTGGAGAGGAGAGGACTGTTATAGCTTCCTGTGTATTTGCCGCCGGGGATGCTCAATTCCCCGGCGGCAAATCACATTCCGCTTTTCAACGGCCCCACATCACCATTTTGATTTCCAAAAACTCCGGTTGATTTTTCCCCGGGCGGAGTGTATAATGGTTTCAGACATTAAAGCGTTAAAGGGTGAAAGTTATGGCTTACGAAACGAGATTCAAAAGTGACGAGATCGACCGGCTTTTCGATGCGATCCTGCAGCTGAAGGACCGGGATGAGTGCTACCGGCTGTTTGAGGATCTGTGCACCATCAAAGAGATCCGGGCCATGGGGCAGCGGTTCCACGTGGCGTACCTGCTCAGCGAGGAGAAGACCTACAGCGAGATCGAGAAGATCACCGGAGCCAGCACCGCCACCATCAGCCGGATCAACAAATGCCTCAGTTACGGGGCGGACGGCTATCAATTGATACTGAAACGAATGAAAGAAGAAGAATAAC
>JAFQZZ010000005.1 GCA_017405645.1 Bacillota bacterium
GCAGGCATGAGTCAAAAAGAACCGTCCCCATTGACTCCTTCTTGACAGTGCCCTTAAAAAAACACTATAATTGTGGCATTACTACATTGAAAGAAGTGAGTGTATGGATATCCGGAAGATCGGATCCCCCCTGCTGCTGCTGGTCACGGCCATCATCTGGGGATTCGGTTTCGTCGCCCAAAAAGACGGTCTGAACTACATGGGCCCCCACGGCTTTAATATGGCCCGGTTTTTCCTTGGAGCCGCCTGCGTACTGGCCTTTTCCCTGATACTGGACAAGCATAAACGCCGGCGGGGAGAGTTCCCGCAGACGACCTGGCTGAAAAACGGCCGGCCGGACCGGACGCTGGTGAAGGCCGGGGTGTTCTCCGGGACCTTTCTGTTCCTGGGAGTCGCTTTCCAGCAGGTGGCTTTGCAATATACCACCGCAGGGCGCAACGCCTTCATCACCGCCCTGTACATCGTAGTGGTGCCGGTGCTGGCAGTGTTCCTGAAAAAGAAAATCACCCCCAACGTATGGGCTGGCATTTTCTTTGCCACCCTGGGCTTCTATTTCCTCTGCCTGAAACCCGGGGAACTGGCCGTGGGCAAGGGGGAGATTCTATGCCTGATCGGATCCCTGTGCTGGGCGATCCAGATCCTGCTGATCGACCACTATTCCCCCCAAACCGACAACATCAAGATGGCGGCGGTGGAGTTTCTGCTGACGGCCCTTCTCAGCGCGGTATTCACCTTCCTGCTGGAGACCTTCTCATGGGAACTGATTCGGATGGCGGCCGTACCCCTTTTATACAGCGGCATCCTGTCCGTGGGCCTGGGCTTCACCTTCCAGATCATCGGGCAGAAAAGCACACCCCCGGCCATCGCCACCCTGATCATGAGCCTGGAGTCGGTCTTTGCCGTGATCGGCGGCGCCTGGCTGCTGCACGAGACGCTGACCGGGCGGGAACTCCTGGGATGCGCATTGATATTTTTGGGCGTTTTGCTGGCTCAATTCCCTTTACAAATCCTCTTCCGCAGGGTTATAATGAAACAGCAAAACAAAACCTAACAGGAGGGAGAAGGACAAATGAAATCGTTTATCAATGAATTTAAAGAATTCGCCATGAAAGGCAGTGTTATGGACATGGCCATCGGCGTTATCATCGGCGGCGCATTCGGTAAGATCGTGACCTCTCTGGTGGATGACCTGATCATGCCGATCCTGGGCATCTTCACCGGCGGCGTGAACTTTGCGGACCTGAAATACGTCATGACCGAAGACAATGCCATCGCTTACGGCGCGTTCATCCAGAACATCATCGACTTCCTGCTGATCGCTTTATCCATCTTCATTGTAATCAAGCTGATCAACAAGGCGAGACGCCCCAAGGAAGAAGAGGAAGCCGCTCCGGAAGAACCGGCCGAAGATGTCAAGCTTCTGAGCGAGATCAGAGACCTGCTGAAGGAGAAATAGGACGGCAGATTGGAGATTGGAGATTGAAGAAAATAACGAAAAACCCGGCACCTGCCGGGTTTTTGTTTTTACAGTTTCCGTTTTCAGTCATCATTCCACGATCGGCACGCCGATCTCGTTCAGATACTGCAGCGCCCCTCCGTGGAAGGGGATCGTCACCCCTTCGGAAGCCTTCTGGGGATGGAGCTCCGCCCCCTTCGCATTGGCTTCGGTGATGGCATCCTTGTTCTCGAAGAGGACCCGGGTCATCACGTACACCAGTTCCTCGTCCACTTCCTTGTTCACCACCAGGACCGTTTTCACCCCCAGGGTGGTCACGTCCTCCTCCTGGCCTTCATAGCTGCCGGCAGGGATGGTATAGTCCAGATAATAGGGGCACTGCTCCTTCAGCGCCTCCGCGGCTTCCCCTTCCACCGGCAGGATCCGGATCCCGTCGGTAATGGCCAGCTTCATGAAAGAGGTGATGGGGGCCGCCCCCATGCAGAACACCGCATCCACCTCTTCCTGCTGAAGGGCTTCCGCCGCGTCTTCCGTGTCCTTGAACACCAGTTCCGCATTCTCTTCATTCACGCCATAGGCCAGCAGGATCGTCTGGGCGCTGACGGCGGCTACGGAGCCTTCCTCGCCCACCAGGATCCGCTTGCCGGCCAGGGCCGCCGGCGAATCCCCGGCGAAATCCTTCCGGGTGATAAACTGCAGGCCCACCCAGTAGCAGGAGGTGATGGCCCGCAGGTTTTCCAGCGGCTTGTCGCTGAAATAGTACATCTGGTTCGCCGCATAATACAGCAGGTCCCCCTGGGTCAGGGTGATGTCCGCCGTCTTGTTGTTGACCTTCATCAGGCCCATGATCAGGTTCCCGTTGGATTCGGTCCGGAATTTCACGTCTTCCAGCACCTCGTTCATCTCCGAGTAGACCGCAGCGGCGTAATTGCTGTAGGAAGTCCCCTTCTCCCCGCCGGCGATCACGATCTCCGGCGGCGCCTGTTCCTCTTCCGCCTTGTCGGAAGATCCGCCGTTCAGGGAGCACCCGGCCATCAGCCCCATGCTCCACAGTACGATCATCGCCAGCAGTATTCCATAAAATTTTCTCATATCAGTCACTTCTCTTTCTCTTTTGTCCCAATCGATGGTAGAATAATATTATATCAAGAATTTATGAAAAAAACATCCTCTGCGGAGAAAATATCATAAGGAGATCATAAATGCCTGTAAGAGTCCAGGATTTTCTGAAAACAGCCATCCTGCTGGCCCTCGCCACGGGTCTTGGTTTTCTGGCCCGGTCCATCGGAGGGAACACGGCAGCCAGTATCGTGATCTACGTGCTGGCGGCAGCCCTGACGGGCCGGATGGCCCATGAATACATATGGGGCGTTCTCGCTTCCGTTTTCGGCGCGGTCGCTTCCAATATACTCTTTATCGAGCCCTTTAACCGCTTCGACCTTTCCCGTCCCGGTTACCTGGTGGATTTCGGCGTCCTGCTGGCGGTATCCGTCTTCGTCAGCTGCCTGATCCGGCGGTACCGGAAACAGAAAGAGCAGGCGGAAGATACCGCCCGGAAGGTCCAGGGTTCCTACCTGAGCCAGTTCCAGACCGGCAGAGGCGCGGAAAACGAAAAAATGAAGAACCATCTCCTCCAGGCGATTTCCGAGGACTCGAAGATCCCGCTGGAAGGCATCCAAAAAACCGCCGTCCGGCTCTGCGAAGAGGGGGAAAACCTGAGTCCCGCGGAACGCCGGCAAATGGCCGAAAGCATCGGCAATGAGTCGGAGTGGCTGATCCGGATGATCGACAATCTCCTGTCGGTGACCCAGATCGGCGGCGATACCGTGAAAGTGCAGAAGGTGCCGGAGATCGCCGAGGAAGTCATCGCCTCCGCCGTTTCCCAGTTCAGTTCAGCGAACGTCATCCAGACCATTACGGTCCGAATGCCGGAGGAACTGATCGTGGTACCCATGGCCTCGGCTCTGATCCGCCAGGTGCTCCTGAATCTGCTGGATAACGCGGTCCGGCATTCCGGCGACAGCACGGAGATCGAGATCTCCCTGTCGGCGGACGACGTCAACGCCCTGTTTTCGGTCAGCGACAACGGATGCGGAATCCCGGAAGCGGAACTGCCCGAACTCTTCGAATACGGGGTCAGCAAAGTCCGGGAACCGGACCCGGGAACCGCCCGGGGCTTCGGCATGGGACTTCCCACCTGCAAGACCATCATCCAGGCCCACGGCGGAAACCTGTGGGCGGAAAACAATCCCGACAAGGGCAGCTGCTTCCGCTTCACCCTGCCGCTGGAATAGAATGCGCCGCATTGTAGGGGCCGATGCCCACATCGGCCCGTAAAAAAAGACTTCGGAGATTCCGAAGTCTTTTCGTTTGGAGCGGAAGACGAGATTCGAACTCGCGACCCTCGCCTTGGCAAGGCGATGCTCTACCCCTGAGCCACTTCCGCATATGCACTTTTGAACGCCTAATCAATATACCATATCCCGCAGGGAAATGCAAGAGCAATCGAAAAAAAAGATGGAGCGGGCGATGGGAATCGAACCCACCTTTCAAGCTTGGGAAGCTCGTGTTCTACCAATGAACTACGCCCGCATTCAACTGCAATTAGTATTATAACACAAAACCCGCCGGGGTCAATGATTATTTCGGCGGGTTATATTTCGACTTCGATCACCTGGGACAATTCCACGGGTCCGCCGAGACGGATCTCTCGGATCCGGCCGGATTCCTTCACTACCCGGGCTTCCAGCGTGCCCGCCGGCTGCCGGTAGGAATAACGGTAGGTGCCGTCGGGTTTTTCCAAAGTCTCCACGACGGCCGCCGCCGTGGTCCCCGAGGCGCAGCTGCCCTCAAAATACATGGTGCCCGCGTCCCGGACGTAGACGACCGGCGTCATGAAGCCGTTCTCCCCGTCCATGAACATTGCCCCGAAAGCCGAAAAGCGGTTGAACTCCTTCCGGAGCGCTTCAAACCGTTCCGCGGAAGGCTCCGCGTCCGGCAGGACCAGATGGGCGATCCCGCCCAGATCCACCAGAACGCCCTCCCCATAGCGGGAGACGGACACCGGCAGGGGCATGGTGACCTCGGCATTCTTTCCTTCGGCGTCGATCGCCGCCGTGAGGATGCCTTCGCACCCGCTCATCTTTCCCCTTACTTCCCGGAGTGGCGGCCGAAAGCCCTGCGCCTTCCAGCAGGCAAAGGCCCGGAAGGCATTTCCGCAGAACTCCATGCCGGCCATTTCCACCGCAGCGGTCTTTTCGCCGGTTTCGGGGTCGGTCCGGTCCTCCAGGACAAAGCCCACCTGCTCGCCCCGGATCTCCTGCCGGTACACCTCTTCCGTAAAGGTGCCCGGGAAAAAAGGAAGGCTGCCGCCATGGGCAGCCTTTATTCTTTTGAAATCGATCTGAAGCAGCTTTCCGGCGACTTCCGCGTACCGCTCCCGGTCCACCGGGGACAGCACCAGTATCGTCGTGTTTCCCGCCGGATTCGCCACTATCAACTGGATCTTTTCCGCCATTTCAACGTCCTCGTTTAATTGCTTGCCGTCGCCTCGCTCAGAACCACGTCCAGCTGCAGTTCGCTGCCGTCGCGCCATACCGTCAGGGTGACGGTCTCGCCGGCTTTGTACTCGTCCCGCACGTTGTTCAGTTCCGCCAGGGTCTGGACTTCCTTGCCGTTCAGCGCGGTGATGACATCGCCCTGCTGGACGCCGCCCGCCGCTGCGCCGGACTGGGGATCCACGTACCGGACGTAAATGCCCACCGGCAGTCCGTAGATCGCGGATACCTGCTGGGAAACGTTCTCGCCGGAGATCCCGATCATGGGCCGTCCGGTCACGTATCCGTTGTTGATCAGGTCTTCGATCACGGGAATCGCTTCGTTAATGGGAATCGCAAATCCCAGGCCTTCCGCCGAAGTATCGCTGATCTTCGCGGAGGTCACGCCAACCACCTGGCCGGCCTGGTTCACCAGCGCGCCGCCGGAGTTGCCCGGGTTGATGGCCGCGTCGGTCTGGATGTAATGCATGATCTTGCCTTCGATCTCGATCTCCCTGCCCAGCGCGGAGATGATGCCCTGGGTGGTGGATCCGGAGAGGGTCTCACCCAGCGGATTCCCGATGACCAGGATGGATTCGCCCTGGACCAGCTGGTCGGAGTCCCCGATGGTGGCCGCCGGCAGCCCGGTGGCGTCGATCTTGATCACTGCCAGATCCGTCCGCGCATCCTGGCCGACAATGGTGGCATCGTATTCCGTGGCGTCGCTGAGCTTGACTTTCACGCTCATGGCGCCGTCAATCACGTGCTGGTTAGTGACGATGTAGCCGTCCTGGGAGAAAATGATCCCGGAGCCGGAACCCTCGCCCATCATGGTGGATACGTTAACGCCCACCACCGAAGGCAGCACGTTCTGGATCACCTGGGGGGTGGTCAGTTCCGCCGCATTAGCGTTGACAACGGAGGTCGCCGGCGCTTCCGTGGTGACCTGGTTCACGGTGTAGGGCTCGGTTTTTCCGGGGCCATAGCCGATGGCTGCCATGTAGGCTGCGCAGCTGGCTACCGAAACCAGGGCCGCCAGCGCCATGATCGCCAGCACTTTCAGGATTTTGCCGCCCTTGCCGGAATTCCTGCGGGCGGATCTGGTGCCTCCGTAGATCGAATTCATCCTCTCGCTTCTTTCATAGTCGTAGTCGTCGTACACTTTGTTCACTCCTTCCGGGAGCTACCCCTTTTTCTTGTTTTTAAACAGTTTTTTGCATCGTTCTTCTTGATGATATCAGAATAGCCTGTCAATATGGAAAAACTGTGACAAGTACAGGAAGTGTTTGGGGATAAATCAAGTCTTTTTTATTCCATTCCCCAATCTTGATTACCCCCCGTCCTTTGTATATAATGGGGATGAGGAAAGGAGATTTTCCGATGACCGGAATGACTACGTTTTTCGCCGGTTCCGGGACCCGCATCATACTGACGGTCCTGGTGGTCTTATCTGCCGCCATAATCCTTCTGCTGATCCGGAGCCTCCGGCACTGGCACGGGAAAACCGACGATATAATGGATACGATGAAGACCATGGACGACCGGATGGACGGCATCGAAACGGGGCTGGATTCCCTGAAGATCAGCGCCGAGAAGATCAATGCCCGCCTGGAGGAAGCCCAGGCGGAAATGGCCGCCCTGGAGGAAAAGACCCGCCTGCTTCTGGATTATCATCAGCAGACCCTGGCGGAGACCCCGGTGCCCCTGCTGTCGGAGGCGGAGATCCCACAGGAGACGCCGGACCCGGTTGCCGCCGAAGCCGCTTCCCTGATGAAGCAGACCGAGGAACTGGAAAAAGAGGTGGAAGCCCTGAAGCGGGAAAAGCAGCAGCTGAAGGATGAGATCAACGCCCGCATCCGGGACTGACAGGAGCATAAAATGGACGAGACCTACATCATTATCGAAGAAGACAATGAACGAAAGATCCTGCTGGAAGGGCAGGAGATCAAGGACGCCCACCGGGAAGCCGAGGAGCGCTACCGTCATCTGACGGAACCTCCGGCAGGGAGACCCGACCTGGAGGCGATCCGGCAGGCGTTCCTGTGCCGGAACCGGCCGGAGGCCGGCGGGGAGGAAGCCCCGTCCCCGGAGATCGCCGCGGAGGAACCGAAAACACAGCCGCCGGAATCGTCCCCGGAAGCACCGGAGCCGGAAGAACCGGAAATGCCCCCGGAACAAACGGAGCCGGAAGAACCGGAAGAGCCGGAAAAGAACGACGGTCCCCGGGACGTCCCCTATACTGTTCTGGACGAAAGCGAAGTGGAGGTCCTAAACAGCGCCGGAGAGGAAAAAAATACCCCCGGAGGAAAACCCGCCGGAAGCCCCCGCCTCAGTCCTGCCGTTCTGGCAGCCGCCGGCGTCTTCCTCTTGTGCATATTATGGATCTATATCATCTGGAGATAACAAAAAGGGCCCGCAGGGCCCTTTTTCATCTTCCATCTCCAATCTTCAATCTCCAATCTTCTCTAGTCGTTCTTGAACCGGCTCAGGAACAGTTTCGTCCGCTCCTGGGTCGGATGATTGATGACCTGGTCCGGGGTGCCTTCTTCCACGATGACGCCTCCGTCCATAAAGATGATATAGTCGGACACATCCCTCGCGAAAGCCATTTCATGGGTCACGATGACCATGGTCATATGCTCCGCCGCCAGGTCCTTGATGACCTTCAGGATCTCACCGGTGAGTTCCGGGTCCAGGGCCGACGTGGGTTCGTCGAAGAAGAGGATGTTGGGCTTCATGGCCAGGGCCCGGGCGATGGATACCCGCTGCTGCTGACCGCCGGACAGCTGGAATGGATAAGCGTCCGCCTTGTCCTCCAGACCCATCTTCCTCAGAAGCTCCATGGCTTCCTCCTTCACCTCGTCCTTGTTCCGCTTCTGCACCAGCACCGGCGCTTCCATCACGTTTTTCAGCACGGAATAATGGGGGAACAGGTTGAAATTCTGGAATACCAGCCCGAAATTCATCTTGATCTTTTTCAGTTCCTCCGGCGCCGCGTAAACAGCGTTGCCGTTTTCATCCGCCTTGGCCGCATAGTCCCCCAGATAGATCAGATCGCCCCCGTCCAGGGTCTCCAGCAGGGTCGCACACCGCAGCAGGGTGGATTT
Organism: Bacillota bacterium; assembly: GCA_017405645.1. Classification (GTDB taxonomy): domain Bacteria; phylum Bacillota; class Clostridia; order Peptostreptococcales; family Anaerovoracaceae; genus RUG14258. Next base: position 8,100 of record JAFQZZ010000005.1, read on the forward strand.
CCCGGAGCCGGAAGGCCCGATGATGGAAACCACCTGGTTTTTCTCCACCGACAGGGAGATGTCCTTCAGGACTTCCAGATCGCCGAAATGCTTCCGGCTGTTGTTGATCTCTAAAATCTTCATCCGTCATCCCTCCTATCGGTAATAATCCATTTTGTGTTCGATCCGCTCCATGACAAAGGCCACCAGCACGTTGAAAACGTAATAGAAAATGCCGGCCACCACGAAGGGGATGAAATTGGTCTGGGCCGCCGCGATCTGCTTCGCCAGGGTAAAGACTTCCTGATAGGCCAGCGCAAAGGCCAGGGACGTATCCTTGACCAGGGTGATAACCTCGTTGGTCACCGCCGGCAGGATGTTCTTGACCACCTGGGGCAGCACGATGCGGAAGAAAGTCTGGGACTTGGAATACCCCAGCACCTGGGCCGCTTCATATTGTCCCTGGGGAACGGACTGGATCCCGCCCCGGTAGATCTCCGCAAAATAGGCGGCGTAATTCAGCGTGAACCCGAGGATCACGGCTGCGAACCGGTAGCCGCCGATATTGGCGTGCCACAGATAGAAGGGGGCAAAATACACCACCAGCAATTGAAGCATCAGCGGCGTTCCCCGCAGCACGGAAATGTACACCCGGGCGATGTTTTTGATGATGCCGTTTTTGGACATCCGGGCAAATGCCACCAGCATCCCGAGGGGAAGCGAGAACAGCAGGGTCAGCGCAAAGATCCCCACAGCCCGGACCATCCCAACGCTCAGCTGGCTGAGCATGATCGATAGAGACATATTTTCCCTCCATAGAAGTATGGGCTGCCCACCCTCGGGCAGCCCATAAAGCATTGATCGTTATTGTCTATAATTAGTTGCCGCTTTCACCGATCGGCTGATTTTCATCGTAAACGGTGTCATCATCCGGATCCTGACCGTTGTCCACTTCACCCTTCTTCAGGATGACCATGTCGCTCAGTTCATACTTCGCAGCCAGTTCTTCGAAAGTGCCGTCCACAACCAGCTTCAGCAGGCCGTCCTGCACCTTGTCTCTCAGCTCTTCGTTGCCCAGCTTGAAACCGATCGCATACTGTTCCTTGGAGACCGGTTCGTCGCAGATCTTATACTTGTCGTCGCCTCTGGAAGCTACCTGGTACTTCGCTACGCCGATATCCACGATGACAGCGTCAACGGAACCGGACTGCAGTTCCACAAAAGCGGTGTTGTAGCTGTTGAAATACAGGGTGTCCGCAAAGGTTTCCTTCAATGCGGCGCCTTCATCTTCCTGCAGGAAGGTATCCGCGGAAGAAGCCTGCTGCACGCCGACCTTCTTGCCGGCCAGGTCGCCTACTCCGTTGATGCCGGAGTCCGAAGCGGTCATCAGCACGAGGGAGTTATCCACGTACGGAATGGACCAGGTGTACAGATCTTCCCTGCCGGTCATGGTGAAACCGTTCCAGATGCAGTCGATGGCACCGGAATCCAGTTCCATATCCTTGGAATCCCAGTCGATCGGAATGGGCTCGAATTCCCAGCCGTAGTAGTCGCAAACGCCCTGGGCCAGTTCCAGGTCGAAGCCGGTGTAGTTGCCGTCATCGTCCATATAGCCGTAAGGCGGATATTCCGCGTCAAAACCAACTTTTAAAGTGGTGATATCTGCGCCGGAGCCTTCGTCTCCGCCGGCAGCGTCTTCAGAAGAACCGCAGGCAGCCAGCATGCCAATGATCATTACAGCCACCAGGGTCAGTGCTAATAATTTCTTCATCTTTTCCTCCATTATGTTCATATTCGGGTCGTTAAAAACAACTTACGTTAAGAATTTTACCGTGCTAAAGCAGTGAAGTCAACCCTTTTCCGTAAAAGTTCATATTTCAGCCGGACTATACTCCGAAGGTAATGGGCTGCCCCACGGTGGTGATATCGTACGGGGTCGTCTGGTAGACGAAGTAGTTCAGCCAGTTGGAATAGAGCATGTTGGCGTGGGTCCTCCACCTGACCACCGGCATCTTTGACGGGTCATCGCCGGGATAGTAATTCTTCGGGATGTTGATGGGCAGATTCGCCGCCACATCCCGGTCGTACTCGCCTTTCAGAGAGAGGGGGTCGTACTCCGGATGGCCCATGACGAAGAACTGTTTTCCCCCGTCATGCTCCGCCACATAGACCCCGGCGTCCGGGGAAGAGGCGATGATCTTCAGGGCATCGCAGTTTTCCACGTCCTTCCGGTCCACCGTGGTGTGGCGGGAATGGGGCACGTAGAAAATATCGTCGGCGCCCCGGAACAGCAGGTGGTTCTGCACTTCCGTCTGATGTTCAAACACGCCGAACAGCTTTTTGTCCAGAGGGATCTTGGGGATTCCGTAATGGTAATACAGGGCGGCCTGGGCTCCCCAGCAGATATGCAGGGTACTGTGGACGTTGGTCTTGGACCACTCCATGATCTCGCAGAGTTCCTCCCAGTATTCCACGTCTTCATAGTCCATCTGTTCCACCGGCGCCCCGGTGATGACCATGCCGTCGTATTTCTCGTGCTTGATCTCATCAAAGGTCTTGTAAAAGGCCAGCATGTGTTCTTCCGGCACGTTTTTCGGTTTATGGGAATCGGTGCTCACCAGTTCCAGTTCCACCTGCAGGGGGGAGTTCCCCAGGAGGCGGCTGAACTGGGTTTCCGTAGCGATCTTGGTGGGCATCAGGTTCAGCAGAACGATCCTCAGGGGACGGATGTCCTGGGTGATGGCCCGGGTCTCCGTCATGACGAAGATGTTCTCGCTCGTCAGGGTTTCAAATGCAGGCAGTTCGTTGGGTATTTTGATAGGCATTTTGATCTCTCCTTTTGTTTTCTCTGTTAGATGGCGCTCAGTGCCTGATCCAGGTCTTCGATCAGGTCGTCGGCGTTTTCGATGCCGCAGGAGTACCGGATCAGGTCCGGGGAAACTCCGGCAGCCAGGAGCTCTTCGTCGTTCATCTGGCGGTGAGTGGCGCTGGCCGGGTGCAGGCAGCAGGTCCGTGCGTCCGCCACGTGGGTCTCGATGGCCGCCACCTTCAGGTTCTTCATGACGATGGAAGCCGCTTCACGCCCGCCGGCGACGCCGAAACTGATGACGCCGCAGGTGCCGTTCGGCATGTATTTCCGGGCCAGTTCATAGTATTTGTTTCCGGGCAGCCCGGCGTAATTTACCCAGCTGATTTTTTCGTGGGCTTCCAGGAATTCCGCCACCTTCTGAGCGTTTTCGCAGTGCCGCTTCATCCGCACGTGGAGGCTTTCCAGCCCCAGGTTCAACAGGAAAGCGTTCTGGGGGGACTGGATGGAACCGAAGTCCCGCATCAGCTGCGCGGTGGCTTTCGTGATGAAAGCGCCGCCCTGTCCGAACCGCTCCGCATAGACGATGCCGTGGTAACTGTCATCCGGGGTGGTCAGCCCGGGGAACTTGTCCGCATGGGCCATCCAGTCGAAGTTGCCGGAATCCACGATGCATCCGCCCACGCCCGCACCGTGGCCGTCCATGTACTTCGTGGTGGAGTGGGTCACGATATCGGCGCCCCACTCGAAGGGCCGGCAGTTCACCGGGGTGGCAAAGGTATTGTCGATGATCAGCGGCACCCCGTGGTCGTGGGCCGCCTTCGCGAATTTTTCAATGTCCAAAACGATCAGGGCCGGGTTGGCGATGGTCTCGCCGAAGACCGCCTTCGTGTTGGGCTTAAAGGCCGCTTCCAGTTCTTCGTCGGAACAGTCCGGATTCACGAAGGTGAAGTCGATGCCCATCCGCTTCATGGTCACGGCGAAGAGGTTGTAAGTCCCGCCGTAGATGGCCGAGGACGCTACCACGTGGTCGCCGCAGCCGGCGATATTGAAAACGCTGTAGAAGGAAGCCGCCTGGCCGGAGGAGGTCAGCATGGCCGCCGTTCCGCCCTCCAGGGAGCAGATCTTCGCCGCCACCATGTCATTGGTGGGGTTCTGCAGCCTTGTATAGAAATATCCTTCCGCCTCCAGGTCGAAGAGCTTGCCCATGTCTTCGCTGGTGGCATACTTGAACGTGGTGCTCTGGATGATGGGGATCTGCCGGGGTTCACCGTTTCCCGGGGTGTATCCGCCCTGCACGCATCTGGTTTCGATTCTGTCTTTTTTCATCTCTCTTACCTCCGTTTATTCAAAAAACCCGTCCCAACAACCGTTGAGACGGGTCATTTCCGCTAACTCATTTTATCACCTGAGCCCGCGTAGTTCAATCTTTTTTTCCCGTTCAGCGGATCATTCGCCCTGTTCCGCTTCTTCAGCCGGTTCTTCCGCCGGTTCTTCGGTGGCCGCCGCATCTTCCGCCGCCGCGTCATCCGTGGCTGCTCCCGGTTCTACGATGTTGGCGTTGTCCAGCAGGAACTCAAACACCTGGTTCCAGAGGATGCTGGTGATGATGGTGTCCTTGTCGTAGGCTTCTTCCAGGGCTTCGATGGATTCATACCCCAGGGAGTCCACGTACTTCTGGGCTTCCTCTTCATAGACCTTTTCCGTCACGGAGATGTTCTCGTTGCGCACGATGGTGTACATGATCATCTCTTCCTTGACGCTCTCTTCCGCATAGGTCTTGGATTCTTCTTCAAACTGTTCTTCCGTCATGCCGGTCATGGAGATGAAGTCTTCCCAGGTCATGCCGTAGCTTTCCGCATACTGTTCATAGTAATCCTTCATTTCCTGCTGCTTCTTCGCCACTTCCTCTTCCGGATACTTGATGACTTCGCTGTTGTCCATGACAGTCGTCCATGCGGAGGACATCATGGCCTGCTTGGCGGTTTCCGCCGCCTGGTCTTCCAGGTCTTTCCGGACAGCCGCTTCGTATTCGTCCACGGTCTTATAGTCTTCCTTCAGGGACTTCACGAACTCATCGTTGAGTTCCGGCACCTTCTCTTCGGAGATGCTGTTGACGGTAACGGTGAATACTACCGGCTTGCCGGAGAGTTCTTCGTTATTGACATAAGGATCCGGGAAAGTCAGTTCCAGTTCCTTGGTCTCGCCTTTGTTCGCACCTACCAGGCCTTCCTCAAAGCCCTCGATGAACATATTGTCTCCCAAAGTCAGATCGTAACCCTGTGCGCTGCCGCCGTCAAAGGTCTCCCCGTCGATCTTACCTTCGTAGTCGATGTTGACCTTATCGCCGTTTTCCGCCGGCCGGTCCACTTCTTCCCAGCTGATCTTGGATTCCAGGACGCTGGTGATCTCGGTCTGGACGTCTTCATCCGTTACCGGATCCGGGTCCACCCGTTCCACGTCGATGCCGATGTAATCCCCGACGGTGACGTATTCCGACAGGTCGAAATCGTATGCTTTTTCAGAGGTTTCCACCTTGCTGGAGCTGCAGGCGCTCATGGAGAACACCAGTGCAAAAGCCAGCGCAAATGCAAGTACTTTCTTTATCATTTCTGTTTCCTTTCTGATTACAGGATTTGTTTTCACTTCACAGTTATACCATATTTCCGGAGAAATGAAAAGCGGGTGATTTAAAAATCACAAAATCGTAACAAAAAGAGTCAATGGGGACGGTTCTTTTTGACTCATGCTCGCTGCACAATATTCCGGTTTATCCCCGTTAAGCGATTGATCTGACGTATTGTTAGCCCCCTCCTCTTCAGTTGTCGAAGTACCTCATCCCTTTTCATCCTTTCTATGCTCTGAAGCTTCTGCGGGTTGCTATTACCCGTAATCGATTCTATCAGTTTCACCGCTTCAGAATCGGTATATCCGTTCCGGGAATCATAATCGAGAAACCGGTCATCATTTGGCGTATCCAAAAATGATTTCCATTCCTCCCGCGTGGAGAATAGTTCTGTCGGAATATGATATTCGTTTAAATAAGTGTAAGGATAGTCTCCCGCACTGCAGATTCCCGCCTTTTCGGGATTCTGGTAAATATACCGCACAACGTTTAAGAAATACTGCTCATCCTCAACGGGTTCGCTACGGAAACGGTCTTGGAACACATGGCCCACACGATCGTATTTTTTATTGTAATAAGAGGCGTAACTGACCAAAACCTTCCTGATCAACTCAGAGTGTTCATTGGTTTTTTCAAAAAGTAAAAGATGTACATGATTACTCATCAGACAGCAAGCCGCCAACACCGATTCTGTTTCCTTCTGAAAACGATATAATGTCGAAAAGAAACGCTCATAATCCTCCTTGTCATAAAACAGATTCTCTCGATTGATTCCCCGAATAACTATGTGAACCCATCCTGTGTCTCCCAAGTATCTGATTTGCCGTGGCATTCTATCACCCCTGGACAATCTTATAATATATTGGGTATTATGTCAATATTATCCTTCTATCTTTTGTTTTGAGCGAAATCAAAAGTGAGTCAAAAAGAACCGTCCCTAATGACTCGCAGCACCCTGGGTGCGGCGATCACGAACCAGGGGGCGAATTTCTCCGGTTCTTCCGCCAGTTCCCGCTTCAGATCCCCGAAGGAGATCCACCGGAAGGCCTCGATTTCCTCCGGGTTCGGCACCGGATCACTGCAGTATTCCCCCAGGAAGACGTGGTCGTATTCGTGTTCGTACAGGTCTTCGGCGAACCGGTGCTTATAGACGAAGGAGAAGATCTCCTTCACTTCGCATTCGATGCCCGCCTCTTCCTTCAGCCGCCTACTGACCGCCTCCTCCAGCTCCTCCCCGGGCCGGGGATGGGAGCAGCAGGTGTTGGCCCACAGGCCGCCGGAATGGTATTTATGGAAGGCCCGTTGCTGGATCAGCAGCCGGTCCCCGCAGTACAGAAAGACGGAAAAAGCCCGGTGCAGGTCCCCCCGGCGATGGGCGTCCTCCTTGGTGGCCGTCCCCACCGGCCGGTCATTAACATCGACTAAAATTATCTCCCGTTCCATGCAAACCGCCTTTCTATTGTCACACAAGTATGGTATATTATTATAATATGACCCATTATATATCCGAAACCATGGAAGAATCAACGGGTCATGAGGTTTCTTATGGAAAAAATCATCAAATTCATGACGAACCGGCTGGTGATCGCCACGCTGCTGGTCTTTATCCAGCTGGTGGTGATGGTGGTGGGGATCTTCCTGCTGACGGACAAGTACGCCTACATCCACTGGACCCTCACCATTATCAGCGTCATCGTCGTGTTCTTCATCACCAATAAAAAAGAAAACCCGTCGTATAAACTGGCCTGGATCATCCCGATCCTGATCTTCCCGATCTTCGGGGGTCTGTTCTACCTGATCTTCGGGTCCCACCGGGTGGGCAAGCACATCAAGACCCAGAACCTCCGTGTCAGCAAGGAGACCGCCGGTCTGCTGAAGCAGGACCCGGACGTGGTGAAGGAGCTCAAGGCCACCGACCCCGGGATCTACAACCAGATCCACTACCTGGGGACGGCCCACCGGGGTTCCGGACCGGACGACCATACGCCGGCTTCCATCTTCCCGGTGTATAAAAATACCGAGACCGAATACCTCAGTCCCGGGGAGAAGTTCTTTGAACGGCTGCTGGAAGAGCTGGACAAGGCCCAGCAGTTCATCTTCATGGAATACTTCATCATCGAAAACGGCTACATGTGGGACAACATCCTGGAGATCCTCCAGCGGAAAGTCCGGGAAGGCGTGGAAGTCCGGATCATCTACGATGACATCGGCTGCGCCATGAAGCTGCCTCCCAAGTACAACCACACCCTGATCCGGAAGTTCGGCATCAACTGCCGGGTCTTCAACCCCTTCCGGGCCCACGTCTTCAGCGTGCCGATCCTGAACAACCGGGACCACCGGAAGCTCACCGTCATCGACGGCAACGTGGGATTCACCGGCGGCATCAATCTGTCGGACGAATACATGAACGTGACCCAGCCCTTCGGGCAGTGGAAGGACTCCGGGGTCATGCTGCGGGGAGAGGCGGTCTGGACCATGACGGTGATGTTCCTGCAGATGTGGAACCTCTGCGGGGAATACGAGAGCCTCCCTTACAGCCGGTACGCCCCCTACATCTACAGCACCCGGCCCTTCAAGACCGACGGGTACGTGATGCCCTACGGGGACAGCCCCCTGGACAGCGAGATCCAGGCGGAGATGGTGTATCTGAACATGATCAACAAGGCGAAGCGTTACATCTACATCAGCACGCCCTACCTGATCATCGACAACGAACTGACCACCAGCCTGACCCTGGCGGCGAAAAACGGGGTGGACGTGAGGATCGTCACACCCCACCAGTACGACAAGTGGTACGTCCACATATGCACCCAGGCGAATTTCCTGGAGCTGATCCGGGCGGGGGTGAAGATCTACGAATACGAAGCGGGCTTCATCCACTCCAAGACTTTCCTCTGCGACGACGAGTTTGCCACGGTGGGCACGATCAACATGGACTACCGGAGCCTGTACCTGCACTTTGAGTGCGGCTGCTTCATGTACCGCTCCTCGGCGGTGAACCAGCTGAAGGCGGACTACATGGACATGCTCCGAGACTGCGTGCCGGTGACGGAGGAACAGTGCAGCAACGTGAACATTTTCATCAAGCTGCTGCGGGGATTCCTGAAGGTCTTCGTGCCGCTGCTGTAATGTGTTACAGAAATATAACTCACGGATTTTTCCCTTTACGTACACATAAATGCCATAAACAAACGGTATTCTGTGGGTGTAAAGAAAAAACCTAACCACCTTACAAAAAGAAAATAAATCCCGCATTCTCCCCCGGATGCGGGATTTCTCCTTTTTTGTTTAAAACAGCGCTCCTGCTTGTCGCTGTATTCCACAACGCTCCCCGGCTGACCTGTCCGGACCGTTATTCCCGAAACTCTTTCATCATTGCCGCCGCGAAAGATGCCGCGTCTTCCCGGATGCCCCGGGAATGAACAATAGATCCCGGGTCGTTCGCGATGCGCATCATCGCAAATCCTGCCGGAAGGAAGAAGGTTTTATTCATATTCAGGGCACTGATCAGCTGCTCCGCCACGATGTCGCTGCCGCTGTATCCGGATACGATCACTGCGTAGAGCCGTTTATCGGAAAAGCTGTGAACACGAACCAATGCGGTGAGCCGGTTGATAAACGCTGTCAGGTTCGCGCTGACGGCGTCGTTGTAATTGGGACAGATCATGACCAGCCCGTCGCAGTCAAGAACAGCCGGATAGACGTCCTCCGTGATGACCCCGCCGTAAAAACACTTTGATTTTTCCCCGAAATGAAGGCAGGTTTCATAGGAACAGGCGCGGCAGTCATGCAGTTCACCGTTCCGCAATGAGATCTCCTGAATGTCGGCGTCCAGATGATCCCGTATCATGCTCCATAAAAGCAGTGTATTCGATGTTTCCGGGATCCCGGCATGCAGCGCCAGGAGCTTTGGACGCACGATCCTCTTCTTTTCATAACGGCAGACCCGTTCAATGAGATCCTTTACAGACAGCTTATAGGCGGTTTCATTGTCCGTCCCCAGATTTGCGGCAATGATATTGAAATTCCGGAGCGTTCTGGTCCCTTCCACCAGAGGGCGCCCGGGAAACGCGCAACCCGCCCGGTTCGCAGAGAACACCATATGCCTGGCAGCGGATTTCGTAAACAGTTCACTGTTGCCGTCCACCACGATCCCCGCCAGGCATCCTTCGAACATCTTCCTGTTCAGACGCATGGCCTTCAAAAGCTTCACATATTCCAGATTGATGCCGGATTCTCCCAGTTCGACCGCAAACAAAAGACGCCGCCCGCGCAGATCGGCTGCGGCTGTTTCCTCTGCCGTTTCAAGCAGATCGTATTCGTATCCTTCCAGTCCGCACTCCAGCACGCTCTTCAGACGCAGCGTTTTCTCTTCGTCCCGGCAACGGGGCCGGATCAGTGTGATTCTGTTATTCATACAAGTTCTTTTACCTCAGTTTCTTTAAATGGATAAAAGCCCGTTCTATTCTGTCAAAAAGGCGGTCGTCCAAGGGCAGGTCTTCTATCTCAAGTCCTTCCTCCGTCCGCCGGTTACGCATCCCCAGAAATGTCCCGTCTTCCCCGCCAAACCAGGCAGAGCTGTACTGCCAGTGACCGCGGAGATTTTCCAGGATCGAAAGCGCTCCGGAAGAAACCGCCGGTGCGATATATGGCTTGAAACCCGTCTCCCGGATCATCACATTGGCCTGAACAGTCATTTCCGTCAGGCGTTTTGATTTTGCATCATCGTAATGATTGATATCATCTGCGACAACCAGGTCCTTTCCGTGAGGGCCAAACACACGTCCGCCTGTAAGGTACGATGCGAAAGCCGGATCCCGGCGCGCATAGTATGCCGCCCGCGCGTTCATCACGCCCAGTCCGAAGCCCTGGATCCGCTTGCTGCCGATCCCTCCCTGAAGCGCCGCCCTGCACAAAGGGTCTACGGGATCGGAAACCACAAAAAACTCTCCTTCATAGCCTGCCCGGACGGCAGCTGCCGCATATCCGTCGATCAGTTCCCTGTTTTTCTCCAGCTGTACCATGCGTACATCGACGTCCTTCCGGGACAGATCCGGCACGCCGGCTGAAGCGCAGAAAACAACCGCATCGCACTGAAAAAGGTCTTTGACCTGCACCGGCACCACTTCCGGGAACGCCGACGGATCATCCGGCATTGTTATCTGGTTCAGTTCCTGTTCCCACCGGCTGATACTCTTCTCATTGATATCGCAGATCCCGATTTCCGAAACGACGTCGCTCCCGACGAGACGAATCGCCAAAGCAAGCGTCCCCCCCACATCACCCATAGCCAGTATGTGGATGCGATGCTTCCGGCCAGAAAGCAGTCGGTATCCCGGCACAATGAACGAATGGTCCCTCCGGATTATATCGCCCTGATACAGTTCGTGCAGTCTTCTCATATCAGTCCTTTCAGCCTTTGCAGACGTTCGATATCATCCTCCACATAGGTGCTTGCCGCCAGCGTCCTGTCAAAATCCAGACATTGGCCGACGTCTGTCAGCTTCGGCGCATTGATGACCTCCGGAAGCCGCCGCAATGTGAGCTTCCGCTGGAATTCTTTCTGATACTCCTCTTCCAGCGCCTTCAGAATGTCTCTGGCATTCTCCAGGCACACCATCGAAAAATCGTATATCGCCGCCTTGCTGCAGCTCTTCGACAGGAATCCCGGCAAAACGTACGGAAGGATCAGATTGATCGCCGTAAAATCGTCATCGATCGTTCCGGTATGCCGTTCCACTCCGTCCCCGCCTATAAAGGGGTACATGGAAGACTCCACAAACCATGCCTTCAGATTCGACAGATAATAAACGCTGTCGACGGCTCTTTTCTGAACGGACATGAGATCCTTTCCGTTTCCGGACAGGATGCCCACGATCAGTTTATGGACCTGTACGCCGTTGTCGGTCAGCACCGGATCCAGTCTCTGCATACGGTATCCCTTGTGAAGAATATCATCCACGAGGATCACCGGACGGCAAAATGAGCGGATCGTTCTGACCTGATCTTCAATTCCTGCATAATTCGGGTATTCCTTGATATGAAAACCGGAGAGATCCGGTGAAAAACACTTTTCCAGATGGAGTGTTTTTGTGACGGTATTCGGCACCGCCATATGATTCAGGATCTTTCCGAACGGAACGCACATATACGGTCCGAGAACACGTTTTTCGCCTTCTTCCGAAGGAACGCCGTTCCCTTTCGTGATCATCTGCACCAGTTTGTTGTGCAGCACGAAAGAGTTGAATGAAAGAACCAACGTATCCGGAAACATGCCGGTCAGGGAATACTGCAGCCGCTCGTGGGCTTTTTTGAGAACCTTTTCGATCCGCGGATTCTTGTTCAGGGGACTCTTCAGAACGGTGCTCATATTCTGGATCAGGGTCACCGGGCTTTTCATATCCACACCATAACAGCCTGTCGGCGTACCGTCGATCACGATCTGCTTGAACCCCTGTCTCTGAAGGACCTCCAGCAGCTTTCTGTCTGTCCGGCCGCTCTGCGGCTGGTTATAGATCGCGTATGTATAGTCGTCTTTCAGAGCCTCGGACAAGGCCTCCGTGAGGATCAGCTGATACGTATCCTCATCCAGCGAAACGGAATCGGCCCATATCCTGTCCAGGATCAGCGTCCTTCCCGGCGCCCGTTCACGGATATAGGCTGCCAGCTTCTGATTGCCGAACTCCTCATAGAGCATTCTGGGCTCTACCGAGTGCACATGTGCTTCCGCAACGATCTCGCCATTCCTGCTTGCATCCAAAATGCTGACGGAATGCAGCGCCCCTCCGCTCCGGTCGCTCCGGAAATCCAGATCCATTGCCGGCAGAATATATTTGTACATCGGCTGACGCAGATACAGTGCATTGTCATAGATATAATTCTGCACGACGGGGTCGATCAGGCTGGAGATATCCCGGTTTTCGTCGATGTTGTCACGGATCTTCGAGGAACTGATATCCTCCAGATGCGGCGGCAGGGCCAGTTCGATGATCCTTCCGCGGATCTTGCTTTTGCCTTCCTGAAATGCGGCTTCCCCGGCTTCATCCTTGCGGAAAGTTTCCCTCTGGAAAATGATGTGGTTCATTCCGTGAATGGAATCCGGTTCCGGATCATTCCGATAGGAGCTGGCATTCGCGATCACATCACTGCCAACCACCATAAACAATTCCTTGCCCGGAAGAAGCCGGCGCAGACGGCGAAGGTCTTCCGGATTTGCGATGTTGACCGGTTGGTCATCCGGGAAAATATAAGTGCCGATCAGATCCGCGCACGTCATATTCATGATTCGCCTGCGGTATAGACGGGGCTGCGTGTTTTTTGACCATGAAAACTCGTCCAGAGCGAGATAAACTTCATAACCGGCGTCCCGGATCGCGGTAACGATTCCTTTGTGTCCCAGGGAAAACGGATCGAAAGTCCCGGGGAAAAACGCTGCTTTCTGCACGTCATGCAAAGGCAGTTCCCCGCAGAAGAACTGATAGTCTGAAATAAACCTGTAAATATGGTTCAGTGAAGACGCATTACTGAAGAACCGCAGTATATCTCCTTCCCGATCCTCGATCAGTGTCAGCATTTTTTTGCACAGGATCATGAAGAATCCCGCCTTCTGCTGCAGGGACAGCAGTTCCGATCCGAATACGGATCTGCCCAACACCTGAAAGGCTTCCTGGCTCACGACCCTGTGATAATTTGCCATGCCCATCAGCAGCATCCCGATGATTTCTCTGCAGCGATCATCATTTCCGTCCTTTTCATGCTGCAGAATGACGCCGAGCGTATCCAGTGTGACGGAAACCACTTTTTCATTGGCGTTGTAAAGAAGCTGCTGCAGATCCCGCATGACTTCCGTCTGCTCGTCCTGATGGAGTTTTGTGATCAGTATCCCCAGGTATTCCGGAATGTATCTTGAAAACTGGTAGTCTCCGATTTCCAGGCCTTTCATCAGCTCCACAATGATTTCATGCTTCTGCTCCCTGCTGAGCCATTCAAAAATCGAGATCAGTCCCCGCCCTGCTTCATGGCGGATCGTGACCCTCTCGCTGACTTTCAGCAGATTCGAAAAGTGCGCCGCCGTATAGAAGACTTCTTCTGTCTGCCCTTTTGACAGCCTGTCCCGCATCACTTCAATATTGACCGCCTTGATGACCCACGGCGTATCGATTCTCAGATCATCCCGGAACATGGCCGTATAATCGGCTTCGGTGATCTCCGGCGCCTGGAAAGAACCGGTCAACGCCAGGGCTTCCGCGGCCCTCTGCTTCAGAAAAGCGGCGCTGATCTGATACTCCCCTTCCACCGGATAAGTCAGAAGCTTCTCCAAACGGCCGGCGATCTGCGGGTGAGCCGTGCCTGCCGCGTTCTCTCTCTGTAATTGCCCGGCCATTTTCCGTATCACACGAAGCGCGGCCACTTTGATCTCCGGCTCGCTTTGAAGCATTGCCTCCTCGCAGAATGCCGTGACCGTATCGATGTCCTCTTCACGAAGAATATCAAACGGCATCTCCAGAACCGTGTCCAGCAGAATAAACATCATGGTTTCCGACCAGCCATGTTTTTTCAGCAACGCGGAAAAAGAGCTGATATAGTCGGGCACAAGGGCGTCCGCAGCATTCTCCAACAGTGCCTGAAAAGAGAATTTCAACGAATAACCCATCCATCTTTGCTGGCGTTCCGTTCTCTGAAGATCGGGCTCTGTAACGATCCTCAGATGCTCCTCCCACAGCTTCCGGCTGTCGATCAGGTCCTCCGGAAGTCGGACTCCCTCCGGCAGTTCCTTGCGGTATTCCTCATCGTAACAGGCGATGATCTTGCCGATCAGCACTGCGGCCTGCCTGCGGATGTCTCCGCCCCGCTGCACCAGCAGCTCCTGAAGGAAATGGACCGCCATATATTTCTGTTCTTCGTTCAGATAAGTAAAGTATTCTTCGATGGTGCCGATGTATGCCCGGATATTCTCCCACTGCTTTTCGCTTCTGGCGTTTTCGAGAAGATCCCCGAATTCACGGACGATCCCGAACCGGTGCATCACATCGATATTATGTGCAATGGCGAGATGCTTCAGCCGAACGACTGCCTCGTCCGCCTCCAGCAGCGATGCATCCTGCCACAAGAGACGTTCCGTCTGCACTTCATCCAGCTCTGTTCTGACGCCCAGGCTCACCATGTAGTCCTCAAAATCCCTGAGCTTCCGGTATACCCTGACATAGCGGTCATGCTTTGCCTGGTCAACATTTTCAAGCTTCCCGAGGATCACATCAAAAGCCTGCCTGAGACTGTAGAACCTGATCTCTTCATGCCCGTTCTCCCAGGTGCTCTTCACGCGGAAATCCGCGTAGATCAAAAGCAGATTCTCACAGGACAGGTTTTCCAGTTCCAGGTCCCACGTGGAATGGTTGCTCGCGATATGAGCGATCCCGGGCATATTCATGCGTAAAAGAAGCTCATCGATATAATAATAATGTAAATGCGGTATCCTCGGGATCTCTTTTTCACGGCAGCCGAATTTGCCGATGTCATGAGCTGCCGCCGCTGCGGAGACCATCGCCAGATCCACCGGCACCTCGTTGAAACGAAGCTGCCGCGCCATATGCATGGCAACATAGTGGACGCCTGCGATATGCCCCAGCGTGTTGAACGGCTGGATCGCCCTCACGATCACAAGGAACTCGTACAGGTAATACTCCCTGCAAAACTTCATGAACCGGGCGTATTCTTTTCCTGCAGGATACTGCCCTGCCTCTTCTTCACTAAGAAACTGGAAATCAAAATCCGGGATCACCTGATGACGTCTCTGCCTGTCGGATTCCAGCATGGCATGGAGGATCTCACAAAAGAGCAGCTCCGGAAAAACCGAATCCTCTCCGGGCATTTCCGATCCCTGTTCCGGATACATCCACAACAGCAGTCTTCGATAGATGCTGTCCAGCCATCCTCCGTCCGGTTCCCGGAATCCGGGATGAAGCTTTCTTCCTGCTTCCATGAGATACGGACGGCAGATTTCCATGACCTGCCGGCAATCGATCGGTGTTTCCTCTGCTTCAGGATTCCCCTGCAGCAACGCCGCCAATTCGTCCGCAAGCTTCTGCATCTGTAAATCTGTCACCAGTGTCTGTATGTCTTTTTTCTTCAATCTGACTCTTTTGATAAAACTGCCGCTCTGCAGGTCGCGCTGCAGGTTTTTATATAACAACCCGCCTGTGATCCTGTCCTTGTCCATCGGTCTTCCCTTTCTCAAAAAACTTCTTTACACTCACTATCCGCACACTATTTGACCGCAGCTACCAGATCTTCCACGTCCGGTACCAGCAGGCCGTAGTCTTCATCCTCGCCGGCGCCGTTCACCAGAAGGGCGTACACGTATTTCCCGTCGGTCCAGACGGTCTTGGTGGCTTCGCCGTCCCGGTTGCCGTAGCACTTGACGGGCGTTCCGCCCACTTCCCGCGTCCAGTCGTGGAAGTAGATCGATTTCTCAAAGGATACGTCGTCATATTCGGAAGCCAGCCCCTTGCGGAAATGCAGGTCCACATTGTCCACGGAAATATCCGCATCCGCCACGCCGTCGATGTAGCTGTAAGACAGGGGAACGACTGTCCCCATGGTCGTTTCGACTCCGTCCGGCACCTTGAAGGAGCCCAGTCCGGCGCCTTCCGCCGCTTCTTCCGCCGTAGCCGCTTCTTTCCAGGCCGGTCCGCCCGGTCTTTCCACCCGGACTTCAACGCTGCCGCTGCCCGGGTTCACCACGGTGGCCATGACCATGAAATCCCCCGTTCCGACACCGGACTGGGCCAGCCCGGAACCGCTGCCGTCCAGGTCCAGCACGGCATTTGCCGGGTCAACGGATTCCATGAGTTCCTCGGGCGTGGCGTCGGCGCCCGCCTCCGTGGCCGGAATCAGCTTGATGTTGATCACCGCATCCCCTTCCAGGGAGGACGTTATGGCAACGATCTCGCCTTCTTCGACCGTGATGGGGCCGGTGGTCACGGAATCGCCTTCCTCCGCATCCTCCGCCACGATGACGGCGGTATTATCGGCTCCCGAATCCGCCATCAGCGTCGTTTTCGTCTCTCCGCAGCCGGCCAGTACCAGGACCGCCGCCAGCAGAATCATTAAAACCGGTATTGCTCTTCTTTTCACTGTTCTTCTCCCCCCGCTATTTGATCACTTTTGCGCCTCCGATCTGAAGTCATTCGAATCCAATCCGGAGACTTCAGTTCTCATTCGCCAAACAACTCTGCCAGCACTTCCGCCGGGTTCATTTCACGGATCCCTTCCGGGTCCGTCAGTCCGCCGTTTTCTCCGTTGATGCCCCAGCGAAGCACGCCTGCCGTTTCCCCGTCAATGGTCAGATAGACCTTCGGATCGCAGAGATAAATGGGATAACGCTCATACCAGGCCGGATAGTTTTCCGACATGTATTTGTCCGCCAGCCGGTAGGCCTCGCAGTCTTTGGCTGTGCCGATGGCGCTGATCTCCGCGCCGCCCCCGGGCTGATTTGTCCGGCTTCTGGCCGGAGTGGAATGCACCAGCACAATGCTGCCGTCACTGCAGGTCCCCAGGGAGATCCAGACATGGCCTTTGATACTGATCACGTCCCCGGGCTTCAGCCCGCTGACATCCTGGGACCATTCGCCCCAGCCTTTGCCCGCCAGCCGCTTCGCAAAGCCGGTGGAACCGCCTACATAACCGGGCAGGCCGCTTTCCGTCTCAAAGGTGTTGTAGACCGTCCAGCCCACAAATCCGGAGCAGTCCAGTCCGGCGTAATAGTATTCGTTATACCCGCCATAGGGATAATAGCTGTTCTCGGGATCCGCTTTTGCCGGATCGTTGTCCTCTTCCTTATAGGTATAGTTCACATCGTTCTCATTGAAGAACTTCACCCAGTCCGGGGACACGCCGATGGTACGGGTCTGGATGGCGGAACCTTCATCCTGCCAATCCCAGCCGCCGCCGTAAATGTACAGGGCCGTGCCCGCAGGCTCCAGGGCAGTCTGCAGGAAGTTCTTCACGGTTTTCAGCCCCGGAGTGCCGCTGACCGGCGGTTCGTAGGATGCTCCGTTATCGCCGGGTATCTCCTCCGCCGAAGTCACGGTATCCCCGTCCAGGGTGATTATAAACCGGTACCCTTCCTTCAGCACGTTCTGGATGGGATACCCGTCCTCTTTTTTGATCTTCAGGGCCCGCTCCGTCCCGTCGATTTCGAACCGGTACAGAAAACTGTCCTTGGTATCCTTGTTGATTTCCTCTTTGCCGTAGTCCTTCACGCCCAGATACAAAGCTATAGCGTCCTCCTTTTCCGGCACCTCCTTGCTGAAGAACCGCTGCAGCAGCACGGCGACCTGGGCCCGGGTTGCGGTGCCCTTCGGCTCCAGTTTCTTATTGCTTACGCCTTTCATCAGTCCTTCTCCAATGGCCCAGGGCATGGAGTCCAGGGCGAAGTCGCTGATCTGGTCCAGGTCCTCGAACATGTCCGCCGGGATCTGGGGTTCCGGTAGGGGGGCGCCTTTGTACTTCGTGTATCTGTACAGGAAGGTCGCCATCTGCTCCCGGGTCACGGGGTCATCCGGCGCAAAGGTGGTTTCGGAAGTGCCCTTGACGATTTCCTCTGATGCGGCCCAGCCGACCGCGTCCTTATACCAGTCCGCCGTCAGGTCCGTGAAAGGGGCATCCGAAGCCGCAGGCTCTCCCTCCGCCCGGTACAGGATGGTCACCACCATCCCCCGGGTGATCTGTTCCTCCGGCCCGAAACGTTTCTCTCCCACGCCTTTCATGAGCCCTTCCCGGATCACATAATCCGTTCCTGCGATATACCATGCGGCCGGATCCAGGTCGTCAAAATCCTGGGATGGAGAAGGCCACGTTTCGGCAAAAGCCACACTGCTCAGCCCGCCCAGGATCATTAAAATGCAAATCAGTAAAGCCGGCACCCAAAAGAACTTTGGGTGCTTCCTGTTATTCTTTCTCATTTCGTCAAACCCCTATTTGATTTTTTCCACCAGTGCGTCCAGGTCTTCCACGGACAGGCCGTAATCGTCGTCCCCGCCGGCGCCGTATGCCAGGAGCGCATAACTGTAATCCCCGTCGGTCCAGACGGTCTTGGTCGCTTCGCCGTCCCGGTTGCCGTAGCACTTGATGGCGATGCCGCCGACTTCACGGCTCCATTCGTATTGGTAATCGTTTTCATCGAAGGACACATCCGGATACATTTCCGCAAGGCCTTTGCGGGCCCGCATTTCCACTGCGGCCGTGGAGATGTCCGCTTCCGCCACTCCGTCCTGATACCCAAAGGACAGGGGAACGACCGGACCCAGGCTGGTTTCCACGCCATCCGGCACTTCGAATTTGTCCAGTCCTGCTCCGGCTGCCGCTTCCTCTCCGCTAGGCGCCAGTGTCCAGGGGCTGGACGCCCGGCCTACCCGCAGCAGAACCGTTCCGGTCCCGCCTTTCACCACGGTGGCGCAGACCATGTATTCTCCCGGCGCCAGTCCGCATTCCGTCGGTCCCGTGCCGTTGATATCTACATCCAGCACCGCATTCTTCGGGTCGACGGATTCCATCAAATCTTCCGCTTCAGCATCGATTCCGGCATTCGTTGACGGAATCAGCTTGATGTTGATTTCCGCCCCGCCTTCCAGGGCCGGCTCGATATAAAAGGTCTCCTCTTCCTCCAAAATGATCGAACCCGCCGTCAGGGTATCGCCGGGTGCGCCGCCGGCTGTAATGACCCCGGTATTATCTTCATTGATCACCATCGAAAACTCGCTCTGTCCGCATCCGGCCAGCACCATCACCAGCGCCAGCAGCACGGAAACCGTAATCACCATTCTCTTCATTTTCTTCTGTCTCCAATCTCCTGTCTTCCGTCTCTTATTTGATCCAGCTTTCGTCCCTGGGATCTTTCTTCCATTGTCTGAGCCGTTCCACGGTCTCTTCTTTGATGTAGCCTTCCTTCACCGCCACATCCACCAGCACGTCGTAGTTGCTGAGGGTGTGGAAGGGCACGTCCATTTCTTCGAAGTTCTTAAAGGAATCCGGCAGGCCGTAGGTAAAGATGGCTGCCACGCCCAGGATGTCCGCTCCGGCTTCCCGCAGGGCGTTCACCACGGTCTTCACGCTGCCGCCGGTGGAGATCAGGTCTTCCACGATGACCACCTTCTGGCCCGGTTCGACCCGGCCTTCGATCTGATTCTGCTTCCCATGCTTCTTGGCGTCGGAACGGACGTAGCCCATGGGCAGTCCCATCACGTCCGCCGTCAGGGCCGCCATGGGGATGCCCGCCGTAGCGGTGCCCATGATTACTTCGACTTCCGGGTACTGTTCTTTGATCAACTGCACCATGCCCTCCTTGATGGCCGTCCGCTCTTCCGGATAGGACAGCACCAGGCGGTTGTCGCAGTAGATCGGGGATTTGATGCCGCTAGCCCAGGTGAAGGGCTGCTCGGGCCGCAGGAAAACGGCTTTTACCTTTAACAGAATCTCTGCTGCTTTCTTTTGCATATCGTATTCCTTTCTCTATTTCAGCTCCTCTTTGATGGCTTTATATGCGGCCACCGGATCCTCGGCCCTTGTGATGGGCCGGCCCACGACGATGAAGTCGCAGCCCTGCAGTTTCGCATACTTCGGAGTGGCCACCCGGGCCTGGTCGTCCTTGGAGGTTCCCGAAGGACGGATCCCCGGGGTAACGGTCAGGAAATTCTCCCCGGTACTCCTGTGGATCTTCTTTGCCTCCAGCACCGAGCAGACCACCCCGTCCAACCCGGCCTTTCTGGCTAACCGCGCATATTGCTCCGCTACGTCCGCAATGTTGCCGGGGATGCGGATCTCCTGATTCAGCATCTCCTGGCTGGTGGAGGTGAGCTGGGTCACCGCGATGCACAGGGGCCGTTTTCCCCTGCCTTCGCTTCCCTCTTTCAGGCCTTCGATGGCCGCCTCCATCATCTTCTTTCCGCCGGCCGCATGGACGTTCACCATATCCACGTCCAGGGCCGCCAGCTGCTTCATGGCGCTCTTTACCGTATTGGGGATGTCGTGGAGCTTCAGGTCCAGGAAGATCTCATGCCCCCGCTCCTTGACGGCTTTGACGATCGCCGGGCCTTCGCTGTAGAACAGCTCCATCCCGATCTTGGCATAGACCGGCTCGTCAAAGCGGTCCAAAAGTTCCAGCGCTTCCGCTCCCGTGGGGAAGTCCAGCGCAATGATAGTTCTTGTCATAGCGTTTCCTCCTTTACACTCTGTGGGCTTTGCCGACAATATCGCCGATCCGGCCGATCCGGTACTGGTCCATCACCTTCGGCAGGTCTTCGATGATCTTCGGGCAGGCATAAGGGTCGGTGAAATTCGCCGTGCCCACGGCCACCGCCGAAGCGCCGGCGTACATCAGTTCCAGCACATCCTCCGCCTTCGTGATGCCCCCCATCCCGATGATGGGGATCTTCACCGCTTCATAGACCTGGTAGATCATCCGCACCGCCACCGGTTTGATGGCCGCGCCGGAGAGCCCCCCGGTCTTGTTGGCGATGATGGGCCGGGCGGTCTTCAGGTCCAGCCGCATGCCCATCAGGGTGTTGATCATGGAGATCCCGTCGGCTCCCGCCGCTTCCACCGCTTTCGCAATGGCGACGATATCCGTCACGTTGGGAGACAGCTTCACATAGACCGGCACCGCCGACACTTCCTTCACCGCCGCCGTCAGGCTGGACGCCACCTTCGGATCCGTTCCGAAGGCGATGCCCCCCTCCTTGACGTTGGGGCAGGAGATGTTCAGCTCGATGGCGTCCACGCCCTCGGCCCGGCCGATTTTTTCCGCCGTCTCCACGTAATCCTCCTGGGCGCTGCCCGCCACGTTGGCGATGATGCAGGTGTCGAACTGCCGCAGCCAGGGGATCTCCCGCTCGATGATCGCGTCCACTCCCGGATTCTGCAGCCCGATGGCGTTCAGCATTCCGCCGGGGGTCTCCGCCACCCGGGGTGTCGGATTGCCGAACTTCGGGGCGGCCGTAGCGGCTTTCATCATCACGCCCCCCAGCAGGCTCAGATCGTAGAGTTCCGCGAATTCCCGCCCGAAGCCGAAACAGCCGCTGGCGGGCATGACCGGGTTCTTCATGTCCAGTCCGGGCAGCGAAACATGTAATCTTTCATCCATCAGTAGTCCACCTGTCCGATCCGGAAGACCGGTCCTTCCTTGCATACTCTGTAATATTTGTCCGGATCCGCCTTGTCCTTCACGACGCAGCCCATACAGGCCCCCATACCGCAGGCCATCCGGATGTCCAGGGAAATGTATCCCCGGTCAAAAAGCCCTTCCACCGCCTGCATCATCCGCTTGGGTCCGCAGGTGTAGGCCATTTCCGCCGTCAGGCCCTCCGCCCGGATCAGCTCTACGGCGTTGCCGTGGAATCCGTAAGTCCCGTCGTCGGTGGAGATGTGGGTCCGGATCCCCAGGGCGCTGAATTCCTCCACCCCGTAGATATCCGCCTTTGTCGGGAAGCCCAGCACCACCCGGATCTTCCGGCAGCCGGCTTCCTTCAGTTCCTTCGCCAGCTGCACCAGCGGTCCCGTGCCGGCGCCGCCGCCGATCAGGAGCACCGATTCCGCCGTTTCGATGGGGAAGCCGTTGCCCAGGGGCCCGATGACCTGCACCGTGTCCCCGGCCTTCATCTCCGACATTTTCTTCGTGCCTTCTCCCAGCACCTTGTACAGAAGAGTATACTCTTCCGCTTCTTTATCAAAGGAGGAAACGCTGATGGGCCGCCGCAGGGTAAAGCCCGGCACCAGCAGGTTCACGAACTGCCCGGCTTTCAGGTCTTCGCAGAGACTGCTCTGCAGCACCATCCGGAAGGTGTCCGCCGCGATCAGCGTGTTCTCCAGGATCTTCGCTTTCTCATCCCTCATAAACGAACTTGCCTCCTACCATGGTCCACAGGACTTTCCCGAAGACTTTCTTCCCGGCAAAGGGAGTGTTCTTCCCCTTGGACTTGAACTGCGCGGGATCGATCTCGTATTCCGCTTCCGGGTCCACCAGCACCAGGTCTGCCATGCAGCCTTTCCGGATCCGGCCCCGTTCGGCCAGTCCGAAGACCTCCGCCGGCGTTTCGCTCAGCACTTCCTGCAGCCGGGCCAGGGTCATCCGTCCGGGTTTCACCAGTTCGGTGTACAGCACCGGGAAAGCGGTTTCCAGTCCCACGATGCCGAAGGGCGCTTTTTCCATCCCCCGGCTCTTTTCTTCCGCCGTGTGGGGCGCATGGTCCGTGGCCACCATGTCGATGGTCCCGTCCAGCAGCCCTTCGATCAGGGCTTCCCGGTCCTCCCGGCTCCGCAGCGGCGGGTTCATCTTGTAGTTCTCGTCCTTCACGTCTTCATCGATCAGGGTCAGGTGGTGGGGCGTCACTTCGCAGGTCACCTTCAGGCCTTCCGCCTTGGCCTGCCGCACCAGTTCCACCGTCTCCTTGGTGCTCACGTGGCAGATGTGATACCTGCACCCGGTCTGCCGGACCAGTTCGATGTCCCGCTCCGCCTGGGCGTATTCACAGGCGGAAGGGATCCCCTTCCAGCCCATTTTTTCGGCGTAGGGCCCTTCATGGACGTATCCGCCGTTTTTCAGGCTGTTGTCTTCCGTGTGGGCCACGATCAGGGTCTTCATGAACCGGGCCTGGGCCATGGCCTGGGCCATGACTTCATCGGACTGGACACCGACGCCGTCGTCGCTGAAGGCGATGGCGCCCGCCTGTTTCAGGCTGCGCATATCCACCACGGTCTCTCCTTTTTCGTCCCAGGTAATGGAGGCGTAGGGCTCCGCCCGCACCACCGCATCCCGGCCGATCAGGGCGCAGTATTCGTTCATCCGCTGCACGTTGTCCGGAACCGGATCCAGGTTCGGCATGGGCATCACCGTGGTGAAGCCGCCGGCCGCCGCCGCTTCCGTTCCGGTGCGGATGGTTTCCTTCTCTTCAAACCCCGGCTCCCGCAGGTGCACGTGGGCGTCGATGAATCCCGGCATGATGATCTTTTCCTTACAGTCGATCTCGGTATCGTTCAGGCCGGCGTGGATCTGCTTGTCGCCTTTCGGCATGATGACCGCGATCCGGCCGCTCCGGATCAGCATGTCCACGATCACGGTTTCGTTGCCCCGGCTGATGGCCCGGGCGTTTCTCAGTATAATCATTTCCAGCTCCTTTGTCTGGTTCTTCCGTCATTAACGTCTTTGATGCTATTATACCAAATCTTCTCCAAAAAATAAAGTGGGGGCCGATGCCCGCATCGGCCCCTTAATCATGTTCCACGCCGCAGGTGCTCCAGGATTCCTGCATCTCCTCGATGATCGCCGGCTCCACCTTCACCGCCACCTGGTACTCGTCCTCATAGACGATCTCCCCGGGGTCGTTGGTATAGACCACGTAGAAGGGGTGGTGATACCGTTCCAGCAGCCACAGGGCCGGCTTGATCATCTTCAGCATCAGTTCCGTATTCTTCGTCTTGAAAAAGCAGATCACCGGCTCCCGGTTGTTGCACTGGGGCGGATAGGGCAGTTCCTCCGCGAACCAGGCGTCGATTTCCCGGAACAGGTCCGCGTCTTCCTCTTCCATCACATCGTTCTGGATCAGCTGCCAGCACATGCTGAAGATGCCCTTGTTATACTGCGTATTCTCTGCCAGCTCCCTCCCCTGGATCCTGACATAATCAAAATCATACTTCATCTCTCTTCTCCTGTTCTTCCGCCGGCGCCTTTATGAACTTGACGAAGGTGTCTTTTTCCGTTTCCTTAAAGCCGATCCTCAGCATATAGTCCCGGTGCTTCTCGCCGGGGTTCCGGAACACCAGCTGCTTCACGCCCTGCTCCGGCAGCTTGCCGTAGAAGAACCGGCCCACGGAAGAGTCCCGGTACCTGGGGGTGGAATAATCCAGATCCACGTCGATCACGCCATCGCCTCTTTGAGTCCCGAGGAAGATCCCCGCCGGCGCTCCGTTGCAGTAGACCATGAAGGCAATGTCCCCGACGGGAATGCCCGCCTTCAGCGTCGGGAAATACTTCACGATGTTTTCGTAATAGTGCTGCAGGAGATACTGCAGGCCCGCCTCCTCCGGATCGACCCTCACCAGGTCGTACTCTCTCTTGACATCGGCCAGTTTTTTGAGCTGGACGATGTTGATCACCACCAGGCCGATGTTGATGATAGCCGTGGGGATGGAGTGGATCATAAGCGCATAGCAGGCAAAGACGGCGCTGCCGATCAGGTTGATGATCCTCAGTCTTGTAACGGAGGTCATCAGCATGGAGCCCAGTATCAGGGCCGAGCCGACATAGCCGATGCCCTCAATGATCATTCGGGATGTCATTTTCTTCTTCCTCTCATTCTTCGATCACTCTGCGGATGGCCGCCTCGATCTGCTTGACTTCCTCCCGGAATTCCCGGGAAGAGCACCGCAGGGCCCCGTGGCCGAAGGCGATCTTCTGGACCAGGTCGTCGGAGGTGACGACCCGGACTTTATGTTTCTTCGCCAGTCCGAGAGTGACTCTTTCGATATAGCTGTCCGCGGTCTCGTTTTCCTTCGTGTAAACCACTTCGATGTGGGGGATCTGCGTCAGGGAGCCGGTGCCCCCTTCCACCCGGTAGGCGTCGAAGACCAGAGTGACCTTCTCGCCGGTGAACCCCTGGTAATTCCGAAGGATGTCGATGAGCTGGTCCCGAGCGGCGCCGTAGTCGGTCCTCGCCAGTTCCTTCAGCTCCGGCCAGCTGTTCATTACATTATACCCGTCCACGAAGAGATATGCAATCTCCCTGCGCTTCGGGTCGGCTTTTTCCGCCGCAAACTGCTCCCGAAGAGCCTGGGCGGACTTGTCGCTGCTCTTCGCGCCGGCCCGGATCACTTTCTGTCCGATCTCCCGCCGGTCCTTTACCGGACCGTAGGTCCGTTCGAAGATCTTCATCAGCTCCTTGTCGCTGGCCAGCACCTTTCCGTAGGCCCGGGCCTTTTCCATCAGTTCGCTTTCCGAATCTTCCGAAGCCCCGCCCCGGCCGTCCAGCACCGAGGGCAGATGCATGTGCTCCTCCACCTCGTACCAGGGCACTATGCCGCTTTCCCCATGGTAGCAGAACACGGAATCCGCCGGATTCTCCACGTCCCGCTCCGGGTCGTAGCCGATGGCAGCCACCACTTCCTCCTGGTTGTGGCAGGGACCGTAACCGTCCAGCACACAGCTGAGGCTCCCACGGCCCTTCGTGTAGCCCGCCAGGACCGTCTGGTAGCCCTTCATTTCCGACGCCGGGCAGCGGCCCTTCAGCACCGCCGTCTCCCCATCGGTCTCGGGGGCTTCAAAGCTTCCTTTCATCCGCTGCACGTCCGTCATGGCCCGGCCGATGTTCTCCTCCGGCACCTGCAGGGTGAAATCGAACCAGGGTTCCAGCAGCACGCACTCCGCCTTCATCAGGCCGTTGCGCACCGCCCGGTAGGTAGACTGGCGGAAATCGCCGCCTTCCGTGTGTTTTTTATGGGCCCGGCCCGCCGCCAGGCTGATCTTCATATCGGTAATGGGGGATCTGGTCAGCACCCCCGGGTGCTCCCGTTCCTGCAGATGGGTCAGGATCAGCCGCTGCCAGTTTTTATCCAGTTCGTCCTCGGGACAGATGCTGGAAAACACCAGCCCGCTGCCCGGCTCTCCGGGTTCCATCAAAAGGTGCACCTCCGAATAGTGGCGCAGGGGCTCGAAATGGCCTACGCCCTCCACCGTGTCCGCGATGGTTTCCTTGTAGACGATCTGCTCGTCTCCGAAGGTCACATCAAAGCCGAACCGCTCCCGGATCTGGGCCCGGATGATGTCCGGCTGGACCTCTCCCATCATGGAGATCTCGATGCGGCCGTTTCCCTCGTTCCAGCGGATCCTCAGCATCGGGTCCTCCTCCGCCAGCCGGGACAGTTTCTGCAGGGCCAGGTGGTCGTCCACCCCGTCCTCCGGCAGCACAGTGTAGACCAGGAAGGGCTCGATGTGATCCGTCTGCCGCCGGATCTCCTTTCCCAGTCCGTCTCCCGGCAGGGTATGGTTCAGACCGGTCACTGCCACGACGATTCCCGGCAGCGCCGTCTCGATATTGGTGTATTTCAATCCGGAATAAATCCGAATCTGGTTGATCTTTTCTTCCCAGGGCTGTCCCTGCCGGTCCGTTCCCGACAGGCTGTCCCGGACGGAAAGGCTCCCGGAAGTGACCTTCAGGAAGGTCAGCCGGGCCCCGTCGTCTCCCCGGGCGATCTTGAAGACCCGCCCGCCAAAGGCCTCTTCCCTGCAGCCGCAGGCGTCGGAGAGGGGGTCTTCCGTGAACCGGTCCAGTCCCGAAAGCAGTTCCTCCACCCCTTCGATCTTCAGCGCCGAGCCGAAATAGCAGGGGAAGAGCTCCCGCCGGGAAACCGCGCCTGCGATGTCTTCATCGGTGACTTCCTCCCCCGCCAGGACCTTCTCCGCCAGGGCTTCGCTGCACAGGGTCACTTCATCCAGGAAGGCTTCCCTCTTCGCCGGATCCGCCGCCCCGGAAAAGTCCGCGATTCCCGGGTCCAGCCCGCTGCGGAGTCCCTCCAGGATATCCGGGCGCTCCCGCACCGCCAGGTCCATCTTGTTCACGAACACGAAGACCGGGACCCGGTATGCCTTCAGCAGCTGCCACAGGGTCCGGGTATGGCTCTTCAGCCCGTCCCGGGCGGAGATCAGCAGCACGCCGAAATCCAGCACTGACAGGGTCCGCTCCATCTCCGCGGAAAAGTCCACGTGCCCCGGCGTGTCCAGCAGGGTAAAATGGGTGTTCCCCCAGTCCAGAACCGCCTGCTTGGAGAAGATGGTGATGCCCCGGTTCCGCTCCATGGCGTTGTTGTCCAAGAAGGAATCCCCGTGATCCACCCTTCCCGGCGCCGGGATCTCCCCGCTCAGGTACAGCATCGCTTCCGACAGAGTGGTCTTCCCGGAGTCCACGTGGGCCAGCAGACCGATGCAAATATTCTTTTTGGATCCCGTTTCCATCGTCGTTTTCACCGGGAGGAACCTCCTGTTCATTCATCTTATACTGGAGAAATTATACCACAGCCACCCCCCTCAAGTCGACCATGTTTCTGCCCGATCCGGCCCCTCGCGGCCCGGCAAAACAAAGACCCCGGAGCTTGTGCTGCTCCGGGGTCCCGGTATTCTTATTCTCTTCCGTCTCCAATCTCCAATCTTCCGTCTTCAATCTCAATTCCTGGAGGCTTCCAGCAGTTTTTCCTTCAGCTGGCTTTCGATGGCCACCAGTTCGCTCTGGGCAGCTGCCCGCTTTTCCTTTCCTTCCTTCTGAATGGCCAGGACTTCGTCCATGGTGGAGATCAGAAGCTGGTTGGTGTGCTTTAAGGTCTCGATGTCCACGATGCCCCGTTCGGACTCCTTGGCCCCCTGCACGGTGGCGGTCTTCAGCGCTTCGGCGTTCTTCCGCAGCAGCTCGTTGGTCATTTCGGAGACCTCATGCTGCGCATGGGCGGCCTGGGAAGCGTGTTCGATTCCGATGGCGATGACCATCTGGTTCTTCCACAGCGGGATCGTGTTGACGATGGTGGACTGGATCTTTTCCGCCATCATGGTATCGGAATTCTGCACCATCCGGATCTGGGGCGCGGTCTGCATGGCGATGGTCCGGGTCAGGTCCAGGTCGTGGAGCTTCTTTTCAAACCGCTCGCACATGGCGGCCAGGTCCTTCGCCGCCTGGGCGTCTTCCGCCAGGCCGGAGAGTTCGGCCTTTTTCTGGGCTTCCACCAGATCGACGGCCCGCACCTGTTCCAGTTTTTTGCGGCCGGCCAGCAGGTACATGGTCAGTTCCTTGAAATAGGTCAGGTTCATGTCGTACATCTGGTCCAGCATCGCCGAATCCTTCAGCAGGGTGACCTGATGTTTTTCCAGTTCGTTCTGGATGGTGGTGACGTTGGTTTCCACCTTGGAATACTTCGCCTTCATCATATCCAGGCTGTTGGCCTTTTTCTTGAAGAAGCCCTTCAGGCCCTTTTCCGTGGTGTCCACTTCAAAATTCTTCAGTTCCGTCACCAGGGTGGTGATCATGGAGCCGATCTCGCCCATGTCCTTGGTACGGACGCTGCTTAAGGCCTTCTCGGAGAAGTCCGCCAGCTTTTTCTGAGTGCCGACGCCGTAGTTCATGACGCCTGCCGAGTTCTTCACGTCGATCTGGCTCACGAAGGATTCCACCTGACGGAGTTCTTCCGGCGTCAGGGTGCTTTCCAGATTGGCCTGCTTCTGCTGTTCCGCGGTGGCGGCGTCCACTTTCGGCGCTTCCTGGGGCGCTTCCTGTACGGCGGCGGCTGCCCCGAAGGACAGGGATGCGGCCGGCGCGGCCGGTTCTTCCGCTTCATCGGCTGCCGGAGCCGCCGGCGTTTCCGGCTGCTGGACTTCGGGCTTTCCCTCCGCATCAAAGCTCAGGGACGGTGCGGCCGGTGGATCGGCCAGGAGATCTTCCAGCTTTACTTCATCTTTGATTTCTTCGCTCATGATGTTCTTCCTTTCCTCTTATTTCATCTTATCCTTATCCGTTAATCCGTCCTGGGCCATCATGGTGTTCATGACGGAAATGTCCGACATGACGTCCATGGAGGAATCCTGGAACAGGGAATCCAGCAGGTTTTCGAAGGCTTCGTTGACCGTATCCATGGCTTTTTCGATCTCCTGCTTGGTGTTGCGTATATTGTCACCGGTAATGGGCTGCTGGTCCACGTCGATGTAGGCCTTCAGCAGCTTTTCCGTGGTGGGCAGATAGTAGTTCATGAATTTCCGGAGGTCTCTGGCGGCCGCCGGATCCTTCTTCACCTGGTCGAAGATCTTGTTGACGATGTCCTCCTGCTTGGACAGCTTGCCGGTCATTTCCTCTCCCGGGATCTTGTCGTTGCTTTCCCGGAGCATCTTCAGGTATCGTTCGCCTTCGCTTAAGATCTCCCGGACCTCCGGCGAATAGGAGGCGTAGCGGGCGTCTTCCTTTTCTTTCTGCATCTCCGCTTCCGCTTCGGCCTGGAGCCGTCCCTTCTGGCTCATCAGGTACTGCTCGTAGACCTTCGGCGTCAGCATCAAAGTGGTCTCCTCGTCATCCAGCTTTGCGTGGGCCAGGAACCCGCTCTTGATCAGGTTCTTGACGTCTTCCTTCACCAGGTCGATGTTCTTCCGGGTGAGCTTCGCCAGGCTGGCCAGGGTGATGTAGGTGGCATCCCCGGCCACTTTGCCGTATTCCAGGTACTTTTTCGTCAGTTTCCGCCGCTTGTTCCCGTTCAGGATCAGGAAGATGCCCGCAATCAGGAACAGCAGGGACGGCACGGAGCTGATGATGCCCTCCAGTACGGAGTGATCCAGCAGTCCGACTCCCAGCCCGAACATGGCGCCGAAAGCCGAGAAGGCCACCAGGGCCGCTCCGATGATGACCCGGGGAAGGCCGTTGTACCGGCCGACGTCCTGCTGGAAATAGGGGGTCCGGTAGGGGTAGGCGCCGCCGAACTGCCGGCCCATGGCCGGAGCCTGCTGAGCCTGCTGCTGGGCCTGCTGCTGACGGTACTGCTCGTAACGGGCCTGCTGCTGGGCCTGGGCCTGCCGGCGGGCTTCCTCCGCCCTCCGGGCCTGCTGGGCCCGCATGGCGGCCTGACGCTGGCGCATCTCCTGTTCGCGCCGCCGTTCCGCTTCGGTGTACTCCTCCCAGCTGCCCTGGTAGGCGCTGGGCCGGATCATCCGCTGGAGCGTCTCATTCAGGTCGCTGAAATCGCCCCGGTTCACGGCATCCGTCACCGCATCCATCATATCCATACTGACGTTTATCATTTTATCGATATCCATCGCTATATCCCCTCTGTGTGTTTTTCTACATTATACATTCCCCCTGCGGGATTTGCAAATGATTCACAAAAAATCCCCGTCAGAAGAATTTTATGTGAATTATTTTTCCGAAACCGGTTTCAAAATATAGATATTTCTGATACAATACTTACTATAACTAGTAGTCTGAAAGTATTATTTCGCATTTATAAAGATACAGAAAAGAATGGGAGGGATAACGCATGCATGAACTGTCCCGAATGATCCGGGGGGATATGACCCCGGCGCTGGGCGTCACGGAACCGGGCGCCATCGCTTTCGTTACTTCAAAAGCCAGGAGCTACACCAAGGGAGACGTGGAATCCGTTGAACTGTCTCTCAGCTCTTCTATCTATAAAGGGGCCTTTACCTGCGGGATCCCCGGCGTGCCGGAAGTCGGCAATGCCTTCGCCGCCGCCCTGGGGGTCTGCGGCGCAGATCCGGAAAAGGGGCTCCAGTCCCTGGACGGCGTCGGCGACGCGGAGCGGGAAGCCGCCCACAAAATGATCGATGAGGGCCGGATCAAGGTCCTGATGCATGAGATCACGCCGGACATCTACCTCAGGGCCCTGGTGAAAACGGCGGAAGACGCCTGCGAAGTCACCATCAAAGACCGGCACACCAATATCGTGAAGATCGTCCTCAACGGCGAGACTATTTTTGAAGCGGAAGAACAGGCGGCGGAGAAAGAGGAAGCTGCCGGCGTGCCGCTGGAAAACATCACAAAATACACCCTGGCGGACCTGGTGGATTACGTGAAGACCGTGGACCTTTCCGAAATCGCCTTTATCCGGGATGCCTATACCACCAACCTGGCCCTGCTGGAGGAAGGGATGAACTCCCCCCGGACAGATCTGGGCCACCGGCTGTTTGAAAACAACGGCGGCAAAATCATTTCCGACGACGTGGTGGCTACGGCGCAGTTCGTGACCAACATCACCCTGGAAGCCAGGGTCATCGGGCTGTCCCGTCCGGCCATGAGCATCACCGGCAGCGGCGCCCACGGGATCCTCTGCACCATGCCGCTGTACGCCTATTACAAGGTGAACGATCTGCCGGAAGAGACGCTTATTCGGGCAACGGCCCTTTCCTATCTGATCACTATCTACATCAAGGTCTATTCCGGGATCCTGTCCGCTTTCTGCGGCTGCGCCATCGCCGCCGGCACCGGCGCCGCAGTGGCGATCTGCTACATGAAGGGCGGCACCCTGGATCAGATGAGCCATGTCATCAATAACATGGCCTCCTCCATCACCGGCATGATCTGCGACGGCGGTAACAAGGGCTGCACCATGAAAGGCATCGTGGCGGTGGACATCGCCTACCGTTCGGTGGACTTCGCCATGGCCGGCGCCTACGTGGAATCCGTCCACGCCATCAACGGGCGGACGCCGGAGGAAACCATGCGGAACATGGGCGCCATCGCTTATCCGGGCATGAAGGAAACGGAGAAAACGATCCTGGAGATCTTTGAGGAAAAGAGCCGTTAAGGCTTCGACTAAAAGTGAGGTGAAAACCGAGATGGAAGAATACAGAGTCCTTGTTTTATACAGAAGCAAACACGGCACCACCAAACGATACGCCGAATGGATCGCCGATGCATTGGATGCGGACATCATATCGGCTGAAAACCGGACCTACCGGTCCTGGTCGGAACAGCTGAATAATTACGACATGCTGATCTACGGCGGGAACATCAACGGCCAGGGCATCAACGGCCTGGAGAATTTCCGCGCCGCCATGCGCAAGGGTCATATCGACCGGCCGGTGACCTATTTCTGCGTGGGCTCCTACCCGGCCTACGAATCCACGATCCAGACCCACCTGGAAATGAACTTCGTGGGCGAAGACGACCTGAGCAAGATCAATCTCTTCTATTTCCGGGGACGGCTGGACTTCCTGGGAATGACCTTCCTGGAAAAACGGCTGATGGGCGGTCTGTTCAAGGCCATCGAAAAGAAATACCCGGAAGACCGGACCGAAGCGGAATCCGAACTGCTGGAGGCCTATTACGACGACGTGGACTGGTCCAAAAAAGAATACATCGATCCGCTGGTGGACCATGTGAAGTCCTTCATGACGCAGGAACAGCTGGCTTACCTGGAACCCCGGGCCGCCGCGAATATTGCCGAAAGAGAAGAGCTGGAAGCGGAGGAAGCCGAAGCCTGGGATGCGGAAATGAAGCGCCGAGAAGCGCTGTATCATGAAAACAAGCGCAAGGATGAAGAACGCATGCTCCGGCGCATGAGCAGGAAACAGCGGCAGAGGTACCTGGAGAGAAAGGCCTTCGAAGCCGCTCTGACAGAAAACGAAGAAGATCTCCGGATCCTGGAGGGCGGAGACCTTCCGGAGGAGGCGCCGGAAGAAATGCTGTCCGAAACCGATGCGCCGGCGGAAGCCGGGCCGGAAGAATTCAGCGGAGAATTCCCCGCGGAAGAAGAAGATGAATATGCCGAATTCCGGGAATTCGAGTAGCTGCCGGAAAGCCAAAACCGTTGGAATCACTGGACTTTCCGAAGAAATATTACAAATTGTTACAAAGCAGATTTTCCTATTGATTTTCCGCGTGATAGGTATATAATGTGCTTATGGAAAAAATATAACACAATATATCGTATAGGAGTGAGATTAAAGAATGTTACCGGAAATCAATTTTGTCGGCGATGCCCTTTCTGAAGAAGAAGTCCAGGCTTATGTGGATTACCTGGAAGAAAAGCACGGCAGAAAACTGCAGGAACTGACCATCGAATCCGATGGAGAATACGTCAATCTGAACTACCAGTTCACGGAAGTTCCCTTTGAACGGATCCGCCGGATCACCGGATACCTGGTAGGCACCATGGAACGGTGGAATGACGCGAAGACGGCGGAAGAAGCAGACAGAGTGAAGCATTCCGTATCCCCCAGGGATATCGAAGAATTCTGCTGCGGATGCTAAAACGAAACACATAGAGGTCGTTCCTCTACACAGAACAAGGGCCGGTGCGCTGAAGCAGCACACCGGTCCTTGCTTTTTTGTGTTTAGATTTGGAGTTCTATTCGTCCTTATCGTTGGCCAGTCCGGCTTTATCGATGAAGTAGAAGACCAGGCCCAGGGCCATGCCCACGATGGTCGCCAGGCACATCCCGGTCAGCTGAACCTGACCGATCTGGATGAAGGCGCCGGAAAGACCGGTGACGAACACGACCGAAGTCAGCGCCAGGTTCCGGGACTTGGAGTAATCCACCTTCTTGTCTACCAGGAGTCTCAGCCCGGAAGCTGCGATCATACCGTAGAGCAGGAAGCTTACGCCGCCCATGACCGGAGCCGGGATCGTCTGGATCAGGGCCGATGCCTTGCCAATGAAGGCCAGCAGGATGGAGAAGACCGCCGCGCCGCCGATGACCCATACGCTGTAGACCTTGGTGATGGCCATGACGCCGATGTTTTCCCCGTAAGTGGTGGTCGGTACGGAACCGCACAGACCGGACAATGTAGTGGAAATACCGTCAGAGATCAGGGACCGGTGCAGGCCCGGATCCTTCAGCAGGTCTCTGCCCACGATCTCACTGGTAACGACCTGGTGCCCGATATGTTCGGAAATGACCACCAGGGACGCCGGTATGATGATCAGGATCGCCGAGAGGTTGAATTTCGGGAACATGAAGTTCGGCATCGCGAAGAGGGATGTATCCCCCACTGCCGAGAAGTCCACCAGGCCCATGGCCAGGGACAGCACGTACCCGACGATAATGGCGATCAGGATGGCGATGGCTGCCGCGAATCCCCGGAAGATTACCTGTCCGAAAACGGCCACGCCCAGGGTCACCAGGAAGACGATGACGAATTTCGGATTGATGGACGTATAGGTGTCGGAAAGGATCAGCCCGCCGTTGGAAGCCGCGGACCCTGCCAGCTCCAGGCCGATCAGCGCCACAACGGGGCCCATGGCCGCCGGAGGCAGCAGGATGTCGATCCAGTCGGTGCCCACGAACTTGATCAGGATCGCCACCGCGGTGAAGATCAGGCCCGTGACCACGAAGCCGCCCAGGGCGTATTGATAGCCCATGCTGGGGTTGGCCAGTATCAGGAACGTCGGCGCCAGGAAAGCGAAACTGGAACCCAGGTAGGCCGGCGCCCTTCCCTTATTAATGACCAGGAAGATCAGCGTGCCGATACCGTTCATCAGAAGAACGATGGCCGGGTTGATGCCGAACAGCCAGGGCACCAGCACCGACGCGCTGAACATTGCGAATGTATGCTGGATACTGAGGGGTATCCATTGCCCGATGGGCACCTTTTCATCTACTTGAATGATTCTGCTTCTGTCCATATTCTCCTCCTCTTACTTGGTACCGAAGATACGGTCTCCCGCATCCCCCAGCCCCGGGACAATGTAGGCGTTTTCATTGAGCTTTTCGTCCAGAGCCGCGATGTAGATATCCACGTCCGGATGTTCGTCCTGGACCGCCTTCACGCCTTCCGGCGCTGCGATCAGGTTCATCAGCGCAATGCTCTTCGCGCCTTTTTTCTTCAAAAGGTCGATGGCCGCGTTGGACGAACCGCCGGTGGCCAGCATCGGATCCACGATGATCATCCGCCGCTTGTCCAGGTCGATGGGCAGTTTGCAGTAATACTCTACCGGCAGCTTGGTTTCCGGATCCCGGTACAGGCCCACGTGCCCGACTTTGGCGTTGGGAACCAGTTCCAG
This sequence comes from Bacillota bacterium, assembly GCA_017405645.1. GTDB lineage: Bacteria > Bacillota > Clostridia > Peptostreptococcales > Anaerovoracaceae > RUG14258. The sequence goes on from JAFQZZ010000005.1 coordinate 43,043, forward strand.
CATCCCGTCCACCATTCCCAGGCCGGCTCTCAGCACCGGAACGATGCCGATGTCTTCCCCCTTCAGCCGGTTGACCTTGGTTTTGCAGATCGGGGTCTCGATCTCCACCTCCTCCAGCGGCAGATCCCGCGTGACTTCATAAGCCATCAGCATGGAGATCTCCCGGACCAGCTCCCGGAAGTCTTTCACCGGGGTGTTCTTGTCTCTCAGGATGGAGAGTTTGTGCTGGATCAGGGGGTGTTCAAACAAATAGATTTTTCCCATGATGTTCCTCCCATATATGTGATATTAAATCTTTGTTAACCTGAAGATATTCTACCACATCTTGGGCCGGGTTGCCACGGAAAAAGTTAAGAAATAAAACTTTCTCATCCCTGAAATGCTCTCACGTCCTCCGCCGTCAGGTACTTCTTCATGGGCTTCATCAGCACCGCAAAAACCACCAGGCAGAGCACCGTGTCCGGGACCATGTAGGCCCCGTTGTAAAGCAGGGAATAGAACCAGGGAGAACTCATTTTCATCCCGAAGAATTCATCCGGCATGTACATGGCCCAGACCGTGGCCCCCACCACGTAGTGGACCAGGAAGCGGCCGGCGGCGCCCACAAGCGTCCCCAGGAAGATGCTGCTCCTCTTGAAGCGGAACATCCCCGCCAGCCCCAGCATCGTAAAGGCCAGCAGGTAGTCTCCGAAGATGGACTGGATGGAAAGGGCAAAGCCCCCGTCCATCAGGAACTGCAGGCAGCCTAAAACGAATCCGCCCATCAGCCCCGCCTTCAGCCCCCACCGGCAGGCAAAGAAGATGATCGGGGCCATGACCAGGCAGACCGAGCCGCCCCAGGGCATTTCCCAGAGCTTGATCATGCTGAGGATCTGGGCCAGGGCGATCATCATCGCGCCTTCCGCCAGACAGCGGACATTGGTTTTCGTGTTGGTATTCATGTGATTGTCCCTCCTTTTCTTCCGGAGTTTGCGAAAAAAAGACCGCCTGACTGCATGGTCAGACGGTTTGTTGTCCTTTCGGATTCGTGAGTTCCCTTCGCCGGCATTATCCGGATCAGGTGTGTGGCCGAAGCCACAGGGTCGAACGCAAACTTCCTCTCAGCCGCTTTTCGCAGCTCCCCATACACTGGTAGTAATTATAGCATGCCCCGCCGGGGATGTCCATAAAAAAATCCGGCGGGACGGTTGTCCTGCCGGATCTGTTTTTGGATTATTCCATGTTGTACTTGTTCTTGAATTTTTCGATTCTGCCGCCGCGGGTCACGAACTTCTGTGTACCGGTGTAGAACGGGTGGCAGGCGGAACATACATCGACACGGATCTCTTCTCTGGTGGATTTGGTCTCGAATGTATTGCCGCAGGTGCAGGTTACCTTGCACACTTTGTATTCCGGATGGATTCCAGCTTTCATGTTTGATTCACCTCGTTTCAGCTAAAGCACAGCCAACTATCTCTTGGAGAACTGGCTTGCCTTTCTCGCTTTCTTTAAGCCGTACTTCTTTCTTTCCTTCATTCTCGGGTCTCTGGTCAGGAACCCTGCCTTTTTCAGCGTCGGTCTCAGTTCCGGATCCGCCTGGATCAGGGCTCTGGAGATCCCGTGCCGCAGCGCGCCGGCCTGGCCGGTGGTGCCGCCGCCGTGCACTCTGGCCACAACGTCGAACTTGCCTTCTGTGCCGGTGATCATCAGAGGTCTTTTTACTTCTCTTTTTACGATTTCTAAGCCAAAGTAGTCATCTAATTTCTTGCCGTTGATCAGGATATCGCCTTTGCCGGGAAGTAACCGAACTCTTGCAACTGCAGATTTTCTTCTGCCTGTTCCGTAATTCTGTAATGCCATTTACTGTTCCTCCCTCTTAGAAATTCCAAACTTCCGGTTTCTGTGCCTGGTGGTTATGTTCCGGACCGGCATAAACCTTTAATTTCTTGTACATCTGATTGCCCAGCTTGCCCTTCGGCAGCATACCCTTGACCGCATGCCGGATGGCTTCTTCAGGCTTCTTGGCCAGCAGTTTTTCCAGTGTGATCTCCTTGAGGCCGCCCGGATAACCGGTGTGGTGCTTGTACACCTTGTTCTTCATCTTGTTGCCTGTTACGGCGATCTTTTCAGCGTTTACGATAATAACATAATCGCCCGTATCAACGTGCGGTGTAAAAATCGGTTTTTTCTTTCCTCTTAAAATGGAAGCTACTTCCGATGCCAGTCTGCCCAGATTCTTGCCGTCCGCATCGATCACGTACCATTTTCTTTCCACTTCATGAGGCTTCGCGATAAATGATTTCATCTTAAAGTTATCCTCTCAAATTGTTTCAGATTATTCTATTCTTTTCCGGATTTCGGCGCCGGCGTTTCACCCCACCGGTGCTCGGGCATCGCGCCCGCCTGTTTTCTGAAGAAGCCGGGGCTATTGGCTTTCAACAGAACATAGCATTAACATTATAATCACCTGAGGGGGACCTGTCAACCGGAAAATAATAAAGAAGAAGATTTTTCACATTTTTCAACACTTCCCATTGATTTTTCGTCATAAGTCTGCTATACTTTTTCCATACAGATATCTGCAGTGTCTGCAGGGAAAGGAAGGAATGCTATGGCTGCTGTTGCTGTAAAACTGATCGGATCGGTTCTGGTCATCGGACTGATCGGACTTCTTCTCGAAGATAAATTCATTTTCCAGAAATACGAATAATCGATAGTATTGAAAGAACGCAGGGCGGTATGCTGGTCATACTGCCCTGTCTTTGTTTTTGGAACCGGTTATTTACAGATTCTCCGCCATTCGATATAATAGAACTGTCAAAATACTACGAAGAAAGCAAGGTACATCGAGATGAATAAATACAACGAACTGAAACAGGAATACGACAAAGTCTGCGACGCCCTGGTGAAAGCCCTTTCGAAGGGAGCGGTGAAGGATGAGTTCTTCCGCTTCTACCGGTCCTGCCTCCTGAAGATCTGGAGCGGGAACCAGGACTATTCCCCGGACTACGCCAACCTGCTGACGCTGATCTCCGGCCGGGACTACTCCATCGACCTGGTGCTGACGGGGATGAGCCTCTTCACCGAACACAAAGAGGAAATCAAGGTGCCGGATTTCTTCCGGGACCTGGCGGAACTGGACGCAAAGGAAAAGAAATCCCTGGTCCGGGAATTCCTGCAGGCCTTCAATGAACTGATGGTGGCCTCCGCCATCATCAACGGCGACTTCACCAAGGAAGAAGCGACGGCCCTGACAGATATCATGCAGATGCTGACGGAACAGGCCAAGGACGCCGGCGCTTCCCTGCCGGAAAAAACGGACCTGTTCGCCCGGACCACTCCCCGGAACGACAGCAGCTACTTCTCCAAGACCGTGACCTCCGTCCTGACGGAACCGGATCCCATCTCCCAGGCCATGCGCAAGGTGGGCTCGGACCTCTTCGGTGCCGACTGGCCCCTGGCGCCGGAAGCCGGCGACCTGTTCTCGCCCTATTTCCCGCCCTCGGGACCTTCCACTCCCTCCGGCCCCACGAATGACGGACCGGCCCCCGAAAAGCCGGCGAACCCGAGTTCTCCCGGGACCTTCTCCAATGTGACGGCCGTGGAGCCGGAACCGGAAGAGACGCTGGAAAGCCTGCTGGAGGAACTGGACGCCCTGGTCGGACTGGAAGGCGTCAAGAAGGACGTCCGCAGCCTGATGAACTTCATTAAAGTCACCCGGATCCGGGAAGAACGGGGCATGAAAGTGCCGACGATCTCCTGCCACCTGGTATTTACCGGCAACCCCGGCACCGGGAAGACCACCGTGGCCCGTCTGGTGGCGAAACTCTACCACCGGATCGGCATCCTGCCCAAGGGACACCTGGTGGAAACGGACCGGAGTGCGCTGGTAGCCGGGTACGTGGGGCAGACCGCCCTGAAGACCCAGGAAGTGATCCAGAAGGCCCTGGGCGGCGTACTCTTCATCGACGAAGCCTACGCCCTGACCAACGACGAAATGGACAGCTACGGCCGGGAAGCCGTGGAAACCATCCTGAAAGCCATGGAAGACCACCGGAAGGAACTGGTGGTGATCGTGGCGGGCTATACCCAGCTGATGCACGATTTCATCAAATCCAATCCGGGACTCTCCTCCCGGTTCAGCAAATACTTTGAATTCCCGGACTACACCGGGGAAGAGCTGGTGGAGATCTACAAGCTCCAGGCCAAGAAGAACGGCTACAACCTGGCGGACGACGCCCGGGCCGAACTGAAGGGCCACTTCGACGCCCTGTACATCCTGCGAGACGAACACTTCGGCAACGGCCGTACCGCCCGGAACCTCTTCGAGAAATCCATCAATGAACAGGCCAATCGGCTGGCGGCGAATACGGAGAACCTGACCGACGAGGACCTCCAGACCATCACCCTGGCGGACGTGAAAGCCGCCATCGGCCGGGAGGAAGAAGAGGAAAAGGACGTGACGGAAGAACCCGCTGCGGATGCGCCGGCAGAGGAAACTCCGAGCGAAACGCCGGAAAGCGCCCCGGAAGAGCCGGCGGAAGACTCCCCCGCTCCGGAAACCCCAGCGGAGGAATCCCCGCAGGAAGGAGGAACACCTGAACCGGAGTCCGAACCGTCCCCGGAAGAATAAAAACTAACAAAAACAAGAATGAGATCCCGTCAGGGGATCTCATTTTTTCTTTGGGACGGGTATTTGGGACCCTCAGGCTTTTCCCACCACGCAGTACCTGTTTTTGCTTGTGGTGAGCCGGATGTCCGTAAATCCGGCATCCTGCATGATGTCCCGGATCTCCTTCGCCTTATATGCGACCATGTTTGGGATCTTCTCCTCCCAATGGTCTTCCGGCTTTCCCAGGTCGTTGATGACTGCGAATTCCCCGCCTTCCTTCAGCACCCGGCGGATCTCCCGGAAGCAGGCGTCGATGGGTTTCCAGTAATAAACCGTTTCAAAGGCGGTGACCAGATCCAGGAAATCATCTTCAAAAGGAAGTTTTTCCGCGCTGGCCTCATAGATCTCACAGCGCCTGCCGATATCCTCCCGGTTGGCCTTTCTGGACCTTTCCACGCAGAGGGGCGAAATATCCGCACCGTAAACGTAACCTTTCCGGGACTGCAGCAGCAGCCGGCGGATGTTCATCCCGCCGCCGCAGCCGACATCCAGGATCCGGCCGGTCCGGGGCACTGTAAACTGCTTGAATCCCCATTCGGCCATGGCCGAGTGCTTCTTATTCATCCTGGAGATCAGATAGCGTCCCACCAGACCCCATGGATTGCTGTAATTTTCATAGACCGCCATACCGGTCCCTCCTTACTCAATCTGTTTCTTATTGCGATTAAGATATATTATGCTCCCTCTTCCCGCAATGTCAATGCTTCGGGACGTTTTTTGAATAAGCAATTGATTTTTCAAAAACCGGTGGTATAATAATGGTTGTAACAGGGTCCGTTAGCTCAGCTGGGAGAGCGGATGGGTCACAACCATCAGGTCACTGGTTCAAGTCCAGTACGGATCACCATTGAAATTTCAACGTTTCCGGAATCTCCGGGGACGTTGTTTTTTGCCCAAAAACCCGCAATTGGGGAACATTTGGGGGACAATGCGTTTAAAACAAGCTTTTTCTGCCGGTGTTAGCGGGAGCTCGGTTACAAAGCTCCTGCAACGCCAGGTTGGGAGGTTGAAAAGGCAGACAGATTGGCAAAAAGTGTGGATTTGTATGCCGACCCCGAGCAGGAGCTCTGTGAAAAAGCTCCTGCTGGGTCGGACAACAGGTTATTCCGGCAGACAAAATGTTGAAAAACCCAAAATTGTCTGCCTAGCGCGAAGTTTCACTATAAAACCCCCGCATCAATGCGATGCGGGGGGTTTTTTATCATTCACTAAAACGCAGTTTTAGAATGTCGGAGCCGGGTTTTCGGCTTTCAGAGCGTGGTAGAGTTCCGCGTTGGTGGCCTGGTAGTAGGGGTTCACATAGAACACGCCGACGATGCCTAAAGTGATGAGGCTCAGCAGGCCCCATAAAATGAAGCTCAGGTCCAGGACGAAGGCTCTCCACTTGTTGCCGTTCATCATTTCCCTGGAACGGTTGATGGCTTCCCGGCCTTCCAGTTCCGGCTGGTCCGCCACGATATAGGGCACCATCCGGTACGAATAGGTCTTGATGATGCCGGGGATAATGAAGAGGCAGTACCAGAGGATCAGGAAGACGTCCGTCAGGAGCATGATCTTCACGACCCGGCCGTAGCCGCTTTCAAAACCGGCCGCAATATGCCCGAGCCCGGCCTTTTCATGGCTGTTCCGGGCGAAGAAGTAATGGCAGCCCGCGCTCAGGGGGTTCAGCAGCAGAAAATCGATGAGCAGCCCCACGATCAGAGCGAGCCCGAGGACCCCGGCAACAACGGCAACGACGATGCCGGAAATGCCCGCATCTTCCGCTTCCGCCTGAAGGTCGGAAAGCTGGCTGGCGAGTTCTTCGCTTTCAATGCCGACGGCCGATTCCACAGCCTGTCCCGGGTTGTTCTGATCGATCGCATTGTTTACGCCGTTTGCTCCGCTCACGCCGGCGCCTCCCGCCACGATCGCGGTCAGGATCAGCGCTACCAGCACGCACCGCCAGTAATTGGCTTTAAAGGCTGCTTTGCCTTTCGCTTTTAATTCTTTTCTTACCCACATGATTGTCTCCTCCTTATTTCGCCTCGATTTTGTCAATGCCCATATACGGTCTCAGGGCTTCCGGAATCACTACGCTGCCGTCGGCCTGCTGGTAATTCTCCAGGATCGCCGCAGTGGTCCGGCCGATGGCCAGTCCGGAACCGTTTAGTGTGTGGACCAGTTCCGCTTTTGCCTTGGGCTCCGGACGGTATCTGAGGCCCGCTCTTCTGGCCTGGTAATCCTCGAAATTACTGCAGGAAGAAATCTCCACATAACGGCCGTAGCTGGGCATCCACACTTCGATATCATAGGTCTTGGCGGAACTGAAGCCCAGGTCCCCGGTGCTCAGGGTCACGACCCGGTAGGGGATTTCCAGGATCTGCAGGACGGATTCCGCGTCCGCCAAAAGTGTCTCCAGTTCGTCATAAGAGGTCTCCGGCCGCACCAGTTTTACCAGTTCCACCTTGTTGAACTGGTGCTGGCGGATCAGGCCTCTGGTATCACTGCCCGCCGAGCCCGCTTCCTTCCGGAAACAGGGGGTGTAAGCGGTGTAGTACAGGGGCAGTTCCGCGCCGTCGATGATCTCGTTCATTCTCAGGTTGGTGAGGGGCACTTCCGCCGTGGGGATCAGGAAGAAATCCTTCGCCGGCACGTGGAACATGTCGTCCTCGAATTTCGGCAGCTGGCCGGTGCCTGTCATGGAAGCCCGGTTCACCATAAAGGGCGGCAGCACTTCCGTGTATCCGTGCTGGGTGGTGTGCAGGTCCAGCATGAAGTTCATGACGGAACGCTCCAGCCGGGCACCCAGTCCTTTATATACGGTAAACCGCGTGCCGGAGATCTTGGCGGCCCGTTCGAAATCCAGGATATCCAGGTCGGTCCCGATGTCCCAATGGGCCTTATACTCGAAATCGAATTCCCTGGGCGTTCCCCATTTCTTGACCTCCACGTTGTCTGCATCGCTGTCGCCGATGGGGACCGACGGATGCGGCGTGTTGGGGATCCCCAGCATGGCGCTGCGCAGTTCCTCTTCGATTGCCTTGACTTTTTCGTCCTCTTCCTTGATTTTCGAAGACAGTTCCTTCATCTCGGCCATGATCGCGGAGGTGTCCTCCCCGGCCTTCTTCAGCTTCGGGATCTCCTTGGATACGGAGTTCTGCTTGTTCTTCATCTGCTCCACATCCGCCAGCAGCGCCCGTCTCTGTTCATCCAGTTCCACGGCTCTCGGCAGTCCGAAATCGCCCTGGCCCCTGGATTCCACGGCCTTCTTCACGTCTTCAAATTCGCTTCTCACACGCTTGATGTCTAACATATCCGTCACGTCCTTCCTTTATAAAATGTTTTTCTTGTATTCATTATAAGCGAAGATCAGTTCTTCGACTTTTTCATGCATTTCTTCCTGCAGCCTGGAGGCCAGAGGGTAATCCTTCGCCGCCAGCGCTTCCCGGATCCGGGTGAACAGGCAGCTGTACTTCAGGTCGTCCTTCGCCAGATAGTTCCTGAGTTTCTGGACGTTGTCCCAGTTGACCCGGTCCAGTTCGGTCTCGCCTTCAAAGGGCACCTTCACGCAGTCCCGGACGGTCAGCATGTTCTCGTGGATGATCCGGACGAAAAGCTCCGTCTGCCACATGTCGATCATGGCCTCCCGGTAGGACTCGATGGTCCGGTCCGTAAAGACCCCGCCTTCGCAGAGCACCGCCAGCTTGCCCGGGTTGGTGTCCAGCGCCATCAGCACGTCCCACACGGTCTTCGGCGCCCGGCCGAAGAGTTTTTCCCGTTCCTCCGGGGTATATTCCGTGAATACGTTCTTTTCACTGCGGTAGACCCGGTCTTTTTCCAGGTAGAAGGCTTCTTCTCCGTAGTCCTTGGAAATGGCTTTTTCCAGTTCCTCCGGCGTCTTCCCGGCTTCCACCACTGCCTTGATCCCGTCCATCATAGCCATGTAGGAGGCGGCGATGACCAGGTAAGTGTTGCTCCTGGGGTTCGGCGCCCGCAGCTCAAACCGGGTGGAAAGGGGATTCCCGATCTCCCTGACCAGGCCCGCCAGCACCGTCCGGTTTCTGGAGGGGGATGCCGGATCGTGGCCCAGGGAGGTCACGATGCACACCGGGGCTTCAAATCCCGGCTGCAGCCGGTTCAGGGCGTCGTTGGTGGCGGAGATGAAGGGGTTCACCACTTCATAGTTCTTCAAAAGTCCCATGATGGCCCCGTATCCGATGGAGCTCATGTACTGCTTCGGATCCCGGGAGTGGAACAGGTTCACGATCCGGCCGTCGATGAGCCGGGCCGCCACGCCCAGATGGGTGTGCTCCCCGTTGCCGGCCACCAGTTCGATGGGCTTGGCCTGGAAGGTCACGTCCAGTCCGTTGTAGCGGAAGACGTCCTTCACCACGTTCTTGACCTGGGCTTCGTTGTCCGCCGCCTGCAAGGCCTCCGCGTATTTCCAGTCGATCTCCAGCTGTTCCATGATATGGTCGTAGGCTGCGCCGCTGCCTACCAGCTTCGCCTTGACGCCGCCGACCTCTTTGTGGCCCATTTCCACTTCAAATCCGTAATAGTCCAGGATCCGGAGGGTCTTTTCCAGCGCGGTCCGCACCGGTCCCACCGTCCGCTTCCAGTACTGTTCCTTCATGCTCTGGGAGGTGGCCAGCTGTTCCCGGTCGGCCACGTCATCCGGGGTCTTGACCCAGAATTCCAGTTCCGTGGCGGAGGTCAGGATGATGTCGTCGATCTCCTCCCCGCTGCGGATCCCCAGCTCTTTGCAGATCGCCGGGTTGTTATCGATCAGTTCCCGCATCTCCTTTTTGAAGACCCGGATCGCATCTTTCAAAATCACCCTGGAGCCCACCTGGGCGGTCTCGTTGTGGACCAGCACCGACGGGATCCGCAGGGTCCCCACGGGGCTGCCGTCCTCCCGGCGGTTGCCGAGATTGTAATCCACGTACCAGTTCACGTCCCGGTCCGGGATGATGTCCACCCGGGCATTGTTCAGTTCCGCGATCTTCGGAAGCATTACGGAAGAGCCGTCGGTCTGGACGCCCTTTTCCATGAGCTTCCGGTAATCCTCAATGAAGGTCTTCACCGGGATCTTCTCATCCGTCGCATAGCCCCAGATGTCCACCCCCACGAAGGAAACGAATTCCACTTCCGGGTGACGGGTCAGGGTCATCTTGACGCTGGCTTCGTCGTTGTGGGACGGGGTGATGGTGTAAAGCAAGCTTCTGTAATCCATTCTATCACTCTCCTGTTCCGGCTTCCAATGCTTCCAGATACTGCTGGAGTTCTTTCAGGTAATCGCCGTAAGCCGCCCAGTCGCCGTTTTTCTGGGCCTCCACGGCTTTATTGAATGCGTCGTTGGCTTTTTGTATCAGTTCTTCCTGGCTGCCGGCAACGGCACCGCTTTCCGCGGTCTCGCCTTCCGGCGGAGCCTCGCCGTTTTCAGCCGCCTCCACTTCCGCCGGGTCCACGTCGGTCTCGCCTACGTAGGCCAGTTCGCCGATCTCCCGTCCGAAAAGGGTCTTCAGGGCGTCCCCGAGGGTGGCTTCATAGGCGATGTTGTCGTTGAAGACCGCGATCACCCGCTTCACCTCCGGCAGGGAGGAATCGTTGTCCGCCTGCAGGTAGATGGGCTCCACGTACATCAGGGAGTCTTCCACCGGGATGACGAACATGTTGCCCCGGATATAGGTGGATCCCCGCTGGCTCCACAGGGAGAATTCCTTGGAGATGTTGGGATCCTGGTCGATCTGGGCTTCCACCTGGGCCGGGCCGTAGACCGTCTTGCCCTTGGGCATCCGGTACAGCTTCAGTTCCCCGTAGTGGTCCCCGTCGCACCGGGCGATCATCATGCCGGTCATGTTGTTCTTGCTCACCGGCGTATAGGAGATGGTCAGCAGGAATTCCTCTTCCGTGCTGCCCGGCAGGCTCATGATGAAGTAGTTGGAATCCATCTGGGTGGTTTCCTGGCCGTAGATTTCATTGGCGATGTCCCACTGGTCCTCGCCCTGGTAGAATACCCGGACGTCTTTCATGTGGTACTTCGTGTACATTTCCGCCTGGACCTCAAAGAGGGACTTGGGGTAACGGATGTGCTTGTACAGATCCTGGGGCATCTGGTCCACGCTCTTGAAGAGCTTCGGGAAGATCTTGGACATGGTCATGACCAGCGGATCTTCCGGATCCACGATGTAGTAATCCACGCTGCCGTCATAGGCGTTCACCACCACTTTCACGGAATTGCGGATATAGTTGAGCTGTTCCGTGTAGGGTTCCGTGTAGGGGTACCAGGAACTGGTGGTGTAGGCGTCGATCATCCAGTACAGCTGCCCGTCGTCCGAAACCACCATGTAGGGATCCGAATCGTAGGCCAGGTACGGAGCAATCTTCTGCACCCGGTCCTCGATGTTCCGGTCGATGAGGATCTTGGAATCCGAAGAAATATTGGTGGAAACCAGGATCTTCATGCTGTGCTCCCGGATCGCGAAGAGAAGCCGGTTCAGCGGGTTCAGGTTGATGCCGGAATCCGCCTCATATTCCGTGTATACGTTGCTTTCCCCTAAGGGGTAGTCGAATTCTTTTTCATCGGTGTTGACGATGATGTAATGGTTCGTCATTTCCCCGAAGTAGATCTCCGGCCGGGTCAGCTGGATCTCCGGCACCTGGGATTCCGGCGGGACGTTCTGGATCAGGATGTCCGGCTGGCCGGAGGCCGTGATGCTGTTCACCTTGGAAAGGGTGATGCCGTAGCCGTGGGTGTATTTCAGGTGCTTGGTGATCCACTGGGAGTTGATCCGTCCCTCGTCGATCTCACGGGCTGCCAGGAAGACCTGGGAATAATCCCCGTCCACCTGGTAGCGGTCCACGTCCACCCCGTGGAAGGAGTAGTACTGCTTGATGGACTGCCGCTGGTTATAGAACTGCTTCGTGGGGCCGAAGTCGTTGATGCGGATGTTCTCGAAGATCGCGCTGTTCTTCATGATATCCTCCGCCGTCAGGGAGTCGTCCGCCGCAAAGCTGCTTTCCTCTATCTTGTCCAGGCCGTAGGCCGCCTGGGTCATTTCAATGTTATTCTGGATGTAGGGGCTTTCCTTGTTGATCTCATCCGGCGCCACCACAAAGTTCTGGACAATGAGGGCCACACCGGTGCCCAGGACGAACACCGCGATCATGGCCACCGGGCCGATGGCCGCCAGTTTCACCTTTCTTTTGATGAACCCCAGGGAGAAGGTCACCGCCGTGACCGCTGCCAGGGCGATCAGGATCCGGTACATCCATAAGTAGATCTTCACATCCACATAACCGGCGCCGTAAACCACGCTGGACTGGTTCCCCGCGTTGTACAGGAGCGCGTACTGCTTCAGGAAGAAGCCTGCCGCCAGGGCCGCCAGGATGATGATTGCCAGAAGGATCACCTGACGCTGCCCGATCTGAAGCAGGGTCTTCCAGTTGGACGCCAGGAGATTTCTTCCCAGCATCCTGGGATCCGTCGGGCCCACGGTCTCCTGGCCTTCCGCCGCATCGGTGATGGCGGTATGGAAGCCCTTGGGCCGCTTCGCCCAGACCAGATAGGCGTACCAGATCAGCGTCACCAGGACCAGCCCCACGATCAGGGTCGTGGCCAGGGCGTAGATTTCGTTCGCCAGGGGCAGAACGAAGGTGTAGGTGCTGATATCGTTGCCGAACAGGGGGTCGTTCCTGCCGAACTTCGTCTTGTGGATCACGCTCATGATCTCGTACCACAGGGTCGTGGTGGTCATCATGGTGAACAGGAAGGCCGCCACCGCCGCGATCAGCCAGGAAATCTTGTTTATCGCCGTGTCCTTGGCGTTGTAGGTGACCACATCCACCTTTTCGTCGTAATCCCGGTTAATGAACCGCAGGTACAACCAGACCAGCAGGGCCGTCACGATGAAGCAGGGGATCCCCAGCTTCAGCTGGCTCAGTAGTTTCGTCCAGAAGACGGAGGCGTACCCCAGGTCCCTGAACCATAAATAATCCGTGATAAAGGTGATCAGCACCCCCGCCAGGGCGGCGATCACCACCAGGGCGATCAGGACGCCTATGATCACTTTCGAACGTTTTTTCATTCTCTCTTCTCCTTTACTCCAATCCAAAAAAACCTTTACACTCCATTATATAACATTCCGGCTGGATTACCAACCATTTTTCGCTATAATTCACCGGTACTCAAACCCCGGCAGGTCCTCGTCGAAGCCGCAGATGCTGCTGTAGGGGCAGTATTTGCAGGCCCGGTTGTCGGCGTCCACCCTCATGGGAGACACGGAGACTTTTCCTTCCGTAAAGTCCCGGGCGAAACCCTCCGCCGTGGTTCTGGCCTCCTGCAGCAGTTCCTCGAAGGCCGGCCGGTCCAGGGCCGAAAACTTCGAATTTCCCTTTACAGTGCCGTTGTTCAGCCTTCTCACCCGGATGATGTCGGAGTACCCCGAGAATTCCTCGTCGATGGCCTCGATGATCTCCGGCTCGTTCACCACGATGCCGTCCATCCGGTAAGTCTTCCGGAATTCCTTCTCGATCAGGTCGGCGGCCCTTTCCGGATCCGCCAGCTGTTCCGGTTCCAGTCCGGCGGTGGGCTCCTTGATATGGAAGTAGAAGACCCCGGCCGGGCCCACTTCCCGGTACCGCCTTTCCATCCCTTCCTTTGCCGCCAGCATGTACATCATCAGCTGCATCCGGTAGCCCTTCCGGATCTCCGGTTCGGAGACCGTGTCGGAGCCGGATTTGTAGTCGATGATCTTCAGAAGCGCCCTGCCGGGCTCCTCCGCGATATCGATCCGGTCGATCCGTCCCTCGATATACACCGGGGACCCGCTGTCTGGATTCAGCTCCAGGGCCGGAATGCTCCGGTCCTTTCCGAACGCCATTTCAAAATAGAAACGGCGGAATTTTCCTTTATTGATATGGTGCGCCACCATCACGGCGGTCTTCTCGCAGATGCCCCGGACCCGGGACAGGCGGTACTCGCCCTCCGGTCCTTCGAAGAGCTGGCCCTGGCGGAAGTCCTCCGCCACCTTTCCGGCGAATTCCCCCACCACGTTCCGGCAGAGTTTCTCGTCCGCCACACTCCAGCGGTTCCGCTCCGACATCTCCCGGGAGAACCGCATCAGGATCTCGTGGAAGACGGTCCCCAGTTCCGGCGAGGACAGTTCGAAGGGCCGCTGCTCCTCCGCCCGCAGCCCGTAGCGCAGGAAATGGGCAAAGGGACACCGGGCATAGTTTTCCAGGGAGGTGGGGCTCATGCGGATCTCATCGCCGTAGAGGCCCCCGAAAAGCCCCGGTCCGATGGACTCAGGCGCGTTCCGGTAGTTTTCCCCCAGTTCCAGCAGTTCCAGCTGCCGGTCCTCTTCCGGATGCTGCTCCATATACTCCTTCCGGGCCTGCAGCAGGATCTGCGCCAGAGGGCCTTCCCGAATGGCTTCCACCTCCTGCGTCTCCAGTCCGGGGAAGATCCGGCGGATCCGTTCGATGAGCAGGGAAGGCTGCAGTTCCTCCTCGCCGCCCCGCAAATAGCTGATGATCAGGCGGTTCTGAGCCAGGGAAAAGGTCCGGTAGATCTCCAGTTTTTCCTGTTCCGGCCGGTGGCGGCCGGAAAGGCAGACCTCGCCCGCCAATCCGTTCAGTTTTTCCTTTTCCCGGTCGTTCAGAATCCCGGGATCCGTTCCCCTCCGGGGAAGAACGCCTTCGTTGACCCCCAGCAGGAACAGGGCCTTCACGCCTTCCGGTCCGGACCGCTTGATGTCCGTCACCAGCACCTGGTCGATGGTGGTGGGGATCATCCGGATCTCCGTGGATTCCACCCCGGTCCGGAGAATCTCAAAGAAAGCTTCCCGGGTGCAGGGAGCGTCTCCCAGCACTTCGGTCAGCTGCCCGAACAGCAGGGTAATCTTGTTCCAGAGCTGCACCGTCACGGCGGAATACTCCAGGTCCCCGGCTTCCTTCAGCCGGTCCGCATCCGCCTGGATCTTGTCCCCCAGCTGTGCCCGCTCCTGCAGGAAAGCGAAGAACGCCTCGCCGTACTGCCGGCCGGTCCCGCAGTCCGCCAGCCGCCGGTCCAGGTCCCCTTTCAGGTCCATCAGCTTTTCCCGGACTTCATTCAGCGCCTTCAGCTGCTCTTCCGCTTCCTCCGGTTCCATGCGGGTCCGGTCCAGCCGGGTGAACGCCTGCTCCCACCGCCAGCCTTCGCTGCCGTACCGGACCAGGTAATTCTCCAGTTTCTCCGCATCTTCGCGGGAAACCTCCGGGACCCCCGTGCTGAGGATCCTCAGAAATGCGTCCGTCCGCTGCTGCGGGGATTCCAGGTCGCACAGTCCCAGCAGGAACTGCATGTATTTATTGGTCACCGCCATGGTGCTCCGGCCGTCGAAATACCGGATGCCCGCCCGGCGGAAGATCCGCTGCAGCGAGGCTCTCCGTTCTTCCAGGTCATTGGCCGCCACGGCGATATCCCGGTATCTCAGGCCCTCTTCCCGGACCAGCCGGCAGATCTCGTCCGCCGCCCATTCCAGCTCCGTTTCCCGGTCTTCACAGGCCAGCAGTTCGATGTGCTCCGGCTTTCCCGCCCATTCCCGGCAGGGGAACCGGTACAGGTCCTCCGCGGCCCGGGCCAGGTCTTCCTCCCGGGGAATGCGGAACTCTTCGCCAATTTCTTCCATACGGAAGGCCTTTCCGGTCCGGCCGGCGATGCCCCGGATATCCGAGACCGTGGCCTCCAGGGGCGCAAATAGATTGTAAGCGGGATCGCCCGGCTTCACGTAGTGCATCACCACGTTCAGGGAAGCCGCTTTTTCCGCCAGGGCTTCCATCACGGAAACCAGCCGCTTGGAGTAGAAGTCGAACCCCGTCACATAGACGGCCCACCCCTCAAAGGGCGCGGTCTGCCGGATCTCCCGGCAGAGCAGGGTCAGCTGGTCTTCCGTGTCCAGGTACCGTCCCTTCAGTTCTTCCTCGTAAGCCCGGTAGATCACGGCGGTGTCCGCCAGCTTCTTCTGCAGCAGTCCGCCGGCGGATCCGCTGCTCTCCGCCGCTTCTTCAATCGTTTCCGGGGAAGTCTCGAACTGCTTGAACTCCTGGATCATGTTCCCCATCATCCGGACGAACTCGCTTTGTTCGGCGGCAGGGGAGAATATGGTCAGCTTGTCCCGATTGTCCGACAGGACTTTCCGAAGCAGCATGGTCCGGCCCAGGTCGTCGATGTACTTCATCTCCAGGCCGCCGCCCCCCGTCAGCTTCGCAGCCATACGAGAAAAGCTCATGATCTGGAGATCCATGAGCCCTTCTGTCTGTAACACGGCAAATGCCTTTCGTTCCGTTTCCAGCGTATACTGATCCGGCACAATGACCAGGGCCTTTCCGCCTGCCCCTGTCCACTGCGCTGCCTGCGTAAAAATGTATTCCAGATGGTCGGTATCCGACCGGCTGTAAAAAAGATTGATCATCTGTCCGTTATCCATTTCAGTATTTCTTCCGGTGTTTTTGCCAGGAAGTCCGCCCGGACCGCCTGACGTTCCTCTTCCGGCATCACCGACCAGTCCACCAGGATCGACCGCACGCCGGCATTCCGCGCGCAAAGGATGTCGAAGCGGCTGTCCCCCAGCATCACGGCCTCCTCCGGCGACGCCCCCAGCTTTTCCAGGGTCACGTAAATGCATTCCGGGTCCGGCTTGTGCTTCATCAGATCATCCACCGTGGTGATGACGTCGAACTCCTCTTCCAGTCCGAATTTCCGGAGTCCCCGCACCGCGCTTTCCTTTACCCGGGAAGTCACCAGTGCGGTTTGGTAGCCCTTCGCCTTCAGCTGCCTTACCAGCTCGTCCATGCCGGGGAAGGGTTCGATCAGGGATTCGAAGCGGTCCATCTGGTAACTGCGGTACACTTCCACCGCTTCGTCCTCGTATTCCGCACCGAACACCCGGGCCATGGTGGTCCGCAGGGGTTCCCCGAAGGACCGGGTGATCACCGCCTCCTCTTCCTCCCGTCCCTGAAAGGTCCGGTAAGTGTGCTGGAAGCTGCGGATCACAATGCCGTTGGTATTGGCCAGGGTTCCGTCAAAATCGATCAGTACTGTCTTGATCCCCATGATTACTCCTTCGCCGAGGCCTTCAGTTTTTCATTGATGAAATAGTCCAGGTCGCCGTCCATGACCGCCTGGACGTTGCCTACTTCCGCCCCGGTCCGGTGGTCCTTGACCATGGTGTAGGGGTGGAAGACGTAGGAGCGGATCTGGCTCCCCCAGGAGATCTGGCTGTAGTCTCCCTTGAGTTCATCGATTTTTTCCTTGTGCTCCCGCTGAACCAGTTCCAGCAGCCGGGCCTTCAGGATCTTCATGGCCACGTCCCGGTTCTGGTGCTGGGAGCGCTCGTTCTGGCAGGTCACCACGATGCCCGTGGGGATGTGGGTGATCCGCACCGCGGATTCCGTCTTGTTGACGTGCTGTCCACCGGCGCCGCTGGCCCGGTAGACGTCGATCCGCAGGTCTTCCGGATCGATCTCCAGTTCGATCTCGTCGTCAATCTCCGGCACCACGTCCAGGGATGCAAAGGAGGTGTGCCGCCGTCCCGAGGAATCATACGGGGAGATCCGCACGATCCGGTGGACGCCTTTTTCATTCTTCAGGTACCCGTAGGCGTATTCGCCCTCCACAAAGAAGGTGGCGCTCTTCACGCCCCCCTCCGGGTCGTCCTGATAGTCGATGGTCTTGACTTTATAGCCTTTCCGTTCCGCCCAGCGCAGGTACATCCGCACCAGCATCTCCGCCCAGTCCTGGGCGTCGGTGCCGCCGGAGCCGGCGTGGATGGAAATGATGGCGTTGTTGACGTCGTACTCCCCGGAAAGGAGCACCTTCACCGTCATATCGTCGATGTCCTTGTTCAGCTGCCGGTAGGTAGCTTCGATCTCCTCCAGCAGGGATTCGTCTTCCTCCTCCTCCGCCATCTGGATCAGGGTCTCCACGTCGGAGAATTCCTCCTCCAGGTGCGCATACTCCTGCAGCTTCACTTCAATGGACTTCTTTTCCTTCAGCAGTTTCTGGGCCGTCTCCTGGTCTTTCCAGAAATCCTCTGCCTCCGTCTTTTTTGCGATTTCTTTCAGTTTCTCCTCCAGACCGTCCCGGTCAAAGGGAAACACCCAATTCTTTGATGGATTTCTCTTTTTCGTCAAGTTCGTACTTGATCTGGTCGAGCTGTACCATGTTTACACTTCCCTTCCGCAGCAGTTTTTATATTTCTTCCCGCTCCCGCAGGGGCAGGCGTCGTTTCGTCCCACTTTCGGAGTGGCCCGCCGGATGGTTTCCTGTTTCGGCAGGGATCCGGGGCTGTTGATGGGGCCGTCCAGCGGCGCTTCCACGCCCATGGCCTGGCTAGCCGCATCATCCACGAATTCCATCTTCACGGTGTTGGCTTCCTCCGTCACCATTTCCTTCCGCTCCACGTGGGTGGTGATCGTGGCGTCGAAGCAATACCGGACCATGTCGTCCTTAATGCTCCGGACCATGTCGTTGAACATCTCGAAGCCTTCCTGGGCATAGGCCGCCGCCGGGTCCTGATGACCGATGGACCGCAGGCCGATACCCTGTTTCAGCTGATCCATGGCGTCGATGTGGTCGATCCACTTGGAATCCACGATCCGCAGCAGCAGACCCCGCTCCACTTCCCGCATCTGGTCTTCGCCCACTTCGGTCTCCTTGGCCTCGTAGATCTTTTCGAAGTCTTCCATGATCCGGTCCTTGAGATCCTCCACGCCCATCTCCTCCACGTCCTCATAGTGGACGTCCGGGGTGTTGTGGCAGATCTTGTTGATGTTGTGCTGGAGCTCGTCCATGTCCCATTCTTCCTGGTACTTGGAGGCCAGGGTGGTGGTTTCCACGTATTCGCCCACCATTTCATCCAGCATGTTGAAGAGGTGTTCCCGGAGGTCCTCCCCGTCCAGCACCATGGCCCGCTCCTTGTAGATGACTTCCCTCTGCTTGGTCATGACGTTGTCGTACTGCAGGATGTATTTCCGGATGGAGAAGTTGCGCCCCTCCACCTTCTTCTGGGCGTTTTCGATGGTCCGGGTCAGCATGTTGGCCTCGATGGGCTCGTCTTCCTCCAGCCCCATCTTCTGGACCATGTTCTGGACCCGCTCCCCGCCGAAGAGCCGCATCAGCGGGTCTTCCAGGGACACGTAGAACCGGGAGGAACCCGGGTCTCCCTGACGGCCGGAACGGCCCCGCAGCTGGTTGTCCACCCGCCGGGATTCGTAACGCTCCGTACCGATGACGTGGAGTCCGCCGGCAGCCAGGACTTTTTCCTTTTCCTCCTGCCGCTCCTTCGTGTATTTTTCAAACAGGTCTTCGTAAACCTTCCGGGCCGCCACCAGATCCGGCTCGGTCACCGGGATCATGCTGGAGGCATAGGAAACGGTCTCGTCGTCGTAGCCTTTCTTCTTCATTTCCTGAGTAGCCAGGAATTCCGGATTCCCGCCCAGGATGATGTCGGTACCACGGCCCGCCATGTTGGTGGAGATGGTCACGGCATTGAACCGGCCCGCCTCCGCGATGATGGCGGCTTCCTTTTCGTGGTTCTTGGCGTTCAGCACGTTGTGCTTGATGCCCCGCTTGTCCAGGATTCGGCTGATCCGCTCGGAATTCTCGATGGAAATGGTCCCCACCAGGATCGGCTGGCCGGTGGCGTGGACTTCCATGATCTCATTGATGACAGCGGTGTACTTGCCCTTTTCCGTCGCATAGACCCGGTCGGGCAGGTCTTCCCGCATGACTTCCTTGTTGGTGGGGATGCTCACAACGTCCATGTTGTAGATCTCCCGGAATTCTTCTTCTTCCGTCTTGGCGGTACCGGTCATCCCGGCCAGTTTATCGTAACCGCGGAAGAGGTTCTGGATGGTGATGGTGGCCAGGGTCTTGGACTCCCGGCGGACCTTCAGGTTTTCCTTGGCTTCAATGGCCTGGTGCAGGCCTTCCGAATATCTTCTGCCGAACATCAGACGGCCGGTGATCTCGTCGACGATGATGATCTCCCCGTCCTTCACGATGTAGTCGATGTCCCGCTTCATCAGTTCCTTGGCCTTCAGGGCCTGGTTGATGTGGTGGTTGAGTTCCATGTTGTCCGGATCGGACAGGTTCTCTACGTCAAAGCGGGCTTCCGCCTTGGCCACGCCTTCCTCCGTCAGGGAGACGTTCTTGTCCTTTTCGTCCACTTCGTAGTCCGTGTCCCGGCGCAGCTTCCGGACGAAATCCCGGGCGTCGACATACATGGAGGTGGAGTTGTCCCCTTCGCCGGAAATGATCAGCGGCGTACGGGCTTCGTCGATGAGGACCGAGTCCACTTCGTCCACGATGGCGTAGTGGGCGCCCCGCTGGAGCCGGCGTTCCTTGGAGACCGCCATGTTGTCCCGCAGGTAGTCGAATCCGAATTCGTTGTTGGTGCCGTAGGTAATATCGCAGTTGTAAGCCGCCTGACGCTCCGCCATGGTCAGCCCGTTGACGATGCATCCCACGCTCATTCCAAGGTATTTGTAGATCTTTCCCATCCACTCCATGTCGCGTCGGGCCAGGTAATCGTTGACGGTGACCACGTGGACGCCCTTGCCTTCCAGGGCGTTCAGGTATACCGGCAGGGTCGCTACCAGAGTTTTACCTTCACCGGTCTTCATCTCGGCGATCTTGCCCTGATGGAGCACGATGCCGCCGATGAGCTGCACATGGAAGTGGCGCATGCCCAGGGTCCGGACGGACGCTTCCCGGCAGACGGCGAAGGCTTCCGGCAGCAGGTCGTCCAGGGTCTCCCCTTCCGCCAGCCGCTGTTTGAATTCATCCGTCTTGGCCCTGAGTTCCTCGTGGGACAGGGCGTGGATCTCCGGTTCGAGGGCTTCGATCTCGTCCGCGATCCGGTCCAGTTTTTTCACTTCTTTCTCGTTTAAATCTCCGAATATTTTTTCTAATAATCCCATTTTTCTCTCCATTTATTTTAAGGGCAGGCCGAACCGGCTGCCCTTGAGGTTAAAAGATTTGTGCCAGATCCGCCCCACACATGTGGAACACGTACAGGTTCACCAGAACGACGGCGATGACCAGAATCCCCATCTTGATCCAGAAGTTGCTGTAGTCCTTCCGGACCCGGCCTTTTTCATCGTATTCCACCCGGCGTTTCTTCGGTGCCTGTTCGACTCCTTTGAACTGGGCTAAGTCGCCTGTTTCCTCCAGCCCTTCCGCGCTGTCGTTTTCGAGTTCGATATCATGATATACGTTCTTCATTCTTTACTCCTCTTTACTTGATTTTTTGAGCAGTTTCTTCTCCACAAAGGCCTCGTAAATGGCCTTGATGCCCTTTTCAAAATCCTTTTCCTCCACGCCGACGATGATGCTCAGCTCACTGGAGCCCTGGTCGATCATCCGGATATTGACACCGGCCTGGTATAGGGCCGTGAAGAGGGTGGCGGAAACGCCGATCCGCTTGCACATGCCGTGGCCCACGGTGGCGATCAGCGCCAGGTCCTGGCTCACTTCCAGGTGGTCCGGGGTCAGCCGCCGCTGGACGTCCTCCAGCAGGTCCCCCAGGATCCCCTGCACATTCTTGTTGGAGATGACGATGGAGGCGGTGTCGATGCCGGAAGGCAGATGCTCAAAGGGGATGTTGTAGTTTTCCAAGATGCTCAAAAGCCGCTTGATGTAGCCCACTTCGCTGTTCATCCCGTCCTTGTAAATGCCGATAACGGTATATCCTTTCCGGCCGGAAATGCCGGTAATGACCTCGTCGGTCTCCTCCTCCGGCACAGCCGAAAGGATGATGGTGCCGGGATTGTCCGGTTCGTTGGTGTTGCGGATGTTGATGGGGATATCCGCTTCCTTCACCGGGAAAACGGCCTCGTCGTGGAGGACGGAGGCGCCCATGTAGGACAGCTCCCGCAGCTCCCGGTAGGTGACCGTGCCGATGGGTTTCGCGTTTTCCACGATCCGCGGGTCCGCCATCAGGAACCCGGACACATCGGTCCAGTTTTCATAGACGGAGGCGCCCACGGCCTTGGCCACCAGGGCGCCGGTGATGTCCGAACCGCCCCGGGAGAAGGTCTTGATGCTCCCGTCCAGTTTTGCCCCATAGAAACCGGGGATGACGGCGTATTCATGCTTCGGCAGTTCCGCCGCCAGAAGGGCATTGGTTTCCTCCGCCATGAACTTGCCGCTGGTATCGAATTTGATGTAATCTTTCGGGTCGATAAAGTCGAAGCCCAGGTAATTGGCCGTCAGGATCGCGCTGAGGAACTCCCCCCGGCTGGCGATGTAATCGTCACTGGCGCCTTCCTGCAGATTTTTCCGGATCTCCATGAAATAGGGGTCGATGTCCAGGTCCAGCCCCAGGTTCATGATCATGATCTTGAAGCGGTCCCAGATCACCTGGAAGACCTGGTGGAAGGGCACGTTGTGCTCCACATGGCTCTTGCACAGGTACAGAAGATCCGTTAATTTACTGTCCTCCGCGAACCGCTTGCCGGGCGCCGATACCACGATGTACCGGCGGGAAGGATCCGCGTCGATGATTTCCTTTACTTTTCTCATCTGGATGGCGTCCGCCACCGATGAGCCTCCGAACTTTGCAACTTTTATATCCATTCGTATCACTCCCTTAAACTATTATTATATACGGGTTCCCCCGTACAGGCAAGGGTTTACCGATAGCTTTCCGCCGCTTTGCGCAGGATTTCCGCCTTGTCGGTTTTCTCCCAGGAAACGCCCAGATCCGTCCGGCCCATGTGCCCGTAGGCAGCCACCTGCCGGTAGATGGGTTTTCGCAGGTCCAGGGCCTCGATGATGCCCTTGGGAGTGAATACGAAGTTCTCCGCCACCAGTTCCGCGATCTTTTCATCGGGAATCGTACCGGTGCCGAAGGTTTCCACTAAGATGGAGACCGGTTCCGCCACGCCGATGGCGTAGGCCAGCTGGATCTCGCACTTGTCCGCCAGGCCCGCCGCCACGATGTTCTTGGCCGCATACCGGGCCGCATAGGCCGCGCTCCGGTCCACTTTCGTTGGATCCTTGCCGTAGAAGGCGCCGCCGCCGTGGCGGGCGTATCCGCCGTAGGTGTCCACGATGATCTTCCGTCCTGTCAGGCCGGAATCCCCCACCGGCCCGCCGATGACGAACCGCCCCGTGGGGTTGATGATGTATTTCGTTTCCTCATCCAGCAGTTCCGCCGGGATGATGGCTTTGATGACATGTTCGATCAGGTCCGCCCGGATCTGATCCTGGGTCGCGTCCGGATCATGCTGGGTGGAAATCAGCACGGTATCCACCCGTTTGGGCTTGTCCCCCTCGTATTCGATGGTGACCTGGGTCTTGCCGTCGGGCCGCAGGTAGGGCAGCAGGCCGGATTTGCGGACTTCCGCCAGTTTCCGGGCCAGCTTGTGGGCCAGCGAGATCGGCATGGGCATCAGTTCCTCCGTCTCGTTGCAGGCGAAGCCGAACATGATCCCCTGGTCGCCGGCGCCGTCCCGGTCCACGCCCATGGCGATGTCCCCGGACTGTTCGTCGATGGTGGTGATCACGGCGCAGTTGTCCGCGTCGAAACCGTATTCGCCTTTATTGTAACCGATGTCCCGGACCACTTCCCGGATCAGTTTCGGGATGTCCACGTAACAGTCGGTGGTGATCTCGCCCATGACTACGACCATACCGGTGGTGACGGTGGTCTCTGCGGCGACTCTGCCGTTGGGGTCCTGCTCCAGGATCGCATCCAGGATCGCGTCCGAAATCTGGTCGCAGATCTTATCCGGATGCCCTTCGGTAACGGATTCGGATGTGAATAAACGTTTCATGTTTGTACCTCCCTTGAATATCGAAAGCCTCTTCTTCCGAAGAGGCCCGGTTCTCGCGTGTCCGCCTCATCTTTCAGAATGATTTCTGCAGGAATTAGCACCATGGACGGCTGCCGCCGTCCGGTTGCCGGGCTTCGCAGGGCCTGTCCCTCCGCCGCTCTTGATAAGGTGTTCTAATAGTAAAATTCTATATGTTAACGGGAAAAATGTCAACATTCTTCCCACACTTTTTCCACAATATCCCCGGAAATGACGTGGAAAAGTCACATTCCGGCTCCTACCGCTCCGATACGGCCAGACCCGCCAGGGTCAGGGCCGTGCCGGCCGCCAGCATCAGGGTGAAGGGTTCCCGCAGAACCGTCACGGACAGGGCCACCGTGATCACCGGGATCAGGTAGATATAAACACTGGTCTTGACGGCTCCCAGCACCTTCACGGCGTAGTTCCAGGTGACGAAACACAGGGCGGAAGCCCCCAGTCCCAGGAACAGCAGGTTGAAGAGGTTCGCTGGATCCGCCAGACGGGAAAGCCCCGGCTGCGCCCCGGAAAGCCACAGGGCCGGGATCATGAATACCAGCCCGTAGGCGAAGATCCGCCGGGTCACCTGCAGGGTGGAATACCCGAAGGCGCTGATCTTTTTGAGAATGACGGAGTAGAAGCCCCACATCAGGGCCGCCGTCAGCGCCAGCAGGTCCCCCTTCGGGTCCAGCTTCAGGGCCGCGCCGTTGAAGCTGATTAGGGCGATGCCCGTCAGCGCCACCGCCAGGCCGATGTAAAACTTCAATCCCTTTTTCTCTTCCTTCAGGAACACCAGCGCCAGCAGCGCCGTGAAGAAAGGCGCCAGGGCGGTGATGACCCCCACGTTGGAAGCCATGGTATAGGTCAGGGCGATGTTCTCGCACAGATAATACAGGGTGATCCCGAAGAGCCCCGCCCCCGCGAACATCAGTTCCTGCTTCGGCGTCGTTCCCCGGATCATCTTCGGGCAGACGATGCACAGGGCTATAAACCCCAGGACAAAGCGGATGAAAAGGATCTCCACCGGCAGGAAGTCCTCCAGCAGCATTTTGGTCGATATAAAGGTGGCGCCCCAGATCACCGCCGTCAGCAGGGCGGCCAGGTGACCCCGGGTCTGCAAGTTCTCCATGTATTTAGTCCTCGTATTCGATGATATAGCCCACGTTTCCGGCAAAGTATTTCAAACCGCTGTTGACCACGTCATTCCGCTGGTCATTCCAGGACCAGTTCCCTTCCGGGTTCCACAGCATCAGATAGGATTCCGGCGTGCCGTCCCGGTCGTTTCTGGAGGGTTCGCCGGGATACCACTTGGAATAGGTGAAGTCCTCGCCGGTGGTCCAGTGCCCGAAGGCCTGGTTGTTCCGCACGGAGGTATAGCCGCCCAGCCAGACGAACCGGACGCCGGCGTTCGCCGCCATCTGTTCCATCTGCAGTTCTTCCGCTTCACCGGTGATGGTGACCAGGTGTCCGCCCTTCGCATGAGCTTTTTCGTTGGCCTGGGTCCAGGTCACGTCTTCCCGGACGATCTCGTACCGGGAGGCATGCTTGACGGCCTCCTGTTTCTTGACCGCAGTGAAGACCACGTTCCGGAATTCGCAGCCGTATACTTTGTCTTTCAGGACGCAGGAAATGCTCCGTTCCGCGTAGGCGTCGGAATCCGCATCCGTTTCATATTCGATGCAGTACATGTCCTTCTGCAGGGAATAGATCGTATCGTAGATCTCCTGGATGTCGTACAGGTTGTTGACGTTCCAGTATTTCCCGCCGGTCTGGCTGCAGATCTCCCTCAGGGTCATTTCATCCGCATAGGCGGTCCCGATGATGTAGACCGGGATGCCCTTTTCCAGAGCCAGCCGGATAACTTCGCTGTAGGTGCTGACGCTGTAGTTGTCCTCGCCGTCCGTGAAGGCGATCACGCAGTTGGCCCCGGGCCTCGACCCCGCGTTGTTGATGCCCAGCACCAGCGCATCGTACAGGGCGGTCTCCCCGTAGGCAGTCATGTTCGAGATACCGGTCTTCAGCCGGGAGGCGTCCCCGGTATAGTCGCACATGTACATGATGTAAGTATCAAAGGAAATGACCTCGGCCTTGTCACCGGCCGCAAAGTCCATATGGTCGATAAAGGCGGTCATCACGTTCTGCATGGTGCCCAAGTCATATTGCATGCTGCCGGATTTGTCCGTAACCAGCTCGATGCCGATGCCCTGGTTGCCCTCCAGCTGCTCGATGCTCCGGATCGTGCGCTCGATCTCCGCACCGCCGCTGATGGATTCCCGGATCTTGGCGGTGGGGGAAGTCAGGGTCAGGGTCGTGCCGTTCTGCTCACAGCTGACGTATACCTTGACGGACGGGAAGTCCGACACGTCCGCCGTCACAAAACGCATATCCGCAGGCTGCACTTCCGTGATGGCTTCTTCCATTTCCTCGTAATCCATCTTGGAATCCGATTTCCCGTTCAGCAGGAAGAACCCGATGACGCAAAGCGCCGCCAATGCTACCAGGATAATGGGGATCAGCCAAAGCGGTTTTTTCGCCGGCGCCGGTGCCGGCTGCCCGTAAAGGGGCCGTTCGGCCGGCTCGGCCGGTTCCTCCTCATAAGGCGGTTCTTCCGCTTGGGGCGGGTTTTCTTCCGAAAAGTCGTCCTGTTTTGGACTCTCGTCCCAGGCAGTCATCTGCCGGGCGCCGCAATGCCCGCAAAACCGGGCATCGTCCGATATCTGTTTTCCGCACTGCTCACAAAAACGCATCTTCTGTCCCTCCTGTCCTGGAAAAGTAATTGCATTCTCTACGGAATAATTATATCATAATCAGGACAACTGTCATATATGAAATCCGAACTATCTGTATACGGAAGGAAAAAGGCACTCCCATGAAAGAAATCTTAGGCTGCATCAAGCTGGCGCAGGAAGAATTCCATATGTTTGACGAAGGCGACGTGGTGGCCGTGGGGCTTTCCGGCGGGAAAGACTCCATGACGCTGCTCCACGCCCTGAACCTGTACCGGCGGTTTGCGCCGGTGAACTTTACCCTGAAGGCCGTTACCGTGGACATGGGCTTCGAGGGTTTTGACCGGGAGACCCTGACGGCTTTCTGCCGGGAGTGGGAAACAGACTTCATTCTGGAAAAGACCCGCCTGGGAGAAATGATCTTTGAGGAGCGGCAGGAGAAGAACCCCTGCAGCCTCTGTTCCCGGATGCGCCGGGGAATCCTCCACCGGGTCTGCGAAGAAAACGGGGTCACGAAGCTGGCCCTGGGACACCACGGGGACGACCTGTTAGAGACCTTTTTCATGAGCATGCTGTATGAAAGCCGGGTGAATGCTTTCAAGGCCGTGACCGCCTTTGAACGGACCGACCTGATCCAGATCCGTCCGCTGATCTACGCGGAGGAGAGCCAGGTCCGGGAGGCGGCCTTTCGGCATTCCATCCCCACTGTGACCAATCCCTGCCCTGCTTCCGGGGAGACCCGCCGGCAGGAAGTGAAGGAAGCCCTGGAGGCATTCCTGCAGCGCACCGGCCGGCCCCGGTCCAACATGATCCGGGCCCTCTGCCGGTCTGAAATCGTCCTGTAATATTTCTGTAATATTTCCGAAGCAACCCTCCGGGGCCGTTTTCAACAAAAAAACCGTTGGAATCACTGGCTCCGGGGGCTTTTTTTGAGTTTTCCTCTTTTTATTAACACCGGCCGGTTTTTGGTGTGGAAAACCAAAAAACCCCGGAAGGGTTGATAATACGAACTTTTTCGAATTTCGCTTGAAATATTATCCACATCCTTTCCACCGTTTTTCCCGATACCGCCAAAAAAGCCGGGAACCCTTGATATTACAGGGCTCCCGGCGTCTTCTTCCCGGTCGTTCTGCCTTTATTACAGTTGTATTACACAATGGATCGGTCCCACAGGCCTTCCCGTCTTTTTCCGTCTTCTCTTTTTTGTGGGAAACCGGCTGTGGAATCCCCGGCTCCTTCACAGTCTATCCCCATTCTTTTACACAGAATGCAGGGCGATGTTCACGAAATTCCGCATGATTTCCACATCGGTGAACAAAGCCTGGGCCAATGTGTCGCTTCCGCCGCCTTTTCCACCGAAACCCACAGCAAATTCCTTTACCACCTGTCCACATTTCAGGCCGCTCTTCCCGGAATGGGTCAGCAGCACCGTATTGCAGGCCGTAGAGGACAGGATCACCGGCATTTCCGTCTTTTCCGTGAGCCTTTTCCCCAGGAACTTTAACTCGTCCAGGCTCCGGTCATCGAATTCATGGGCCACCGCCCGGTCCGCCGCCGCGATCAGGGTCTCCGCCTCAATCTGGGCAAAGCGGCCCTTCAGGGTGTACAGTTCGCTCCGCAGGGCATTCACCTTGCCTTCCTGGATCTTCATGTTTTCCAGCAGGGTCTCGTCCTCGGAAGAATACTTCTTGTTCAGTTGGGTCACGATGTCGTGCTTGAGGGCATAGTCCTTCAGGGCCCGCATCCCGCACTTGAAATAGACCCGGGTCATGCCTTTGTAATGCTCGGTCCGGATGATCTTGATCAGTCCCACCTGGGACGTGTCCGCCGGATGGGGGCAGCAGCAGGCCACGCAGTCCACTCCGTCGATGATCACCACCGAAATGTCCTCGTCCACTTTCAGGGCCTTCCGCAGGGGATACTTTTCCGCATCCTCCCGGTTTTGGAGCATTTCCACCCGCACCGGCAGGCCCCGGAAGACCACCTGATTGGCCTTCCATTCCAGTTCCCGCACCATTTCCTCCGGCATATCTTTAATGCCCGCATCCAGGGTGGAGATCTCGCTGCCCAGATGGAAGCCCTTGTTCTCGATGCCGTGGTCCGTGAAGAGGATCCCGGAAAGGATATGCTCGCCGCAGTGGTTCTGCATATGGTCCAGCCGGACCATCCAGTCCAGCGCCAGCTCCACTTCATCCCCGGGCTTCACGCCTTTCAGGGGTTCCGCCAGCTCGTGCAGGACCTCCCCGTCCTTCTCGCTGCAGTGCACCACGGGAATACCCTGCAGGGTCCCGGTGTCGCTGCCCTGGCCCCCGGCTTCCGGCGCAAAAATGGTCCGGTCCAGGGTCACCACATTTCCGTCCACGGCCGTTACCACCGCTGTGCACTCTTTTTTGTATTGTTCGGTCTGATACAGTTTCTCCGTCATGTTCTCTCCTGCCTTGTCTTTATTTCCCCGCGATCTTCGCCAGGGCCGCCAGGGCTTCGTCCCGGCTGCTGAACTGCATGCTCAGCATGGGCACGTCCCCCCAGAAACCGATGTTCCGGGTGCCGGCGTCCCCCTGGATCTCTTCCACCCGGTTGTAGTCCAGGTCCCCGTCTAAATAATAGGCGAAAGCGTAATAATCGCCGATGTCATCCTGTTCAAGGGTCCATCCATCGTGGATCAGGTCGCTGACCGTGGCCGTGCAGGCATTTCCGCCGGCATCCCGGTAGGTGATGTTGTCACTGCCCTCGCTGTATCCGGAATACATCATCACCCGGTGGGCAAGGTCCGCTTTTCCGCTGTCGACACCGTAGCTCACCCAGCCGGTGCAGTCGCCGATCTCAAAACCGACGCCGTCCTGGAACTTCAGATAGTTCTGTCCGTCCAGGGTCATGATATCCAGTCCCGTATACCCGGCGGCGGTCTCAAAGGAGGGGTTCACCTGCTTCGCCTTGCCGTCCCGGAACTCCCAGACCTCGATCTTCGAAACATCCCTGACATTGTCCCCCTGGTCCTCGCCGGCATACACCGTCAGCATCACCGGGAAGCCGTCCCCGGATACGTCCGCCAGCAGAACCAGCAGGTCCCCGGAGGAGCCTTCCAGGGTTTTCCCCGAGGGCTTCTTTTCCTGAAGCACGTTATAGAACGCTTCCGCGTTTTCCCGGCTCATCCGGCAGTCCCCCGGATCCCCGAAATAGGCGATCCCCGCCAGGACTTTCGCCGCATCCGCCGGTATCTTCGCCGAAGCCTCTTCCTTCTGTTCTTCTTTCTGCTCTTCCCCGGGCTCCTCCTTCTGGGCCGAGGCGGCCTGGGCCGTATTGTCTTCCGCCGGTTCCTCCGCCTTGTCCCCGCAGGCCCACAGGCCCGCCGCCAGCGCCAGGCACAGGAGCAGCGCCGCTATTTTCCGGATGGTCATCGCGATCCCTCCCGTCTGATTCTCTTTCCGAAAATTATATCATAACTCGGCAGGGAAGAAAATTATCTGTTATAATATTCATGAAAACAAACGTCTGAACGGAAAGGATCAAGTCATGGACACAAAATTCATGATCAATATTGCCATCGAATGGGCCGGGCTGATACTCTGCATTGCGTGCATCACCCTGACGGCCATGGAGAAGCGGATCCACAAAACCACCTCCCGCTATTTTATCCTGTATTTTACCGTGATCATCCTGCTGATCGCAGGCAATATGATTTCACAGCTGTGCTGGGACAAAACCGGTGCCGGATGGGCCGGGCTGGCCCGGCTGTCCACCTTTATCATGGTGTTCTGTTCTTATATCCAGGCGCTGATGGTATCCCTGTTTTTGCTGGATATCGTGAAAGGCGGCCCGGTATACCGGCGGATCCGGACCCTGTTCATCGCCGTTGCGGGATTCCAGACGGCAGTACTGATCCTGAATCTCTTCACCGGAACACTGTATCAGCTGGACGCCGGCAACCACTTCCACCTGGGCCCTCTGTACCAGCCGATTTCCCTTCTCAGCGGCGCAATGGTCGTGACGGACCTGATCATATTGCTTCGCAGCCGGAACCGGCTTTCCCCGGGTACTTTCCGGGACTTTCTGATTTACTTTGTGATCCCTCTCATCGGTATGGTGATCCAGTTCTTCGCCTACGGCATCTATGTCATGCTGGCGTCTCTGATCCTGGCCACCACGGTGGTGTTTATCTCCTTCCTGAAGAGGGAGACGGAGAGGTACTACCTTCAGCTTCAGGAAAACGAGCAGATGAAGACCCGGCTCATGCTGAGCCAGATCCAGCCCCACTTCCTGTACAATTCCCTGGGCGTGATCCAGGAATTGTGCCGCCGGGATCCGGAAAAAGCCGAAGAGGCTACCCTGCGCTTTTCCCAATTTCTCCGGCGGAACATGGACTCCCTGTCCATGGACCGGCCCATTCCCTTTGAAGACGAACTGAAACACACGAAGAATTACCTGGAACTGGAGAAGATGCGCTTCGGCGACCAGCTTCAGGTGGAATACGATATCGAGACCACGGATTTCCTGATCCCCACCCTGACCCTGCAGCCCCTGGTGGAAAACTCTGTCCGCCATGGGATCCGCCAGAAGGAAGAGGGCGGCCGAATCACCATCCGGGTCAAAGACTTTCCGGACCGGGTCGAAGTCCGCGTCCGGGATGACGGCCCGGGAATCGCCCCGGATTCCGTGACGGACCCGAAGGAGTCCGACCGTGTCGGGATCCGGAACGTTACCGAACGGGTCCGGCGGATGTGCGGCGGGGAACTGCAGCTGGAATTTGAACCGGGCGTCGACGCCCATGCCGTGATCACCCTGCCGAAAAAGGGGGAGATGTAAATGCTGATCTTTGCCGTGGATGATGAACAACTGCTGCTGGAGACCCTGCAGCGAAAGATACAGGAGGCAGCGCCCGGCACGGAAGTGGAAGGCTTCAACCGGGTCTCCGACGTGATCCGAGCAGTGACCGACAGGCGGGAGCGTCCGGACGTGGCCTTTCTGGATATCGAGATGCCCGGCATGCGGGGACTGGAACTGGCCCGGAGAATCAAGGACGCTTCCCCGGCCACTCAGATCATCTTTGTCACCGGCTACTCCGAATACGCCGTGGAGGCTTATAAACTCCATGCCCGCGGTTACGTTCTGAAACCCGTGACCACGGAGCGGATCCGGGAAGAACTGGATCTGCTGAAAACGGCTTCTCCTTCACAGGAAAGCACCGGCCGGCTCACAGTCCGGTGTTTCGGATACTTCGAAGTGTTCCGGGAAGGCGAACCCCTTCGCTTTGCCCGGACCCAGACCAAGGAACTTCTGGCCTACCTGATCGACCGCCGGGGCACCGTTTGCACCGCCGGCCAGATCATCGCCGCCCTGTGGGAGGATGCATCGGACGTGAAGCGCAAGGGGGCCTACCTGCGGGCGCTGACCGCAGACCTGAGGCAGACGCTGAAGGGGATCGGGATGGAGGACCTGCTGCTGCGGCAGAACAAGCAATGGGCGATCCGAACCGAATGCCTGGACTGCGATTACTACCGCTTCCTGCGCGGAGATCCGGACGCGGTGAACGCCTACCGGGGCGAATACATGCTCCAGTACAGCTGGGCGGAAATGACGGCGGCGCAACTGACCTTCGCCCCGGAAAACTGAAAAAAGACGAATTCCCCGGGATTTCGTCTTTATTTGTCACGTTTTTGTACGCTCTTCCGTTTATACTGGGCATATAAGGGGTCGGGAAATTACGTTCATAATGGTACAATCGGAATTCATATACCTCGTCCGGTGCAGGTACTCCAAGCCTCACCGGACGCAGGGTATTCCGGCCCCCTATTTAATGGAACCGCGTGAACCCGCAACTCCTGACTGTTAATGACGGACGAACGCCCGGCGGCAGACGATCTGCTATCGCCGGGCTTTTCTTTTGGAAGAATTCCCGGACCAGCATTTCCAGCTCCCGGTCCTGCTCGCATTCCGCCGTTTTCCCTTCCCGGTCCATCCTTTCCCCTCCCTCAACATTTTGTATATGTAATATATATTACTATTTTTGCCGCTGTCAATAGGGCTTGCACTTTTTCACTGTTTCCCGACATATTCGGTATCCAGTTTTTTCACCACGTCCGCGGACAGATAATGCCGGGCTTCCGGCCATGCCTTCAGGCAACGGATCACCTCTTCCAGGTCCATCCGGTCAAAGGGCAGCTTGCTGTAATCGAAGAGATCGGCAAACTCCGTCCCCGTTTCGAACAGGTCGTATCCCGGGATCTCCAGCCGTTTCCCCCGGTACTGCCGGTACCCGATCACTTCCTCGTCGAATTCCGGGATCTTCTCCAGCTCTTCCCGGGACTTTGCCTCGATGCCCAGGTAGATGCACCGGGCCGTCAGATCCACCAGGATCGGCCACTCCGAACACTCTTCCAGCCATTTCAGGTTCTCCTCCGTATTTTCGAAGGTTTCCGGCTCGACAATATAGCTCACATGCTGTGTCCCGAATCTTTTCTGCCGGTATTCCTCCACCGTCCGGCAGTCCCGGTACAGGGCCGCAATGGCCACCGCCTCGTACAGCAGGGATTTTTCGCTCCAGTTCCGGTAGTAGCCGATGTCTGCGATGCGCCCCTGCGCATAAACGGAAATCGTCGGTCTGAATGACATAACTATCACCTCCCATTCGTTTTGTGTTGTCGTTTTGAAAAAGGTTTGGGTCAAGGTCCTTCTATTCGGTTGTCAAAGTCCGCAAAAAAAGAAAAAATGGACAGACTTCACCCGAAGGTAAAGTTTGTCCAATCAAATTCGATTGCCTGTGCAGTTTACCAAAGATCCGACCGGTTGTCAACCCGTTTTCAGGATCTTCTTTTTTGCATCGTCATTACGTCAGGTAATACTTCTTCATGGAATTGTTGTACGTCACTCCGTACAGGTACGTGCTGTAGTCCCCCCGCTTCCGGGCCGACATGGTCAGTTCCGGGTCGTAGACGTAGGGCGTCCCGTTCTTCCGCAGTTGCACCCACCCGTGGGCCGAGTGCTTCTTACCCACGTAGCCGGACACGATCTCCGGATCGTACCCCACGTTCTTCAGGAGATAATAGAAGGCCGACGCGTAGCTGTAGCAGTTCCCCTTCCGGTTCTGGTACATGGGCACCGCCCGGCCTTCCGCCCATCCGGTAGACCCGGCGGGGATCTCCGCCATCTTCTGGTACTGGAACTGCTTCATATCTGCCACGTGCTCGAAGGCCGCCTTCAGGAGCTGCTCCTTCGACATCCCGTCTTTGGCGAACTTCTTCGTTTCGGCCCGCATCAGGGAATCCAGAGTGGCATTCCCGGTGGTGTACCGGCCGTTTCCGTCAAACCGGTGGTTCTCCACGGTCTTGTTCACCGCAAAGAAGCCGGAGGATTCCACGTAGTACAGGGTCCCGCCGATCAGGTGGTAGCCGGCGGACAACACGGTCTTTTCCTTCTGCACATTGCTCCAGTTTTCGCTGTACCCGTACTTTGTGTATTCATGGGACAGGGACGCCTCCATGACCTGGGTGTAAGCCCAGTGGGAACCGTCCAGGTCCGGGAAGATCCTCACCGCAGCGCCGCTGCTGATGGAATCATAGTCCGGATACCGCTCCAGCACCCGGTTGATGATGGTCACCGCTTCCGCCCGGGTCAGGGTCCGGTTTGGTCGGAAGGTTCCGTCGTTATAACCGTTGATCCAGCCCTTTTCCGCCGCCGAGATCACCTGCCGGTAGCCCCAGAAATCCTCGCTCACATCGGTAAAGCTCTTGTCCGACTCCGACAGTTCCTCGAACCGGGACAGGATCGTCACGAATTCCGCCCGGGTGATGTTGGAGGCCGGACGGAACTTTCCTTCGTTCCCGCTCATGACCCCGTAGGAAGCCAGCGCATTTACCGCCGGCGCGTACCAAGCGTTATCAGCCACGTCGCTGAAGGCGGTGTCCGCAAGGATGTCTTCCTCCGCAGCCCCCGTGATCAGGGAATAGATGATCTGGGCCGCCTCTGCCCGGGTCAGGGATGAATCCGGGTGGAACAGTCCTTCATTGCTGCCGTTGATGTATTTTTGATGGTTCACCTTGTCCAGTTTTACCGTGACCGTCACCCAGGGCGCCGGGCCGGTCTCTTCCGGCTCATCCGGCTGATCCACTTCGGCCGTCACAGGCATCTCCGCATCCGCGTCCCCCTCCGCTGCGCCTTCCTCCGCCAGCGCGGCAGAAGGGAAGCAGAACAGCAGGGAAACCGCCAATGCCAGGAGAAATCCCCGAAATCCCTTTGTTTTCATCGTTTTATCCATCCTTTCAGCCTTGATCCGTCTTCCGCTCCACCAGCCGCCGGATCCCTTCCCGGGCCAGTTCCAGTTCTTCCTCCCCGGGCTTCGACACGTTGGGAACCTGGAACCATTTCAACAGCGGATGACCGGCAAAACTTCCCGCAAAAACGACGGCCTCTCCAATCAGGAAAACCAGCACCGCCCGCAGAATCCTATTGCCTCTTCGTACACGTCCACCACATGGCTGATCAGAGAATCCTGGGAGTAATGCTCCGCCGTGATCCGGGCAACTTCTTCCCGATCGAAGACTCTCCTGCCCTCCAGGACATCGAGAATATCTTCCGCCAGGGCCTTGTAATCCTCCGGCTCAAACAGAAAACCCGTTTCCGGGCGCACCAGCTCGCCCAGTCCTCCCACAAGAGCCGCCGCCACCGGCGCTCCGCAGACCATGGCCTCCGCCGCCACCAGCCCGAAGGCTTCCGACCGGGAAGGCACGGTGGACACATCGCTGATATTGTAGATTTCCCGCAGTTCCGGCTGTTTCCGGTTCCCCAGGAAATAGATGTTCTTCAGTCCGCTTTCCGCCGCGAAACGCTCCAGTTCTTCCCGAAGCTCGCCGTCGCCGGCCAGAAGAGTGGCCGTATCCTCGTCTTCGTAGATCTCCGCCGCCTTCAGCAGCAGGTCGATCCCCTTGATATAGGTGCATTTTCCGGCGAAGCAAACCACCCTTTTGAAATCACCGGGGACGCCGTACTTTTCAAGCACTTCCGCCCGCTGCAGTCCGGGGTCCCGGTAAAAGACCGTGGTATCCACGCCGTTCCGCATCAGCAGGACCTTCCATCGGTCTTCTGGAAAAATGGATTCCGTCAGCAGTTGATTCTGTATGGAAATGGCGATGATCCGGGAAGCGTAGTCCGCCGCCTCCTTGCTGAACCGGTATCCCCAGTCCAGTCCCCGGTCCAGTTCCTCCCGGATGCCCAGGAGGTCCGTCCCGTGGCAGGTAAGCACCAGGGGAAGGCCTTTCTCCTTCGCCAGCCGGGCGCTGATCCCCGCCAGCACCCAGATGTGCTGGGCATGGATAATATCCGGCCGGAACGTATCGATTGCCTCACGGATCTTTTCCTCAAAGGCCCTTTCGTACTGCTGTTTTTCTTCCTCCGTCATTTCCGCGAAGCTGTGGATGCTCCTGGGGTGAGTGGTAAAGCAGGGGAAATTGAAATCCAGCTGTCCGTCGATATCTTCCCGGTCCCGGAAGAAAACCGGATAGCTTTCAATCCCATCGAATTGGTCGTACTCCGCCCGGTTGTCCGGAAACACCACCGCCACCCAGTGGCCTTGACGCCTCAGGGCATTGGCCAGATTGGCTGTATAGACGCCGCTGCCCGAACCGGACAGCGGGAAATGATTCACGATCAGGATCCTCATGGTGTTTCTCCCTTCTGCTCAAATCGATCTTTCTCCAGGCTCATGACCCGGTCTTTTTCGCCCCATATCTCATCGGTAAACCGGAAGCCTTCCTTCGTGTAAAAGGCCTCCGCCGCCTCGTTTCCCGGCCGCACCGCCAGCTTCACCCGCGGCGCGCCGGCCGCGAAGAATTCCCCGCAGGCCAATCGGAGGGCCTCCCGGCCGATCCCTTCGCGTTGATGCCTCTTGTCGATGATGAAAGGCGCGATGGTGAACTGGCCGATCCGGGGGTCGATCCACATGCCGAGATAGCCCAGGACCTCCCGGCCCCGGCAGATCAGACGGAGCCTCACCCGTCCCCAAGAGAACAGATCCCGCCGGATCAGGCCCGCCTTGCGGATGGTCACATAGGCCTGCTGCTCTTCCGTGATGCCGATGCCGTAATAACCGGCCAGCCAGCCCGGGCTCAGCCGCTCCAGGGTGACCGCCGTTGTTTCCATACTCATTGCTGCTTCCTCAGATATTCTGCCGGCACGGTTTTTGTGAGCCAGACGCCGTTCACCGACAAAAAGAACGCGAATCCGTCCCGCTCCATCTCTTCCGCCAGCACCTCATACACCACCGGCCGGCCGTGCCGCCGGCCCACGTTCACCGCGGTCGCTTCGTCCGGGGAAAGATGCACGTACAGCCGGGATTTCGGAAGCAGTCCCTGCGCATCGATGGATGCGGTATACTTCTCCCCGGTGCCGTGGTACAGGACCCGGGGCGGCGTCTTCCGCTCCAGCTCCACGTCCACCGGGATGGAATGGCCCTGGTTGGCCCGGATCAGCGTCCGGTCCTCGCTGAAGGAGTACCGCTGCTTGCTGTCCGTCCGGACGATCTCCTCCAGCATCTCCATGCTGAAGGGCCGGGTGCGGCGGATGCCTTCGATCAGCTCGTCCACATTCGCCCAGCCGTGCTCATCCAGGGTGATCCCGATGGCCTCCGGCCTATGCCGCAGGATCAGGCTGATGTATTTGCTCGTGCCTTTTGAACTCATAGATCCAACCTCTGGTTCGTTTTCTAAGACCAGTTTACCATATTTCCATGGTCATCACAAAAGATTCTTGCCCGCCGGGCCCCTGCCGTGGTACAATTCCCTCGAGCCAACGTAAACGAAAGGAGACTCTCATGTGCGCGCGGTATGAAATCAGCCCCTTTGTCATTGAACGGATCAAAGCCCTGGCGGAAAGCCGAAGCGAAGTATGCGACCGGGTCGCGGAAGGGGAATACCGTCCCTCCCAGGAGGCGCTGGTGATCACCGGACAGGAAGGCCGGCTCACGGCGGCCGTGATGGCCTGGGGATATCCCCGCCGGGACGGAAAAGGACTGATCATCAACGCCCGCAGCGAGACCATCCTGGAAAAGCGGTCCTTTCGGCGGAGCGCTTTGGCCACCCGGTGCGTGGTGCCCGCCAGCAGTTTCTTCGAGTGGGACTACACCGGCGAGCCGGTGGTGTTCACGGTTCCGGAGCAGCCGGTGCTGTACCTGGCGGGGATCTGGGATCACTTTGACGGGGAAGACCGCTTCACGATCCTCACCACGGAGGCCAAAGAATCCATGCGGCCTTTCCACGACCGGATGCCGCTGATCCTGGAGGAATCCGAGATCCGCCCGTGGATCCTGGAAGGAGACCGATTCCACCTTCTTCTGAAAAAAGAAATGCCCCGCCTGGAGTCCTTCCGGGAGACGGAGCAGTTATCCTTCTTTTAAATCAATTTCATTGCCCGAAACACCTGTTCGGCCGTATCCCTTAGGTTTTGCCGGGCCCGTTCCGGGTCCATGGCTTCCTCCAGGGTGCAGGGTTCCCGCAGGATCGGGAAGATCGCGTCGATGCCTTTTTCCAGGCATCGTTCCGCTCCGGGGCCTGTGCTGCCGCAGAAGGCAATCACGGGCTTTTCGTGTTTTTTGGCCAGCTCCGCCACCCCCATGGGGGCTTTTCCCATGGCGGTCTGTCCGTCGATCCGGCCTTCGCCGGTGAGGACGATATCCGCCGCACGGATCTTGTCCTCCAGACGGACCGCTTCCATGACGATCCGGGCCCCCGGCTCCAGTTCGCCGTCCAGGAAGGTTCGGAACGCAAATCCCATCCCTCCGGCCGCGCCGCTGCCGGGTTGATCCGGGTCCGCCCGGTCAAATCCTTCCCGCAGGGCCAGCGCCGCGTAGTTCGCCAGCCACCGGTCCATCTGTTCGATGTCCTCCGGCAAAGCGCCTTTCTGAGGACCGTACACCGCGCTGGCGCCGTTCTTCCCGCACAGGGGATTCTCCACGTCGCAGGCGATCCGGAACCGGCTCTCCGCCAGCTCCGGCAGCGCGTTTTCCGCCGATATTCTGGTTAATGCCGCCAGCCCGGCCGCCCCCGGCGGGATCGGCTTTTTTGTTTCATCCAGCAATTCAAATCCCAGCGCTTGGAGCATGCCCGCTCCCCCGTCGTTGGTGGCGCTTCCGCCGATGCCGATGAGGAAGGTCCGGCAGCCTTTCTGAAGCGCATCCCGGATTATTTCCCCCACCCCGAAAGTGGTGGTTTTCATGGGGTTTCGCGACGCCATCGGCAACAGTGTGATCCCGGCCGCCGCACTCATCTCCATCACCGCCGTGACGCCGTCCGGCAGGGTCCCGTACCGGGCCGTTACCGGCTCTCCCAAGGGTCCGGTGACCGTCACTTTCTGCATCGTTCCCCCCAGCCCGAAGGCCAGGGCTTCGGCCGTGCCTTCACCGCCGTCCGCCAGGGGACAGATTTCTATATCCGCATCGGGAAGAGCCCGCAGAATGCCTTCTTTCAGCGCCGCTCCCGCTTCCGGTGAACCGAGGCTCCCCTTCAGGGAATCCATGGCGATCAACACTCTCATCTTCCGTCTCCTCTGTTAATTCAAAAACTCCAGGGCACCGGGCAGTACGGTCATCACCGCCTCCCGGGTCCGGTCCGGCACTTCCCCGTCGGTGTGCACATACATCGGGATGTCCGAATGAAAGCGGACGCTGCGCCCTTGCAGGATGTGGACCCCCCGGGCCCCCGCATGGCCGCCGGAATAGGCCTTCGGGAACAACATGAAGAACCGGGGCCGGCTGATGCCGGAAGCCACGCACAGGTCCAGTTTGCCGTCCGTCGGATCCGCCTCCGGAGCGAACTGGAACCCGCCGCCCTCGAAGCGGTGGTTCATACAGACCCCGAACAGGCAGTCCTCCAGCTCCATATTGAGGACAGGCTCGTCGCCGCCCTTCACCTCGATATCCAGCGTCGCCCGCCGGGCCGTCAGGATCAGCCGGATGGCGGTGACGATGTAGATCAGTTTTCCCAGTCTGATCTTGTTCAGCAGTTTCTTCCACCGGGACCGGTCCGCGTCGTAGCAGACCTGGGCGTCAAAGCCCACGCCGGAGGAAATGAGGAAATACCGATTCTGAACGTCCGGCATCAACACCGAATCTTCGTCCTCGTCCTCCCGGAAACTCTCCCAGGAGACCCGTCCCAGGTCCAGCCGCCGCCGGTGATCCCCATCCAGGATGGTCCGGACGGTCTGTCCGACGTCTTTGGAGATCCCGGCGTCCTTGGCGAAATCATTGGCGGAGCCCACGGGAATGAATCCGATCCGGACGTTCGAAAAATCGGCGACGCCGTTCAGGGCTTCGTTCAGGGAACCGTCCCCGCCCATGATGATCAGGTCGGTCTTGTTTTGTTCCGGAAGGGGATCCTCCAGCACCGCCCAGAAACGGTCCGGCCGCTCCAGGACCTCCCGGGTGCTCTGCAGGGTCTCCTCCGACCGGCGGGCCACCTCCGCTTCGGTCAGTTCCCGGACGACACCCCGGACACCTTCCTCTTCCTCGGAAAAATACACTTCGTAGGGCTGGCCGCTTTCCTTAAACAGCGGCTCCGCCTGAGCCCACAGCCGCTTTCCTTCCCCGGACCGGCTGGCGGGGTTTATGATGATATGATACATATGTTTTTCTCCTTTACCATCCTATTATATCAGAAAAACACTCTTTTGCATAATCCCGAAAAAACAACGCCCTGCCTGCCGCAGGGCGCTTCATCCTTGTTTACTCAGTCTTTTTCAAAATGCAGCGTAGTCCGCATCCCGTCCTCTCCCAGGACCGTCCCCGGGAAGAATTCCTCCGCATAATGCAGGTACTCCTTCGGGTCCGCCATCCGCTGGGAGAAATGCGCCAGCCACAGCTTTTTTACCTCTGCTTCCGCCGCGGCCCGGGCCGCCTGTCCGAAAGTCATGTGGCCGTACCGTTCCGCCGCTTCCTCGTGTTCCGGGTCCCCGAAGGTCCCTTCAAAAATGGCCAGGTCCGCTCCCCGGGCGTTTTTCAGGAGCTCCGGGCAGACTGCGGTATCGCCGGAAAAGACGAACTTGAGCCCTTTCCGGGGCGGTCCCGTCACCGCCTCCGGCCGAATGACCGTTTCGCCGGCCCAGATTTCTTCGCCTTTCTGCAGCCGGCCCCACTCCGTCACCGGCACCCCTAGCTCCTCCGCCTTCTCCGGCAGGAACCGTCCGGCCCGGTCCAGGGTAAAACTGTACCCCTGGCTCACTGCCCGGTGTTTCGTCGGGAAGGTCTTCAGCCGGGTCTTCTCCGGCCACGCCGGGTCGAAAGCCTGCATCGGCACCCCTTCCGGCGGCAGCTCCGCCAGAAAGATCGGAAAACAGGTGCCTCCGGTGATCTGAAAGACCGGCATCAGGGCGTCCTTCACCGGCGCCGGACCCGTGATGTACAGCGGCCGCTCCCGCTCCATCACGTGCAGGGACTGCAGAAGCCCCGGCAGCCCGAAGATATGGTCCCCGTGGTAATGGGTCAGTGCGATCAGATCGATCTTCATGGGATTCACTTTTTCTTTTCGGATCGCTGTCTGGATCCCCTCGCCGCAGTCGAAGAGAATGGCTCTTTCGCCGCACTTCAGGTAAACCGCCGTCAGCGCCCGTTCCGGCAGCGGCATCAGCGCCGCCGTCCCCAGCAATGTAATGTCGATCATGGCACCCCTTTTCGTCTTTTATTCCATCAATGCTTTGCCCGCGTTCCAGGCCGTTCCGGCCTTTCCGCCCAGCTTGTAGTAGTCCAGTTTGAACTGGTCGAAGATCAGCGGATGCACCTTGTCCGGATCCACCTGTCCGTCATCCCCCAGCACCTTCTCGTCGGCCGTGACGCCGAGGATTTTGCCCACGATGCAGTGGATGTTTTCGGTATTGGCCTCCTCCAGCAGCTCACATTCGTAGCAGACCGGGAATTCTTCAATCACCGGTGCGCCGTTCTTCCCGCCCGGCACCGCCGTCAGGCCGCTCCGCGCGAATTTGTCCGCCATAGTGTTGCCCGTGGCGATGCCCACGAAGTCCGCCGGGACCATGGTCTCCTCGCTGGCGATGCTGACGCTGAAGGCCTTGGACTTCAGGATCGTCTGGGTGGTCTTGTGGCCGCTGCTGATGAACAGGGCGATCTTGTCGGAGCCGCAGGCCATTCCCCAGGCCGCATTCATCAGTTCCACCTTTTTATTCTCGTCGTACGCTGCCACGATCAGCACCGGCATCGGATATCCGCCGGACTGTAATTTCACTTCTTTTCTCATTCTCTCCATCTCCTTTCGGACGTTTTTTCATCTCTTTCAGCATACATCATTTTGCCGGAAAAGTATACCCCCTCTCCCAACTCCTTGACATTCCCCGAAAAATCCCGCTATAATAACGAAAAAAGCAGATTTCAAAGAGAGAAAACGATATGAACCTGATAGAATTCTTCAGAGAACATAAGACGGCCGCCCTGGCCTTTTCCGGAGGCGTGGATTCCTCCTGCCTGCTGTACATGGCGAAACGACTGGGGGCAAAGGTAAAGCCCTATTTCGTCAAGACCCCCTTCCAGCCGGCTTTTGAGCTGGAAGATGCGAAACAGGTAGCCGCATGGGCCGGCGTGGAACTGACGGTCCTGGAACTGGATATCCTGGCCTTTCAGGATGTCGCCTCCAATCCGCCGGACCGCTGCTATCACTGCAAGCGCCGGCTCTTCGGGACGATACTGGAAGCCGCTTCGGCGGATGGCTTCACCACCCTCATCGACGGCACCAACGCTTCGGACGACGCGGAGGACCGCCCCGGCATGAAAGCCCTGAAAGAGGTGGGGGTCCTGTCGCCCCTGCGGCTCTGCGGTCTGACCAAAAAAGACATCCGAGGGCTGGC
Source organism: Bacillota bacterium (assembly GCA_017405645.1). GTDB lineage: Bacteria > Bacillota > Clostridia > Peptostreptococcales > Anaerovoracaceae > RUG14258. The sequence continues at coordinate 85,070 of JAFQZZ010000005.1, forward strand.
GGAAGACGCGGGACTGCCCGTCCGGTACAAGCCCTCCTATTCCTGCCTGGCCACCCGGATCGAACCCGGAAAGCCGATCGCGGAGGAGGACCTGAAGCGGGTGGAAGCCGCGGAAGATGTCCTCCGGGGGATGGGTTTCACGGATCTTCGGGTCCGCAAACGGGGCGATGCCGCCTTCATCCAGCTGCCGGAAAACGAAATGCCGGCCGCCCTGTACCAACGGAAAGAGATTCTGGCCGGACTCCGGCCCTATTTCGATAAAGTCCTGCTGGACCTGGAAGGGAGGGACCCGGCATGAACGAACGGGAAATGAGAGAAATGCTGCAGAAAGTGGCGGCAGGCGAAATCAGCGTGGAAGACGCCTGCCTGAAACTGCGGGAAGCGCCTTTCGGGGACATGGGCTTCGCCAAACCGGACCATCACCGGGGCATCCGTCAGGGGATCGGCGAGATCGTCTACGGCGCCGGCAAAACGCCGGAGCAGGTCCGCCGCATTGCCCTGGAGCTTTGGGAAAAGGGCCAGGAAACGGTGCTGATCACCCGGATGAGCGAAGAAGCCGCGGCGCTTTTTGATCCGGAACTCCCCTTCACCTATTACAAAGAGGGCCGCATCGGTATCGTGGGTTCGAAGCGGGCACCGGACGGCGGCGGCACCATTCTGGTGATGACCGCCGGTACCAGCGACATCCCGGTGGCGGAGGAAGCGGCCCTGACGGCGGAAGCCCTGGGCAACGAGGTCTGCCGGGTCTATGATGTGGGCGTGTCCGGGATCCACCGGCTCCTGGGCCACGTGGAGGACGTCATGAAGGCCCGGGTCATCATCGCAATCGCCGGCATGGAAGGCGCCCTGGCCAGCGTCGTGGGCGGACTGGCGGACTGTCCCGTCATCGCCGTGCCCACCAGCGTGGGCTACGGAGCGGCCTTCGGCGGAGTGACGGCCCTGCTGTCCATGCTGAATTCCTGCGCCAGCGGCGTCAGCGTGGTGAACATCGACAACGGTTTCGGCGCGGGCTACCTGGCCAGCATGATCAATCACATGGGAGACAAAAAATGAAGACATTATACATCGAATGCAATATGGGCTGCGCGGGGGATATGCTGATGGGAGCCCTGATGGAAATCGCCCCCGGGGAAGCGGTGCAGAAACTTCTGTCGCTGCAGGTTCCCGAAGCCCACATCCACCCGGAAAAAGAACAGAAATGCGGCATCACCGGGACCCGGGTGCACGTGCATATCCACGGTGCGGAGGAGAGTGAAGGCCACACTCATGACCACGATCATGAGCATCACCACCATCATCACGGAATGCATGAGATCGAGCATATGATCCGGGATCTCCCGGTATCCGATAAAGTGAAGGAAGACGCCCTGGGAGTCTACGGGCGGATCGCGGAGGCCGAATCCAAAGTCCACGGGGAACCCGTCAGCGAGGTCCACTTCCATGAAGTGGGCGCCCTGGACGCAGTGATCGACGTAGTGGGGAATAGCCTGCTGATGGATGTCATCGGCCCGGACCGGGTAGTGGTCTCTCCCGTCAATACCGGTTCCGGAAGCGTGAAATGCGCCCACGGGATCCTTCCGGTGCCGGCGCCTGCCACGGCGGAGATCCTGAAGGGTCTTCCCAGCTACAGCGACGGGACTCAGAGCGAGCTCTGCACCCCCACCGGCGCCGCTCTGTTGGCCCACTTTGCCGATGCCTTCGGCCCAAGGCCGCTGATGAAGATCGAAAAGACCGGCGTCGGCCTGGGAATGAAGGACTTCCCCAAGGCCAACGTCGTCCGGGTGTTCCTGGGGGAAGAAGCGGACGGCGGAAGGGACAGGGTCAGCGAACTCTCCGCCAACATCGACGATATGACGGGAGAAGAACTGGGTTTCGCCATGGAACAGCTCCTGGAAGCCGGGGCCCTGGATGTCTGGTACACCCCGATCCTGATGAAGAAATCCCGGCCGGGGGTGAAGCTGTCGCTGCTCTGCCCGGTGGAAGAGGCAGACCGGATGGCGGAAGTCTTTTTCCGGTACACAAAAACCGCCGGGATCCGGCGGCAGGACCTGGACCGCTACGTCCTGGACCGTCAAATCGAAGAAGAGGACGGAATCCGGATCAAAAAATACAGCGGGTACGGTGTGGATCGCAGCAAGGCGGAATACGAAGACCTTGCCCGGCGGGCCCGGGAAACCGGCGCCCCCCTCTGGAAAGTGAAATAACCGATAAATAGAAAGGGAGCCCTCCATGACGGAGGGCTCCCTTTCTGATAAGTGTTCTATTATAGAGAGTGTTTCTCAATATAGCGCATTAAGATCGTTGCGGCCTGGGCCCGGGTAGCGGTGCCCTTCGGCGCCAGTTTTTTCCCGGAGACCCCGTTGATCAGCCCTTCCGCAATAGCCCAGGGCATGGAGTCCCCCGCATAGTCGCTGATCTGATCCAGGTCGTCGAAAAGGTCCGCCGGGATCATCGGCGCGGACATGGAACCGCCCTTGTACTTGGTATAGCGGTACAGGAAGGTGGCCATCTGCTCCCGGGTCAGGGAATCATTCGGGGAGAAGGTGGTGTCGGTGGTACCGTTCACGATGTGGTTCGAAACGCCCCAGGTCACTGCTTCCTCGTACCAGGAACCTTCTTCCACATCCTTGAACTGCCCGCCGGCGCTCTCATCGGCTCCGGCCGCCGGCTCACCGTCCAGTCTCCACAGCATGGTCACGAACATGGCCCTCGACAGGGTCACGTCCGGGGAGAATGTCCGGTCCGCCGTGCCCTTCATCAGGCCCTTATCCGTGACCTGGTTGATGGTATCCTCCGCCCAGTGGCCTTTCGTATCGTCGTAATAATCCTCTGTTCCCCAGTTCTCCGAACCATAATCCTTCGTATAGTCATCGGAATAGAAGAACGTCAGTGTCGCATCCTTTTCAAATGTCAGATTATTCACCGAAGTCGTGCCGGACTTTTCGTCCACCAGATACAGCCAGCCGGAATTGGACCCGTGGCCGAGTTCGGCATAATCACCAATCGCCTGGAAATAGCCGTTTGAGGCCTCTTTATAGGAAACTCCACTGTCCTCCAGGGCTTCCACCAGCGCATCCCGGCCGGTTCCTTCGTTCTTGATCAGCGTCGCAGTATAGCTTTCCGCTTTCAGCAGGGAATAGTATTTGTCCGGATCATTCTTGTATGTCACCGCATTTTCGCAGGTTTTCCCGTCGTGGGCCAGAACCTGAACCGTCACGCTCACTTTTTCCTTGGATGCTGCCGCCGGTTTCAGGGTCTGTCCGCTGAAATCATAGATCTCATACACTTTCCCGCCTGCTGCCTGAGAAGCGGCGATCAGACCACGGAAACCCTGTTCAGTATAGAAATCATTGCCGAAACCGTCTTTTGCCGCATTCACCTGGCTGACCAGACCGGCCAGAAGGCTGTGGGTATCCGGCTGACCCAGATAGGTCAGGGCTGCCGGGTCGGTTCCCAGGGCGGCAAACCCGGCAATGGCCAGGCCGTCGCTTCCCGCATTCGCTCCGAACGGTCCTCCGATAGAGCCGCTCTTTTCCTGGGCGCCTTTGACCGCTTTCACCGCTTCATCCAACGCCGCGCCTGCCGCTTCATCCGCATTGAAAAGCGGTGCCAGCGCCAGCATCATCGGCGTGATCCCGTCCACGCCCCAGGTAGTATCCATCCATGCATCTTTGGTTTTCACCGCGGCTTCCTTTAACCGGACCAGCTGATCCGATACGTCACCGAACTGCCGGTATGCAATGATCACATAAGGCAGCGTATATGCATTCGATGCAGCTTCCGTCACTGCGCCGTCTGCATCAAAGGTCAGTGCCTCCAGCTTTTCCCTGGCGTCCAGCACTTTCCCTGCGGAAGTGGTCAGCTGCGCCGGGTCATAGCCCATGGCCACCAGCGCCAGCACATACTTCGCTGCATCCCCGACTGAGAGATCCTCTTTGTCCAGGGCCGCAATGGACTCATCCGCCATTGCCTGTTTCTGTTCCTCCGTCAGTTTATTCGTTGCGTCCGGAAATGCTTTTTCATAAGCCATCATATCCGCCGCGATCCAGGGCGCCTGGGACTGACCGGCCGCCCCGCTCTCCGAGTAGGCCGCGGCAATATTGTGCAGGATCTCTTCCGCGTCCTTCTCCGTTACTTCCGCCGCTTCCGGCTTTTCCAGGGACATCCCATCGAAAGTGACAGCGTACAGAACCATCGAACTCCAGTTCTCATCGTAAGGCGTCTGGACCTGGATGCAGTCCGCTTCGCCGTTTCCGTCCGAATCGATTTCCACGGTCACTTTCTGCTTTCCGGTCTTTCCGTTGTTTTCGTATTCACCCGCCAGATAGGTCTTGCCGTCCCTCGAGTAGTTGTACGCCAGGGACTCCTCGGGAAACGTCAGTTCCACCGACTCCGTTCCCTCCGGCACGGTAATCGTGTAAAGCGTCACCGGGTCCCCCGGCAAAGGCGCGTAAGTCTCCGGATCGTATTTATCATATGGAGTGTACCCGATTTCTGTCATTGAGATCTCCGTCAAAGCGGTTTCCCCCGCAACCGCCGTAAACGGAGCTTCCGCCGAACCGTCATCTCCCTCTGCAAAGACCATTCCCGGCGTCATGCTGATTACCAGCATCACCGAAAGGATCATTGCCAATAGTTTCTTGCTTATAACTTTCATTTTAGGCCTCCTTCGTGTTTTCCCTTCTCCGGGCCGATATGGGCATCGGCCCCTACAAAAAACCCCCGCGATCTGTCATCACGGGGGCAACGCAAACAAGAGTACCACGAAAAAAGCAGAGCTGCCGAATGAGCGCACTCTGCCGCAGAACTGCTTTGCAGGCCTCCGGTGACGGCAGAAGACTGATCCGGTCATCCCGCATTCTGACTTATCCGCCTGCATTCGCAGCGGCTTCACAGTGACCCACTCGCGGGGATTCTCACCCACATTTCACGTTAACAGATGACCGTACTGTATTCTATTGCCTTTATCATAGCACAACCCCGCGGGATTGTCCACAAAGCCACGTAAAAACCCCCGGGGCATTGCCCCGGGGGTTTCGGATCGCTTTTAGTCTTCTTCCAAGTCGGTTTTCCATTCTGCGGATTTCGTTACGATCATAACGCCGGCCTCATTGACCTTGACAAATCCGCCATCGCACTCCGCGACCTGCATGCCATGGGCTTCCGAACGAATCTTCAGGAGGCCCTGGCCGATGATGGCGTTGGTGTGGATGTGGTCGAACAGGTACGCTTCGTCACCTGTGACCGTACGAACGACAACCATATCGGCATCTTCGTCATAAAGCTTGTGGGTAGGTGTTACTACTTCCAGATGAAATGGTCTTGCCATCTGAACACCTCCTTATCTGTTCGCTGCCGCAACTACGTCTTCGATACCGCCTGCGAACAGGAATGCGGATTCCGGAAGATCGTCGTACTTGCCGTCGAGGATTTCCTGGAAGCCTCTTACTGTTTCAGAAATCGGTACGTATTTACCAGCCATACCTGTGAACTGTTCCGCTACATGGAACGGCTGGGACAGGAATCTCTGTACTCTTCTTGCACGGGCTACGATGACCTTATCTTCATCACCTAATTCATCCATACCCAGGATGGCGATGATGTCCTGTAATTCCGTGTATCTCTGCAGGATTTCCTGTACTTTACGGGCAACATTGTAGTGTTCTTCGCCGAGAATCAGCGGGTCCATGATTCTGGAGGAGGAATCCAGCGGGTCTACTGCCGGGTAGATACCCAGGTCAGTGATCGCTCTGGAAAGTACTACTCTCGCGTCCAGATGGGCGAATGTGGTCGCCGGAGCCGGGTCGGTCAAGTCGTCGGCCGGTACATATACCGCCTGTACGGAAGTGATGGAACCCTTCTTCGTGGATGTGATTCTTTCCTGAAGTTCACCCATTTCAGTAGCCAGTGTCGGCTGGTAACCTACAGCGGACGGCATACGGCCGAGCAGCGCGGATACTTCGGAACCGGCCTGTGTGAAACGGAAAATGTTGTCGATGAACAGCAGTACGTCCTGACCTTTAACGTCACGGAAGTATTCTGCCATTGTCAGACCCGACAGGGCTACTCTCATACGAGCTCCCGGCGGTTCGTTCATCTGACCGAATACCATGGCGGTCTTGCTGATTACGCCGGAGTCGGTCATTTCATAGTACAGGTCGTTTCCTTCACGGGTACGTTCGCCGACGCCCGCGAATACGGAAATACCGCTGTGCTGTGTTGCGATGTTGTTGATCAGCTCCTGAATCAGTACGGTTTTGCCTACGCCTGCGCCGCCGAACAGACCAACCTTACCACCCTTGGTGAACGGAGCCATCAGGTCTACGACCTTGATGCCGGTTTCGAATACCTGAGCTGTGGTATCCTGTTCTTCAAAGGTCGGAGCCTTTCTGTGGATCGGTAATCTTTCTTTTGCTTCCAGCGGGCCCGCGTTGTCGATGGTTTCGCCGAGAAGATTGAACAGTCTTCCCAGGATCTCATCACCAACCGGTACGGTAATCGGGCCGCCGGTGTCGATGGCTTCCTGACCTCTTTCGAGACCGTCGGTGGAAGACATCGCGATACATCTTACGATATCGTCGCCTAAGTGCTGTGCGACTTCTGCAACGACCTTCTTATCGCCAACGGTGATTTCGATGGCGTTTCTCAGAGCCGGCAGGTTCTCCGCGCTGAAGCGAATGTCGAGAACCGGGCCGATGATCGTTGTGATTATGCCTTTATTCTGTTCCAAGCAATTCACGTCCTTTCCTGGATTATTGTAAAGCATTCGCGCCGCCGACAATTTCAGTGATTTCCTGAGTAATTGCCGCCTGTCTTGCTCTATTGTAGAACAGTTCTAACTGTTCGATCATTTCTTTCGCATTGTCCGAAGCATTCTCCATAGCCGTTCTCCGGGCCGCCTGCTCGCTGGCAAAGGCTTCCACGATGCCGCCATAGACCATGCTCTCGACGTACAGCGGAACGAATAATTCGAAGAACTTTTCCTGGTCGGGCTCGAACAGCGTCACTTCCGTCAGTTCCGCCTTGCTTCCGCCCAGCAGGCTTTCGTTCTCTTCCTCTTCTTCCCCTGCCAATTTCGCAACATTCTCTTCCACTTCCTTCTGGGTCATGGGGAGAAGCCGCTCCATTGTCGTCCTCTGTGAAATCATGCTCACGAACTGTGTGTATACGAGATAGATCTCATCCACCTCGCCGGATTCATATAATTCACGGGACTTGTCCGCGATCTCCCGGGCTTCTTCGTAGGTGATGGTCTCACCGATTCCGGGATAGCTTTCAAGGATCTCGTAATTTCTCTTTGTGAAATATTCAACGCTCTTCTGGCCGATGGGGATCACGATGGTGTCGCTATCCTCTCCCTCGTCGATGGTGGTAAAGAGCTTGTAGATGTTGGAGTTGTAGCCGCCGCAGAGACCTCTGTCGCCGGAGATGACGATGTAGAGGGTCTTCTTAATCTCTCTTGCGCCTTCCACATAGTCACTGACAACGATTTCGTCGCCTCCCAGAACTTCCCCGACTACGTCGGAGACCGCTCTGAAGTACGGACGGTACCGGTCCATCTTTTCTCTCGCTCTGATTACCTTTGCCGAAGATACGAGTTCCATGGCCTTGGTGATCTGCCGAGTGCTGTTAACACTCTTGATCCTGCGTTTAATATCCCGCATTCCTGCACCTGCCATAGTCTCACCTCCATTTCAGTGCTCACAGTTTAGTTTACTGTTCGTTGAATTTCGGTAAAAACTCTTCCAGTGCAGCTTTCAGGTTCGCTTCGATCTCATCGGTCAGCTTCTGCTCGGCAATGATTGCTTTACCAACTTCAGGATGCTGATTGTCCATGAAATCCAGGAATTCTTTTTCAAACCGGCTGACTTCCGTTACCGGAACATCCGCCAGGTATTTGTTGATTGTCGCGTAAATGATCATGATCTGATCTTCTACAGCCATCGGCTGATACTGGGGCTGACGTAAGATTCTCATGAGTCTTTCACCCTGTGCCAGACGTTCCTGGGTATCTTTATCCAGGTCGGAACCGAACTGAGCGAATGCCGCCAGTTCTCTGTACTGCGCCAGTTCCAGACGGATACGGCCCGCTACCTGCTTCATCGCCTTGATCTGCGCGTCACCACCTACACGGGATACGGAAATACCGGAGTTTACTGCCGGCCGCTGACCGGAGAAGAACAGTTCGGTTTCCAGATAGATCTGGCCGTCCGTGATGGAAATAACGTTGGTCGGGATATAAGCGGATACGTCGCCGGCCTGGGTCTCGATGACCGGCAGGGCCGTGATGGAGCCGCCGCCGTTTTCGTCGGACAGTTTAGCCGCTCTTTCCAGCAGTCTGCTGTGGAGATAGAATACGTCGCCCGGGAAAGCTTCACGTCCCGGCGGTCTTCTCAGCAGCAGGGACATTGCTCTGTAAGCAACGGCGTGCTTGGAAAGGTCGTCGTAAATGATCAGAACGTCTTTGCCCTGATACATGAATTCTTCTGCCATAGCACATCCTGCATAAGGAGCGATGTACTGCAGCGGAGCCAGTTCGGATGCGCTGGAGGATACGATGATGGAGTAATCCATTGCATCATAGTCCTGCAGTTTCTGTGCGATCTGCGCTACCGTCGAAGCCTTCTGGCCGATGGCTACGTAGATACAGATTACATTCTGGCCCTTCTGGTTAATGATTGTGTCGACAGCGATCGCGGTCTTGCCGGTCTGTCTGTCGCCGATGATCAGCTCACGCTGGCCTCTTCCGATCGGGATCATGGAGTCGATCGCCTTGATGCCGGTCTGCAGCGGCTGATATACGGATCTTCTGTCGATTACACCGGGAGCCGGGAATTCCACCGGACGGAACTTGGTCGTGTTGATGGGGCCTTTTCCGTCGATGGGCTGACCCAGGGAGTTTACTACGCGACCGATCATTTCTTCGCCGACCGGTACTTCCACTACTCTGCCCGTTGCTTTAACGATGTCGCCTTCTTTTACCAGTATGTCGGATCCAAGCAGTACGACACCGATGTTATCTTCTTCTAAGTTCTGCGCCATGCCGTAAACGTCATTTGGGAACTCGAGCAGTTCGCCTGCCATACACTTTTCAAGGCCGTGTACACGGGCGATACCGTCACCTACCATAATTACAGTACCAACATTTGCCGTTTCGAGCTTAACGCCGTAGTTTTTGATCTGTTCTTTGATGACAGCTCTTATTTCTTCTGGCCTCAGGTCCACTGTAAAATCACCTCGTTTCTAGAGTTTTGTACTATCGATGGAACCTTTCAACTCTCTCAGCTTTGTGGCTACTGTGGAGTCCACGATCTGGTCGCCGATCTTGACTTTGATGCCGCCGATCAGGTCCGGGTCGATCACTTTTTCGAGTCTGAGGTTCTTTCCGGTAACTTCTGAAAGTTTTGCTTCGATCTTCTGGAACATCTCGTCGGAACAGGGTTTCGCCAGGTAGACCACTCCGGCGACCTCATTGTTCTTTGCCTGTACGAGTTTTTCGAACTGCTTTACCACACCGGAGAATTCCATTGCACGCCGCTTGTCCAGCAGCACATACAGTAAATTCATTGTTTCCGGGGAAAGCTGGTTTTCCAGGATCCCTTTCAGAGTCTCTTTCTTCTGTTCCTTGTTGATCTTCGGGCTGGTGTAAAAGCCGTACAGATCCTCGTTTTCCTTGAATAAATTATTCAGTTCATCGAGTTCTGCCTTGACCTTTTCCGTCGTACCCAGCTCCTCCGTCACATCAAGGAGAGATTCTGCGTAAATCATTGAGGTTAGTTCTGCCATTTAACATCCCCCGCCTCTTCAATAAACTTGACTACGAGCTTTTCGTTCAGTTCGTCGTCCATATTTTCGCCGATGACTTTACCAGCAGCATCCAGTACCATATCTGTAATGCTGTCTTTCAGTTCGTTGTAAGCATTCCGGCGTTCGCGGTCGCTTTCGACCTGAGCCTTCTGCAGGATTTCGTCGTATCTGCCTCTGGCGTCGGTGATGATTTCCTGAGCTCTTTCTTCACCCTGCCGTCTGGCTTCTCTCCGGATAGCGTCTGCTTCGACATTGATATCCTTGATCTTCTTTTCGTAATCTGCCTTCAGGGCCTCTGCCTGCGCGCTCTTTTCAGCCGCATTGTTCAGATCAGCCGCAATAGTATTCTTACGCTTTTCCAGCATCTTCTGTACCGGATTGAATAAGAACTTATATAACAGCGCAACGAGGATCAAGAAGTTGATGACCTGGAATACTATGTTCCAACTGAAGCTGACAAGACCAGTATATACTTCCATGTAAAAGGTCCTCCTTTCTTTCGCTTATTATTAATGTAACTGCTTCTGCCTTTATTATAATAAGCCTACGAGAGGATTTGCGAATAATAAGATCAGCGCAACTACCAGGCCGTAAATACCTGTTGTTTCAGCTACAGCAGCACCCAGCAGCATTGTCTTGATGATGTCGCCCTGTGCTTCCGGCTGTTTACCTACGGCTTCCGCACCTTTACCAGCTGCGAAACCCTGGCCGATTCCAGGCCCGATACCAGCGATCATCGCCGTACCAGCACCGATTGCGGAACATGCTAAAATTAAAGCTCTGCCTGTAATTCCTTCCATTTTTGAAGTCCTCCTTGTTTTATTTTGATTTGTCCGAGCCGCCCGCTTTTATTGCGGCTCTTTCGTGATTTTTTCAAAATCGTTTTACAGCAATCCCACCAACGGATTGGCGAAGAGCAGTACCAGGGAAATGACCAGACCGTAGATACCGGTGGTCTGCGCGACCGCCTGGCCTAAGATCATCGTTCTCAGTACGTCCCCCTGCATTTTCGGTCTCAGACCGATGGCCTGACAGGCTTTGCCTGCCGCGAAGCCCTGCCCGAGGCCCGGGCCTACACCGGCGATCAGTGCCAGTCCTGCGCCCAGTGCGGATGCCGCCAGGATCAGGAAGTTGCTTCCGTTGGCGTACATCCCAACGAGTGGGTTACCATATAATAAAATCAGCGTGATGACCAGTGAGAAAATACCGGATGTCTGGGAAATCGAGGATCCCAGCACCATGGTCATCATCGATGCGCTATTGGAGCTCGGGTTGATGGATACCGCTTCCGCCGACTTACCGCCTGCGTAGCCGCACCCTACACCGGTGCCCGTCCCACCGATCATACTGGCGCCTGCGCCGATCGCCGACATCATCAGGATGAGGCAGATCTCCATTCCGCCGCCGTTGTTGGCAGCGATGCTGTTCAGTGGGTTCGCAAACATTAAAATGAGAGCAATTACCAGCGAGAAAATACCTGTCGTCTGCGATAATGCAGATCCTACCAGCATGTTCACCAGTATTCCTCTTTGGCCGTCCGGGTTGATCGCAACCCCTTCAGCCGCCTTGCCGGCTGCGTATCCGCAGCCTACACCGGAGCCTGCGCCGGCGATCATCGCCAGCCCTGCGCCGATGGCACAGCCCGCTAAGATTATCGCTGCTCCCGGGTCCTGAGATTCCGCGCCCTTTACCATCGGATTGGCAAAGATCAGAATCAGGGAGATTACCAGGGATAAGATACCTGTCGTCTGTGCGATCGCGGATCCCAGCAGCATGTTCATCAGAACACCTCTCTGGTTTTCCGGATAAGCCGCAACGCCTTCCGACGCTTTACCTGCCGCGTAACCGCAGCCGATACCTGCGCCGACACCTGCAGACATCGCAAATCCTGCGCCGATGGCACTGCCCGCCAGAACGAGGGCCTGTGCCGGGTCTGCCGCCTGGGTCATCTTGACCAGCGGATTACCGAAGATCAGGATCAGCGAAACTACTAAGGATAAGATACCCGTCGTCTCCGCGATACCCGCGCCGACCAGCATGGCCAGAAGGGAATCTTTTGAGGTCTCCGGGTGAGCGCCTGCTGCTTCTGCCGCCTTACCGGCAGCATAACCTTGGCCGACACCAGGACCGATACCGGCGATCATGGAAATGCCGGCGCCGATGCCGGATCCTGCCAGTACAACTGCCTGCGGCTCAAAAGACATGAGCCAGTTCAAAAACATTTCGATAAAATTTGCCGCCAAGTCTTCACCTCCTGTCATAAAATCTGTTTCTCAATTAGTCGTCCATGCCCATGGATACGAATACCATCGTCAGCATTGTAAAGATGAATGCCTGCAGCACGCCTGCGAATACGTCGAAGTATCCGTGGAATACGGCCGGTATCCCTGCCATGAAAATAGGAATCGGCAGGAAACTGCTGAAGATAGAACCCAGCGCTCCGTAGAGCAGGGTCATGATGATCATACCGCCGGTGATATTTCCGAAAAGACGGAAGGCCAGTGATACCGGCGTGGCCAGTTCACTGATGAGGTTCAGCGGTGCCATCGGGGCAATAGGGGAGAGGAATGTTCCTTTGACCCACCCCCAGACGCCATTCTTCTTAATCGAGAAACTGTGAATCATGACGAAAGTAAGAAGCGACAAAGCGAATGTGGTGTTCAGATCTGCCGTCGGCGCCCTCAGGCCGGTCAGTCCCCATAAGTTGGCGACTACCAGATAAATCATCAGCGTGCCCATGTAAGGGGTGTACCTCAGTTTATCCTTGCCCATACTGGAACCTACCAGACTGCTCATCAGGCCGACGAGGATCTCTGCCGCACTCTGTTTCCCGTCGGGAATCAATTTCATGTTTCGAGTCAGTATGATGGATACAATGACCAGAAGGGCCATGATGATCCATGTGTTGATGACTGTCTCAGTGATAAAGACCCCGTTTGAAAACTCAATTATTTTATGTGCTCCAAACTCTGTGTTCATTTTTTCCTCCTTTCCCGAATTCACTGTCCACAGCAATCCGAAATTTTGACATCCTGAAAAGCCTCAATTCCCTCTAATCCCGTCTATTTTTCAAAAATTGAGTAATATAAAGAGCCAGGATGGATGTGATGTAGCCGACTGCCACCCCAATGACATTGAAAAACGGTATTTTCACGGCTACGATCAGGAAAACGATGTAGATGGCATAGCGGATTAGGTAGCTGACCGTCATCTTGCTCCTGGCCTTTTCCGGCGCCATTTCGATCGCCTTCTCCCCCGCCAGGGCCATCAGGTTGAAATTCAGGATCGATACGCAGGTTCCCAGCAGGACCGATGCGGCCATGTGGACCACGTCCCGCGTGAGAATGATCGCAACAACACAAATTACAGCTCCTATGATAGCAGCTGTAATGCTTACTGTTCTGCGTAACTCTGCTGACAATCCATTCATTTCGTTTTACTGCCTTTCATAAGCATCTTGTACACATTCATAAATCCGGCAGCAACGCCTAATAGGATGAATATGATCAGGCAGATTCCGTGGGTACCGAATTTCCCGTCCAGCCAGCCGCCGAACCAGACGCCCGCTCCGATGCAGACGATCATGGTAATGCCGATCTGGGAGATCATGGCAAGGGCCTTGGCGATACCCATTGTTTCTTTCGCTTTCATCTGTCTTTCTCCAAACCTGTACAAATTACATTATACCACAAAACCTGCTTCCTTCCAAACAATTTACACTCTCAAAAGCAACTTTTTCAGTACTTTTTGGAAACCTTTACACTCCCTTTAAAGATTTCAGGAATGAATAACAAAACCTTAATAATTAAAGCTCTTTAAAATGATTTCAAGTATTTGTTTTGACGTGGTGCCGTCCCCGTAGGGATTCCTCGCCCGGGCCATTTCCTCATAGGCTTCCGGGTTGTCCAGCAGTTCGCAGGCCATGTCGAAAATCTGCTGCTGCTCCACGCCGGCCAGCTTCGCCGTACCCGCCGCCACGGCCTCCGGCCGTTCGGTCTCTTTGCGGACCACCAGCACCGGTTTGCCCAGGGCCGGGGCTTCTTCCTGCATCCCGCCGGAATCCGTCAGGATGAAGTAGGATCTGGCCATCAGGTTCACGAAGGGCTGGTACTGCAGCGGTTCGATCAGATGGACCCGGTCCACCCCTTCCAGGATCTCGCCGGCGGTCAGACGGACCGCGGGGTTCAGGTGGACGGGGTAAACGATCTCCACGTCGTCGTATTTCAGGGCGATGTCCCGGATGGCGCTGAAAATGTGCACCATGTTCTCGCCCAGGTTCTCCCTCCGGTGGCAGGTCACGGTGATGACCCGGCGATTCTCAAAATCGATGCCGCGAAGGGTCTCGTCTTCGAATTCATAGGGTTTGCCGGCCACTTCCAGCAGCGCGTCGATAACAGTGTTGCCCACTACGAAGATGTTTTCCTCCGGAATTCCTTCCCGCAGGAGGTTCTCCCGGTTCACTTCCGTCGGCGCGAAATGGAAATCCGCCAGATGCCCCGTCAGGACCCGGTTGGTCTCTTCCGGGTACGGGGAATATTTGTCGTAAGTCCTCAGCCCCGCTTCCACGTGGCCGATCTTTACTTTATGATAGAAAGCCGACAGAGCCGCCACGAAGGTGGTGGAGGTGTCCCCGTGGACCAGAAGCACGTCCGGCTTCTCCGCTTCCACGATGGGGTCCAGTCCGCCGATCACGTTGGCGGTGATCATGCTCAGGGTCTGGCTCGGCTTCATGATATTCAGATCGTATTTGGGTGTCAATTCAAAGAGGGACAGCACCTGGTCCAGCATTTCCCGGTGCTGGGCCGTGACGCAGAGGATGGAATCGATCCGCTCGTCCTCCTCCATGGCCTTGACCAGGGGCGCCATTTTGATGGCTTCCGGACGGGTGCCGAACACGGACATGACCCGGATCTTGCCGGGTTCCTTTTCCCGGGCCGCTATCGCCGCCTTGGCTGCCTCCGATTTCGCCACTTCCCCGGCGCTCTTGCTGGAGCTGGCGATAACGTAGATGAAGGCTGCCGCGATCAGCAGCATGACAAAGGTCGCGATGTAATTCCGCTGCCCCAGCTGGATCGCGCAGATCCCCAGGATGCCGCTGATGGCATACAGCAGGATCACGGTCCGCTTCTGTCCCATGCCCCAGGCCATGATGCGGTGGTGGAGATGGCCTTTGTCCGCCTCCATGATGGGACGGTTGGCCTTCTTCCGCCGGATAATGGCAAAGAGGGTGTCGAAGATTGGGATCCCAAGAGCAATGAGGGGGATCAGCAGGATGATGATGGTGGTGCTCTTCATGGTCTCCAGGGAAATGCTGGCGATCATGAAGCCCAGGAACTGGGAGCCGGCGTCTCCCATGAAGATTTTCGCCGGATTGAAGTTATAGGGAAGGAAGCCCATGGCGCCGCCGGCCACCGCCAGCATCAGCAGGGCGGTTTCCGGATGATTCGTCATAATCGCCGAATAGGCAACGCAAAGAGAGGCAATCAGGGTGATCCCTGCCGCCAGTCCGTCCAGACCGTCGATGAGATTGATGGTGTTGGTGAAGCCCACGACCCAGAGCACTGTCAGGATGCACATCAGCACCGGCGACAGGTAAATGTAACTGGACTGGTCGTGGAAAGGAATATGGATGTAGGCGATCTTCGTCCCGGTGGCAAAAATGATCAGGCCGGAGACGATCTGACACAGGAGTTTCACCTTCGCCGACATGTTTTTCAGGTCATCGTACAGACCGATCAGGTAGATGAAGGTCCCGCCGAGAACGATCCCGATGACTTTCATCGTATGAGGCGCCGTGATCAGGATCGCCGACACGGTTCCCAAATAGATCGCCAAGCCGCCGAACCGGGGGATCGGACGGCTGTGCATCCGCCGCTCATCCTTGGGGATGTCGACGGCGCCGATCTTGGGAGCCAGTTTGATGCAAACCGGGGTCATCAGCCAGGATACCAGAAAGGCAATGCCCAGCACCATGATCATACTTCGCATATCTCAATGTTCCCTTCTTTCAGAATCTTCTCCGCCAATGGATCCGGATACGGCCCGCTGAAAACGACGCGGGTGATGCCGGCATTCACGATCATCTTGGCGCAGATGGCGCAGGGCTGGCAGGTGCAGTACAGGGTCGCCCCTTCGATGGGGGTGCCGTACTTCGCCGCCTGAACGATGGCGTTCTGTTCCGCATGGATCGCCACGCAGAGTTCGTGGCGTTCGCCGGACTTGACGCCCAGCTGCTGTCTTAAACAACCGACGTCCTCACAGTGGGGCGCGCCGCTGGCGGCGCCGTTGTATCCTGTGGAAATGACCCGGTGGTCTTTTACTATGATCGCCCCGACCTGCCTGCGGATGCAGGTGGAACGGCTTTTCACTACATTGGCTACTTCCATGAAGTAGTGGTCCCAATCCGGTCTCATGATTTTCTCCCTTTTCAGGGCTGTGGATCAGCCCTTTTCCGATAACTGCTTAAAGATTATTTTACCCCCAAACACGGGGTCCTTGCAATACAATTCCGTATCTATTTTTAAATCTTCCGATATTTTCGCGTACTTGCCGAAGGGGATGACTTTCCGGTCCGGATTCTGGCTACGGAACTCCTCCAGCCAGGCCTTCGCCTGCAGGAACGTGTCCGGCTCGATCTCGAGGAAAACAAACTCCTCTTCGGGACTCCCCGCCTCGCCCCTCCGGGGAGAGGTGTCTCCGCCGAAGGCGGTGACGGAGAGGGGTGGGTTTACTCTTTCCCCTGCTCTGAACCCGCAGCACTCCAGGGACGCCTTCAGCAGCTTCGTCTCCCAGGAATCCTTCTCCCGGAAGGAAACCACCGCGGCGCCGGGCCGAAGCACTTTTTCAAAGTCCTTCATTTCCCGCTTCAGCACACCGATGGCCACGGATGCCGCCTCCAGCGACTTCACCGCATGGGCCTTGTTCACGATGGCTTTTTCGTATTGCTCCAGGGCTTCCCGGGCCGCCGGGAAGACGATCTCCTTCCCGATCTCCTCCGGATCCCGTCCCTGCTCGCAGAGGACCTCCGCCGAGATCCGGGCCTTTTCGTACATCCCCAGACGGATGATATTGCCCAGGTCAAAGACGTAGGACTGCATGACCTTTTCTTCCGGGTTGGTGCAGTCGGAGCACAGGGTGCCGATCTTCACCGGCCCCGGGTCCTCCCGGACCGGTATCCTGTTTTTCCCGTTATCCATGAAGTTCTTCCTTGTCGTAATAGACCTCCGCCAGGTACAGGCCCTGGGGCGGCGCCGTATGGCCCGCCCTGCTGCGGTCCCCCGATTCCAGGATCTGAGGGATCTCCTCCGGATCGATCCGCCCGAGGCCCGCTTCCACCAGGGTGCCGGTCATGATCCGGACCATGTTGTACAGGAAGCTGTCCCCCGTCACGGAAAGGGTGATTTCCCGGCAGCCTTCCCCCAGTTCCGGCCGGTCCGCCCATTCCACTTCGTAGGAATAAATGGTCCGCACCGTGGACTCCTGGGGCGTGCTGCCCTGGGCCATAAAGGCCTTGAAGTCGTGGGTCCCCGCCAGTTTCCCGGCGGCTTCCCGCATCTTTTCCGGATTCAGGGGCCGGTCATAGAAATAGTAATAGTTGCGGCGGAACACATCCTTGGGAGAACCGTTCAGGATCCGGTAAATGTACTTCTTCCCCACGGCCCGGTACCGGGCGTGGAAATCCGCCGGACACTCCTTCGCTTCCACGATCTTGACGTCCGGCGCCAGAAGGTTATTCATGACGTAAGCCAGCCTTTCCGGCGGCAGCCCCTTCAGGTCCGCCAGGAAGGAAGCCCGCTGCCCCAGGGCATGGACCCCCGCATCCGTCCGGCTGGTACCGTCCACCTTAACCTCCGTCCCGCAGAGTACCTTCAGCACCCGCTGGATCTCTCCCTGGACGGTCCGCGCCTCCGGCTGGATCTGCCAGCCGAAGAAATCCGTCCCGTCGTATTCGATGGTCAGTAAGATGTTTCGTATCATGTTATTTTTTCTTCCAGGAACTCTTCAGGTCCACGATCCGCCCGAAGACCGTTTCCTCCGGCGTGCTGAATTTCTCGTCCCGGACGTAGTATCCGTGCCGGAAGAACTGCACTGGTTCGCCGGCTTTCAGTTCCGCAACGGAGGGCTCCGCAAAGGCATGGTACACCGTCAGGGATTCGGGATTCAAAACGGAATTCCCCTCTTCGTCGTCGATGAACAGGGAGCCGTAGGCGTTGACCGTGACGGGCACCGCCGTTTCCGCATCCACCCAGTGGATGGTCCCCTTCACCTTCCGGCCGGTGTTGGTGCCGCCGCCGGCGGTCTCCGGGTCGTAGGTGCAGATCAGTTCGGTCACTTCGCCGTTTTCATCCTTGACGACATCCTCGCAGGTGAGGAAGTAGGCGCCCTTGAACCGGACTTCGTTGCCGGGGAACAGACGGAAATAGCCCTTCACCGGCACTTCCATAAAGTCGGAGCGGTCCACGTACAGGTTCCGGGAGAAGGGCACCTTGCGGACGCCGTCCTCTTCGTTCTTGCTGTTTTCCACTTCGATGTATTCGGTCTGACCCTCCGGGTAGTTCCGGACCGTGACTTTCAGCGGGTCCATGACCACCATCTTGGACAGGGTCTTGTTTTTCAGATCTTCCCGGACGCAGTATTCCAGCAGTTCGGTGTCCACCGTGCTGTTGGCCTTCGCCACGCCGATGCGCTCGCAGAAATCCCGCACCGCTTCCGGGGTGTAGCCCCTGCGGCGGATGCCGGCGATGGTGGGCATTCTCGGGTCGTCCCAGCCGGACACGTCCCCGTTGTCCACCAGGGCCTTCAGGTAGCGCTTGCTCATCACCGTATGGGTCAGGTTCAGCCGCGCGAATTCGATTTGCTTCGGCGGATTCTCCCATTCGGTCTCCCGGATGACCCAGTCGTACAGGGGCCGGTGGTCTTCGAATTCCAGGGTGCAGATGGAATGGGTGATGCCCTCGATGGCATCTTCCAGCGGATGGGCGAAATCGTACATCGGGTAAATGCACCACTTGTCTCCCGTCATGTGGTGGGAGGCATGGGCGATTCGGTACAGGGCCGGGTCTCTCATATTGATATTCGGGGAAGCCATGTCGATCTTCGCCCGCAGGATCTTCGCCCCGTCGGGGAATTCCCCGTTCTTCATCCGCTCAAACAGATCCAGATTCTCCTCGATGCTGCGGTTCCGGTAAGGACTCTCCTTCCCCGGTTCCGTCAGGGTGCCCCGGTATTCCCGGATCTGGTCCGCCGTCAGGTCGCAGACATAGGCCTTTCCTTTCTTGATCAGCTTCACGGCGCAGTCGTACATGATGTCGAAATAGGAAGAAGCGTAGAGCAGCTTGTCCCATTCAAACCCCAGCCACCGGACGTCTTCCTCGATGGATTCCACGTACTCCGTGTCCTCCTTCACCGGGTTGGTGTCGTCAAACCGCAGATTGCACTTTCCGTTATACTTTAAAGCCGTCCCGAAGTTCAGGCAGATGGATTTGGCGTGCCCGATATGCAGGTAGCCGTTGGGTTCCGGCGGGAACCGGGTCACGACCTTGTCGTTCACACCCTCCGCCAGGTCCTTATCTATGATATTATGGATAAAATTTGTGAATTCCTGTTCAGCCATCGGAAAACCTCCTAAAATAATAATACTATATTATACCATACTATCCCCGGATTAGAAATAGTCTGCGTAAAGAAGATGACCGTAAAATGTCCGTTAATTCTTCATCTTTTTTTGATTCAGAAGAAATTTTTGTGTCTAATTTGCCGTTTTTGCAAAAATTTTTCCCACAAAACGACGAAAATATGTTATACTTCAAGCAAGTGTAATGCAGGAGGTGACAAAATGGACGTTACAGATGTAAAGATTCTGGAATTACTGCAGGAAAATTCGCGGATTTCCATTTCGGAGATCAGCAAAAAAGTAAACATGTCCCTCTCCGCCGTCAGCGAACGGCTGAAAAAACTGGAGAGCACCGACATCATCGAAAAATACACGGTGATCCTCAACCCTAAGTATCTGGGCAAGGAACTGTCCGTGCTGATGCACCTTTGTTTTGAAAATTCACAGGAACCGGACGAATTTGTACATTTTCTGGAGACGGAGCCGGAGATCCTGGAGTGCCACTCCATCACCGGCGATTACGACCTCTCCCTGAAGATCGTGACAAGGAACACGCTCACGCTGGAGGCCCTGATGAACCGGATCAAGGCATGCCCCGGCATCACGAAGACCTCCACCAATATTATTCTATCCAGTCTGAAGAACAACTGCTCCGTTGCGCCTCATGCAGACTGAACAGGAAACCGCGTCCCGGCCCTTGGCCGGGAATTTTTTTCACAAAATTGAAAGGAGTGATCCCATGAAACCGAAAATGAAACTGATTCCGGTATTGCTGCTGGCTTTCCTTTTGGTGGTCAGCCTGATCCCTCCGGTGGGCATTACTGCCCAGGCGGAGGATGCGGAACCGGGAGTCTGCTATTTGAAAGTCTTTACGGATCCCAGCGATACGGAACCCTACGGATATCAGACCGTGGAAATAGGGTCCGCGCCTGTTCAGCCGGAAGATCCAAACCTGGAACAGGAAGGGAAAACTTTGATAGGCTGGTATAAGGACCGGGCCCTGACTGTCCCCTTTGACTTTTCCTCACCCCTGTATGTGGACACCGATATTTTCGCACGATATGAGAACAGCGAAAACGTGGTGGGCGTCAATTTCTTCATGGGACCCGACGAGGACTATCCCTTTGCCGATCAGATGCTTCTCAAAGGCGAACTGGTCCAGCAGCCCGCGGATCCTTCCAACGGGGATCTGGTCTTCGCCGGATGGTATTCCGACCGGGAACTGAAGAACAAATATGATTTCTCGACCCCCGTTCAGGATTATCTCTACCTGTTTGCGCGCTTCGTCAATGAAGAAGACTGCTACACCGTCTGGATCTATCTAAACGCCGACGATGAGGATCCGCTGGTGGGCTTTGACGTCCCCAAGGGCGACCCCATACCGGCGCGGGAAGACCCCGGCAAGGACGACTATATCTTCACCGGATGGTACACCGACAAGGAACTGACGCAGCCGGCGGACTTTACCACCCCCCGCAGCGAGGACGTTTCGCTCTATGCCGGCTGGAAGAGCACGAAAGAAGAAGATTGCTACACCGTCTTGTTCTACCTCAATGCGGAGGACGAAGATCCGCTGTCCGGCATCGACGTTCCCAAGGGCGACCCCATCCCGAAACCGGAAGACCCCGCCAAAGAGGATTATGAATTCACCGGATGGTACACCGACAAGGAACTGACGCAGCCGGCCGACTTCACCATCCCCCGCAGCGAGGACGTGACTCTCTACGGCGGCTGGAAGCTGATCCTCCCGGACAATCCCTTCGTGGACGTGAAGAGTGATGACTATTTCTCCGACCCGGTATTATGGGCGCTGAAGAAAAACATCACCAAGGGAACCGACGACACTCATTTCTCACCGGAAACCATCTGCACCCGCGGTCAGGTAGTGACCTTCCTGTGGCGGGCGGCAGGCTCCCCGGAACCGGATTCCGCCGTCAATCCCTTTACGGATGTGAAAGCGGATGACTACTTCTGCAAAGCAGTGCTCTGGGCGGTAAAGGAGGGGATCACCAAAGGAACCTCCGACACCACTTTCGGCCCGGAACAGAGCTGCACCCGCGGCCAGGTAGCCGCCTTCCTGTACCGCGCTGAAGGCAGCCCCAAATCCGGCAGCATCGAGAACCCCTTTACCGACGTCACCAGCGGTCAGTATTACTATGACGCGGTGTTATGGGCGGTAACGCAGAAAATCACCCAAGGCACCGGCGCCGGCACCTTCAGCCCGGACGCTACCTGCACCCGGGGCCAGATCGTGACCTTCCTGTACCGGGATATGAACTGAGTTGGAAGCTATGAGCTAACAGAAGAGGACCGGCATCTGCCGGTCCTCTTTAATTTCTCTTATTTCTTCTTTTTCTGACTATTCTTTTTCTTGTTTTCTTCCATGATCCGGTTGACCTTTTCGCGGTGCTCTTTCTTTCTCTGGGCCCGGATCTCCTCAGCCCGGATCTGGGTCTTGCTCAGGGGCCTCAGGTCCTGGGTGGTTTCCTTCTTGCCGCTGCTCTTCTTACCGCTGCTCTTTTTGCCACCCTTCTTGGCTTCCTTATACGGATTGACCTTCTTTTCCTTGCCGGCCTTCTTGTCCTTATTGTCCTGTTCATCCTGCTGCTTCCGCTGGTCTCTCAAGGTGAAGACGATGACTGCGCCGAACATCACGACCATCATGATGGTAGTCACGATGGAGTCCGTCTTCTGGCTGCGGGTGGTGAAGCTGGAGGTATATTCCTTGCCCAGTTCATTGCCGGCTTTGTCCGTCAGGGCGCCGTCGATGACGATGGTGTAGGTCATGTTCTGTTCCAGGTCTTTTACCAGGACCAGGTTCACCCGGTTCGGCTCGTCTTCCTGCTCCAGCACCATAATATCCTGGGCTTTACCGTTAGCATCCACGATCTTGAAGCAGTCTTTATTGGCTTCCACGTCGATCTCGCCGCTGAAGACGATCCGGGCCATCTGATTCACGATCTGCAGTCCGGTGTCGTCCGATTTCGGATAAATGCTTTCCACGGTGAGCCCCGCGCCGAATACCATCGGTGCCGACGTCAGGCAAATCAGCATTACCGCAAAAATCATTGCAAGTCTCTTTTTCATTTCTTCTTCCTCGTTTCTCTCAGCTTCGCAAAGAATCTCTGCAGGATCTCCCGGCATTCCTCTTCCAGCACCCCCGTCTCCATGGGGACCGTATGGTTGAACCGCTCGTCCTGCGGTATATTGATCAGCGAACCGCAGGCGCCTGCCTTCGGGTCCGCCGTTCCGATATACAGTTTTCTGATCCGGGACAACATGATGGCGCCCGCGCACATGGGGCAGGGTTCCACCGTCACGTAGAGCTCACACTGGTGCAGCCGCCATCCGCCCAGCGTTTCGCTGGCCTGACGGATCGCGATCATTTCCGCATGGGCTGTGGGATCCTTGTCTGTCTCCCGCCGGTTATATCCCCGGCCGACGATTTCCCCGTCCTTCACCACGACTGCGCCGATGGGCACTTCCTCCAGCGCCAGGGCTTTTTCCGCCTCCTTCAGCGCCTCTCTCATGTAGGTTTCCTGTTCCATCTTTCATTGTCCTCAATCAAAGATTATAACACGGAATTCACACTTGTACAATACGAAAATCGGTGATAAAATAGACAAGTGCCAGGCATGCCCCAGTAGCTCAGGGGATAGAGCGTCGGTTTCCTAAACCG
Source organism: Bacillota bacterium (assembly GCA_017405645.1). Taxonomy (GTDB): domain Bacteria; phylum Bacillota; class Clostridia; order Peptostreptococcales; family Anaerovoracaceae; genus RUG14258. The sequence continues at coordinate 108,169 of JAFQZZ010000005.1, forward strand.
TGCGTCGGATGTTCGAATCATCTCTGGGGTGCCAGCAATGAGTCAATGGGGACGGTTCTTTTTGACTCACCGAAA
>JAFQZZ010000006.1 GCA_017405645.1 Bacillota bacterium
AAATGGGGAGGCAAGGGATCCCCATTCTTGGCGCTCCCGTGGGGGAGAGCTGTCCGCGAAGCGGACTGAGAGGGGGACGCCAATCCGTTTCCTCCAAGGAGACCTCTTCGACGCGCTGGACACCCCGGAAATGTTTGACTTAATCGTTTCCAATCCCCCCTACATCCCAACACCGGTGATCGACGGACTGATGCCGGATGTGAAGGAATATGAGCCGAAAATGGCATTGGACGGGGGCGAAGACGGGCTGGAAGTCTACCGCCGCCTCATCCCGGAGGCCGCAAAACGGCTGGCTCCCGGCGGGACCCTGCTCCTGGAGATCGGCTTCGACCAGGGAGAGACCGTCCCGGAGCTCTGCCGGCAGGCAGGATTTACGGAAATAGAAGTCCTGAAAGACCTGGCGGGACTGGACCGGGTGGTCCGGGCATGGTATAATAACAAAAAAGACGCAGGAATCCTGTAAAAGGAAGAGAAAAGTCCGCAAATATAATCGAACGGAGATATATTTGGGGGAACGGAAAGGAGAATCAGATGAAACGAAGAATATTGGCGATCATCCTGAGCCTGGCGTTGGTGATTACCCTGACGCCCATGACGGCATCGGCGGTCAGCGTAACGGACTACAAATCCCTGGGGTCCAACTTCAACACCGGCGCTGTCCAGAACGATCCGACCCATCTGAACGTGCTGAGCGTGAACACGAACACCCGGATCGACGCCATCACGACCTACCACTGGAATTACGGAAAGGGGGCGACCCCCGGCACGATTTCCATCAAGATGGACGGACAGGTCGTGGGAACCTGGCAGGCCACCGGACGTAGCGGTTCCGGCGCGAACAACGTGTATTGGGACGCCTTCCCGCACTATACCATGGTACCGGGGCATGAATACACCATCGTGGACTCTGGCGAGGCGACCTGGTCCTGGAACAGCGGGACCGGCGGCGCCGGAATGATGGAGATCTTCGGCGAAAAGAACGTGGCGACGCCCACCAGCAATCCTGCCGGCTACAAGACCTCGGCCTGGGCCGTGGGTGAAGTGCAGGATGCGGACGTGGAAGGGCTCATTCCCACATCCATGTCCGGGAAAGATATGACCAAACCCATCAGCCGGGCGGAATTTGCGGCCGTCTGCGTGCTGATCTACCAGAGAATGTCGAACACCACCGTGCCGGCGGTCAAGAGAGGCCCCTTCACGGATACGAAGGACCCGGAAGTCCTGAAAGCTTTTGCGCTGGGCATCGTCAACGGGACTTCGGCCACGACCTTCTCCCCCAACAGCAACCTTACCCGGGAGCAGGCTTCCACCATGCTGACCCGGGCCTATAAAGCTATCGTGCTGCCGGGATGGTCCCTGGACACTGACAGCAAGTTCAAACTGAGTTACACGAAGCCGGCGGCCTTTGCGGACCAGAAATCCATCTCCTCTTACGCGACGGAAAGCGTGGCCTACATGGCTTCCAAGGGAATCCTCAAGGGCATGGGGAACAACCTCTTCAAACCCAAAGATAACGTGACGAGGGAGCAGGCCCTGGCCATTGCCATCCGGATGCTGGAGACCCTGGACACCACGCCGCAGGAAGTGAACCCGGACGACGGGCTGTCCCTGAGGACCCTGTCCTACAACTTCCTGAATTCCTGGAGCGGCTTCAACTACCCGAATCCGTACCGGATCCCGCTGGAGAAATTCAAGATGATGCTGGGCGACAACGAACGGGCCAAGGCATTATGGGACGACGACTGGGGCGGCAGCTGCTACGGCATGGTCTCCTCTTCGGGGCTGTTCTACAAATCCGGCAACGGCATCAACGTGACTTCTTATTCGGCAACCGCCACATTGCCCAATGACCTGAAGATCACCGACCGGGATCCCTCCACCAACTGGACTCTCCGGGACTTCATCGAGCTGATGCACGTTTCCCAGTTCACCTACCGGATCCAGCAGGATTACCAGAAGAACAAGGGAATGGACAACCTGGCGAAAGCCGTTCAGCAGATCAAGAAGGGTGAACCAGCCATCATCACGATCTTCGGCGTCGTCGGCGGACACGCCGTGCTGGGATACGAGGTTCAGGAAGGCAGCGGCACCGACAAGCTGATGATCTACGACCCGAACTTCCCGAACAAAGAGCGTTACATCACCCTGTACAAGAACAACAGCGGCAGCTATTACGACTGGTACTACAAGATGAACGACAAGTACGATTACGGCGAGAACTACACGAATGGCTGGATCTCCTACATGCCGTACAACGATTACTACCTGGCATGGGAAGACCGGAACAAGAGCGCTTCGACCATGGCCCTGATCACCACCAACGGCGACGTGAACATCACCACGCCGGACGGCCAGAAAGTGGCGAACCTCAGCGACGGTGAAGTGACCATGTACAAGAACAACGTGACTCCGTTCATCGTGATCGGCGTGACGCCGGACGGCAAGTCCCCGGGCAGCGGCATGACGGCCGCCTGGATCCCGGCGGGCGAATACAACGTGGAACGGGCCTCCACCGATACCACGGGCAGCAAACTGGAAGTGAAGATCACCCACGTGGAACAGTCCGTCAGCGTAGTGACCGGCGCGGACAGCATGACGCTGGAGGTCAACGACAATACCAAGACCCGTACCGCTTCCCTTGGCGCATCGGAAAGCGGCAGTTCCTTCAAGATCACCATCGGATCCTCCCTGGATGACGACAGTGAACCGGCCGTTATCACCCTGGAAGGCAGCGTATCTTCCGGCGGGACCAGCCTCGGAAAGGACGCCGGGGAATTCATCCACGAAGGGACTAACAACAACGACATCGTGATCCAGTACGACGGTGGTGTCGGCTGATGCGGGAAAGGGAAATAAAAGCAAAAAACCCTTGACAAATCAACAATTAATGTATATTATGGAATGACAGTGAATAAAGATATTGGCGACGATAGGAAGAAGTCTGAACCGGATCCTCTGCAGAGAGCCGTTGGGTGGTGCGAAACGGCGGGGATGGTCAGATGGCTGATCCTTGAGCCTCCGGACCGAACAGGGAAACCTCAGTAGATTCCGGCGGGATCTCCCGTTACAGAGATAGGTGTTAATGGACATCGAACAAAGACGGATGTGCCGGCAGGCGCATCAAAAAGAGTGGTACCGCGGATAACCCGTCTCTTTACCGGAGACGGGTTTTTTTATCAATAATAATAAACATCAATATACAGAAAGGAGACAAACATTATGATCAAAACAGGTGCACAAATCGTAATGGAATGTCTGATCGAACAGGGTGTGGACACCGTCTTCGGATATCCGGGCGGTACAGTCATCGACCTCTATGATGCACTGTACGAGTACTCTGACCAGATCAATCACGTTTTAGCAGCCCATGAACAGCATGCGGCCCATGCGGCGGACGGATATGCCCGCTCCACCGGAAAGCCCGGCGTCTGCTTCGCCACTTCCGGCCCGGGAGCCACCAACCTGGTCACAGGTCTGGCCACCGCCTACATGGACTCCATCCCCATGGTAGCCATTACAGGGAACGTCAACATCAACCTGCTGGGGACCGACGCGTTCCAGGAAATCGACATTTACGGGGTTTCCTTCCCCATTACCAAATACAGCTTCATCGTCAAGGACCAGAAGGACATCGCCAAGACCATCCGGGAAGCTTTCTACATCGCACAGGAAGGCCGTCCGGGCCCGGTGCTGGTGGACATCCTGAAGAACGCCCAGGCCGGGACCTGCGAATATGAACCCCAGGTGCCCCGGGCCATCGTTCCCAGGACCCGCAACATCAAGTCGGAAGACCTGGCGGCGGCGGCAAAGCTGATCAACGAGGCCGAACGTCCCATGATCTTCGCCGGCGGCGGCGCCATCGCAGCAGGCTGCAGCGAAAACCTCCTGGCCTTCGCGGAGATGATCGGCGCGCCGATCTCCCTGTCCATGATGGGCCTGGGAGCCTGCCCCTCCGAATACCCGTATTTCACCGGGATGCTGGGGATGCACGGGACCAGGGTCTCCTCCAAGGCCGTCTCCAACTGCGACCTGCTGATCATCGCCGGGGCGAGAATGTCCGAGCGTGTAACGGGCAACGCCAAGACCTTTGCGAAACACGCGAAGGTGCTCCACATCGACGTGGACCCGGCCGAGATCGACAAGGTCCTGGATACCACCACCCACGTGGCCGGGGACCTGAATGAAGTACTTAAGGCCCTGATGGCCCAGATCGACCAGAAGGAAGACATGACCTGGCGGAACCAGATCCTGACCTGGAAGAAGGAGTTCCCGCCGATCGCGGAAGACATCGGTTCGATCCCGCCGGCCCGGCTGATCCGGAAGATCGCCGACAAGCTGCCGAAGGATGCCATCGTGGTCACCGACGTGGGCCAGCATCAGATCTGGACCGCCCAGTATTATCCCTTCCATTATCCGAGGACCTTCATTTCCTCCGGCGGGCTGGGGACCATGGGTTACGGCGTGGGCGCCTCCATCGGCGCCAAGAAGGGCAATCCGAACCGGAAGGTCGTGCTCTTCACCGGTGACGGTAGCTTCCAGATGAACTGCAACGAAGTCATCACCGCCGCCACCCAGAAGATGGACATCCTGATCGTCGTGGTGAACAACCACGTGCTGGGGATGGTGCGGCAGTGGCAGAAGCTGATGTACCATCAGCATTACAGCCAGACCACCACGAACCGGAAGATCGATTACGTGAAACTGGCGGAAGCCTTCGGCGCGAAGGGATACGACGTCAGCACCATGGAAGAACTGGACGCGATCCTGGACGAAGCCGTGAGCCAGGAAGGGCCGGTCATCCTCAATGCCAACATCGATATGGACGTAAACGTGCTGCCGATGGTTCCTCCGGGGAACGCTTACAACCAGCAGATTTTCAGTATAGAAGTATAGGAGGTACGCCATGGATAACAGATATATTTACTCACTGATCGTTCAGAACAGAGCCGGCGTACTGAGCCGTATTGCCGGTCTGCTGACCCGAAGAGGGTTCAACATCGAGACCTGCTCCGCCGCGGAAACGGACAATCCGGGAGTTTCCCTGATCGTCGTGGTGTTCCGGGCCGATGAAAAGAGCGCTCTCCAGATCAAAAAACAGCTGGAGAAACAAGTGGACGTCTTTGAAGTCCGGGAACTGACCTCCGACAGCTCCGTTACCAGGGAACACGTGATGGTGAAAGTCTCCGCCAACGAAGACGAGCGGATCAACATCATCTCCGTGGCCGGGATCTTCCGGGCCAATATCATCGACGTGTCCCCGAAATCCATGATCATCGAACTCACCGGCAACACCGGCAAGATCGATGCCTTTATCGAGACCATCAAGCCCTTCGGCATCATTCAGGTTGCCCGGGCCGGAATGATCGGTATCGAACGGCTGGGCGGCGCACCGCTGATGCACAAATAGAGCTAAAAGCTTCAAGCTCCAAGCTTCCAGCTAATATAGGAGGTAAACATGAAGAGTGATAATGTAAAAAAAGACTATACCAAAGCCCCCCACCGGAGTCTGTTCCGGGCCATGGGCTATGTGGACGAGGAACTGGACCGGCCGCTGATCGGCGTGGTCAATTTTCAGAATGAGATCGTGCCCGGGCACATTCACCTGGACACCATCGCCAAGGCCGTGAAGGAAGGCATCCGGACGGCCGGCGGCACCCCCATCGAAGTACCGGCGATCGCGGTCTGCGACGGCATCGCCATGAACCATATCGGCATGAAGTATTCCCTGGTTTCCCGGGAACTCATCGCCGACAGCATTGAAACCATGGCCATCGCCCACCAGTTCGACGGACTGGTGCTGATCCCCAACTGCGACAAGACCGTTCCGGGGGCACTGATGGCGGCGGCCAGGATCAACGTTCCCACCGTGATCGTGTCCGGCGGACCGATGATGGCGGGCGTGGACCCGAAGGGCAATAAGACCAGCCTTTCCCAGATGTTTGAAGCGGTCGGCGCCATGAGTGCCGGCAACCTGACCCGGGAAGAACTCTGCTTCATGGAAGACAACGCCTGCCCCGGCTGCGGTTCCTGTTCCGGCATGTTCACGGCCAACTCCATGAACTGTCTGACGGAAGCGGTCGGCATGGGACTGCCCGGCAACGGCACCATCCCGGCGGTCATGGCCGCCCGGATCCGGCTGGCCAAGGAAGCGGGCTTCAAGGTCATGGAACTGGTTGAAAAGGACATCAAGCCCCGGGATATCATGACGGAAAAGGCCTTCCGGAACGCCCTGACGGTGGATATGGCCCTGGGCTGCTCCACCAACTCCATGCTGCATCTCCCGGCCATCGCCCGGGAAGCCGGCGTGAAGATCGACCTGGAGAAGGCCAACGGCATGAGCGCCGTGACCCCGAACCTGTGCAAGCTGGCGCCGGCAGGCCCCCATTTCATGGAGGAACTGAACGCGGCCGGCGGCGTGTACGCGGTCATGAATGAACTGAGCAAATTAGACCTGATCGAAAAAGACGTGATGACCGTGGCCGGCGAGACCATCGGCGAAGGCATTGCGAAGAGAAGGGTCCTGAATTATGAGATCATCCGCCCCGTGGAGAATCCCTACAGCAAGACCGGCGGCATCGCCGTGCTGAAGGGCAACCTGGCGGAGGCCGGCAGCGTGGTGAAACGGTCCGCGGTGGCGCCGGAAATGCTGGTGCACGAAGGACCGGCCAAGGTCTTCGAATGTGAAGAAGATACCATGGACGCCATCCTCTCCGGCAAGATCGTGCCGGGCGATGTGGTGGTCATCCGCTACGAAGGCCCCAAGGGCGGCCCGGGCATGAGAGAGATGCTCTCCCCGACTTCCTCCCTGGCGGGCAGAGGCCTGGACAGCTGCGTGGCCCTGATCACCGACGGACGGTTCTCCGGCGCTACAAGAGGCGCGGCCATCGGCCACGTTTCTCCGGAAGCGGCGGAAGGCGGCCTGATCGGCGTGGTGCAGGACGGCGACCGGATCTCCATCAACATTCCGGAAGGAAAGATCGAGCTGCTGGTGCCGGAAGAGGAATTGGCGGAAAGAATGAAGAACTTCGTTCCGAAGGAACCCGCTGTCAAGACCGGCATCCTGGCCAAATACGCGAAATTAGTCAAATCCGCATCGGAAGGCGCCGTACTGAGCGCAGAATAGGAGCCCGAAATGGCAAAAGAGATTAAGATTTTTGATACGACCCTGCGGGACGGCGAACAGTCCCCGGGCTGTTCCATGAACTTAATGGAAAAGATCGAAATGGCGAAGCAGCTGGAACGGCTGAACGTGGACGTCATCGAAGCGGGTTTTGCGATCGCGTCCCCGGGGGACTTCGAGTCCGTCCGGACCATCGCGGAGACTGTAACCCGCCCCACCGTGGCCAGCCTGGCCCGGGCGGTGAAGGAAGACATCGACGCGGCCTGGGACGCCGTCAAAGTGGCGAAGCATCCCCGGATCCACGTTTTCCTGGCCACCTCCCCGCTGCACATGCAGTATAAACTGAGAATGTCTCCGGACCAGGTCATCCAGCGGGTGGCGGAAATGGTCCGTTACGCCAAGAACTTCTGCGACGACATCGAGTTCTCCGCAGAAGACGCAACCAGAAGTGAAAAGTTCTTCCTGTCGGAAGTCGTGGAGACCGCCATCGCCAACGGCGCCACCACCATCAACATCCCCGACACCGTGGGCTACACCACCCCGGAAGAAATGTATGACCTGATGGTCCACCTGAACCAGACCGTCAAGGGCGTGGACAACATCATCCTGTCCACCCACTGCCACAACGACCTGGGCATGGCCGTCGGCAACTCCCTGGCAGCGATCCGGGGCGGCGCCCGGCAGGTGGAATGCACCGTCAACGGCATCGGTGAACGGGCCGGCAACGCGGCGCTGGAAGAGATCGTCATGGCGCTGAAGACCCGCCAGGACATCTACGATGCCTATACAAAAGTGGACTCCACTCAGATCTACCGGAGCAGCAAACTGCTGACCTCCATCATCGGCATCCGGCCGAATCCCACGAAACCCGTCGTGGGCCGGAACGCCTTCGCCCATGAATCCGGCGTGCACCAGCACGGGGTCATGGCCAACAAGGCGACCTACGAGATCATGACGCCCCAGGACATCGGCATCCCGAACAACGAGATGGTGCTGGGCAAGCACTCCGGACGTCACGCTTTTATGGAACGGCTGGGCTACCTGGGCATCGAGCTGGACAAAAAACAGACCGACGAAGCCTTCCAGAAGTTCAAGGCTCTGGCGGACAAGAAGAAAATCGTCACCGACCGGGACATCGAGTCCATCGTCGGCCGGAACATGGTCCGGTTCGACGGGAAATACCACTTCAAGTATTTCGCCGTTAACAGCGCCACGGAAGTGGGCGCCACCGCCACCGTCACCCTGGAATGGGATGGGGGCAAGTCCTCCCGCCGGCTGGCCTGCATCGGCGAAGGCATGGTGGAAGCCGCCTTCGGCGCCATCGACCAGATTACCGGTATGAGCCCGGAACTGATTGAATACAACGTCCAGGCTGTGACCGAAGGCATCGACTCCCAGGGTGAGGTGACCTGCCGGATGTGCATCAACGACATCAACGTCACCGGCAGCGGCGCCAGCACGGACATCATCGAAGCCAGCATGATGGCCTACATCGACGGCATCAACAAACTGGTCTACGAAATCGAGAAAAGAGGAGCTGATAGTTAATGGGAATGACAATGACACAGAAGATCATTGCGGCTCACGGCGGCGTGGACTCCGTCAAAGCCGGGGAACTGATCCGGGTGGACCTGGATTTCGTCCTGGGCAACGACGTGACTTCGCCGGTGGCCATCAATGAATTCGAAAAAGCCGGATTCAACAAGATCTTCGACAAGGAAAAGATCGCCTTTGTCATGGACCATTTCACTCCGGCCAAGGATATCAATTCCGCGACCCTGGTCAAGCGGTCGAAGGAATTTGCAAAGAAGTACGGCATCGTGAACTTCTTCGATGTCGGCGTGGTGGGCATCGAGCACGCCCTCCTGCCGGAAAAGGGTCTGGTGGGCCCCGGCGAGATCATCATCGGCGCTGACAGCCACACCTGCACCTACGGCGCGTTAGGCGCCTTCTCCACCGGCGTGGGCTCCACGGACATGGCGGCGGGAATGTACTCCGGCCAGGCCTGGTTCAAGGTGCCTTCCGCCATCAAATTCGAACTCACCGGCAAGCCGAACCCCTTCGTCAGCGGCAAGGACGTGATCCTGACCATCATCGGGATGATCGGGGTGGAAGGCGCCCGGTATAAATCCATGGAATTCACCGGCGACGGACTGAAGTACCTGACCATGGACGACCGGCTCTGCATGGCGAACATGGCCATCGAAGCCGGCGGCAAGAACGGCATCTTCGAGGTGGACGAAGTAACGCTGAAATACGTAGAGGGCAGAGTAAACCGCCCGTTCAAATACTACTCGCCGGATCCGGATGCGGAATACGACGAAGTCTACACCATCGACCTTTCCAGGATCGAGCCCACCGTGGCTTTCCCGCACCTGCCGGAAAACACCAAACCGGTTTCCGAAGCGGGGGATGTGGAGATCCAGCAGGTAGTCATCGGTTCCTGCACCAACGGCCGTCTCGAAGACATGAGAGCGGCGGCGGCGGTGCTGAAAGGCCGCAAAGTGGCGGACGGTGTCCGCTGCATCATCATCCCGGCCACCCAGGACATCTACCGGAAGTCCATGGATGAAGGCCTCTTCACCATCTTCCTGGATGCGGGATGCGCCATCTCCACACCGACCTGCGGGCCCTGCCTCGGCGGTCACATGGGGATCCTGGCGGATGGCGAACGGGCCGTGGCCACCACCAACCGGAATTTCGTGGGCCGGATGGGCCACACCGGCAGCGAAGTGTACCTGGCCAGCCCGGCGGTGGCAGCCGCCAGCGCGGTAGCCGGCAGGATCGCGGAACCGAAAGACATCGGCATCACCGATCTGGAATATGAGAGAGGATAGGAGGGAGAATAACATGAAAGCCAAAGGAACTGTTTTTAAGTACGGTGACAATGTGGATACCGACGTTATTATCCCGGCAAGATATCTGAACATTACGGACATGAAGGAACTGTCCGCCCACTGCATGGAAGACATCGACAAGGAATTCCGCGGCAAGGTACAGGAAGGGGACATCATGGTCGCCGGCAACAACTTCGGCTGCGGCTCCTCCAGAGAGCACGCCCCGGCCACCATCAAGGCCTCCGGCATCTCCTGCGTCATCGCGAACTCCTTCGCCCGGATCTTCTACCGGAACTCCATCAACATCGGCCTGGCCATCATCGAATGCCCAGAAGCGGCAGCGGCCATCTCCGCCGGCGACATCGTCAGCGTGGACTTCATCAAGGGCGAGATCGTGGATGAAACCACCGGTCAGACCTTCCAGGCCGAACCCTTCCCGCCCTTCCTGCAGGACATCATCGACAAAGGTGGGCTCTTGAAAGCGATCAAATAGGGAGGACAGTATGAAATACAGTATTGCAGTTATTAAAGGCGACGGCATCGGGCCGGAAATCGTCACCGAAGCCATGAAAGCCCTGGACGCCATCGGTAAAAAGTTCGGCCATGAATTCGTCTATACCGAAAGCCTGGCCGGCGGCTGCGCCATCGACGCGGAAGGCATTCCCCTTCCCCAGGAAACCATCGACATCTGCAAGGCCAGCGACAGCGTGCTCTTAGGAGCAGTCGGCGGCCCCAAATGGGACAACCAGCCCGGGCACCTGCGGGCGGAAAAGGCCATCCTGGGCCTGCGTTCTGAACTGGGGCTCTTCGCCAATCTGCGGCCGGCCCTGATGTTCGACGCCCTGTCCGACGCCTGCCCGTTAAAACCGGAAAAGGTGGAAGGCGGACTGGACGTGCTGATCGTGAGGGAACTCACCGGCGGCGTCTATTTCGGCGAACGGGGCCGGGAGAAGACCGCCGACATGGGCGAAAAAGCCTGGGACATCATGCCCTACACGGAAAAAGAGATCGAGCGGATCGGCCGGGTCGGCTTTGAAATGGCCATGAAGCGGAACAAGAAGCTCACCAGCGTGGACAAGTCCAACGTGCTGGAGACCTCCCGGCTGTGGCGGAGCGTGATGCATAAACTCAAAGAGGAATACCCGGAAGTGGAATACAGCGACCTCTTCGTGGACAACACGGCGATGCAGCTGGTGATGAATCCCCAGCAGTTCGACGTGATCGTGACGGAAAACATGTTCGGGGATATCCTCTCCGACGAAGCCTCCGTCATCACCGGTTCCATCGGGATGCTGCCCTCCGCCAGCTTAGGCGAAGGCACCCGGGGCCTGTACGAGCCCATCCACGGCTCGGCGCCGGACATCGCCGGCAAGGGCATCGCGAATCCCCTGGCCACCATTCTGGCGGCGGGGATGATGCTGCGCTACTCTTTCGGACTGATGGAGGAAGCGGACGCCATCGACGCGGCGGTGAAAGCCGTTCTGGAAGAGGGCTGGCGGACAGCCGATATCGCCAAAAAAGGCGAAAAAACCCTCTCGACGCAGGAAATGGGCGCGAAAGTCATTGAAAAACTCGCGTAATCCTGTATAATACAGTTTGTATAAATAAACATGAACCATATGGAGGAATAAGAAAATGGCAAAGATCTACTATCAGGAAGACTGTAATCTGGCCTTACTGGAAGGCAAAACCATCGCCATCATCGGCTACGGCAGCCAGGGCCACGCCCACGCACTGAACGCCAAGGAATCCGGCGCCCACGTGATCGTCGGTCTGTATGAAGGCAGCAAATCCTGGGCAAAGGCCGAAGCACAGGGTCTGGAAGTCTACACCGCGGCGGAAGCGGCGAAGAAGGCGGACATCATCATGATCCTGATCAACGACGAAAAACAGGCTAAATTATACAAGGAAGACATCGAACCGAACCTGGAAGAAGGCAACATGCTGATGTTTGCACACGGCTTCTCCATCCACTTCGGACAGATCGTACCCCCGCCCTTCGTGGACGTGACTATGATCGCGCCGAAAGGCCCGGGCCACACCGTCAGAAGCCAGTACCAGGAAGGCAAAGGCGTACCCTGCCTGATCGCGGTACAGCAGGATGCCACCGGCAAAGCCCATGACATCGCTCTGGCCTATGCGCTGGCCATCGGCGGCGCCAGAGCCGGCGTGCTCCAGACCACTTTCCGGGAAGAGACCGAAACCGACCTCTTCGGCGAACAGACCGTACTCTGCGGCGGTATCACCGCCCTGATGAAGGCCGGATTCGAGACTCTGGTCGAAGCAGGTTATGAACCGGAAAGCGCTTACTTCGAATGTATCCACGAAGTGAAGCTGATCGTGGACCTGATCTTTGAAAGCGGATTCGCCGGCATGCGGTATTCCATCTCCAACACGGCGGAATACGGCGACTACATCACCGGCCCGAAGATCATCACCGACGAGACCAAGGCTACCATGAAGAAAGTTCTCAGCGACATCCAGGACGGCACTTTCGCCAAGAACTGGCTGCTGGAGAACCAGACCGGATGCCCGAGCTTCAACGCCATGAGAAAGAGAGAAGCGGCGCATCAACTGGAATCCGTCGGCAAGGAGCTGAGAAAGCTGTACAGCTGGAACAGCGAAAACAAGCTGATCGACAACTAGAAAACTCTTTCGGGCGGATGAGAACATCCGCCCGATTTGTTGGAGGTACTTATGGACCGTTTGACCTCAAAACTGATCATCTACCGGAATATCCCGCAGGACAGCATCCTCTTCGACCTGGCGGGGATCTGCCGGCGGTTCCGGCTGGGTATGTACGATAAGGACGAGCTGATCGCCGACATCTACACCCAGATCCACCGGCTGCTGGACGTGGCCACCGCCTACGGTTTCGACCAGGACCTGTGGCACGATTACCTGGCGTTCCTGCTGGCCACCACGGAGAACCCCTTCACCCTGGTGTCGGAGAAGACCGGCGCCCTGGAGGGCAGCGTGCAGCAGCTGGTCCGGGGGGATTTCGACATCTTCCGGAAGCTCTTCGACTACGATTTCTCCGAAATGGAGGAGAAGCTGGGGATCGACTGTTTTTCCGTCATCCAGCACTACGATGCTGTGGTGAAGGAGGAGCGGATCTTCAATAAAAACGTCAGCGACAAGGTCCGGGAACTCAGCGGCCTCATCGAGGTCACGGAGGACGCCCGGCAGATGTACGACATCGTCACGGATTTCTACCGCCGCTACGGGGTGGGGAGCCTGGGCCTGAACAAGGCCTTCCGGATCTCAGACAAAAAGGAAGGCCCCCTGCTGGAGCCCGTCACCACCAATACCGGCGTGGTGCTGGACGACCTGGTGGGGTATGAGATCCAGAAAAACCAGCTCATCGAAAATACGGAAGCCTTCGTGCGGGGCAAGCCCGCCAACAACGTGCTGCTCTACGGGGACGCCGGCACCGGCAAGTCCACCAGCGTGAAGGCTATCCTGAACCAGTATTACGACCGGGGGCTGCGGATGGTGGAGATCTACAAGCACCAGTTCAAGGACCTGTCGAAGGTGATCTCGGCCATCAAGGACCGGAACTACCGCTTCATCCTCTTCATGGACGACCTGTCCTTCGAGGAGTATGAGATCGAGTATAAATACCCGAAGGCGGTCATCGAAGGAGGACTGGAGACCCGGCCGGAGAATGTGCTGATCTACGCCACCTCCAACCGGCGGAACCTGGTCCGGGAGACCTGGAGCGAGCGTTCCGACCGCTCCGACGACGAATTCCACCGCTCCGACAACCTGCAGGAAAAACTGTCCCTGGCGGGGCGGTTCGGCGTGACCATCGCCTTCTACTGCCCCCAGAAAAAGCAGTACGACGAGATCGTGAAAACCCTGGCGGCCCGCCACCCGGAGATCGACATTCCGGAGGAGGAGATGCTGATCAAAGCGACTGCCTGGGAAATGCGTCACGGCGGGAAGTCCGGCCGGACGGCGCAGCAGTTCATTGACTATTTGCTGGGACAACTGGAAGATTAGTGACAGAAGGGAGAATGCAATATGAAAATGAGTAAGTTTATCGGCGTCCTGACGGTTCTCGCGGGCATCGCCATCGCCATCGGGCCCTGGACCTTCGTGAAGGTCTGCGGCGACATGGGCAGCGTGGAAGCGGTCTGCCACCAGACCCGGCTGATGGCCATGGGCTTCGGCCTGGTGATCCTGCTGCTGGGGATCATCATGATGCTGGTGCGGCACAAGATCCTGGCGGGACTGTTCTCCCTGGTCATCGCGGCGGCGGGCGTCGCGACGATCCTGCTGCCGATCCTCATCGCTCCGGTGTGCGACATGAACACGATGTCGTGCCACGAAAAGACCCTGCCCTTCCTGCTGGTGACCGGTTGTCTGCTGACGGTGATCGGGCTGTTGTCCATGGTCTACATGTTCAAGAGCCGGAAGCCGAAGGAGGTCCCGGCGGAAGTTTCGCCGCATCCGGTCAGGCCGGAACAGCCGGCGCAGCAGCCTCAGCAGGCTCCGCTTGAGCAGACCGACTGGACGGGACAGCAATAGAAATAAAAAAGGCTTCTCACTCCGATCGAGTGGGAAGCCTGTTTTTTTATGGGCGTTAATTCTTTCCGGTGAAGAGGTCGATGGCCCCTTCCAGGAGAGCGGTGAGCATTTCCTCGGTCTCGTCCGCTTTCAGGGCTTTCAGCGCCGCCCGCTTCGAGGAGGCGTCCGCCTTTCGGTAGAGCTGCACCAGGCGCTTTTCCGACGCCGTCACCTGCATGGATGATTTGGATGCAGAAGAAGAGGAGGTCTTCCCGGAGGAAGAGCCTTTGGCCGCGTCCAGCAGGGATTTCTGGGTGACGCCGGTGGCCTTGGCGATCTGCTTGAGCTGTTCCTGGGTCAGGTCCTTTTCGCCCCGTTCCGCCCGGCCGATATCCGAGGCCGAGGCGCCCCTCACTTTCCGGGCCAGCTGTTCCTGGGTCAGGCCCGCTTCCGTTCTTGCTTTTTTGATAAGATTACCGACTTTTTTACCCATAAGGCACCTCCCGGGGATCAGTTTCGTTTTTTTCATTATATCGGAACCGGAGAAGAGTTGCAATATCCGTCCCCCTCTCAGTCCGCTTCGCGGACAGCTCTCCCCCAGGGGAGAGCCAGGGAGTCCCGCTTGCCTCCCCCCTGGGGGGAGGTGTCACCGAAGGTGACTGAGAGGGGGGGAATTGATTGCCCGCGGCACCTTTTTATCATATAATATATTCGAACGGAGAGGGGAAACCAAAGAAATGAGCAATCATAAGAATGACAATATAAAAGATGACTCCCGCATCTACACCCTCAGCCGGGAGAAACCGGCGAAGGCCGTGGTGAAAATGGGGGTGCCGCTGGTGGCAGGCATGTTCATCATGGTCCTGTACAACCTGGTGGATACCTTCTTCATCGGCCTGCTGCGGGACGATTACCAGCTGGCGGCGGTGAACCTGGCCTATCCGGTGATGATGGTCACCATCGCCATCTCCAATATGGTGGGGACCGGCGGGTCCACCCTCATCGCCCGATCCCTGGGGGCGGAGGAAAGGACAAAGGCGGAGCAGACCCTCACCATCGGCTTCGTGCTGACGGTGATCACCAGCGCCGTCCTGGCGGTTCTGGGGCTGGTCTTCCTCCACCCCATCGTGCAGGTACTGGGGGCAAAGGAGCACACCTTCCTCTACACGCAGCAGTACGTGGGGATCCTGCTGGCGGGGACCCTTTTCACTATGGGGAATTACACCTTCAGCCAGCTGCTCCGGGGCGAGGGCTCGGCCCGGTATTCGATCCTGGGAATGATGATCGGCACGATCATGAACATTATCCTGGATCCGATCTTCATTTTTGCCTTCGGGCTTCAGATCCGGGGCGCGGCCATTGCCACCGTCCTGGGGAACGCCTGCGGGATGGGAATCACCCTGTGGGTCTATCTCAGCGGGAAGTCCCTGCTGCGGCCGAAGCGGCGGTACATCCGCCCGGAAGCGGACGTAGTGGGTGAGATCTACCGGGTAGGGGTGCCTGCGGCGGTGGAGACCCTGCTGACCTCGGCGGCCTTCATCGTCAACAACAACCTGGCGGTAGCCTACGGCGAGCTGACCGTGGCGGCCATGGGCATCGCCCAGAAGTTGCTTTCCCTGGGCAATTACATTTACCAGGGCTTTGCCGCCGGCGTCCAGCCCATCATGGGCTACAACTACGGGGCGAAGAATTTCCGGCGGATGCTGGACGTGCTGAAAGCAGGAATTCTTATCGTCTGCGGCGTCGAGCTCTGTGTCATGGCGATATACGGCATCTTCGCGCCGCTGCTCATCGGGCTCTTCACGGGTTCCGCGGAAGTGGTGGACACCGGCGCCCGGGTGCTGCGGGCCCTGATGTGCATCCTGCCCTTCGTGGGGGTCACCTCCATGTGCCGGATGTCCTTCCAGGCCATGGGCAAGCCCATGAGCGCCCTGGGAATCACCATCCTCCGGCAGCTGGTTCTCTACATTCCCCTGCTGCTGTTGTTCAACCACCTCTTCGGCTTCACCGGCCTGATCTGGACCCAGCCCTTCACCGAGGCGGTCATGATGGCGGTCTCCGCCACCTTCCTGGTCCAAACCATCCGGAGCCTGCAGAACAGAATCGGATCATAAAAGGAGGCCCTCGCCGCCAGAGTCAATGGGGACGGTTCTTTTTGACTCACCGTTTCGGTGAGTCAAAAA
>JAFQZZ010000007.1 GCA_017405645.1 Bacillota bacterium
CCCCTCTCCGTCACCTTCGGTGACACCTCCCCCCGCCGGGGGGAGGCACGCGAAGCCAAACTTGGCTCTCCCCTGGGGGAGAGCTGTCCGCAGAGCGGACTGAGAGGGGGACCTGATATCACCGTCTTCTATATCCCCGAGCTGGACCTCGAGGCCCTCACAGCTCTGTATAGCTTTGCGTTTGGCAGTTGAAGAGACCCTTTTCCGTCAGGAGCACGTCCATCCGGACGTCGGTTTCATCGCAAGGGACTTCCTCCGCGATCTGGGCCTCGTAGCACAGGCCCGCTTTCAGGGCGGCAGGCACCGTCGGCAGGAACCGGTCGTAATAACCGGCGCCGAAGCCGATCCGCCCGCCCCGGCGGTCAAAGACCACCCCGGGCACCACGACCAGTCCGATCTCCGCCGGATCCGCCGCCGGACAGAGATCCGGGTCCGGCTCCAGAATGCCGAAACGGCTGAGCTTCAGGCTCTCCGGGCCCCGGTATTCGTAAAGCTCCAGACCGGCCTTCCGGGTCCGGGGCAGCACCACTTTCACGCCCTTCCCCGTCAGGTCTTCGATAATCCCCCAGGTGTCCGCCTCGTTGCGGAAGGAGGCGTAGAGCATCACGGACCGCCCTTTCGGTGGATTACCCAGGCCGGAAGCGGCAAAAACCCCCCGGATCCGAGCCCCCAGGGCCTCCGAATCCTCTTTTTTCAGGGAATCCCGCCATTCTATGTACTTGTGCCTCATTTGCGTTTTCACGGTCAAAAACCCCTTTATCTAGTAAAATCGGCATTTGTTTTGTGACAGTTTTATTAACATTTGAGTAATGAACGGGTAAAATAGGACCGTTTTTGTGGAAAAACTGTCGAAATCATTATATAATAGCCGTAAATTATGTCAATAAATATGTGGAAAATCCAAAGAAGGGCAGTCGGGTCCTTCTGTTAGAGTGCGTTTAGGGACAGGCAATCATGATAGAATTCAAGGGAGTAACAAAAAAATACGGAAATAATTTCGCCGTCAAGGGGCTGGATTTCGCCATCGAAGACGGGGAATTTGTATTCATCGTTGGACCCAGCGGCGCCGGCAAATCCACGATCATTAAACTGATAATGAAAGAGGTCGACCCGGACAAGGGGGCCATCGTCATCGACGGCAGGGAAGTCACCCGGCTTCCGAACCGGTTCATTCCGGAACACCGCAGAAAAGTCGGCATCGTGTTCCAGGACTGCCGGCTGCTTCCGAAAAAGACCGCTTACGAAAACATCAAATTCGCCATGGACATCGTCCATGCTTCCAAAAGAAAGATCAAGCGGCAGGTACCGAAAGTGCTGACGCTGGTGGGACTGGAGGACAAGGGCAATTACTACCCGCACCAGCTTTCCGCCGGGGAACAGCAGCGGGTGGCCATCGCCAGAGCCCTGGTGAACAGCCCATCGGTGCTGATTGCCGACGAACCCACCGGGAACCTGGATCCGGAAACCGCCTGGGGGATTATGGAGATCCTGGAACGGATCAACGAAAAGGGAACCACCGTTCTGATGGTGACCCACGCAAAAGAAATCGTCAATCGAATGAATAAGAGAGTCATAGACCTCCGGGACGGCAGGATCGTCCGGGACGAAGAAGAGGGGGCGTACAAAAAAGATGGGCGCATTTAGCTATACCGTCCGCCAGGCCTTTTCTCAGATCGGAAGAAACAAGAACATGAGTTCGGCTTCCATCTTTTCCATCACCGCAATGCTCCTGGTGGTGGGGCTGTTCTTCTCCATCATGGTCAACGTGAACCTGATGGCCAAAAATGCGGAAGACCAGTTCGACACCATCTCGGTGTACCTGAAGGACACCGTTACCGCGGAACAGGGGATGGAACTGGCGGAGCAGATCAAAATGATCGAGAACGTCGCCGACGCGCAGTACCTTTCCAAGGACGACGCCATGGCGATCATGAAGGAACGCTGGGGTGAAAACGGCTACCTGCTGGATGGAGTACCCTCCAATCCGCTGCCGGCATCCGTGGAAGTCACCGCAGTGGCACTGGAAGACGAAGACAAAATCGTACAGGAACTGAATAAATTCGACGCAGTGGACGAAGTCCGCTTCTACCGGGATGCGATCGAGAAAGTAATGACCATCAGCGGCTACATCCAGAAAGGAGCTTTGGCCATCATCATCATCCTGCTGATCGTATCCCTCATCGTCGTGGCCAACACCGTGAAACTGACGGTGCACGCCCGGGAAGAGGAGATCCACATCATGAAATACGTGGGCGCCACCAACTGGTTCGTCCGGGGACCCTTCTTCGTGGAAGGCATCCTCATCGGGCTGATATCCTCCATTTTGGCGGTGGTCATCGTCGGATTTGCTTACTATAAATTTACCGAATTGTTTACACCGAGATTCCTCATTCTGTTCAACAGCGGAATGGTACCGTTTGATTTTATCATTCAGAATCTCATCATCATATTCGTTGCATTAGGCGTCTGCATCGGCGCCCTGGGAAGCATTCTCTCCATGAGAAGATTCCTGGATGCTTAGAAAGGAGATGAAAAGATTATGAATATGCAGAAAAGATTCAGCATCGTGATGGTGATCGTCCTGATCCTGTCGCTGACTGCCGGCACGGTGACATCGTTCGCCGAAACCAACCAGCAGAAACTGAACCGCATCAATCAGGAAATCTCCGCGGCAAAGAACCAGCTCAGCGCGGCCCAGGCCGAGGTCAGCAGCCTGACGGCCCAGGTCAACGCCCTGGACAGCCAGATCAGCGCCACATCGGCCCAGATCGCCCAGACCCAGGCCCAGATCAGCGAGACCCGGTCCAACATCCAGGTCAAGGTCCAGGAGCTGGATACCAAGAGCGCAGAGATCGTTCAGCAGAACAATGACCTGAACGACCGTCTGGCGGCCATGTACAAAAACGGTGAAGCCGGTTATCTGGAAGTATTGCTGGGATCCACCAGTTTCAGCGAACTGCTCACCAATATCGATATGATCACCCGCATCTACGAACAGGACGAAGAGTTTATGCACCAGCTGCAGACTCAGTATGACGAACTGGCGGATATGAAGCGGGAACTGGAAGCTCTGGAAGCGCAGTTGAAGGCCCAGGAAGCCCAGCTGCAGTCCCAGAAGGCGGCCCTCCAGGCCAACCGGTCCCAGGTGGCCGGCCTGAGAGCCCAGGCACAGCAGAACGTGGCGGCCCAGAACGCTCTGATCGATGACCTGAACTCCTCTGCTGCCAGCATCACGGCCCTGATCCGGGCGGAAGAAGCGGCGGCGAAGAAGGCGGCCCAGGAAAAGGCGGCCAAGGAAGCGGCGGCGGCCGAGCAGAAAGCGACCAATTCTGCAGCCAAGGCCAGCAGCACCGCCAAGGCGGCGTCATCCTCCTCAGGAACCAAATCCTCCGGATCGTCGTCCCCCTACGTGGCGGCTTCCACCACAACTACGTACATTTCCGGGAACGGGACCTTCTGTCTCCCGGCTCCGCAGTATACAAGGCTTTCCTCTCCGTTCGGATACCGGATCCATCCGATCTCCCACGTTAGGAAGCTCCATACCGGCATCGACTTCGGCGCCCCGGCCAATTCCCCGGCGGTAGCGGGAGCGGACGGCGTGGTCATCTACGCCGGCTGGTATAACGGCTACGGCAACACCGTCGTGATCAGTCACGGCAACGGCATTTCCACCCTGTACGCCCACAACAACTCACTTTGCGTGACGAAGGGGCAGAGCGTCAAGAGAGGACAGCAGATCGCCTATATCGGTTCCACCGGCAACTCCACCGGTCCGCACTGTCATTTCGAAGTCCGGATCAACGGGACCCCGGTAAACCCGGCACCGTATCTGTAAGTACAGCGTCATGAAAAACTGGATAGTGAAAAATACCGATGAATCCCCTTCCACGGAGGGGATTCATCCTAATATTGCAAAGCTTCTGGCCAGCCGCGGGATCCGGACCCGGGAGGAAGTCGAAGAGTTCCTCTCCCCCGAACCCCGGAAGACCTATGACCCTTTTTTGCTGAAAGGGATGCGGGAAGCGGTTGAAAAAATCAGAATGCACATCGGAAGAGGCAGCAGAATATGCATTTACGGCGACTATGACGTGGACGGCGTAACGGCGATCTGCCTCGTTTTTGAGTTTTTGCAGAACCTCACGGACAACCTGGAATGGTACATTCCCGTCCGGCAGCAGGAGGGCTACGGCATCAATAAGGAAGCCCTGCAGAAGATCAAAGAGCGGGGCGCGGACCTGATGATCTCCGTGGACTGCGGCATTTCCTCCGTGGATGAAGTCCGCTTTGCGGAGGAGATCGGGCTGGACACCATCATCACCGACCACCATACCCCCGGGGAAACGATCCCCGGCGGCGTCGTGATCAACCCGAAACAGCCCGGCTGCCCCTACCCCTACAAGGAGCTCTGCGGCTGCGGCGTGGCCTACAAGCTGATCCAGGCCCTGCAGCGGACCCTGGGCCTGTCCCGGAAGACCATCAAGAAGGGACTGGACCTGGTGGGCGTGGCCACCATAGCGGACATCGTTCCCCTGCTGGACGAGAACCGGACCCTGGTGAAATACGGGCTGAAGGCCGTCAACGCCCGGAAGCGGGTGGGACTGGCCAGCCTGATCCACTGCATCGGCGGGAACTTCGCGGAGAAGACTCTCTCCTCCACCGACGTGGCCTTCATTTTAGGTCCCCACATCAACGCCGGCGGCCGGGTGGACACGGCGGAATCCAGCCTGCGGCTTCTGATGACCGACGACAAGCACGAGGCGGAAGCCCTGGCATATCAACTGATCGACAACAACAACCTCCGCAAGAGCCTCCAGACCCGGGGGCTGGACCTGGCGGAGCGGTATCTGAAAGACCGGGACAACCGGCTGCTGGTCCTGGTGGAAGGCGAAGACATCCACGAAGGCGTGGCCGGGATCGTGGCGGGCAAACTCAAGGAAGAGTACTACCGCCCCACCCTGATCGTGACGGAAAGCGAGAAACCGGGGGTGCTGAAGGGCACCGGACGCAGCATCGATTCCGTCAACCTCTACGAATTATTAAAGACCCAGGAACACCTGCTGCTGACCTTCGGCGGCCACAAGGCGGCCTGCGGCTTCTCCCTGAAGGCAGAGAACCTGCCGGCTTTCCGGGCGGGGCTGGAGGAAGTCCTGGAGAAGCGGCTTAAGGAAGAGCCGGACCTTTTGGACGAGCGGCTGGAGCTGGACGGCGTGCTGGACCTGGCGGAAGCCGACAACGATTTCGGATGGATGCTGGAGAAACTGGAGCCCTTCGGGCAGCAGAACCAGCGGCCCCTCTTCGGGATCTTCGGGGTCTACATCGAAAACCTGGCGTTCGTCGGGAAGGAGCGGGAACACAGCCGCTTCACCCTGCGGGACATCCACGGCAACGCACTGGACTGCATCATGTTCAATTCGGAAGAACGCTTCCGGGGCCAGGAGGTCTCCGGAAAACGCTTTGATTTTGCGGGACGCATCAACATGAATTACCGGGCGGGCAGCTACAACATCCAGCTGATCCCGGTGGACTTTAAGAGGAGCTGACTATGGAGGACAAGAAAAAACGCAGATGGATGCTGGCCGGCGCCTTCGCCGTCGGATTCATCGTGGCCCTGGCGCTGATGACCCTGTTCAACGTGGGGATCGGGGACAAGGCCTTCGTTTCCTATACCGAATACGAGAACGCGAAGCAGGTGGCGGACAAGTACGCCGAGCTGGAGAGCCTGTACAACTTCCTGGAAGATAACTATTACATCGACCTGGACGAGGAAGATATGATGACCGGGATCTACAAGGGCCTGTTCGCCAGCCCCGGGGACATCTACACCCGTTACATGACGCCGGAAGAATACAAGGAAGCCATGGAATCCATCGAAGGGACCTTTGAGGGGATCGGGGTGACCATGGCGGCGTCGGAATCCGGCTACATCCAGATCGTCTCCGTGATGGAGGACTCCCCTGCGGAAGAGGCGGGCCTCCGGGAAGGAGACCTGATCCTGGAGGTGAACGGCAAGTCCTATATGGGGGTGGACCTGGAAGAAGCGGCCACCCACATCAAGGGCGAATCCGGAACCAGCGTGAAGCTGCTGATCCAGCGGAAGGACCAGCAGAAAGAATACACCATCACCCGGGCGCCCATCAACGAGGCCTCCGTGACCTCGAAGGTGCTGGACGACAACATCGGCTACATCCGCATCCGGATGTTCATGACCAATACGGCGGAGCTCTTCGAAGAAGCCATTTCCGAACTGGAAGAACAGAAGGTCAAGGGCCTGATCATCGACCTGCGGTCCAACGGCGGCGGGATGGTGGACCAGAGCGTGAAGATCGCCGACCGGCTGATGGATGAAGGCGTCATCGTCTACATGGAAAACGGCCAGGGGGAACGGACCTACCTGCGGTCCGCCAAAGGCCGGACGGAACTGCCCTACGTGCTTTTGGTGAACAACGGCAGCGCCAGCGCCTCGGAGATTTTGACCGCCGGCGTCCAGAGCAATCATGAAGGCACCGTCATCGGCACGAAGACCTACGGAAAAGGCATCACCCAGCAGATGATGAAGCTGAAGAACGGGGACGGGGTGGAGATCACCATTTCCCAGTACTTCTCCCCCACCGGCAAGGTCATCCATGAGAAGGGCATCACCCCGGACATCGTGGTGGAGCTGGAGGAAAGCGATGTGGAGGACGGGATCATCGTCCACGACCGCCAGCTGGAGAAGGCGGAAGAGTATATTAATACCCACTAAACCCCCTCTCAGTCCGCTCCGCGGACAGCTCTCCCCCAAGGGAGAGCCAAGGGGACTAACCCGCCTCGCCCCTATCGGAGGGCTTTTCCGGGGAGAGCCAAGGGGACTAACCTGCCTCGCCCCTATCGGAGGGCTTTTCCGGGGAGAGCCAAGGGGACTAACCTGCCTCGCCCCTATCGGAGGGCTTTTCCGGGGAGAGCCAAGGGG
>JAFQZZ010000008.1 GCA_017405645.1 Bacillota bacterium
CAGGCTGGTGCGGCCCTTCATCAGCTTCACCATGGCATCCTGGATGTTTTTCTCTGTCCGGGTATCCACGTTGGAGGTGGCCTCGTCCAGGATCAGGATCCGGGGCTTGGAGATAAAGGCCCGGGTGATGGACAGCAGCTGCTTCTGGCCTTCCGACAGGTTGTCCCCGTCCGCCGTCAGCACGGTGCTGTAGCCCCGTTCCAGTTTCCGGATCATCCGGTCCACATTGGCTCGGACGGCGAAGGAGAACATTTCCGCATCCTTTACGTTCCGGTCCGCGTATTTCAGGTTGCTGCGGACGGAATCCGCAAACAATACCGTATCCTGCAGAACGATGGCGGTGGCATCCCGGAGGGAATCCCGGTCGATCATGCGGATGTCCGTCCCGTTGATTTTGATCGATCCGTCATCCGGCTCGTAGAACCGCATCAGCAGGTTCACCGCGGTAGTCTTGCCGCTGCCGGTGGAACCCACCAGCGCGATCTTCTGCCCCGGCTTCACCGCCAGGTTGAAATCGTGCAGCACCCGCTGTCCCGGCACATAGGAGAAGTTCACGTGCTCGAAGGTGATCTCCACTTCTTCTCCCAGTTCCTCCATTTTGATCCGTCCGCCCTTGCTTTCCGGCTCCACATCCATGACGCCGAAGACCCGCTCCGCGCCGGCGATGGCGGTCTGGATCTGTCCCCAGACCTGGGCAATCTCGTCGAT
Source organism: Bacillota bacterium (assembly GCA_017405645.1). Lineage (GTDB taxonomy): Bacteria > Bacillota > Clostridia > Peptostreptococcales > Anaerovoracaceae > RUG14258. The sequence goes on from JAFQZZ010000008.1 coordinate 709, forward strand.
GGGCCGCCCGAACTGCTTCGCGTAGATGATGAAGGCGGAGATAACGCCGATGGAGATCATGCCCTTCAGGGCAAAGTATCCGCCGAAGGCGGCGATGATCACGAAGCCCGCATTGTTGATCACGTTCATCAGGGGGCCCATGGTGCCGCCCAGCACGTCCGCCCGGATCCCCACCCGGGTGAGTTCATTGGAGATGTCTTCAAACTGCCCGATCACGGCCTCTTCCCGTTCAAAGGCTGCCACGGTATGGTACCCGCTGACCATCTCCTCCACGGTGCCGTTCAGGTTCCCCAGCAGGGCCTGACGCTTCCTGTAAGCCTTTCTCATGGCGGCAGACAGGAATTTGGTCGCCACCGCTGTAAAAATCACTGTGGTGCAGGACAGGGCCGCCAGAGGCGGGCACAGATAGATCATCATCCCCACGGTCCCGATCACCATCAGCACCCCGGAGAACAGGGAACTGACGGACTGGGAAACCGTCGAGGAGATGTTTTCCACGTCATTGGTCATCCGGCTCATGATATCCCCGTGGGAGTGGGTATCCAGGTACCCGACGGGCAGGGCCGTAATGCATTGGAACAGGTCTTCCCGTATCCGCCGCACCGTATCCTGGGACAGGTGGGCGCTCTGGAGTCCCTGAAGGAAACTCGTAAAGCAGGAAACCAAATAGAGGGCCGCCATGAGCAGCAGCACCCCCGGCAGATCGGCAAACCGGCGCTCCGCGATGGCGTCGATGGCCTTGCTCTGGAGATCCGGGGCCAGGATGCCGCAGAGGACTCCCGCCGCCACCGCGATGAACAGCAGCAGCACCCTCTTTTTCTCCGCAGCAAAATACGCCAGCATCCGCTTCAGCGTCCCCCGGCGGTCCTTCGCTTTTTCCACTTCGCCCATGCGTCCCGGGCCTCTTCTCATGCCCATGGGCGGATTGCCCATACCTGTTTTTTTATTGTCAGCCACGGGATTCACCTCCGATCTGGGAATCGGAGATCTCCCGGTAGATCCTGCTGGTTTCCAGCAGTTCCTCGTGGCGGCCCTCCGCCGCGATCCGGCCGTCCTCCAGCACCAGGATCCGGTCCGCGTTCTTGATGGATGCGATCCGCTGGGCGATGATGATCTTCGTTTTATCCGGGTATTCCCTGTTCAATGCCTCGTATAAAAGGCTTTCTGTCTTTAAATCCAACGCGCTGGTGCTGTCGTCGAAGATCAGGATCTCCGCATCCTTCAGCACCGCCCGGGCGATGGACAGCCGCTGCTTCTGCCCGCCGGACAGGGAATGTCCGCTCTGGGTCACCGGCTCCTCCATGCCGCTTTCCTTGACGTCGATGAATTCCGTCGCCTGGGCGATCTCCGCGGCATGGCGGATCTCCTCCGGCGAGGCATCCGGACGGCCCCAGGAGATGTTCCCGGCAATGGTGTCCTGGAAGAGTTCGCTCTTCTGCAGGGAGCAGGCGATGCGCCGACGCAGGTCCTTCAGCCGGTAATCCTTCACGTCGACCCCGTCCACCAAAACGGTCCCCTCGGAGGCGTCGTAGAACCGGGGGATCAGGTTTACCAGGCTGGACTTGCCGCTGCCGGTCATGCCCAGGATCCCCACGGTCTCCCCGGGCTGTATGGTCAGGTTGATCCCGGACAGGATCGGATCCCGTTCCGGATACGCAAAGTACACATCCCGGAATTCCACCTGTCCCCGGACCGCCGGTTCGCCCTCGAAACTGCCGTCCCGGATCTCCGGTTCGGTGTCGATGACTTCCTGCAGTCTCCGGGCGGACGCCGCGCCCCGGGAGATGTTCTGGAACATCATTCCCAGCCGCATCAGCGCCCCCAGGATCTGGGACAGGTAGGTAATGGCCGCCATGACGCTGCCCGGCGTGATGGAGCCGTCCCCCACCTTAATCCGGCCGATCCAGATAACGGCGATCACCGAAAGGTTCAGGATGATGTTCATGATGGGCGACATATAGTTCAGGAGCAGCAGGATCCGCATCTGAATCCCCACCAGCTCGTCATTGGCCTTTTGGAACCGGCCCTGTTCGTACTCTTCCTGCACGTAGGCCTTCACCACCCGGCTGCCGGTGACGTTTTCCTGCATCACGTTATTCACCTTGTCCAGCTTTTCCTGCAGGACGGTGAATTTCGGGGTGATCCTGGACAGGAAGAAGATCAGCACCAGGATGATCATCGGCATGGCGCAGAGCACCACGACGCCGAAGGACAGGTCCAGCCGCAGCATGAAAAAGATCCCCCCGGCGAAGAGAATGATGGTCCGCACGAACCCCCGGATCACCATCGATACCATGCTCTGCACCTGGGTCACGTCATTGGTGACCCGGGTGATCAGGGATCCGGTGGTGAACCGGTCCGTCTGGGAGAAGGAAAAATGCATGATGTGGCGGAAGGCATCCTTCCTCATGTCGTTGCCGAAATTCTGGGCCGCCAGGTTGGCGAAGACGCCCGAAAGCACGCCGCAGGCGCCACCCGCAGCGATCAGGGCTACCATCTGTATGCCGGTCTTGAGAATGATTTCCATGCTGCCGACGCCGCCGTTTCCAATCCCCAGGACCCCTTTGTCCACGATGGTGGCCATCAGGGCCGGCTGCAGGAGATCCATCCCGGCTTCCCCGATCATGAAGAGGGGCGCCAGCAGCGCATAGAACCAGTATTTTTTCAGATACTTCCACATAATGTTCGGATTCCGTTTCTTTATAGTGTTGCTTTATTCTACCATATTTTTACCCGTTAGGTAGGAAAAAGTTGACCGGAAAGGGAATTTCGATATAATGGGAAATATGAATACGAAAGATTATGGAAAATACCCGGCGCAGACCGCTGTGCTGCTGAAATGGTATGATGAAAACCGGCGGATCCTCCCCTGGCGGGAAGACCCGTCGCCTTACCACATATGGCTCTCCGAGGTCATGCTCCAGCAGACCCGGGTGGACACGGTCATCGGCTATTACCGCCGCTTCCTGGAACAGCTGCCGGACATCCGCGCCCTGGCGGAAGCGGAGGAAGATCAGCTTCTGAAACTCTGGCAGGGGCTGGGCTATTACAGCCGGATCCGGAACATGCACAAGGCCGCCCGGCAGGTCATGGAAGACTTTGACGGCCGGCTGCCTTCGGATCCCCGGGAACTGGAAAAGCTCGCCGGCATCGGTCCCTACGCAGCGGCGGCCGTCGCCTCCATCGCTTACGGCGTCCCGGTGCCTTCCGTGGACGGGAACCTGCTGAGGGTCTTCGCCCGGACCACCGGTTATCGGGAGAGCATCCGCACCCCCGCCGCAAAAAAACAGGCGGAAGCCCATTACCGCGGGCTGCTGCCGGAAGACCGGCCGGGAGACATGAACCAGGCCCTGATGGACCTGGGAGCCACCGTCTGCCTGCCGAACGGCGCGCCGGAATGCGGACGCTGTCCCTGGACTTCCTTCTGCGAGGCCTTCCGTCTCGGGGAACAGGAGACCCTGCCGGTCAAGGACGAAAAGAAGATCCGGAGAATACAGAAGCGGACCGTCTTCCTCATCGAAATACAGGACCCGGCCGGAGCGGAACCCCGGTACGTTCTCCGGAAGCGGCCGGCAAAGGGACTCCTGGCCAACCTCTGGGAGTTCCCCGGCGCGGAAGGCTGGCTCACGGAGGAAGAAGCCCGGCGTTTCTGCGAAGGCCTCGGTTTTCGCGTGCAGGCCCTCACTGCCCTCCCCTCCGCCCGGCACATCTTCTCCCATGTGGAGTGGGACATGACCGGATTCAGGGCCAAAGCGGAGCTGTTTCCGGATGCGCAAGGATACGTTCCGGCCACAAAAAAGGAGATGGAGCAGGTCTACTCCATCCCCACGGCGTTTTCCGCTTTTTATGATCTGATTTAAAAAGCCGGTGCAGATGCACCGGCTCTTTCTCTGTCTATTTGTCCGTGATCCTTCCGTGGAATTCCTGCAGGGAGGTCACTTCGTCATCCTTGGCGAACTTCACGTTCTGGATCCCTTCCGCCGCCGCTTTCGCCGCCGCCATGGTGGTGATGTACGGTGTCCGGGTCTTGACCGCCGCCTTCCGGATCAGGCTGTCGTCGATGGCTTCGTACTTGCCCGCCGGCGTATTGATAATCAGGGAGGCCTGTCCGTTGGTGATGAAGTCCACGATGTCGGGCCGTCCGGCGCCGATCTTGGTCACTTCCTCCGCCGGGATCCCCATCTTGCGGATGGCGCTGCAGGTGCCCCGTGTGGCCACGATCTTGAAGCCGCACTTGTGGAAAGCCCTGGCCACTTCCTCCAGTTCGTCCTTGTCCCGGTCGTTGATGGAGATCAGCACGGTGCCTTCCAGCGGATGCTTCGTCTGGGTCGCTTCCTGGGCCTTGAAGAAGGCTTCCCCGAAGTTGGCGGAGATCCCCAGCACTTCCCCGGTGGAACGCATTTCCGGTCCCAGGATCGGGTCCACTTCCGGGAACATGTTGAAGGGGAATACCGCTTCCTTGACGCCGTAGTGGGCGAAGTTCTTTTCCTTCAGCTCCGGAACCGGTGACGGTCTCCCCGTGAAGGGGGCTGTCATGATGTCTGTGGCGATCTGGACCATCTGGATGTTGCAGACCTTCGAAACGAGGGGCACGGTCCGGGACGCCCTCGGGTTGGCTTCCAGCACGTAGACCACGCCGTCCTCGATGGCGTACTGCATGTTCATCAGCCCGACGACATTCATTTCCCGGGCGATCTTCCGGGTGTATTCCTTGATGGTATTGATTTGTTCTTCCGTCAGTCCCTTCGGCGGCAGCACGCAGGCCGAATCGCCGGAATGGACGCCTGCCAGCTCGATGTGTTCCATCACCGCCGGAACGAAAACGTGTTCCCCGTCGCTGATGGCATCGGCTTCGCATTCGGTGGCATGGTGCAGGAACCGGTCGATCAGGATCGGACGGTCCGGCGTCACGCCGACAGCCGCGTTCATATAGAAGGTCATATCCTCGTCGTCATAGACCACTTCCATCCCGCGGCCGCCCAGTACATAGGACGGGCGGACCATCAGCGGATAGCCGATGCGGGCGGCGATCTGAAGGGCTTCCTCCACCGTGACCGCCATGCCGGATTCCGGCATGGGGATATGCAGCCGGTCCATCATGGCCCGGAACAGATCCCGGTCTTCCGCCATATCGATGGTTTCCGGGGTGGTCCCCAGGATGTTCACGCCGGCTTCCTTCAGGCCGGTGGCCAGGTTCAGCGGGGTCTGACCGCCGAACTGGGCGATGACGCCCAAGGGCTTTTCCTTTTTGTAAATGCTCAGCACATCTTCCATGGTGAGCGGTTCGAAATACAGTTTATCGGAGGTGTCATAGTCCGTGGACACAGTCTCCGGATTGCAGTTCACGATGATCGTCTCGAAGCCCAGCTTCTTCAGGGCCTTCGCCGCGTGGACGCAGCAGTAGTCGAATTCGATCCCCTGCCCGATCCGGTTGGGGCCGCCGCCCAGAATCATGATCTTCTTTTCATTGTCGCTGGCCTTGCTGTCCTCCACCGGGTGATAGGTTGAATAATAGTAAGCGGAATCCTGGGTGCTGCTGACGTGGACGCCTTCCCAGGCTTCCGTGATGCCGGCGTTTTCCCGCTGCTGGCGGATCTGCTCTTCCGGTGTATCCAACAGCTGCGCCAGATACCGGTCGGAGAACCCATCCAGCTTCGCCTGCCGCAGCACTTCCGTCGGCAGCACCGTGCCGCGGATCAGCATGCTTCTCTGCCGGGGCAGCAGGTTATACACGGCCTTGTCTTCCATAGGGATGACGTTCTTCTTGAAAGTCAGGAGGTATTCTTCCTCCTCCACCAGTTCCTTCATCTGCTCGATGAACCACTTCTTGATCTTGGTCAGGTCGTAAAGCTCGTCCACGGTGGCGCCCTTCCGCAGGGCTTCGTACATGATGAACTGGCGGTTGCTGCTGGGTGCGCTCAGCATCTTCAGCAGCTCTTCTTTGCTCTTATCATTGAAATCCTTGGCAAACCCCAGCCCGTAACGGCCGTTTTCCAGGCTGCGGATCGCTTTCTGGAAGGCTTCCTTGTAGGTCTTGCCGATGCTCATGACTTCGCCGACGGCCCGCATCTGGGTCCCCAGCTTGTCTTCCACACCCTTGAACTTTTCAAAAGCCCAGCGGGCGAACTTGATGACCACGTAATCCCCGTCTGGCACGTATTTGTCCAGGGTCCCGTACTTCCCGCAGGGGATCTCATCCAGGTCCAGCCCGCAGGCCAGCATGGCGGATACCAGCGCGATGGGGAAACCGGTGGCTTTGGAAGCCAGTGCCGAGGAACGGGAGGTTCTCGGATTGATCTCGATGACGATGATCCGGTCGGATACCGGGTCATGGGCGAACTGCACGTTGGTACCGCCGATCACGCCGACCCTGTCCACGATCCGGTAAGCCTGCTCCTGCAGCCGCTTCTGGACTTCTTCGGAAATCGTCAGCATCGGCGCCGAACAGAAGGAATCGCCGGTATGGACCCCCATGGGGTCGATGTTTTCAATGAAGCAGACGGTGATCATGTTGCCCTTGGAATCCCGCACGACTTCGAGCTCCAGCTCTTCCCAGCCCAGCACGGATTCCTCTACCAGGACCTGCCCCACGATACTGGCCTGCAGGCCTCTGGCGCAGACGGTTTGCAGTTCTTCTTTGTTGTATACCAGGCCGCCGCCTTCGCCGCCCATGGTATAAGCCGGCCGCAGCACTACCGGATAACCCAGTTCTTCCGCCACCGCCAGGGCTTCCTCCACGGATGACGTGATCTGGCTCCGGGCCATCTCCACGCCGATCTCCGTCATGGTTTCCTTGAATTCTTCCCGGTCTTCGCCCCGTTTGATGGCATCCACCTGGACGCCGATGACCTTCACCCCGTACTTATCCAGCACGCCGGCTTCCGCCAGCTCGGAGCACAGGTTCAGTCCCGACTGGCCGCCCAGGTTCGGCAGCAGCGCGTCAGGCCGTTCTTTTTCGATGATCTTTTCGATCCGCTCCACATTCAGCGGCTCGATATAGGTCACATCCGCGGTCTCCGGGTCCGTCATGATGGTGGCCGGGTTGGAATTCACCAGCACGATCTCATAGCCGAGACTCTTCAGCGCCTTGCAGGCCTGGGTGCCGGAATAGTCGAATTCACAGGCCTGGCCGATGATGATGGGGCCGGAGCCGATGATCAATACCTTATGGAAATCTGTCCTTTTCATATGGATCCCTCCCGTCTGGATCTTCGTTGGAAAACAACTGTCTATAAGACTCTCTCTAAATAAATAATTATATAGAAAAACGGACGTTTCGTCAACGTCCGTTTTTCGTCCAAAGTATTACAATGAGCCTTATTCTTCGCAGAATCTCAGCAGGATCGTGGCTGCCTGAGCACGGGTGGCATTTCCTTTCGGAGCCAATGTAGTGTCCGTCACTCCGTTGATGAGCTTCGCGCCCACTGCCCACTGCATGGCTTCCATCGCCCAGTCGCTGATCTCGCCCACATCGTCATAATCCAGCAGATTCGTGGATTTGTCTTCTTCGCTGATCTTATCCTTGTAATCCGCGTACCGGTACATGATCGCTGCGAACTGCTCCCGGGTAATGGGATCGTCCGGAGCGAACCGGGCCGCGCTCATTCCGTTGACGATGCCTTTTTCAGCCGCCCAGCCGACCGCTGCCCTGTACCATTCCTGGGTCAGGTCGGTAAAGGAGGCTTCCGCCGCTTCGGGTTCTCCTTCCAGCCGGTACAGGATCGTCACGATCATTCCCCTGCTGGTAGTCATGTTCGGCCCGAACTGATCCTCCTTCATTCCCTTCATGATGCCTTCGTCCAGCGCCCAGTGAACGCCGTCATGGTACCAGGCTTTCGGATCGGAATCCTTGAAGGGGTAAACCGGGCAGGATTCGCCCTTCTGGCATTTGTCGTATGCGGAATGGGAATCTCCCGCTTCGCGGAATGCGGCCGTCACTTCCACGTTGGAAGCCGGCATGACGAAGGTATAGGTCCCGTCGCCCTTATCCGTCAGTTCCACCGGCTGACCGGCATCGTCCGTGACGATCACGTTGTCCGGTTCATATCCTTCCTCCGGCGTAACCGTGACGGTTACGGTCTCTCCCTCCTCCGCTTCTGCCGCTGAGACTTTGACCGTTCCGTGTTCCGGTTCTTCCTTAATAGAGATGGTGTATTTCGTTTCCACGACGCTCTTCTTCTCCCACTGGGCATAGAGGGTGGTGAGACTCGCCAACTCTTCGTGGCTCATATCCAGAACACCCTGATTCTCAAAAGCGTATCCGCTGCCGTCCCTTTCTGTATTCCAGCCGGTAAATCTGTACCCGCTGTAACTAAAGGTGTTTTTCTTGAGTTTATTTGTCGTTCCCAGTGCAATGGCCTGCGGTTCCATGGTGCCGCTGCCACCGTTGGCATCGAATGAAATACTGCTCTCAAGGGCAAAGACCACTTCACCATCCGCATTGGTCATCACCTTATAATCCTGGTTTGCACTGGTAAATGTCACTTCCCGGTTGTTCAGTCCGCTGGTAATGACAATCGCCTTTGCTTCCGTCGGTACAGCCTCTACAGCTATATTTCGGATTTCTAATTTCCCCAACGCCTCCTGCACCGGAGTAAGGGTAATGGTTTTTCCGTTATCCAAAGAAACATTTCGCTCAGCTCCATCTACATTCAGATTACCGGAAATCACGGGATTATTTGCTACCATAAAGCCGTTGGTGCTCCGGATGTAAATGCCCGCTGCCGCCAGCCCATTGTTTGTTGATTTATTATCCTTCACTTCACCGCCCATGGCAATGAACTGGCTGCCCGCATCCCGGACATAAACGCCGCTGCAATCCGCCGCAGTGTTTTCGTTGATCTTTGTTTCATAAGAAACAAATGACCCGCCGCCGTAGACACCGACACCGCCGGCATTGGCTTCCGCATTATTATTATCGATGGACCCATAGTTCATGGCCAGGAGTCCGTCGCGGACATAGACGCCGGCGCCGTATTTTGCTTTATTCCCGGTAATACTGATGCTGTTTTGCCTGGTGGAATTAATCATCACCGTGCCGTAATTCACATAAATACCACCACCGTCACCGGTATTGTTCCCGCCGGTAATGATGCAGTCTTTTTCAGCGCTATTGGTGATGGCCAACGTCCCCTGAACATCAAACACATATCCTTCAGCCTGTGGTGATTCTTCTAGTTTTCTATCGATACTATGACCATTTAAGTCCAGCACCTTATCCCCGTTGGGCGAAACCGTTAACGGAGCTTTGTCATATTCATTATCAGAGTTCTTGTCTGGAGAAATGAATTCAGGCACTTCAACAGTTTCAACCTCTGAACCTATAATGATTTTCTTAATACTATCGTTCTGTAAATATTCATTTAACTTTGCCCATGACGCTGCATACACCGGATCATCCACAGAACTCAGCACTATTCTTCCATCTTTTTCTATTATTAAATAGCCAGCGTCGTCACTTTTCAGACAATTCTTCTTGGTGGTGTCATCAGTGATGACCGGATCGCCTTCATACTTGTTCCCATAAACCCACAGGTATATCTCAGAACCAGTATCTAATCCGGCGATATCCATGGTTTTGTCATTGTTTGTACTGGCCAAAAGGCATAGATTATCTGAATGAGTTGTCCCAGAAATTTCATATAACTCATACGTCTCACTCTCTTCATCCTCTACTTTTCGGATTCCAGCAGATCCCAGGTTTTCTTTGATTAAAACCGACCCGGAAAAAACTATGCTTTCACCATTGTAAAAGATGCCGCCGCCCTCATTATGGGCAATATTATTCTGGATAGTGCCTCCGTTTATTGTGAAGGATTTGGATCCGGCATCCATTACTCCGCCGGCGCTGCCAAAGGATTGGTTACCGCTAATCTTTCCGCCATTCATGGTGAATCGAACACCGTCGCTCAAATACACCCCGCCGCCGCTTCCGGTAGCGGATTCCGCAGATTCCTCATCCTCGGGATCTTCTGGTGTATAGGAACCGGCTGTATTATTACTGATTTCCCCGCCATTCATGGTGAGAGACGTTGTCACTCTGCCCCCGTAGGACCTGAGATAGATGCCTCCGCCGTCCTGATTCGCCTCATTATTCTTTATGCTGCCGCCTTTTATTATTACTGTAGCGTCAGAAGCGAGAATGCCGCCTCCCAGGCCCAGGCTCCACTGGGGGACCTTTCCGAGTGCTTTATTGCCACTGATCTCGCCGCCGCTCATATTGAAGGTGGATTCATTGCTCACACAGATGCCGCCGCCGTCCAGTGCGGCACGATTGTTGGAGATTTCTCCATCCTCCATGTTAAAGGTACTGTTTACCGACAGATAAACACCGCCGCCCCGGCCGATATTTCCCTCGCCATCGGCAAAATTATCGCTGATCTTTGCATTGCCGGACATGGTCATTGTACTCCGGTTCAGATAGACTCCACCGCCGCCATTGCTGAAAGGGTTAGCCGTATTCCCGGAGATCTCGCCGCCGCTCATGTTGATGGTACCGTAATAACTGTATACCGCACCGCCTCCGCCATAAACCCTGTCGCAGACATTGCCGGAGATTTTCCCTCCGGACATATTGAATGTGCCTTTAGAGATCTGGATGGCTCCGCCGCCGTTGCCCCTGTAATTATTTATCCTGTTGCCGGAAATCTCACCGCTTTCCAGGTTCAGCACGCCGCCTTCACCTACCAAAATCGCTCCGCCGTCGGTGGACGAGAATCCGCCGGTAATCTTGCCGCCGGTTTCAGTTCCGGTGTCCTGAATCGTCAAGGTGCCGGAGACGGTAAAAATCCGGCCGTCCTGAACTGCTTCAGTTGCTCCCGCCAGGCCCCGGTCGATCGTGTGACCATCCAGGTCGATCGTGACCGTTTTTCCGCTTTCAATTGTGATCGGTCCCTTGTCAGTGTCCGCGAATGTGTAGTTCTGCTCCAGTTTAACCGTTCCGCCCGCATCGACGTTGTCGATCAGTGCCTGAAGCGCCGCAAAGGAACCCGGTGCCGGGTCTCCATCCGCAAACGCCGTCATGGGTATCATGGTGATGACCATGTACGCCGTCATCAGGAACGCCAATAGCTTCCACTTTTTATTCATCTGTTTTCCTCCTTCCGCCTAAACGAAAAATGTAACAATTAATTTTACCATTTTTTCTCTTTTTTATCAATAAAAAACCGGGAATTAATCCCGGTTTTGGAAATGCATATTTAAATGCCATATATTCGGTTCCTGCCGCAAGTTCGACGGTTCCCGCCCGAACCGGGGCCTTCGAAAACGCTTATTAAATACAGGTATACCCGCCGTCCACCGGCAGCGCCACGCCTGTCACATAGGTGGAATTCGGGGAACTCAGGAACACGACCGCCGTGTCCAGTTCGCCTTCATATCCGTACCGTTCCAGTGGAATGGTCGCCTTGGCGTGCTTTTGGAATTCCTCGCTGTTCAGGGTATCCGTTGTCAGCGGCGTGTAGAAATACCCCGGGCAGATCGCATTGACGGTGATTTTGTGGATCCCCCATTCCGCCGCCAGGGACCGGGTCAGATTGACGACGCCGCCTTTCGCCGCATGGTACGGGGCGGATCCGGCGATCTTGTTACCCACCAGACCGTACATAGAGGCGATGTTGATGATCCGGCCGTATTTCGCCGGGATCATGGCCTGATTGGCCACGGCGCGGGAGAATTTAAAGGTACCGAACAAGTCGATATCGAACTCGCTCTGGAACTGTTCGTCCGTGATGTTTTCCGCGTGCCCGATCGCGCCGGTACCGGCGTTATTGATCAGGATATCGATCCGGCCGAATTGTTCCATGACCTTCGCCACGGTGGCTTCCACCTGCTCCGTATCGGTGATGTCGCACTTGATCGGCATGGTTTCCACGTTGTAAATATCGTTGATTTCCTTGCAGACTTTTTCCAGCTGTTCCTGCCGCCGCGCCACGGCGACGATCTTGCAGCCCTGGTTGGCCAGCGCCTTTGCCATCTGGACGCCCAGACCGCCGGAACAACCGGTAATGATCGCCACATTGTTCTGAATGTCAAAAATAGGCCGGTTAAACATACTCTCTTCCTCCTTCAAAGTCGGTCGTAACTATATGATAGTATTGCCGTAAATAATTATTGATACATCTTTGTTAATATTATATCAAACTATGCTGCGCCTGTCAAGGCAGGCAGCTCTCATCCGAAGAGTTCAGTGGCTTTTTTTGCAAAACGTCCGCCGTAAATGACGAAGAGTTCTTTATAGTTCTCCAATGAATTATGCGCTTCCATATTGCTGTTGACCGCCACGGGCCCCACATGGATGTAGGGCAGGCCGTATTCCCCGCCGCTGGAATAGCACAGCATGCCCAGCACCAGCTCGTTGACCAGAATGGACTGCACCACCAGGTCGCCGCCGCCGTGGGTGTACTGCTCCGTGGCAAAAGCGCCTCCCAGTTTGCCCGCCAGTTCCAGGTTCATGGCGGATCCCAGCATCCAGGCGTGCATTTCCGGCGTCATCAGCGCGCAGTAGGAAGGGGAACCGATCACCACGCCCTTTGAGTCTTTAATAAACGCTTCATCGGCGGACCGGATGGAAAACGCCCGGGCTTCGACGCCCGGCACACCGTTCATCCCCTCCGCGATCCATTCCGCCGCTTTCTCCGTATTCCCGGTCCGGGAATCATAAATCACTGCCAGTTTCATTTTTTCTAACACCTCTTATACAAACAACTGGTCGAAATTGATGATCACATGATAGTTCTCACCTTCCGACCGGATGGCTTCCGTCAGTTTTTCCTCGATCTCATCTTTCCTCGCAAGAGCCTCGGGCCGCAGGACCACGTCAAAGATGACGTTGAGATGCGACTTCCCCGGAACGATGCGCACGTCGTGGTAACCGGCGACGCCCTCCACGTCCGGGATGACCTTGCTCAGAATCTCCCCGATCCGGATCCGGACCGGGTCGTCTACGACCACCGGATCCATGTGCCCCACCGCTTCGATGTTCATCCGCTCCTTCAGATCCCGTTCGATCTGGTCCACCAGTGCATGGACGCTCAGCAGGTCGCTGCGGGAATCCACTTCCACATGGAAGGACGCGAAGTTCCTGCCCGGGCCGTAATTATAGATGATCAGGTCGTGGGTATTCAGGACTTCCGGATGCTCCATGATGATCCCCCGCATCTCTTCCACCGTTTCCCGATCCGGCGGCTCGCCCAGCAGTGGACCCACCGTCTCCATGATGATATGGAATCCCGAGTAAAGGATGAACAGGGACACAAGGCAGCCCATGTAACCATCCAGGTCCAGTCCCGTAAAATGATTGACCAGCATGCCGATCACGATGATGATGCTGGTGATGACGTCGTTCCGGTTGTCGGTCCCGGCCGCGATGACCGGCAGGGAGCTGATGTGTTTGCCTGTCGCGATGGTGAACAGGGCCTGGGAGCCCTTGAGCAGGATCGCGAAGACCATGAACCCCACCATGAGCCAGGTGAAATGGGTCTCCTGGGGATGGAGGCACTCGTCGATGGAGGACCGCATCAGCTGGTACCCCACGATCAGGATGATCGCCGACACCAGCAGGCTGGCCAGGTACTCTGCCCTGGCGTGGCCGTAGGGATGTCTTTTGTCCGCCGGTTTCCTGGAGATGTGGGCAGCGATCAGCGTGATGCATGCCGCCAGGGAATCCGCCAGGTCGTGAAAGCCGTCCGCCACCACCGCGATGGAGTTGATGGCAAAACCCAAGATGATCTTGGCAACGCAAAGAACACTGTTGACGATCACTCCCAGTGTTCCTGTCAGTCTCGTATATCTGCCCCGCACTACCGGGTCCTTGTAGTTTTCGTAGTCTTTTACGAAGGTTTTCCAGAGCAGTTCTTTCATCTTTCCGTCATTCGTCTACTTCTTCATAGTCCCCGTCGTCCGGCGTCCGGGCCCCGTCCTTCACAAACACGCCGGGTGTCTGGCAGACGGGGCAGTTTCCAAACTTCTCCCCGAATCGGGGGATCAGGTCCACTGCGTACTTGAACTGCTTCCCGCAGGTCCCACAGCGGTAATACATGTACATCGGACCCCAGGTCATTTGGTCAGTCCGAGGATTTCCCTGGCCTCCGCCGGCGTCGCCACGGTGTTTCCGTACTCACGGATGACCCGAGCCGCCCGCTCTACCAGCTGACGGTTGGATTCGGCCAGCTGACCCTTCGCATACATCACGTTGTCTTCCATGCCGACGCGGATATGTCCGCCCAGCGCTACCGCGCCATAGGTCATCTCCATAGCGGAGTGGCCCACACCGAAGCAGCTCCAGGTGGAACCGGGACACAGGGATTCCATGGTATCCTTCATGAACAGCAGGCTCTTCATGTTGCCGGGGATGCCGTTGGCGCAGCCCATGCAGAATTGGAAATGAAGCGGCGCTTTCAGGACGCCCTTCTTCAGGTAATAGGCCGCATTGGCGATCATACCGGGGTCAAAAGCCTCGATCTCCGGTTTGATTCCCCAGGCCTGCATGTTCTTCCCCAGGGTCTCCAGAAAATCGGGGTGGTTGATGAACAGGGATGTGTTCAGCCAGTTCATGGATCCGCAGTCGTAGGACCCCATCTCCGGCCGGATCTCCTCCAGGTGAGCCATCCGGGTCTCATCGGTGGCGTCCAGGTCCCCCGAGGTGGTCAGGTTCAGGATGATGTCGCAGTCCGGGTGCTGTTCCCGGAGCAGCCCGATGGTTTCCCGGAATTTATCGGTGGACATGGTCCCGAATCCCCGGTCATCCCGCATATGCAGGTGAGCGATGGCTGCGCCGGCCTGCCAGCAGTCGTACACGTCGTTCACGATCTCCTGTGGCGTGATGGGCACGTTCGGATTGTTCTCTTTCTTTGGCCAGGCTCCGTTGGGAGCCACTGTGATGATTGTCTTAGCCATGATTCATTCTCCTTTCCGGTTTCCGTATCAGTCCTGGAATATCGCCACGGCCCGGCACCAGCCGGCACTGGCATCCTTCACGTTCACGGGCAGGCAGATGACCTGATACCCGGTCAGGGGAAGCTGGTCCAGGTTGGTCAGCTTTTCGATATGGCAGTACGCCTTCTCACGGCCGACCCGGTGTCCCTCCCAGATGATGGAGGCGTCACCGGTCCGCGCAAATTCCTCCGCTTCGATGGGCAGCGGAACATCCCAGCTCCAACCGTCGGTACCCACGACTTTCACACCGTGGTCGATCAGCCAGTGGGTGGCTTCCGCGCTCATGCCCGCGCCGGCCAGCAGGTACTCCGCCGTTCCCCAGCGCTTGTCCGCTCCCGTCTGGAGCAGGACGATGTCTCCCGCTTTAGGCATATAACCGACTCTTTTGAAGTATTCCTCCACATCGGCAGCGGTGATCTTGTATCCGTCCGGTTTGTCGCTGAAGTCCATCTTCACGCCGTTCCCGATGCACCAGTCCAGCGGGACTTCGCTGATGGTCCAGGCCCGCTCGCCGCCGTTCATGGTGGGATAATAGTGGTAAGGCGCGTCCAGGTGGGTCCCGGAATGGGTGGTCAGCTGCACGTTTTCGATGGCCCAGCCGTTCCCTTCCGGCAGGTCATCCGTGGTGATGCCTCCGTTGAAATAGGTGGTCATCACCTGCGCCGTGTCCTTGTGACGAAGGTACTCGATGTGCGGGATCTGCGGCGGGGGATCGCTGGGCAGCCCGTCTTCCACCGGAATGGAAAGGTCGATGATTCTCATTTGCATATTCCTCCTTTGTATCTTTACACATGTTACATGTATTGTTTACAGCACTTCCCTGCACAGCCGCTGCATCAGCACGGCCGCCTGGGCTCTCGTGGCGTTGCCCTGCGGATCCAGCGTGGTCTCCGTCACGCCCTTCATAAGGCCCGAAGCCACCGCCCAGGACAGGGCTTCCCTGGCCCAGCTGCTGATCGTGGATTCGTCCGTGTAATCGCCGAGATTCGCCTGGGCGGAAGTGTCCGCCTTTTTGTATGCCGCTTTCCTTATTTTTTCATGAGACAGCAGCACGACTGTCTCGATAAACTGAAATTACAGAGCATGTCCGCCGGATACTTTTATTACTTGTCCGGTAAGCATTCCCGCCTGCTCACTTGCCAAAAACAAGATGGTTTCAGCAATATCGTCCGGCTGAACCAGTTTTCCCATCGGAATCAGCGGGACGACTGTCTTTTCCAGTTCATCATCGATCCAGCCGGTTTGAGTCGGTCCGGGTGCAACACAGTTCACAGTGATCCCATACTCCGCCGCCTCAAGCGCAATACTGCGGGTCAATGCTTCCAGCGTTGCTTTACTCGCTCCATAGGCGATCTGTCCCGGGAAAACCTGTGCTGCGTCTGTGGAAAAATTGATGATCCTTCCAAAATCACCGTGGTGTCTGATGAATTCTCTTATCATCAGGATGCTCCCCCGTACATTGACCGCAAATGTATCGTCGATCACAGTCTGTGTGATCTTCTCGATCGTATCAATGCCATCCATATCTCCGTCTGCAGCATTATTGACCAGGATGTCGACTTTTCCGTACCGCTCTATAACCGCCTGATAGATGCCCTTTACAGCATCCTCATCCGATATGTCGCTCTCCAGAATCATATAGTCCGCGTTCATTTTTCTGAGTTCGCTTTCAACAGCTTCTGCATTTCCGGCATTCGCGGCAAAATACCTGTCTGCTCCGTTTCGGTCTGTTTTACTCTCGTCAAACAGCCTGGTGATCCTCTTGTATACCAGCACTGTTTTCGCCCCTTCACGGGCAAATGCGTATGCTGTCGCTGCTCCGATCCCCTGCGGGTTATTCGCTCCCGTAATCAAAGCCACTCTGTTCTTTAATCCATAATCGATCATTTATGACCCCTCCGCAAATCCCGATTTGCTTCTTTTTATTAGACTTTGACATCAATACTACTGTCTCACATGTCTTTGTTTACGTGGACATATCAACAAGTCGGATTATGCTACTGTATCCGATTGATCTCATTTTGTAGATTTGCCAGAAACTTTCCGGCATGAGCACCGTCCATCTGAGTATGGTGAAACTGAAAAGAAACAGGCAGGTAGTATCTGAAATACTTCCTTCTGTATTTTCCCCAAATGATAAACGGGTTATTGAAGATTCCACTGTTCATACCAACAGCGCCGTCGATTTCTGTATCAATAATCGCCGATGTTCCGATGACCATACTATCTTCAGACAGATCTCTATTAGAACACTTTTCCGCAACATGACCGGTGTATTGTAAGTACTCCGTGTTAAAAGTATCCAAAGAATCCGATTGGCTAATATCACAGGAATTGATCTTACCATTTTTATTTTTTACAATCGTATTAACAGCAAGCGTATCATACTTGATCAACTTGTCTCCTACAGGGAGAATATAGAATTCTTTGATGGTTGCTGCAGCCTTGCCAATACAAAAGTCAAGAAGCATGTTAAACTTCATCTGTTTCTTTTTACTGGTCCGAACCAAATTGGTGACATCCAGCGTTTTGAAAAAAGTCACCATCGGATTCGGTGCTTTCATCCATAATTCATATGCCGCAGCTCTTGTAGTATCCTGCGGTTTGATTTCTGTCGCCATAACTAATAACCCCGTCTTACTTCTTTTTCTTCTTCGGTGCGGGCAGTTCTGCATACATACCATCCAGGAGTTCCAAAACAAGCTCCGTATCTTCAAATCTATCAAATACATGCATCAGTGTCTTTGAGCCTTCATACGGATAACGCAGTTCGGAATCTGCAAGCAGCCTGTCCGATGTCGGTGTTCTCTTCAAAAACAGTTCATTATCGCAGATGTCACCTATCAGCTTATCATTAAGGTATACAAGAAATCCGCCCATCATGGATTTTATGACAATATCACCAGCTGCGGAAAAAGCCTCACGAACATATTCGTTAAATTCATTCTCTATGATCATCCCCTCAACTCCCGACTTAGCCTATAACTCCACACCCAAATAGAACCGCAATAATTGTCAACACCAACAATGCTCCAGACAATATCAGGGATGCTGCTATCACCTTGCTGTGGGATTTCTTGTCTAACTTTCCGGACAGCTGCAACACCCGGACAAAACACGAAACGGAATAGATAAAGCCAATAGCAGAACAGAACATTGCCGTTGTGTCCCAATTAATGCTTTCTCTGGTCAAGTGTAAAACGTTAATAAACATCAGAATTCCGAATGCTACGATGCAGGTCCAGATCATTGAATAAAGGGATGTAATGAGTTTCTTCTTCTCTTCATTCGTATAATCTGCCACCATAACCAACGTTTCTTTTAAATCGGCGTTCATATTATTCACCTTCCTTTCGCCATTCAATATTTCGCGAAGGTCGACATTATAATAGTCAGCCAACTCAATCAATACACTGATATCCGGCATTGTATTTCCGTTTTCCCATCGCGATACAGATCTTTGTGATACGCTGAATTTCTCAGCAATCTGTTCCTGAGTCAGATTTCTCTCTTTTCTGAGTTCTTTCAGACATGTTCCGATTTTTATCTGATCCATTTTCTATACCTCCTTTCGATGGGATTATAGCCTTTTATAACTAACTGAAACACGTCATACCCTGAGTAATTGATATAAAAAGTCGTGTAGACACATCTGTCAACAAGTTGAAATACTATATTTATAGATTAATCAGATAATACTGGCTGATTCTGCCTTCTTTATAGTTTTCATTTTCATCAATCAGTATTCCGCCATTCTTCCTAATTGTTGCCGCAGATGCCAAATTCTCTTTATAGCAACCAAGTATGACCTTTTCCAGTCCTTTTTCCCTGCAACGGCTTTTCCGGAGGTACATATCTACCCTGATCCAGATTGATACCATCCAGATCTACCTAAATTGACACCACTTCATCATCATGGGCAGATTCCCTAACGAGTAGGACACACGTCTCGATATGTTTGGTAAAAGGGAAATTGTCGAAGGTCTTGACGCTGACCGCCCGGTAGCCTTCCTGCTGCATCACCGCCAGGTTCTGGGCCAGGGTTCGGGGGTTGCAGGAAACGTAGACGATGGTGTCCACCCGGTAGTCCAGGATCTTCCTGAGGGCCTTGGGCAGGATCCCCGCCCGGGGCGGATCCACTACGATGACGTCCGGCTTTTCCTCCACCCGGTCCAGGGCCCGGAAAACGTCTCCCGCGATGAATTCGCAGTTGGCCAGGCCGTTCAGCTCCGCATTGACCCGTGCCGCTTCCACGGCCTCCTCCACCAGTTCGATCCCCACGACCTTTTTCGCCCTCAGGGCCATGATCTGGGAGATGGTGCCGGTGCCGCTGTACAGGTCGAATATCGTCTTTCCCTCCAGCTCGGGGATCAGTCCCACCGCGTAGGAATACAGCCGCTCCGCCGCTTCCGTGTTGGTCTGGAAGAAGGAAAAAGGCGTGACCTTGAATTTCAGGCCCAGGATCTCCTCGTAATAATAGTCCTGCCCCCACAGGGTCCGGATCCGATCGCAGTACACGGAATCCGCCACCCGGTCGTTATAGGTGTGGGTGATGCCGATGATTTCATTCTTCAGAGGCAGGTTTCTCAGTTTTGTGACAAATGCCTCCTCATCAAAATCGTAACCGGTGGCCGTCACCAGATTCACCAGCAGCTGCCGGTGTTTTTCGCTTTTCCGGATGATCAGGTTTCTCTGGAATCCGGAATGGTCTTTTTTATGATAATGCGGGATCCCGGCTTCTTCGAAGAAGTCCAGCACCGCCTGAACGATTTTCTGAAAATCCCGGTCGGCGATCATGCAGTCCGATACGGTGATCACATCCATGAACCGGCCTTTTTTGTGCATCCCCAGCTGAGGCTTCCCTCCAATCTCATAGTCCCCGAAGGTGAATTCCATCTTGTTCCGGTACTCCTTGATCCGGCTGCAGGCTTCGATCCCCCGGAACTCGCCGAACTCCACGCCGTTTTTTTCCAGCTGGTCCAGCACTTCCCGACGTTTCATCTCCACCTGAATGTCGTAAGGCAAAGTCGGAAAGGTGCAGCCGCCGCAGACATCGGAAAAAGAACACCGGGGACCGGTTTCGTAAGCCGCCCGTTCCACGATGCCCATATTCTTTACCTTGATCCGCTTTTCTCCGCTCTTCAGCACCTTCACCTCCACGGTCTGGTCCTTCAGGGCGCCGTCCACTTTGATTTTTCTCCCGTCAAAATGAGCGATACCCTCATTGGGGTACCGCTGCTCTTCGATTTTTACACGTAAAATATCGCCTTTTTTCATTTATCTTTCCTCTACCAGCCGAACGCCCTCGATCTTACTCAGGCTGCTGATAATGAAACTGCAGTCCGTATATCGGGGCAGCTGCAGATAGACCATCACCCGCACCACGCCCGGGGTGTTTTCGCCCACGTCCAGCTCGTCCGGGAAACTCTTCTCCAGGATCTCCACCCTGCCCAGGTTCACCGCCTGCCGGGTCAGCACTTCGTCCAGTTCCTGCATGAAGGCATCCAGCTGCTCCACTTCCGCGTAGATCTTCCGGGAATCCTTCTTTACATGGTGCTGCTCGAGATACTGCACAAAGGAAAGCGTCCCCACCAGAAGCACCGTGGTGGCGATGGATGGGATATAGAAGCCGGCGCCCACGCCCAGCCCGATGCAGGCTGTGGTCCACAGGCTGGCCGCCGTGGTCAGGCCCCGGATCTTGTTCCGGTTGACGATGATCATCCCGGCTCCGAGAAAACCGATGCCGCTGACGACCTGGGCCGCCAGACGGGCCGGGTCCTTGGTATTGATAAATACATCCGAAAAACCGTACTTGGAAATGAGCATGACTAAAGTAGCCCCCAAAATCACGACGATATGGGTCCGAAGTCCGGCTGCCTGATTCTTCTTTTCTCTCTCCAGCCCCACGGCAGCGCCCAATGCCACCGCCAGAGCCAGACGGATCACCATTTCCAGGTTTGAAATAATCATGTCGTCCTCTTTCCGGCCGATTTTTATGATCGGTCCTTTCCGGCCTTTTTTGTTATTGTACCATTATATCACATTTATTTCCACGTGTCCCCGGTTTCCCGATAAAAATCCAGCCGGTACTGTTCGAACCGGTCTTCCTCGATGGCTTCCCGGATCTCCTTCATCAGATGGATGAGGTAATAGATGTTGTGATGGGACAGCAAAATCGAGGAAAGGATCTCGTTGGCCTTGAACAGATGCCTCAGGTAAGCCCGGGAATAATTCCGGCAGGTATAGCAGTCGCATTTCGGATCCAGGGGCCCGAAGTCCCTTTCATACTGCTTGTTTTTGATGGACACCTTCCCGAAGGATGTGTAGGCCATACCGTTCCGGGCGATCCGGGTGGGAATCACGCAGTCGAACATGTCGATCCCCCGGGCAACGCCTTCCACCAGGCAGTCCGGGCTTCCTACGCCCATCAGGTACCGGGGCTTGTCCGCCGGCAGCCAGTCCACACAGTCGTCCATGATGTCGTACATGACTTCCTTAGGCTCGCCCACGGAGAGCCCGCCGATGGAGTAACCGGGCAGGTCCATCTCCACGATCTGGTCGGCGCTTTCCTTCCTCAGGTCTTTGTACATCCCTCCCTGCATGATGCCGAAGAGGGCCTGTTCTTCCGTATTGGTGTGGGCTTCCTTGCAGCGCTTCAGCCAGCGGCTGGTCCGTGCCAGGGAGTCCTTGATGTACCGGCGGTCCGCCGGATAGGGCGCGCATTCGTCAAAGGCCATCATGATATCGCTGCCCAGGGCCGTCTGGATCTCCACCACGGACTCCGGGGTCAGCATGTGGCGGGAACCGTCGATGTGGGACTGGAACTTCACGCCCTCTTCCGTGATCTT
Source organism: Bacillota bacterium (assembly GCA_017405645.1). Taxonomy (GTDB): domain Bacteria; phylum Bacillota; class Clostridia; order Peptostreptococcales; family Anaerovoracaceae; genus RUG14258. The sequence goes on from JAFQZZ010000008.1 coordinate 22,491, forward strand.
CCGCATCTTGCCCAGGCTGAAGACCTGGAATCCGCCGCTGTCCGTCAGGATGGAACCGCTCCAGTTCATGAACTTGTGGAGCCCGCCGGCTTCCCGGATCAGTTCGTGGCCGGGCCGCAGGTAGAGGTGATAGGTATTGCCCAGGATGATATCCGCCCCCATCTCCCGGATCTCCTCCGGTTTCATGGCTTTCACCGTGGCCTGGGTCCCCACGGGCATGAAGACCGGGGTCTCGATGACGCTGTGCCGGGTCGTGATCCGCCCTCTGCGGGCCTTGCTCCGGGCGCTTTTCTTGATCAGTTCAAAAGTCAGGGATGACATATCGTTTCTCTCTTTCGTTTACAGGATCAGCATGCAGTCGCCGTAGCTGAAAAACCTATATTCCTGCCGGACCGCCTCTTCATAGGCTTCCAGGATCCTCTCCCGGTCGTAAAAGGCGGAGATCAGCATCAGCAGCGTGGATTTCGGCAGATGGAAGTTGGTCAGCAATCCGTCGATGACCTTGAATCGGTAGACCGGCGGATAAATGAACAGGTTCGTGCTCCGCTGGCCCGGCTCCACAAAGCCGTCCTCCCCCGCCGCGCTTTCCACGGTCCGGGTGGAGGTGGTCCCTACGGAGATCACCCGGCGGTTTTCCCGCTTCGCCCGGTTGATCTTTTCCGCCGTTTCCTCATCGATGGAGTATTCTTCGTAGTGCATGGCGTGGTCTTCGATCTCTTCCGCTTTCACCGGCCGGAACGTGCCGATGCCCACGTGAAGGGTGACGAAAGCCAGTTCCACGCCCTTTTCCTGCAGCTTCCGCAGGATCTCCTCCGTGAAATGCAGCCCTGCCGTCGGCGCTGCCACGGAGCCTTCGTATCTGCAGTAGACCGTCTGGTAACGGTCCTTGTCTTCCGTTTCGTTTTCCCGGTCGATGTAGGGCGGCAGGGGGATCTGGCCGTATTCATCCAGCAGTTCGTTCCAGATGCCGTCGTAGTCGAATCTCAGGTGCCGGGTGCCGTCCTCGCCGTAGCCCACGACTTCCGCCCGGAACTTCTTTTCTTCCGAAAAGGAGACGGCGTCGCCCATTTTCAACCGTTTGCCCGGCCGCACCATGGCCTCCCAGACGTCCCCTTCCAGCCGCTTGATCAGCAGCACCTCAATCTTCGCGCCGGTTTTTTCTTTAATGCCAAAAATCCGGGCCGGAATGACCTTGGAATCGTTCAGGACCAGCAGGTCTCCGGGCCGGACATAGTCAGTGATATCATAGAAATGTTTATGTTCGATGGTGCCGGCGCCGCGGTCCAGGACCATCATCCGGGAATTCTCCCGCTTGTCCGCCGGATGCTGCGCGATGAGCTCCTCCGGCAGCAGATAGTCGAAATCCGTCAGTTTCATGTTATTGTACCGTCACATCCGTAAAGTAGTATTGGAGGATATCCGCAAACCCGTACCCCCGGGACGCCATCTCCCGGGCTCCGGTCTGGCTCATCCCAACGCCGTGGCCGTAGCCTTTGCCGGAGATCCGAATCCCGTCGTATCCGCTCTTTTCCTGGACTGTCTTTTCCACCGTGACGGTCTCCGCCTTCTTGATCACCAGGTTGTCGCTGAGGCTGTTCGCCACGACCTCGTTCAGGTTCAGCACCCTCACTTCGCCGGTCCGCGCCAGCACGTAATACTGGTCCAGGACAATGGTGCTTTCCTTCTCCACCGGTTCCCGGACGGTTTTCGTCACGGTCTCGTAGCCGTTGTCCACAATGTCGAATTTCAGGGAACGGACGGAATTGCTCCCCAGCACCGAACGGATCCGGTCCCGTCCAATGGTGGCGGTCCCGGCGTCACCGGTGACCACCAGTTCCAGCACGCTGCCGCCGGAAGAACGTTTGGTGACCTGGACTTTTTGGATATTCCCCACGTTGAACCCCGCCGTCCGCAGCAGGGAACGGAGTTTTTCATCCGTGTATGTTACTTCCCAGTTGTCCGCCGGGTTGAAATCGTCTTTCTTGGCCTGCAGGTACCCCGAGGCACCGCCCCAGATCTCCAGGCCGCTTTCGATGAAACCGCCGTTGTTGGCGGAATAATAGCAGGACACCGGGGCGCCGTTGTAGTACACCAGCATGCCCGTGGTCTCCGATACCGCCGACGAACACCGGGGCGATTCACAGCCCATCCCGCCGTAGACCTGGCAGTCCTGGCTGGTGCAGACGTCGTATCCCTGGGCGCTGTGCTTTCCTCCGCTCAGGACCATCCGGGCCGCATAGCTTCTGGCACAGACCGCCTGGGCCTTCAGCGCTTCGCTGGGATAGGAAGCGCTCATCTCCTTCGGAAGGACGCCGTACAGGTACTTTTCCAGGCTGAGCACATTGATATAGCTGTACCCCAGCCCGCAGCGATGCAGCATCAGCCCGCCCCGCCAGTTCCGGCCCCCTTCGGTAAAGGTGCCGTTCTCCATGTCGGTGGATCCCACGAAATACTGGGACGTGTCCCCATAGGAAATGAAGAGTTCCTCGCCGAACTCGTCGTAGACATTGATATAACCGGCGTCACACACCAGTTCCACCCGGGTGACGTCCGGATAACTCTCTATTAAACTGATCTCTCCTCCGCCGTATTCATAAACGGCGAAGCCTTCCAGGAAGGTCACGTAATACAGCGAACAGCTGTACTGACCGATCCCGACCCGCACAAAGCCCGGCACGTCTTCCGATGCGGCAAAAACCAGGGTTCCCGCGCACAGAAAAACCGCCAGGGCGCACAATACTCCGATAATCTTTTTCATGTTTACTCCCCTTTTTCTCTAAATCCCTGTAACCATTCCCTATAACTCCATCCGGACCTGGTCATCCGACGGTCCGTTTTTATCCAGAAGATTCTCCAGCCCCAGGTGCCGGTAGGCCAGTTCCGATGCGACCCGCCCCTTCTGGGTACGGAACAGCAGGCCGGACTGGATCAGATACGGCTCATAAGCGTCTTCAATGGTGATCTTTTCTTCTCCCACCGCGGAGGCGATGGCGTTGATCCCCACCGGTCCGCCCTTGAACTGGGTGATGATGGCGCGAAGCACCTGCCGGTCCAGTTCCTCCAGCCCCAGATCGTCGATCCGGAGGTCCGCCAGGGACTGCCGCGTGATGTCGATGTCGATGCTCCCGTTGCCCCGGACCTGGGCGAAATCCCGGATCCGGCGCAGAAGCCGGTTGGCGATACGGGGCGTTCCCCGGGAACGCTTGGCCAATTCCGCCATGGATTCCTGGTCGATCTGAACGCCCAGCAGGTTGGCGGAACGGCGGATGATCTGCATCAGTTCCTCCGTCGTATACAGCTGGAACTGGCTGATGATCCCGAACCGGTCCCGCAGGGGTCCCGTCAGGTTCCCCAGGCGGGTGGTAGCCCCCACCAGCGTGAACTTGTTCAGGTCCACCCGGAGGGTCCGGGCCGAAGGCCCTTTCCCGATGATGATGTCCAGCGCAAAGTCTTCCATTGCAGAATACAGCATCTCTTCGACGGTTTTGTGAAGCCTGTGTATCTCGTCAATGAACAATACGTCTCCCTCGTTCAGGTTGGTCAGCACCGCCGCCAGGTCCCCGGCTTTTTCGATGGCCGGCCCGGAGGTGATCCGGAAGTCCACGCCCAGTTCCGAAGCGATGATTCCGGCCAGCGTGGTCTTGCCCAGCCCCGGAGGCCCGTAAAAGACCACATGGTCCAGCGATTCCTTCCGCTGCAGGGCCGCTTCGATGAAGGTTTCCAGGTTTTTGGTCACGTTTTTCTGCCCGATGAATTCGTTGAGCCGTTTCGGCCTCAGACTCCGCTCGATATCGAGGTCTTCCTCTGCAAATTCCCCGTTTACTACTCTGTCTTCTCTGTCTTCCATCCGAATCTCCGCCTTTCCCCTTTCCGGGGCTTATCTCATGAGTTTCGCCAGGGCTTTTTTGATATACCCCTGGGGATCCTCGAATTCTTCCTTTACTTTGCTCAGGGCCGCCGCCGCATCGCTGCGGGAATATCCCAGGGCCACCAGGGCCTGGAGAGCTTCCCCTCTCGGGTCCGAACCGTCGTCCGCGCTCCCCGCTTCCGCCAGGGAGACCTCGGCCTGTTCCAGTCCCGGCAGGTCCGCCAGCTTGTCCTTCAGTTCCAGCACGATCCTCTGGGCCGTTTTCTTGCCGATCCCCGGCGCCCGGGTAATGGAGGCGATGTCCTCGAAGAGGATCGCCCTGGACAGGGCGTCCGCCCGCATAACGGACAGGATCGCCAGAGCCGCCTTGGCGCCGACGCCGTTGACGTTCAGCAGTTTCTTGAACAGCATCAGATCCGCCTTCTGCCTGAATCCGTACAGGCTGATGTCGTCCTCCCGCACCACCATCGTGGTCCAGACCTCCGCCTCGGCGGGCCCCTCCTGCAGGGAAACGAACTGCCCCGGATCCGGCACGTGGACTTCATATCCGATGCCGCCGTTTTCGATTACAATGAGTCCTTCCTCTCTGGAAAGGAGTTTTCCTTTAATGTATCCAATCATCTTTCTCTTGCCGGGTCAGATCCCGGTCTTCAGGTCCATGATATTCGACGCGTGATAGGAATTGCCGTGGCAGATGGCCACCGCCAGGGCGTCCGCCGTGTCGTCCGGCTTCGGCACTTCCTTCAGGTTCAGGATCATCCGGACCATGTACTGGATCTGCTTTTTATCCGCCCGGCCGTAGCCCACCAGCGCCTGCTTGATCTGCAGCGGGGTGTATTCGTGCAGCGGCACGTTTTTGTTGGCGCAGGCGACGATGGCGGTCCCTCTTCCCTGGGCCACCAGGATCGCCGTCTTGGCATTCTTGTTGAAAAACAGTTCTTCAATGGCCACCGCGTCGGGGTGATACAGGTCGATGAGGTGCTGCAGTTCCGAGTAAATGTGCTTCAGCCGCACCGACATGTCCTCGTCCTTATCCGTAGTGATGGCGCCGTAATCCAGCACCTTGAACCGGTTGTTCTGAAACTCCACCAGGCCGTAGCCGACGATGGCATAGCCCGGGTCGATCCCCAGAATGATCATTCTCCTGACCTCTTTTCCGTTGTTACGCACTATTGTATCATATTTGACGGATATTTCCAAGTGTTTCCGCCAAAAAAGCAAACAAATGTTTCTTCTTCCCCCATCCGTTCCGTTTTCTCTTTTCAACCGGCGCCGGATGTGATAAAATGAATAAAAATTCATGGGGGTGACCGCCGTTATGAGATATCCCAGACAAGCCAAGATACTGGAACTGATTTCTGCCAATGACATCGAAACACAGGATGAACTGGCTAAACTGCTGGTTCAGAACGGGTTCAAGGTAACCCAGGCCACCGTTTCCCGGGACATCAAGGAGCTGAAACTCATCAAGGTCCTGGGCCCCGACGGAAAGTATAAATATGCTACCGGGCAGACTGCGGACCCCTTGTCCTCGGAACGGTACATGAACCTGATCCGGGATATGATGCTCTCCGCTGCCAGCGCGGAAAACATGGTGGTCGTGAAAACCATGAGCGGCTGCGCCAACGCCTGCGCCGAAGCCATCGACTCCCTGGAACTGGAGGGCGTCGTGGGGACCATCGCGGGGGACAACACGATTTTCCTGGCCGCCGTATCAAAGGAAAAAGCCGGAAAGCTGGTCCGGTTCTTCAACGAACAGGTCAAAAGCAGGTGATCCCTTGATCGAACAGCTTTCCATTCAGAATTTTGCCATCATCAAGGACCTTCAGGCCGACTTTTCGGAAGGCCTGAACATCATCACCGGGGAAACCGGTGCCGGCAAATCCATCATCATCGAAGCGATCCATATGGCCCTGGGCGGCCGGGCGGACTCCTCTTTCGTCCGGACCGGCGCGAAAAAAGCCCGGATCCAGCTGGAGGTCACCACGCCGGAACCGGTCAGGCGGGTCCTTTTGACCCGGGAGATCTCGGAAAACGGCCGGAGCACCTGCCGCATCGATGATGAAATCGTGACCCTGTCCGCCCTGGACCGGTTCTGCCGGGAACTGGTGGACGTGCACGGACAATACGACAACCAGTCCCTGCTGGACCCGGAGCAGCATATCCGCATCCTGGACACCTTTGACGCCCGGGGCGGACTGACCGCCGCCCGGCAGGCCTACGACGAAAAATACCATGAATTCCAGTCTCTCCAGCAAAGGCTGAACGAATTGAACCGTTCGGTTTCGGAGGCGCTGAGAAAGAAGGATTTCATGGCCTTCGAGCTGGCGGAAATCCAAAAAGCGGACCTGAAGCCGGGGGAAGACCTGGAAATCGGGGAACGGCTGACGGTGCTGCAGCACAGCGAACAGATCTTTACCGCAGCGGAAAATGCTTACAACAGCCTGTATGCTTTCGACGGCAGCGCATCCGCCGATCTGTCGGCGGCGCTGAATGCCCTGCAGGAGATCGCCGGGCTGTCCGAACACTTTGCGGGCCTTCACCACAGGCTGGAGGACTGCTATTATCAGATCGAGGAGATCGCCGGTGAACTGTCCCGGTACCGTTCTTCCATGGATTATTCCCCGAATGAGACGGACGAACTGATCCGCCGGCAGGAAACCATCAAGGCCCTGAAAATGAAATACGGCTCCACCGTGGAGGAGATCCTCTCCTACGGGGAAAACCTGCGGCGGGAGCTTTTTGATATGGACAACTACGACGGCATCAAAAAAGACCTGGTGGAAAAGACGAAGGCCTGCGGGATGGAACTCCTGGAACGGGGCCGCGCTCTCAGCCGGATCCGGCAGGAGACTGCCCGGCAGCTGGAAGCCGAAGTCAACCGGGAACTGTCTGAACTGAGTTTCAAAGACAGCGATTTCCAGGTCCGCATCGACCCGAGGGAAACCGGAAAAGGAAAAATCGAATTTGCACCGGACGGCATCGACCGGGTGGAGTTTTTCATCACGACGAACAAGGGGGAAGCCCACAAGCCGGTCTCGAAGATCGCCTCCGGCGGCGAGATCTCCCGTATCATGCTGGCCTTCAAGAAGATCCTGGGGGACTATCATTCCGTCCCCACCTATATTTTCGATGAGATCGACACCGGCATCAGCGGAAATGCCGCCGCGGTGGTGGGCCGGAAACTGGCTCAGATCGCCCAAAAGCACCAGATCATCTGCATCACCCACCTGCCTCAGATCGCAGTGATGGGAGACGCGCATTATCTGATCGACAAACACAGCGACGACAGGGAAACCTACACCTCCATCACCGAGATGGACGACGAGGCCCTCGTCCGCGAGATCGCCCGCCTCTCCGGCAACACCGGCCTCACCGAAACCGCTTTGGAAAATGCGAGAGAAATGATTCGTAACGCAAAATAAAAGACCCGAGTCCTTCGACTCGGGTCTTCTTCGTAACCGGCGACTTCCTACTTTCCCAGGCAGTCACCCGCCAAGTATCATCAGCGTTTGAGAGCTTAACTTCTGTGTTCGGGATGGGAACAGGTGGATCCTCTCAGCTATAGTCACCGGATAACAATCGAATAACACATCTTGGATATCTGTCTTCCACCTTCTCTTAACCAAACTCCTTGGTCAAGCATTCGGCCTATTAGTATCGGTCAGCTCCATACATTACTGCACTTCCACCTCCGACCTATCTACG
>JAFQZZ010000009.1 GCA_017405645.1 Bacillota bacterium
CCCGCTGGGGGGAGGTGTCACCGCAGGTGACGGAGAGGGGCCGCATTATCTCAATTTCTTGCCTCCCCCCGCTGGGGGGAGGTGTCACCGCAGGTGACGGAGAGGGGCCGCATTATCTCAATTTCTTGCCTCCCCCCGCTGGGGGGAGGTGTCACCGCAGGTGACGGAGAGGGGTTCCTTTCTCTCTTGTATTACTCCATCGATCTTATCGCAGACTGCGGGAAAATACCGATTGATTTCATAATTGCTGAACCTAAGTATCTGAATCCCCATCTTTTCAAAATACTTCAACCTCCGAATATCATATTCTTCTCCTTCTTCCGAATAATGTTGAGATCCATCTATTTCAATGGCCAGTTTCGCCCGAGGACAATAGAAATCTGCAATAAAGGGACCGACTACTTTTTGCTTGTATATTTTTTCCGGATAGTGCCGGAGGAAAGTGTACCAAAGTCTTCGTTCTTCCGAAGTCATGAGCTTTCGAAGTTCTTTGGCTCGTGTAAGCATAATTGGGTCTGTTTTCATTTTTCCCCCTCTCAGTCCGCTACGCGGACAGCTCTCCCCCAGGGGAGAGCCGAGTCTAATCGTAAAAAAACCGCCTGCGGTGCGATTATCGTACCACAGGCGGTTCCTGTTTTCAACTTTATTGCAGTATTTCCTGTTTTTGCTGCATATTCGGATTACGCCAGGATCTCTTTACAAGCTTTCACGATGTCGGCGGCGGTCAGGTTGTATTCCGCCATCAGCTGGTTCGGTTTGCCGGACTGGCCGAAGCGGTCCTGGATGCCGATCATTTTGATCTTCGCCGGCGCGTTCTTGGCGGTGACTTCCGCCACGGCGCTGCCTAATCCGCCGATAACGCTGTGTTCTTCCGCCGTCACGATGCCTTTGGTCTCCTTCGCTGCCTTGATGAGGATCTCCTCGTCGATGGGCTTGATGGTGTGGATGTCGATGATCCGCACGGATACGCCTTCCGCCTCCAGCATCCCCGCCGCCTGGATGGCTTCATTGACCATGATGCCGGTGGCCACGATGGTAACGTCGGTGCCGTCCTTCACCAGGATGCCCTTGCCGATCTCAAAATCCATGTCCTCATCGTAGACGATGGGCACTGCCGCCCTGCCCAGCCGCACGTAGACCGGGCCGTCCATGGCCACGGCCGCCTCCACCGCCTTCCGGGCGGATACGCCGTCGGAGGGGTTCAGGACCGTCATCCCCGGGATGGTCCGCATCAAAGCGATGTCTTCGATAGCCTGGTGGCTGGCGCCGTCTTCCCCGACGGTGACGCCGGCATGGGTGGCGCAGATCTTTACGTTCAGGTGAGGGTAGCCGATGGAATTCCGGATGATCTCAAAGGCCCTGCCGGTGGCGAACATGGCAAAAGTGCTGGCCACCACGGTCTTTCCGGAAGCCGCCAGACCCGCTGCCACGCCGTACATGTTCTGTTCCGCGATCCCCATGTTGAAGAACCGTTCCGGGAACGCCTTGCTGAATCCCACGGTCATGGTGGACTTGGACAGGTCCGCGTCCATCACCACCAGGTCTTTATTGTTGGCGCCCAGTTCCACCAGAACTTCGCCGTATGCCTGTCTTGTCGCCTGTTTATCTGCCATTACTGTTCACCTCCCAGTTCTTCGATGGCCTGCGCGGTCTCTTCCACGTTCGGCGCCTTGCCGTGCCATCCCGCTTCGTCTTCCATGAAGGATACGCCCTTGCCCTTCACGGTCCGGGCGATGATCATCACGGGCTTGCCTTCCACATCATCCGCCTCGTCCAGCTTTTCCGCCAGCTCCTCGATGTCGTGGCCGTCGGCCTCCATCACTTCCCAGCCGAAGCTTTCGAATTTTTCATAGATCGGTTCCACCTGCATGACGTCGTCGTTGCGGCCGTCGATCTGCAGACCGTTGTTGTCCAGTATCGCCACCAGGTTGTCCAGCTTGTAGTGGGCCGCGGACATGGCCGCTTCCCAAACGATCCCTTCCTGGATCTCGCCGTCCCCCAGCAGCACGTAGACCTTGGATTTCCTGCCGTCCAGCTTGCCGGCCAGCGCCATCCCCACCGCGGTGGAGAATCCCTGGCCCAGGGAGCCGGTGGACATTTCCACCCCCGGTATCTTCTTCATGTCCGGGTGGCCCTGGAAGACTGAGCCGATCTTACGGAGGCTGTACATCTCATTGACGTCAAAGTAGCCCTTGCGTCCCAGTGCCGCATACAGCGCCGGCGCGGCGTGTCCCTTGGATAAGACGAATTTGTCCCGGTTTTCCATGTCCGGATCCGCCGGGTTCACGTTCATCTTGTAGAAATAGAGTGTGGCCAGGATATCCGTGGCGGACAGAGACCCGCCGGGATGCCCCGAACCCGCTGCTGAGATCGCCTTTATGATGTCTTTCCGCATGTCTTGTGCAGCTTTTTTTACCTCGTCAACATTTACCATGTTCTCTCTCCTCTCAGTCTTCGGCCGTAACCTGACTTTTGTTTGAAAAAATGACTTTGAGCATGAACAGCGGCAGCGCTGCCATTCTCTTGTATCTCGACGGCTCCTGGATGAACCGATAGAGCCATTCAAGTCCGTGTTTCCGGTAGAATTCCGGGGCCCGCTTCAGATCCCCGGACCAGACGTCCAGGCTGCCGCCGATGCCGATGGCGGCTTTGGCATTCAGCCTGTCCTTGTATTTCAGCACGAAGAGCTCCTGCTTGGGGGATCCCAGGGCCACGCACAGAAGGTCCGGCGCCGCCTCGTTGATCTCCCGGAGGATCCCTTCCTCCTCTTCTTCTTTAAAATAGCCGTTCCGGGTCCCCACGATCTTCAGCCCCGGGTAGGCCTGTTCCATCCGTGCCGCCGCCTTTTCCGCGATCCCCGGCTTGCTGCCGAAGAGGAAGGCGGTCTTCCCCGTTTCCGCCAGATAAGCCAGGGCCCTGCCCAGGAAGTCGATGCCGGTGACCCGCTCCCGGAGCGGATGTCCCAGGATCTTCGAGGCGTAGACCAGGCCGATCCCATCGGGGATCACCATCTCCGCCTGCTTGATGGCTTCCATCAGCTCTTCATTCTTGCCGGCGTTCACCACGATCTCGGAGTTCGGTGTGACGATCAGGCTGACGCCGTCCTCCTCCACGAAGGTCTTGAACCGCGCCAGGGCCTCCTCGTAATCCACCATATCCACCGGGACGCCCATGATATTGATTCGTTCAGCCACGCGTATTCTCCTCTCCCAGCAGTTTCCCGATCAGCACTTCGTTCTGATTGAGCTTGTCGATGAGCACCGCCTTGTTGCGCCGCACCTTGTTCAGCTGCGCCGTCCGGTTCCGCCAGACTTTATCAAATTCCTCCACCAGGTACTCGCCCTTGAAGTCGTAAACGGAGCACAGGGCCTTCAGGTCCATGGACCGCAGGAAGGCATTGACCTTCGGGTCGTAGGAGACCCCGATCATGGGCACTTCCATGATGGCTGCGTGGATCAGGGAATGCAGCCGCACCCCCACCAGCACGTCCATGTTGCCGATCACCGACAGCATCTCGTCCGTCAGGCACTTGCGCCGGATGCAGGTGACCTTGCCGGGGAACCGCTTCTCGATTTCCTCGGCGATGGGCATGTCTTCGGAGAAGTAGAAGGGGATCAGCACGATCCGGGCATCGTATTTCTCGATCAGTTCCCGGATCCCTTCGCAGACCTCGTCCACGAAATCCCTGTCCTTCAGCCTGCCCTTGACGGCGATGCCGATCTTGGGGGTGGGGTCGATCCGGTCGTCCTGGAAATCGAAGTTTTCCTCCTCCAGAATCTTGCGCCCCGTCAGCAGTCCGGTCTTTTTCAGCCGAATCACCGGGTCCGCCGTGACGGTGATCTTGTTTTCATCGATCCCGCAGTCCGTCAGGAACTCCCGGGACCCCTCGTCCCGGACCACGATGTGATCCACTCTTTTCAGAGTCTTCACCATGATCCAGCGGTTGAATCTCTGGTTGACAGGGCCGATGCCCTGACTGTATATAAAGACTTTTTTCCGGAACAGGATGGCGATCCACATGATGGCCAGATAGTACAGGATGCTCCTCTTGCTGGTCACGTCCTGCAGCAGGCTCCCGCCGCCGCTAATCAGCAGATCTGACCGGAAGATGGCCCGGATGATGGCTCCCAGCTTCATCCGGGGTATCGCTTTTACGCCGAATTTTTCACGGGTGTTCTCCGGATTCTGGGACAGGACAGTGATCTCGGTCCGCCGCAGGCGCTCCTGCAGATTCTCCACCACCGCTTTCAGGATGGATTCGTCCCCGATGTTGTTGAATCCGTAGTACCCGGATATTACGATCCTATGCATTGTAACGGGTTCCCCACTTTCTGAACAGTCTGCAAATCACGTCGAATACCACCACGTACAGAACGCCGAGGACGACGCCGAATATCACCGAGTATGCCGTCCGGGCGAATCCCAGTTCCATGGGTGTCCGGATGTGCATGAAGGTGTTGATGACGGAGGTGAACCCGATGGTCCCGGCCAGGCCGAAGACGAAGGCCCAGACCTTCTGGTTGCGGATCATGCTGTAGACGAACAGCATCACCGCAGGGAAGGCCACCAGGAATTCCTTGGTCCTGGGCCGTGCGTAAAGGATCTCCTCCAGGAAGTTTCTCGCGACCAGTTCGAAGGTGGACACGTCCATGCCGGTCTCGTGTCCCGTCCGGGCCAGGTAAACGTAGCCCAGGGCTCCCAGGAGTCCGACGACGGCGATGATCCAGACCTTGATGTCGTAGTTCATGATCCATTTCACGTCCCGGATCTCCAGGGTGGTCTTTTTCTTTTCACCCCACAGCCAGAGGGCATAGAGGCAGAAGACCAGTGCAAAGAAGGCCAGGGGCAGCAGCTGGGCGAACTTGACGCCCCGGTAAATATCCATTTCCAGCATGAAGTTGATGCTGGAGATGGGGGCGGCGGTCATGATGGCCCCCGCCAGGGAAACCAGCAGTCCCCCCGCCAGGACGATGATCCCTCTTGTCAGGATCGCGCCCAGTCCGGCGTCCGCCCGGACTTTCTTCTTGTCCTCCACCGACTTCCGGATCATCCAGATCACCGCCAGGCAGCCCATGAATACGGAAGCCGCCATGGAGGTCAGCTGTCCCGCCAGATTCGGGGCGATCCGAAGGGCGCCGGCGGCGCCGACGGTCCCCAGGATCAGCAGCAGGTACAGCCACCGGTTTCGGATCGGCAGAACCTGTTTCAGGCACAGCAGGCCCGCGCAGCCGGCGCCCACGGCGATCAGGAGTTTCGCCCAGAAGGGCACCTGATAAGGCTTGGAGGGGCTGGCCTGGCCGATGCGGATCCCGTGCCGCGCCAGTCTCTTTTCCAGGCTGGCGAAGGATTCACGGTATTCCTTCACGTCGGTGATATAGGTATAGTTGTCATCCTTTTCCTTCATGGGTTTGTAGTAGATGACCTTGATATTTCTTTCCACGATGGCCCGGAACAGGGAGTTCTCGATCTCCTGGTAGCTGTCGTAGCCATAGTATTCGTAACGGAACTGGATGTAGGGCCATACGCTGAAGACCCGGACCACGTTGTAGTCGGTGGCCTGGACCAGTTCTTCCAGTCCGTCGGGGTCGATGTTGGCCCGCTGGTTGGTGTTCTCCACGATGCCGATGGTGATGTCGTTCTCATCCAGGTAGTCCGCCAGGATCTTGACGCCGTCTTCCTCCTCGTCGTAGGCGGGGATGACCTTGTTGGCCATGATCCAGTAGTTCGGGTCCACCTTCAGCTTGGCGTACTGCTTCACCACGTCGTTGAAGAACCGCTTGTCGTTCCAGCCTTCATAGGCGGAAGTCCGGGGCTCCACGGTGCAGCCCGCGTTCTGAATGATCTTCACCTTGTCCGCCAGCATGCCCAGGTTCAGGTACATGATTTTGGAACTCTTCATATCCTGGTACTGCTCGAAGCCCACGCTCTCGCTGTCGCCGATGACCTCGGTCTCGCCGTACAGGGCGTCCTCCACGGTGCCGTCGATCAGGATGTAGCCGCCGTCGTCGGTCTGCAGGGTGGTGACCTTTTTGGGGTCGTACCGCACTTCAAAGGCCCTCTTGATGAAGGAGAACATCTCCTGGGATTCGGCGATGACCAGCACGTCGAAGTCGTCTTCCACGTTTTCATCGATCATCTCCAGCACTTCCTCCGGGGCCTGGCTGAGCCAGTAGGTGTCCTGCCGCAGTTCCGTGACCAGTTCCGCCTTGACGGGTTCTTCCGATTTGGTCAGGGTCTTCAGAGATTCTTCCTGAAGCCCCACCTTGGTGATGCCCATGCCGGCGAATTCCTTCAGCCACCAGCCCACGTCGTGGGGGGACTGTTCGGCCAGGAGTTCGGCTTCCTTATAGTCCAGGATAAAGTCCACGGTCCGGTCGGATTTTTCCACGATCATTCGCTGGGCGGTGACGATCAGGGCGGCGATCACGGCCAGGGCGATCAGGATAAAGAAGACTCTGTTTCGTTTGATGTATGCTCTCATTTGTAGAACTCCTATATTGATATCTATGTTAATCTTTTTGGAAATCGCTTTTGCTTCGTGTGCATTTGCCTCGGGGACGCTCTCGCTAAGAAGCGTCACGCAGCGGTACTAAGCTCTGTCTGCGCCTTCGGCTTGCCAATCGCTAAGGACCGGCGTTCCTTACTTCCCCTCCGGCAAATCACACTTCGCTTTGGAGCGATTTCCCTTTATGTCTTCAGTCGATTTAGTAACTTCACTGCATCTGATACCCCGTCTGCGATATCGGAGGCCATGAGGCTGAACTCTCCGAGTCTTTCGGCAGCGAGGTCGCCGGCGAGGCCGTGGAGGCAGGCGCCGAGGACGGCGCTTTCTTCGGCTTCGAGGCCCGCCGCCAGGAGGGCGCCGATGATGCCGGTGAGGACGTCGCCGCTGCCGGCCGTGGCCATGCCGCTGTTGCCGGTGGGATTCAACCAGGTCCGGGCCTCTTCACCCGGTCCCCTGACCAGGGTCCCCGCGCCTTTCAGCAGCAGCACCGCCGGAACCTCATTTGTGAACTCTGTCACAATTTGCAGCCGGTCCCGGTTGACTTCTTCGGGGGTCTTCCCCGTGAGCCGCCCCATCTCTCCCGGATGAGGCGTCAGGATCAGCGGGCCGCTCCGGCCCTCCAGCACTTCCTTCATCTTCGCCGCCAGGTTGATCCCGTCAGCGTCCAGCACGACCGGTTTTTCTATCTGTTCCAGTACTTTCCGCACCAGCTTCCCGGCGGCTTCGGACTGTCCCAGCCCGGGGCCCGCCGCCAGTGCGTCGTACTGTTTCATTTCCTCTTCGATCTTCCGGAAGTTCTCTTCCGGGTCTTCTCCCAATACCAATGTGGTGGCTTCCGGCACCGCCGTCTGCAGCACCTGTACCACTTCCCAGGGAGCCGCTACCTTCACCAGTCCGGCGCCGCTGCGGTAGGCCGCTTTGGCCGCCAGCACCGCCGCTCCCGCCATGCCGGGGCTTCCCGCCAGGATCATCAGTTTCCCGGCGCTGCCCTTGTTCATGTCGGGGCGTCGCTTCGGCAGCATCGCCGCCGCGTCCTCCGGACCCGGCCGGTAGATGACGCCTTCATCCTCCGCGCAGAGTTCCGCCGACAATCCAATCTCCTCCACGTGGACGATCCCGGCGCAGCTTCTGCCGGGCTCCGCGGCCATGCCGAATTTGTTCATCTGGAAGGTCACGGTCTGGTCCGCCTTCACGGCCGTGCCGTAGACCCGTCCGTTGTCTGCGCCTACGCCGGAAGGGATGTCCACCGCCACGATGAACGCGTGGGGGGACGCCTCGTTGACCGCGTCGATGACCTCTTTGGCCGTGCCGCCTACTTCCCGGTCGATGCCGGTGCCCAGCACCGCGTCCACGATGATTTCCGCTTCCCGGCAGTCCCGCCGGAACGCATCCATGACGCCTTCCTCCTTCAGGCAGCGCACTTCGCCCCCCAGGGCCGTGTACCGCTGATAGTTCAGGAGGGCGTCTCCCTTGAGCTTCGCCGGGTCGGCGGTGGAATACACTCTGGGCTGGATCCCCTGTTGTTTCAGGAGCCGTCCCGCCACGTATCCGTCGCCGCCGTTGTTGCCGGCGCCGCAGACGATCAGGCAGCGGGTCAGGGCGTTTTCCTCGATCAGTTCCAGCAGATGCCGGGTCAGGCCTTCGCCGGCCCGCTCCATCAGCACCTCGCCGGGCACGATGCCGTTGTTGATGGTGTATGCGTCAATGGCCCGCATCCGGGCCCCTGTCGCGATCCGTTCCATTTTCCTTCCACTCCTTTTAGAATGCAAAACCGATGATCATGGTCGCCAGGGTAAAGTACACGATGACGGAGACCATGTCGGTAATGGAGGAGATCATCGGCGTCGCCATCAGGGCCGGGTCGATGCCCAGCCGCTTCGCCGCCATGGGCAGCAGGCCGCCCAGCAGTTTGGCGAACATGACGATGATGAAGATCCCCAGCGCCACCGTCAGGGCCACCAGCATGGCTTCCCGGTCGATGACGATGATCTTGATAAAATTGAGTACGCTTAAGATCAGCCCCACCGTGAAACTGATCCTCATTTCCTTCCATAACACCCTTGCCGCATCCCGCAGCTCGATCTCGCCCACGGCCATGCCGCGGATGATCAGGGAAGCGGACTGGGTCCCGGCGTTCCCCCCGGTGCCGTTCAGCAGGGGGATGTAGGCCACCAGGGCGATGACCTGGCTCATGAGGTCTTCAAAATGCGCGATGATCCCGCCGGTGATCATCAGGGAGATCGTCATCACGCAGAGCCAGGGCAGCCGGTTCTTGACGTGGTGCAGCACCGGAATATCCATGTATTCCTTGCCGGATCCGTCAAATACGCCGGCCATTCTCTCGATATCTTCCGTGGTTTCTTCTTCGATGACGTCCATGATGTCGTCGAAGGTGATGATACCCACCAGCCGGTTTTCCTTGTCCACGACCGGCAGCGCCAGGAAGTCGTATTTCTTGAAGATCTGGGCGACCTCTTCCTGGTCGTCCATGACGTTGACGGAGATGACGTCCTCATGCATGATGTCCTTGATGACTTCATATCCTTCGCTGACCACCAGGGTCTTCAGGGAGACAATGCCTTCCAGGTGGCGTTCGTTGTCCATGACGTAACAGGTGTAGACCGTTTCCTGGTCCATCCCGTGGATCTTGATGAAGTTCAGGGCGTCCCGGACCTTCATTTCCTTCTTGAGCCCGATGTAGTCGATTGTCATCAGGCTGCCGGCGGAGGATTCCGGGTAGTTGAGGAACTGGTTGATCAGCTTCCGGGTCTCCTTGTCCGTCCGCATCAGGATCCGGTCCACCACGTTGGCCGGCAGTTCCTCCATGACGTCGATCATGTCGTCGAAAGACATTTCCTCCATGATGTTCTGCACTTCCTTGACGGTGATCCCGCCCACGATGTCCATCTGACAGTCGGTGGAAAGGTAGGAGAACACCGAAGCGGAAATATCTTTCGGCAGCATCCGGAAGAGAATCACGGCCTTTTCCGTGTCGATGTTGTCGTTGACTTCCTCCACGATTTCGGCGATGTCGGCCTCATTGTTTTCAAGGAGTTCTTCCCGCACCAGGGCATACTTCTTGGCTTCAATCAGTTCGAATACTTTTTCCAGGGTCTTATCCATTTCCATGGGCCTCCTCCTTTCCGAATCGTTTCCTCTTTTCTCACTTATTCGCTACCCTTCATTATATAAAATCGGGGAGGGTTTTTCAATACGGAGACCATAAAAAAAGGAACCGCCGAAGCGGTTCCCTTTTTGATTATGTAAAGATTGAAATGGGTGTCGATTAAACAATACCCTGTGCCATCATAGCATTTGCAACCTTTAAGAAGCCGGCGATGTTTGCGCCTGCAACGTAGTTGCCGGCCATGCCGTATTCTTCAGCAGCTTCTTTACATTCTTTGAAGATATTGACCATGATGCCATACAGCTTCTGATCTACTTCTTCGAAGGACCAGTAGATTCTCTGGCTGTTCTGAGCCATTTCGAGGCAGGAAGTAGCAACGCCGCCAGCGTTAGCAGCCTTCGCCGGACCTACGATAACGCCGTTGTCCTGTAAGAACTTCAGAGCATCGTTGGTGGTCGGCATGTTAGCGCCTTCGCAAACGAACTTTGTACCATTGGTCACGATCTTCTGAGCGTCTTCGAGGTGGATTTCATTCTGTGTTGCGCACGGAATGACTACGTCAACCTTAACGCCCCAAGGCTTTTCTTTCGGGAAGAACTTAGCGCCCGGGAACTTGTCAGCATAAGGTGCGCAGATGTTTTCGCCGCTGCCTCTTAACTGGAGCAGGAAGTCGATCTTTTCACCAACAACGCCGTCTTCATCATAGATGTAGCCGTCCGGACCGGAGATCGTAACGACCTTAGCGCCTAATTCTGTAGCCTTTGTAACGGTACCCCAGGTTACATTACCGAAACCGGAAACAGCAACGGTCTTGCCCTTCAGAGTTTCGCCGTGAGCCTTCAGCATTTCTTCTGTGAAGTATACGATACCGAAGCCTGTAGCTTCTGTTCTTGCTAAGGAACCACCCCAGCCTACACCTTTACCGGTGAGAACGCCTTCGTATCTGTCAACGATCTTCTTGTACTGACCGAACAGGTAGCCGATTTCTCTTCCGCCTACGCCGATGTCGCCAGCCGGAACGTCTGTGTCAGCGCCGATGTGTCTGTACAGTTCTGTCATGAAGCTCTGGCAGAATCTCATGATTTCAGCATCGCTCTTGCCGTTCGGATCGAAGTCGGAACCGCCTTTGCCGCCGCCGATGGGCAGTGTGGTCAGAGCGTTCTTGAAGATCTGTTCGAAACCTAAGAACTTGATGATGGAAAGGTTTACGGAATTATGGAATCTCAGGCCGCCTTTGTAGGGTCCGAGGCAGGAGTTGAACTGTACTCTGAAGCCTCTGTTAACCTGTACTTCACCATTGTCGTCCACCCAAGGAACTCTGAACATAACCTGTCTTTCAGGCTCGATCAGTCTTTCGATGATCTTTGCTTCTACCCATTCAGGGTGTTTTTCCAGAACCGGTTCCAGAGTTGTAACAACTTCTTCTACGGTCTGCAGGAATTCAGCCTGGTCTGCGTTTCTCTGTTTCGCGATTTCCAGGTATTTCTGTGCTAATGCGCCCATTTCAAACATCTCCTTTAATAAAAATTTTTGTTATTTTTAAAGGTTTATGAAAACCTTTACATGATTATATTAGTCCTATACATCGGCAATGTCAAGGGCATATTCGTGAATCCGAAATCTATTCTCCGTTTCGAATAATCTGCGAAAAATTTTGCGAACTCCGTCTATCCGACCCTGACTGCGGCGCCGACGCTGAGGAAAAACAGATAGCTTTCCTTCACGGTCCCGCCCAGGGCTTCCCCGATGGCCCGGCGGTAGATCTCGATCTGCCTGCGGTAGTGTTCCGCCTTTTCCTTCAGGGCCTCTTCGTCCCCCTCCGGCACGAAATCGGTCTTGTAATCCAGCAGCACCAGACCGTCCTCTTCTTCGAAGAAACAGTCGATGATCCCCTGGATGATGGAACCGGTCTCCCCGTCGTGGGGCTGCCACAGCAGGAATTCCTGCTCCCGGTAAATCTTCCGGGCGTTCAGCATTCGCTCGCCTAAGGGACTTTCGAAGAACCGGCGGATCCAGCCCGGGTTGACCGCCCCTGCCTCCCGTTCGGACAGGCGTCCGGCCGCCGCCATTTCCCGGATCTGCGCCTTGATTTCTTCGAGGCCGCCGCAGCGCTCCAGGTCCAGTTCCTGGAGCACCTGGTGGGTGATGGTGCCCCGCTCCGCCGCCGACAGGATCCTCTTGCCGTCCGGATCCCGGGCCGGCAGTTCCTGCCGCAGTTTCGGCACCCGCACGCCGGGGGCCGTCATTTCCTCTTCCGGCACCGTCATCTCTTCCCCGAAGACCTCCCGCAGTTCGTCCAGGTCCTCGGCGTAATACCGGTTCAGTTCGGTGGCGGTAAACTTCGCCGGGATCTTCGTGGCTTCCGGGTAGGGGTAGCGGAAGCTCATGCGGTCGAAGACTTTTTGGCGGAGAACTGCTTCGATGGGTTCCCCCTCCGCCGCCTCCGGCGGCACCTCCCCCGTGGGGGGAGGCAAGGGTTCGGGGTTCTCCTCGGCTCCCCCCTCGGGGAAGCTGTCCGCAGAGCGGACTGAGGGGGCCTCTTCCTCCAGCGAATACCCGATCCAGTCCAGATAGTTCTTTGCCTCTTCCGGATCGCAGTTCCCCACGTTGGCGGCCGCCTCGCTGTTTTTCACGCTGCCGATGATGACGAGCTGCTCCCGGGCCCGGGTCATGGCCACGTACAGCAGCCGCATTTCCTCCGCCGTCTCCGCATCCTTCACCGCCTCGTCGATGGCCAGCTGCCGCAGGGTCTTCGTGCTGTACTCGTTCTCCGGCGCCCGGTAGCGCAGTCCCAGCCCCAGGTCCTTGTGCAGGCTCAGTTCCTCCGAGGGCTTCCGGTGATTGAAGGCCTTTCCGGCCCCCGCCAGGATCACCGCCGGGAACTCCAGGCCCTTGCTCTTGTGGATGCTCATCATCCGCACGTAGTCCTCCCCGGCCTCCGCCGGCTTCCGGGCCGGCACCGGAGCGGAAGTCTTCGCGATCCGGTCGATGTATTTCAGGAATCCGGCCAGGTTCCGGCCGGTGTCCTTCTGGAATTTGTCCGCCCGGGCGATCAGGTCCCGGATGTTCTCCTGCCGCCGGCCGCCCCGGGGCAGGGCCCCGACGAATTCGTAATAGCCGGATTCGTCCGCCGCTTTCCAGCACAGGTCTTTCAGGGACAGGTAGCCGGCTTCCTCGCTCCACCGGTCCAGTTTCCGGAGGGCCTCCGCGCATTTCTCCCGCAGGGCCTCGTCTTCCCCTTCTTCCGCGAAGGACAGGAAGCTCTCTGCGAAAAGACCTTCCTTTTGGTGGATCCGGATCGCCGCCAGTTCCGAGGCGGTGAAGCCGAAGATCACCGACCGCAGAACGCTCAGAAGCGGGATGTCCTGCCGCCGGTTCACCAGGATCTTCAGGAGATTGGTGAAGACCAGGATCTCCACGGTGTCGAAGTATTCGTCGCCGCCTTCGAAATAGGCCGGAATCCCTTCCCGCCGGAAGACTTCCTGCCAGGTCTGGGCCGCGCCGCGATAGGCCCGCATCAGCACCACGATGTCCGACAGGCCGATCCGCCGGACCTCTTTCTCCTTGTTGTCGTAGTATTCCCGTCCCAGGATCTCCCGGATCCTGCGGGCAGCCTGCATGGCCCCCAGTTCCTCCCGTTTCAGGTCGGACCGGATCCATCCATCTTTGATCAGCGCCTCCCGGGTCTCGGCTTCCGGAATCACGTCCACTATAACCTCCATCGGCGGATAGCCCGCCGCCGGTGTATTCTCATAATCGAATCCGGGGTACAGCATGGCCGCCTCGTCGTAGGCGATCCCTCCGGCCTCCTCCGTCATCACCGGTTCCATGACCCGGTTGACGAAGTCCAGGACCGCCGGCTTGCTGCGGAAGTTCCGGTTCAGGTCGATCTTGATGCCCGTGGGGTCTGTCCCGTCCCGCAGGGCCCGGTACTTCCGGACAAAGATGTCCGGGTCCGCCAGCCGGAACTGGTAGATGCTCTGCTTCACGTCCCCCACCATGAACCGGTTGTCCTCCCGGCAGATCCGCCGGACCAGGGTCTCCTGCAGTTCGTTGGTGTCCTGATACTCGTCGATGAAGATGTACCGGTACTGTTCCCTCAGTTCCTCCGCAGGGCCCTCCTGCGCCAGGATCTCCAGCGCCAGGTGCTCCACGTCCGAAAAGCTCAGCTGGTTCACCGCCCGCTTCTTCTCCCGGAGGATCTCATCGTACCGCCGGGTCATCCCAACCAGCACTTCCACCGCCGGCAGGGTGGCCCGCTCCCGTTCGTCTTCGCTCTCCCGGACGGCGTCCATGCTCTTGTCCAGCCAGGCGTCCGGTTCCGGCAGGCTTTCCAGGAACCGGTGGAGGGTCTGCACCATGGCGGTGACATTCCGGTCGCCCCGGGGTCCGGCGTATTTCGTCAGGAAATCCAGGATCTGCGGATCTTCTTTCTCAAAGCTTTCCCGCATCATCTGCTCCAGGGCTTCCTGTTCGAAGATCTCCTGCTGGGCTTCGTCGCAGATCCGGAAATCCGGCGTCACGTCCGTCAGGAAGAAATACAGCCGGATCACCTTCAGGCAGAAGGCGTGGAAGGTGCAGATGTCCGCTTCCGGCAGCAGGTCCAGCTGCTCCTGCAGGGCCGCCGCGTCCGTGCTGTCTTCCTCCATGGCTTCGAGGATCCCTTTGTGGATCCTCTCCCGCAGCTCCGCCGCCGCGGCGTTGGTGAAGGTCACGATCAGCATCTGGTCCACGGAAACGCCTTCCCGGACCACCATCTGCCGGATCCGTTCCGTCAGCACCGCAGTCTTGCCGGAGCCCGCCGCCGCCGACACCAGAATATTTTTATCTCTCGTAAAGATCGCCCGTTCCTGGCCCTCGTTCCATTTCATGATGTTCTCCTTTGGTTTTATTATATCATAAGAAGAGGGGAGATTGGAGATTGAGTATACCCCCGCCGCGGTTTTTCTGATATAATATGAATTGTGAGAGACAACCTTGCAAAGGAGACCGATAAAATGAAAAAACCTTTGATGTTAATGATACTGGACGGCTACGGGATCAACCCCAGCGAATACGGCAACGCCATCCTGGCCGCCCATAAACCCGGGATCGACAAGATCTTCGAGACTTATCCCAACACGTCCCTGGGGGCCTCCGGCCTGGACGTGGGGCTGCCGGACGGGCAGATGGGAAACTCCGAAGTGGGGCACCTGAACATCGGCGCCGGCCGGATCGTCTACCAGGAGCTGACCCGGATCACCAAGTCCATCGAAGACGGGGACTTTTTCGGGAACCCGGCCCTGATGGCGGCGGTGGAGAACGCGAAGAAGAACGATTCCGCCTTTCACGTGATGGGGCTTTTGTCCGACGGCGGGGTCCACAGCCACCTGACCCACCTGTACGCCCTGATCGAACTGGCGAAGAAAAACGGCCTGAAGAAGATCTTCGTCCACTCCTTCCTGGACGGCCGTGACGTGCCGCCCCGCTCCGCGGTGGATTTCATCGCCCAGCTGCAGGAAAAGCTGGAGGAGATCGGCGCCGGCAAACTGGCCACCGTTTCCGGCCGGTACTACGCCATGGACCGGGATAAGCGGTGGGAGAGAGTGGTGCTGGCCTACGACGCCCTGACCCTGGGTGAAGCCAAGGTGACGGATGACCCGATCCGGGCCATGCACGAATCCTATGACGAAGACGTGTCCGACGAATTCGTGGTGCCCTTCGTGATGGAGGAGAACGGGGAAGTCATCGGCCGGATCCATGACAACGACTCCGTGATCATGTACAATTTCCGTCCGGACCGGGCCCGGGAAATCACCCGCTGCTTCGTGGACGACGCCTTTGACGGCTTTGAACGGAAGGCCCGGCCGAAGGGCCTGACCTACGTGTGCATGACCCAGTACGACGCAACGATGCCGAATGTGCTGGTGGCCTATCCGCCGGAACACCTGGAGAACACCCTGGGCGAATACCTGAGCGAAAAGGGACTGAAGCAGCTCCGGATCGCGGAGACGGAAAAATACGCCCACGTGACCTTCTTCTTCAACGGCGGGGTAGAGGCGCCGAACCCGAACGAGGACCGGATCCTGATTCCCTCTCCGAAGGTGGCTACCTACGACCTGCAGCCGGAGATGAGCGCCTTTGAAGTGACGGAGAACGTGCTGGCGGCCATTGAAAAAGATATCTACGATGTGATCATACTGAATTTCGCCAACCCGGACATGGTGGGCCACACCGGCGTTTTCGAAGCGGCGGTGAAGGCCATCGAGGCCCTGGACAAGTGCGTGCCTCGGATCTTCGAGGCCATTCTGGGCCGGGGCGGGTCCATCCTCCTGACGGCGGACCACGGGAACTGCGACGTGATGCTGGACGAGGCCGGCAACGTGGTCACCGCCCATTCCCTGAACCGGGTGCCTTTCCTGGCGGCCACGCCGAAGGGCAAAGACATTGAACTGCGGGACGGCGGACGGCTGGCGGACCTGGCGCCCACCATGCTGAATATCCTGGGGCTGCCCCAGCCGGCGGAAATGACCGGGGAAAGCTTGATTGTTTAGTAGGGGCCGATGCCCACATCGGCCCGTTAAAAGAGAGTGACGGAACATGAAGAAGAATGACAAAACCAATGTAATGCGGATCCTGGACCAGAAGAAGGTCCCCTATGAGCACTATACCTACGCCGACACGGGTGCCATCAGCGGCCAGGAAGTGGCCGCGGTGCTGGGGCAAAACCCGGACCAGGTCTTCAAGACCCTGGTGACGGTGGGAAAGACCGGCCAGCACTACGTGTTCGTGGTGCCGGTGAGCGGGGAGCTGGACCTGAAGAAGGCAGCTTCCGCGGTGGGTGAGAAGAGCATCGCCATGATCAAGAGCAAGGAACTGCTGCCCCT
The DNA here is from genome assembly GCA_017405645.1 of Bacillota bacterium. Classification (GTDB taxonomy): domain Bacteria; phylum Bacillota; class Clostridia; order Peptostreptococcales; family Anaerovoracaceae; genus RUG14258. The sequence goes on from JAFQZZ010000009.1 coordinate 16,499, forward strand.
GACGGGGTATGTCCACGGAGGCTGTTCCCCCATCGGGATGAAAAAATTCTTCCCCACCACCATCGACGCCAGCGCCGGGAACCATAAGACCATCCTCTTCAGCGCCGGCAAGATCGGCTACCAGGTGGAGGTGAGCCCGGAAGACCTGGCTAAGGTGATCAAATACCAGTTGGCGGAGATCTGCGAATAATCGACCACAATAAAACGCCGGAAAGGCCTGTTGCCTCTCCGGCGTTGTTTTATTATTCAGCCTATTTTGTTGTTTTACGCCTTTTCCAGTTCCACCACGGCCTTGAACAGGTCGCCGTCAATGGCAATTTTAAAGTTCCCGCCCATGAGTCGGCACAGGTCGGTGGCGATGGCCAGCCCCAGTCCGCTGCCTTCGGTGCTGCGGGATTCGTCGCCCCGCTTGAACCGTTCCATCAGCTCATCCGGGTCGATGTTCAACGGTTCCCTGGAAATGTTCTTCATCTCCAGGAACACCCGGCCCCGCTCTTCATAGATGTCGATGTAGGCCCGGCTGCCCGGCAGGGCGTATTTCGCCGCATTGGTCAGGACGTTCTCCAGGACCCGCCACAGCAGCCGCCCATCCGCCCGTACCCGGGTATTTTCGGTCTTCGGATTCACGATGATCTCCAGGTCCGCCTGCCGCAGGTTGCTGTCCAGTTCCGCCATGGCCTGGTTCAGAATCTGCAGGATATCCACGTCGCCCATTTCCACGGGAATGTCCCCGCTGGACGCCTTGGCGGCGTCGAAGAGATCGGTACTGAGCTTCTGCAGACGATTGGTTTTTTCGTCCAGGATCCGCAGGTACTCCGGCGCATTGGGGCTGTCCAGCCCCTCCTTTTTCAGAAGGTCCACATAGGTGACCATGGATGTCAGCGGCGTCTTCAGGTCGTGGGACACGTTGGTGATCAGGTCGGTCTTCAGCCGCTGGGACTTCAGTTCCTTCTCCAGGGAGCGCTTCCGGGCCCCGGCGATCTCATTGACCTCCGCCGCCAGACGTTCCATTTCCCCGTCGCCCTCCAGGGGGATCTGATGGTCCAGATTGCCCTCTTTTAATTCATGGATGCCTTCCTTCACCATGCCGTACTTCCGCATGAAGGCCGGCACTTTCCAGATGATCAGGGCCGCCACTAAGATCAGCCCCACCCAGGTGGCGCTGATGAGCGCCCCGACGGCCAGGATCACCATTACCCATTTGGTGTTCATGTCCGTTTTCTTCATAAACCCGTCGATCCGGCTGATTATGTTCCAAACCAGGGTATTCTTCAGGACGGTGCGGTTCTTGATCTGCCGGGCGATGGACTGGAGAATCATCAGCTCCGCCCCCAGGAGTACCGCCGTTAAGAGCACGCCGAAGAACAGCAGCACCCAATGGGTACTCAGGCTCGCTCCAATGAAGCCGTCATAGGTTTCGGACAGTTTTTCCAGGCCGCTGAAGGTCTTTGCGCCTTCCGTCAGGGCGATCTTCGGCAGCAGCTTTCCGTTCACGATCTCCAGCATGAACCAGCCCTGCAGGCACATGTACGCCGGCATCACCAGCGCCATCAGGAAGATCCCTGCCGCTGCCAGCACGTCCGGGAAGATCTTGTCGAACTTTGTCAGCCGGACGGTGCCGTCGTCATATTTGGTCCCGCATTTCCATACGGACACGATGACGGAAGCGATACAGATGATGGCCAGGGCCACCCCGGCGATCCAGGCCATATTGGCGTAATCCGCCAGTGCTTCGGTCCGGATCAGGCTGCTTTCAGCCCACCCCAGCCGGTCGATCTCGTTGCCGGCGGTCAGGACTATCAGGAACAGCGTTCCCGATATCACCGCCAGCAGGCTGGATACCGCCCAGGCTCCGTTCATTCCCGGACGGATCACTTCTTTTTCCTTATATTCCATTCTTGAAACCCCCTTTGTCCCGGGATCACCGTTCCCGGATCTTTTCGATTTTGTAACCAACACCCCAGACCACTTTCAGGTACCGCGGGTCCTTCGGGTCGATCTCGATCTTCTCTCGGATGTGGCGGATGTGGACCGCTACCGTGTTATCCGGATTGTAGGCCGGTTCGTCCCAGACCTGCTCGTAGATCTGCTCGATGGAGAACACCTTTCCCATGTTCTTCATCAGGAAGGCCAGGATCCCGTATTCCTTCGGCGTCAGGAGGATCTCCTTCCCGTCCACGGTGACCGTTTTCTCGTCATCATCGAGAAACAGGCCGCCGGTGCGGTACTGATGGCCTTCCCGGGGTTTTTCCATGCTCCCCAGGTCGGTGAACCGCCGCAGCTGGGATTTCACCCGGGCCACCAGTTCCATGGGGCTGAAGGGCTTGGTGACGTAGTCGTCCGCCCCCAGGTTCAGTCCCTGGATCTTGTCGTAGTCTTCGGACTTGGCCGACAGCAGGATGATGGGCACGTTCCGGGTCGCCCGGATCTTCTCCGTGACGGAAAGGCCGTCCATCCCCGGCATCATGATGTCCATGATCACCAGGTGCACCGGCTCCTGCTCCAGGATCTGGAGCGCCTGCAGGCCGTCGTAGGCCGGCAGGGTGCGGTAGCCTTCGTTTTTCAGGTAGATCTCAATGGCCCGGACGATTTCACGATCGTCGTCGCAGATCAGAATGTTCATCGCAGTTCCTTTCGTGGTTCTTTGAGGTTGGTTTCAGTATACCGGGGGTTTCTTATAAACTGCCGGTGAAAAGTCTTAAAGTTTTCTTAAATCTCCTATCTTCCGTCTATATTCACGATATATGTCCCGTCGGTTTCCTCGTAGGGAATCATGAATTTCAGGACGCCGTAGCCGTCGTGGTAGTCCACCCGGATCAGCATGCAGGGGTCGATTTTGAAATGCCACATGTCGTTCCGGGGCAGGTCCAGAAGCCAGGACAGGGCGGTATGGGTGAGCATGGAGTGGGTGATGAGCAGGACCGCTCCCTCGTCCTCCTTGATCTCGTCCAGGAATTCCCCCACCCGGGCGGTGACGTTGTCGATGCTTTCGCCTTCGGGCACGGTGAAATGTTCCAGGTCGCCGAAGAGCCGGTCCAGGACTTCCGGGTATTTCTCCACAGCTTCGGGGTAGGGCATGCCTTCCAGGATGCCGTAGTGCATTTCCTTCAGGCGCTCCTCCACGATGACGGGCTTGTCCCGGCGGGCGCCGATGGCTTCCGCCAGTTTCCGGGCCCGGTCCAGGGGGCTGGTGTAGATCCGGTCGAAGTCGTAGTCGTCCATTCGGGGCAGGATCTCCCGGAACATTTCTTCTCCTTTTTCGGTATAATCGTAATTTCCCCACCCGTAGATGAGGGACCGCTCGTTGGCCCGGGTCTCGGGGTGGCGCAGAAAGTAAAATCTCAAATCTTTTCCTCCTCACAAATCTTCTCCGCAACCCGGATGCCGTCAACGGCGGCGGAGAGGATGCCGCCGGCGTAGCCGGCGCCTTCGCCGGCGGGGTAGACGCCGAGGATCTTCGTCTGGAGATCATCTCCCCGCAGGATCCTCACAGGGGAGGAGCTTCGGGATTCGACGGCCGTCAGGACAGCGTCGGACCGGTCGAAGCCCTTCACCTTCTTCCCCAGTTCCGGCAGGGCTTCCCGCATGGCTTCCGTCGCAAAGTCCGGCAGGCATTGGGAAATGTCCGTCCATTTCACGCCGGGCCGGTAGGTGGGCTCCACGCCGCCGGGGCCTTCCGAGGGCGTACCCTTCAGAAAGTCTTCCGCCTGCTGGGCCGGAGCAAAGTAATTGCCGCCGCCGGCTTCAAAGGCGGCCTGCTCCCATTTCCGCTGGAATTCGACCCCCGCCAGGGGATCTTCCGAACCGAAATCCGAGGGTTCCACGCCCACCAGCAGAGCGCTGTTGGCATTCTTGCCGTCCCGGCCGTGGTAACTCATTCCGTTGGTGACAACGCCTCCTTCTTCCGAGGCGGAGGCCACCACATAGCCGCCGGGGCACATGCAGAAGGTATAGACCCCCCGGCCGTTTTTGCATTTATATGAGAGGCGGTAGTCCGCCGCTCCCAGGATCTCCGCCGCTTCGGCGGAGCCGTACTGGCTCTCATCGATCAGGGACTGGGGGTGTTCGATCCGGGCGCCAATGGAAAAGGCCTTGGCTTCCATCTCAAAGCCTTCCTCCCGCAGCATCCGGAAAGTATCCCGGGCGCTGTGCCCCGGGGCGATGATCAGGATGCCGGCCGGGATCTCTTCGTTCCCATTCACTTCCACCGCCGTGAGCCGTCCCGCTTCCGTCCGAAGCCCGGTGAAGCAGGTGCCGAAGCGGAAGATCCCGCCCAGTTCGATGATCTCCCTGCGGATATTCACCACCACCTCCCGCAGGACGTCCGTTCCCACGTGGGGGTTTTGTTTGTACAGGATCTCCTCCGGCGCCCCGTGGACCGCCAGTTCCGCCAGCACCATTTCCGTCCGGTAGGAGCGTTTGATGCCGGAGTTCAGTTTTCCGTCGGAAAAGGTCCCGGCGCCGCCTTCCCCGAACTGCACGTTGGATTTCGGGTCCAGCTTGCCGGTTTGCCAGAAGGCTTCCACCGCCTTCATCCGCTCTTCCATGGGCTCGCCCCGCTCCAGCACCAGGGGCCGGAGTCCCTGCCGGGCCAGATACAGGGCCGCGAACATCCCGCAGGGTCCGAAGCCGACGATAACGGGGGGGAGATTTTTTGCGGACCCCTCTCCGTCAGCCTTCGGCTGCCACCTCCCCCCAAGGGGGGAGGCAAGATCCAATCGCGGAATCCCTTGGAAAGCCTTCTCCGGGGCCTTCTCCAGGAACCGGTGCCGCTTCAGCAGCGCCTCCTCCCGCTCCGCTGCGAAATCCACGCTATAGATCCGGAGGACCTTCGGCTTCTTCCGGGCATCCACGGACTCCCGGACGATCCGCCAGTCCGCGATGCTGCCGGGCTTCAGTCCCAGTTTCTTTTCAATTTTAGACGGAAGACAATCCCTGTCTTCCGTCAGTTCCAACTTTATTTCACGGATCCGAAGCATTTTTACTCCTCCGTTTTGGGCTGAGCGGCCGCCGACCGCCCCGCCAGGATCCCGCTGGACCAGGCCCACTGCAGGTTATACCCGCCACAGCGGCCGTCCACGTCCACCACTTCCCCGGCAAAATACAGGCCCGGGTGCAGTTTGGATTCCATCGTATTCTCATCGATCTCGGAGAGGGCTACGCCGCCGGAAGTGGTCTGGGCGTCGTTCCAGGGCCTGGACCCGCTGATCCGCACATCCCAGTTCTTCAGCATATAGGCGATCTTGTCCATCTGCTCTTCCGTGATCTTTTCCGCTTTGTCATTGATCTTGTCGATCCCACACTGTTTCAGCACCACGGGGATCAGTTTCTTGTGGATCAGTCCGTTGAGGAAGTTCTCGCAGGACTTATAGGCCGACAGGGTCAGCCGCCGACGCATCATCTCCAGGAATGCGGCCTGCTCCACATCCGGGAACAGGTCCAGCCGCATGGTGCAGCGCTTTTCCTCCTTCATAGCCCGGTTCGCCCGGCCGCTGAGGTCGAAGACGCAGATCCCGGACAGTCCGGTCTCCCCGAACTGGATCTCCCCCCGGGAGGTCCCCAGGACTTCTTCCTCGCCGCTCTGGGCCTGGGCCGTCAGGGTCACTTCGCCCTTGGCCCGGACGCCCTTCAGCTGTTTGAAATAGGGTTCCTTGCTGGTGAGGCCCACCAAAGCCGGAACCGGTTCCGTCACCGTATGGCCCACCATTTCCGCCAGGGCGAATCCGTCGCCTTCGCAGCCGTACTGCCGGCCGGCGTCGCCGCCGCAGGCGATGATCACCTTCTCCGCCTTCCGGCGGGTGTTGACGTGGGACACCACCGAATAGCCGCCGTCCCGCTGGGGGATCACGCCCTTGATCCATTCCTCATGGATGACTTCGATCTTCAGCCGCTGCACTTCGAACCGCAGGGCGTCCAGCACGGAGGCCGCCTGTTCCGAAGAAGGGTAGATCCGGCCTTCCCCGTCCTCCCGGGGATAGATCCCCAGCTCCTCAAAGAACTCCAGGGTCTCGCCGGGGCTCACTTTCTCCAGCACCTTCGCGGCAAAAGCCCGCGCGGTCTCGTTGTATTCCTCCCCGTCCCAGCGGGAGTTGCTCATATTGCACTTCCCGTTGCCGGTGGCCAGGATCTTCCGCCCCAGCCGGTCTTCCTTTTCAAAAATGGTCACGGCTGCGCCCGCCCGGGCCGCCGTGATGGCGGCCGCCATGCCCGAGGCCCCGCCGCCGATGATGATCACGTTCATATCGCTGTCCTTTCTCCAAAGGTTGTTTACTTTCCGATACTCCGATTTTACCACAAAAGGCCGGGTGTTGGAAGTTGTTAGTTGCGTCCGGTGGAAAACTGCATACAGTGCAAAATAGCGGCTCGTCAGATGTCACAAATTGCATAAAAAAAGGGGGCTTGTCCTTGAAATACCGGTTGACATCCTTGCCCCCTGCTTCTATACTGAAGGCGGTAGAGAAAGTGCCGGCGCGTTAAGTGTCCCAGGCAAGGATAATACCTGGGAACGAAAAGCCCACGGCTTGCGGTGCCCGCACTGAATCCGCTGCTGCATTAAGGAGCATCCTCTTTAATGTAGTGTTCGTATTTCAAGCATTACTTTAAAGAAGGAGGCGATCATTATGTCAAATGTAACTATGAGCAATACGCGCCGCCTGGTCACGATTGCTTTTTTCATTGCGCTGGAAGTGGTGCTGACCCGGTTCCTGTCCATCAACACGGATTTCCTGCGGATCGGCTTCGGCTTTCTGCCGGTGGCCTGCGTGGGGATCCTCTTCGGGCCCCTGTGGGCCGGAGCGGCTTATGCAATCGGGGACGTGCTGGGGATGATGATCTTCCCCTCCGGCTCCTATTTCCCGGGATTCACCGTCAGCGCTTTCGTGATCGGCTGCATCTACGGGATCTTCCTGTACAAAAAAGACAGCAGCATCCGTCGGATCATCATTCCCGTGGTGCTGGTGTGCCTGGGGGTGAACCTGTTCGTGGACACTCTGTGGCTGAACATTCTCTACGGACAGGCTTACCTGGCGCTGCTGCCCATGCGGCTCATTAAATGCGCGGTGATGGTGCCGATCCAGGTCGTGCTGATCAAGCTGGTCTGGGACAAGGTGCTGAAACCGTTCATGAAAAAAACCTGAAAAAAGAATCAAGCGGCATCCCGACAGAGAAGGATGCCGCTTGCCCCATGGAAGGGGAATACAATAATGGATGGTTGATCCCTGGGACATTGCTTTTTAAAGGACTCCTTTTTCAAGGAGTTCTTTTATGTCTTCCGGGGAATACCCTAATTCAGAAAGGATCTCTTCATTGTGTTCGCCCAGCAGAGGTGCCGGCGAATCGATCGAGGATTCGCTGACCGAGAACTTCACCGGAACATTCGGAATATGATAAGCTCCGATGGTCTTCGGGTTCTCCATTTTGGCCAGCATGTTCCTGGCCTGGATCTGCGGGCTCACCACTGCCTCCCGGATATTCAGTACCGGCGCGCAGGGGATTCCCACTTTACTGAGCATGTCGACCATTTCCTGACGGGTGTGTTTCGACGAGAACTCGCTGATGATGTCCGTCAGCTCCAGTTCATTCTTCTTCCGGCTGTCGTTATCCTTGAACCGGTCATCCGTCAGCAGATCTTCTCTCCCCGTGACCTCGCAGTAACTGATCCAGTGCCGTTCGGTACCGCCTCCCAGCACATAGTATCCGTCGGATGCCTTATAGCAGTCATAGGGCGCAAAAGCGATCTCCCGGTTGCCGCTCCGGGTAATGACCCGCTCCGGCGGCAGGACGGAGGTGTTGATGACGGCGGATTCCGTCGCAAAGAAGAGGCAGTCCAGCATGGACACATCGATGTACTGGCCTTCTCCGGTGAGGCTGCGCTGAAACAGGCTCATCATGATGGAGAACGCACCGTATACCGCCGCCATGGAATCCCCGATGGAAAGCCCTGTTTTGCAGGGCGCCGTTTCGGGAAATCCCGTCAGGTCCATATGGCCGCTCATGGCCTCCGCAATAATGGCATAGGCCGGGCTCTTGGCCTCCGGCCCCGTCTGGCCAAATCCGGAAATGGAGCAGTAAATGATGTCCGGTTTTACCTTCCGGGCGGATTCATAATCCACTTCCAGTTTCGCTGCCGTGCCGGGTTTGAAATTTTCCACGATCACATCCGCCTTTTTCACCAGGTCCAGAAAGATCTTCTTGCCTTCCGGCGCTTTCAGGTTCAGTGATACGCTCTTCTTGTTCCGGCTGGTCAGTTCGTTATATGCGGAGTATCCGTTGATGATGGGACTCCAGTACCGGGTCATATCCCCCACGCCCGCCGGTTCGATCTTGATGACATTGGCGCCATAGTCCGCCAGCAGAGTGGTGCACAAAGGCCCGGAATAGGCCTGGGTCAGATCCAGTACTGTAATGCTTTCCAGTGTTTTCATGGCTGTCTCCTCCGGCATTAGTAACGTTTGATCCGATCCAGCAGCGCTTCCGCGTTTTTATACAGCCATTTTTCCCGAACACTGTCCTTCAGGGGGAGTGCATCGTACATCTGCTGGATCAGTTCTTTCTGAGGCAGCATGGAATCCGATGCGAAAAGGACTTTATCCTGGATCGTGCTGTTGCCGTGTACCAGAAGAGGTTCCCATCCGGTACCGGGCTTGGCGATGTATTTGGGCATCTGCGCGCCGATGTCGATGTATACATTCGGATGTTTCCAGGCACACGCCACCAGTTCAGCTACCCATGGCCATCCGCCGTGGTTTGCCACGATCAGCAATTCCGGATAAGCGGCTGCCACATCGCTGATATCGATGGGACGGTCCACGCTCAGGGACCGGGTCGTAGCAAAATTGATGGAACAGTGGATCGCCACCGGGATCCCCAGCTCCTGGCATTTCGAGTATACCGGCGTCCAGGCGGGGTCATTGATGGCCAGACCCGTGGAAAAGCCCTGGATGTTGACGCCCGTGAAACCCCGTTCCCGGACGTTTTCTTCGATATAGTTCGCGATATTGTGATTGTCTCCCGGATTGATTGCCATGAAATAGTAGGGGAACATATCCGGATTCTCCGTGGCGATTCTGTACACCTCGTCATTGAGTTTGTCACAGCTTCCGAATTCCCATTCTCCCTGCAGCACACAGTATTCGATGTCCGCTTCTTTTGCGTTTTTGATCATGGAATCTACGGTGTGTTCCAGGAATTCCATGTTGTCTCCATAGAGCGTCATATAGGTGCTCAGATACCCTTTGTATGCCCGTTCAAGGTCTTCCTTTGTCGCATAATACTGCGCAGGTACCGCTACTCTGAAATCGATTGCTTTCGGCATATTATCCCTCCTTGCTGAAGGGGGCCGGCGGGGAGCCGGCCCCGTTGTATGTGCCTTAAATGTCCTTTTTACTTATACAGTGATTCTCTCTGGATATCGAAGTAATGGATCGGAATGTGGGTCTCACCCAGTGCGCAGTACTGCGCAACGGTGTAGCCCGCGCCGATGCCGAGACCCATGCCGCCGCCGTTCAGGCCGGAAGCCATTACGAAGCCTTCCACGCCCGGAACCGGGCCGATAACAGGCAGGTCGTCCTTGGTGTAGGGGAAGAAGTTCGCGAATCCGCGGATCACGTTGATCTTCTTGTCGCGGAGAGGCGGATTGACATCCCCCATTACCTTTGCAATGGCCTTGGAGTTTTCGAAGTTGACTCTCCGGTCATAGCCGACGAAGTCTTCCGTACTTCCCAGCATGATATTGCCCTTGGCCTGCTGGGAATAAGTGTACCCGGCTTCCATCTTGACATCTTCACCTGCCGCAATACGGGCCTGGGTCTTCGCTTTATTGATTTCATCAAATACGTAGACCGCGCTCATGCAGACAGTATTCAGGAAAGGCGCTACCGGTTCGCTGACCAGCAGGGTCATCCGGTTCGGAATGACGGGAACGTCGATGTTGACGAGTTTCCCGATGTCCGCCGCCCAGCTGCCGGCTGCATTGACCACGCAGTCCGTCCGGATGGTTCCTCTGTTGGTGACCACTTCATGGACCTTGTTGCCCTTCTGATTGATGGCTGTTACATCTGTCTTTGTCCAGACTTCATTGCCCAGATCCCGGATCGCGGAAGCAAAGCCCACGCAGACCAGGATGGAGTTGACACGGCCTTCCAGCGGATTGTAGGTACCGCCCATGACATGATCGGAGAAGCCCGGCAGACGTTTGTGGAATTCATCCTTGTATACCATCTTCATCTCGAACAGGCCGTCCTGCCATCTCTGTTCCAGCCATTCTTCCAACAGTTCCATTTCCCTTTCGGATTCCGCGATGACATAGCCGCCGCAGTTGGTGTATTCTACGTCATAACCGATGGTTTCATGGATCTTGGTATAGAACTGCTGGCTGAAGCGATAGAACGGGAGTACCGGGAATTTACGGGTACAGCCCCATACAAACGCTTCGTTGGAACCGGAAGCTCCGGAACCGACATCCTTCTTTTCGAGAAGGATCACTTTTTTGCCCATACGGCTCAGGAAATACGCTGTGGACAGGCCGAAGATACCGGCACCGATCACAACTACATCGGCCTCTGTATGGTAGTTTTTATCATATGTTGCAAAATCGTAACTCATGCTTCTCCCTCCCCTAATGCATCCAGCGGGATAGGCCGTACGGGCGGACGGGCATTGTTCTGATCGATGCCTTCATAGTCGATCCCGGTCTTTTCCCGGA
>JAFQZZ010000010.1 GCA_017405645.1 Bacillota bacterium
ATCCCCAAGATAAGTATAGCCGCCTTGCCCGTTCAAGTACTCATTTACAACCATCATCTTAAACTCAAAACTGTATTTCGCCATAACAAAACTGACCTCCTCAAGTTAGATTCTTGGTCTAACTTTTGGGGGTCAGTTCATGCAGGGGGTGTTTTTGGTGATTCGCTATTCTTTTCCTTCGTAGTATTCCCGCACCAGTTCTTCCAGGTGCACTTCCGGGCCGATCTCGTCCATATGGCGGATGCCCCGGCGCTCCATGACTTCTTCGAGGATGGTTTGCAGCTGGGCCTTTTCAATGGTGCCGCCGGAGCCGGTCAGTACGCAGAACAGTTCCTCCCGGTTCATTTCGCGAAGTGATTTGGTATTCATGTCCGTTGCCTCCTGAAGGGTTGTTTTCTGTTTTCATCATATAGCATTTCGCTGCGGCGGTCAATGACCTCCCGGTGGGAAGGCTCTTGGATTTTTAAGGGAATTGTGGTAGGATAAAACCAAATAAACGAGGGAGGCCGGTTCGGTGAGTCAAAAGGAATTCAGCTGCGTGGACTGCGGCGCGATCAACTGCAACAAGAGAGACAGCGTATATCCGGAGTTTTGTCCGACGGCGGAACTGACGGAAGAGGAGCGGCAGGCCGTGCTGGAGCTGTACGGGGAGCCGGAAAACCACCGGATGGCGGTGACAGCGGCGGCCGTGGAAGCGGACTTTTACCTGAAATACACCCGGGTGGAGGAGACCGTGGAATTTGCCCGGCGGATGGGATACCGGAAGATCGGCATCGCCACCTGCGTGGGGCTTTTGGAGGAGAGCCGGGTCTTTGCCCGGATCCTGCGGAAGAACGGCTTTGAAGTCTGCGGCGTGGTCTGCAAGGCCGGGTCCGTGGACAAAACGGAGATTGGGATCCCGGAGGAAGCGTACCTGGGCAAGGGCCCGGGACCGGTGATGTGCAACCCGATCCTCCAGGCGAAGCTTCTGAACAAAGAAGGCACGGACTTCAATGTGGTGATCGGGCTCTGCGTGGGCCATGACAGCCTGTTTTACAAGTATTCTGAGGCCCCGGTGACCACCCTCATCGCCAAGGACCGGGTGCTGGGGCATAACCCGGCGGCGGCCCTGTACCAGTGCGGCTCCTACTATTCCAGGCTGCTGAAGGACGGGGGGAAGGAAAAAGAATGACCCTCTATTATGTGATCGGCGTGATCGCGGCGCTGGCCCTGTCTTTCGGGATCGGCAAAGGCCTGAGCCTGCTGCTGGGCCGGGAGCAGAAGCACTGGCTCTGGTATGTTTTCTGGGGCGGGCTGCTGGCGCTGATGGTCCTCCAGAAGAGCTGGCTGGGGATCCTGGTCATAATCATTTTGATGCTGATAATGCTATAAGGAGAGAGAATATGGAACTGATCAATGAAATCACTGTGAACGAGCACAGCAGCATCCGCATCGGCGGGGAAAAGGTGCTGTATTTCGACCCCTTCCACGTGAAGGAAGAGCCTCACGATGCAGACGTGATCTTTTTCACCCACGGTCATTACGACCACTTCTCGCCGGAGGATTTCCGGAAGCTGGCGAAGGAGGACACGGTGTACGTGGCGCCGAAAAGCTGCAAGAAAGACCTGAAGAAAGCGAAACTTCCGGAGAAGAACTGCGTCTTCATGAAGGCGGACCGGGAAGAGGAAGTCTGCGGGATGAAAGTGCGCTCCGTACTTTCCTACAACCCCATGAAGCCCTTCCATCCGAAAAGCTATGAATGGCTGGGCTACGTGGTGGAAGTGGACGGGCAGAAGGTCTACGTCTGCGGCGACATGGATGACACGCCGGAAGGCCGGGCCGTAGACTGCGACATCGTGCTGGTGCCCTGCGGAGGAACCTACACCATGGACGCCAAGGCGGCGGCGGGCTTCGTGAATGCCCTGAAGCCGAAGACCGCGATCCCCACCCATTACGGCAGCATCGTGGGCAAGAAGAAAGACGGGGAGAAGTTCAAGAAGGGCGTAGACAAAGAGATCGAAGTTGTTGTGAAATTATAAGCCCCTCTCCGTCACCTGCGGTGACACCTCCCCCCGGCGGGGGAGGCAATAATGAAAAGCGCGGGATCCGGTCAAATCCCTTGGCTCTCCCCTGGGGGAGAGCTGTCCGCGCAGCGGACTGAGAGGGGGCCCGCTATTTAATGAATATGGAATTACTGATAATACTACTGTTCTGCGTGATCCTGATCGGCTTTGTGGTGACGGGACATTCCATCATCATCGCGCTGCTGATCGGGCTGGCGCTGTTCTTACTGTACGGAAAATACCGGAGGCACAGCTGGAGCGCCCTGGGGCAGATGTCCCTGTCGGGGGTGAAGACGGTCAGCAACATCCTGACCACCTTCCTCTTCATCGGGATGCTGACGGCCCTGTGGCGGGCGTCCGGCTGCATTGCCACCATTATCTGCTACACCTCGGGGTTCATCACCCCGGCGGTGTTTCTTTTGCTGACCTTTTTGCTGTGCAGCGGCCTGTCCTTCCTGACGGGGACATCCTTCGGCACGGCAGCCACCATCGGCGTGATCTGCATGAGCATCGCCCGGACCATGGGGATGGACATCTTCTGGGTGGGCGGGGCGATCCTGTCCGGTGCCTTTTTCGGGGACCGGTGTTCCCCGGTGTCCACCAGCTGTCTTTTGGTCTGCGACTTGACGAAGACGGACATTTACGGCAACATCCGGCGGATGGTGAAGACGGCGATGGTGCCTTTCCTGGCAGCCTGCCTGGTGTACCTGATCGCAGGGTTCCTGACCCGGGGCGGCAGCGGCAGCGTGGACGTGTACGGGCTTTTCCGGCCGGAATTCACCATCCATCCCCTGTGCCTGCTGCCGGCAGCGGTGATCCTGGCGCTGGCCTTCCTGAAGGTGAGCGTGAAGAAGACCATGGGGGCCAGCATCCTGACGGCCCTGCCCATCGCCATTTTTCTGCAGCACCAGTCGGCGGCTGCGGTGGTAAAGACCCTGATACTGGGGTTCCAGGCACAGACCCTCCGGGTGGGAGAGGTCATGGACGGCGGCGGGATCCTTTCCATGCTGCGGGTGGCCTGCATTGTCTGCATCGCCTCCTGTTATTCCGGCCTGTTCCGGGGAACGGGATTGCTGGACTTTATGGAAAAGGGACTGAAGACTGTGGCGAGGAAGACCCACCCCTTCTATTCCGTGCTGCTGACCTCGGTGCCGGCTTCTATGATCTCCTGCAACCAGACCCTGGCCATCATGCTGACCCACCAGCTCTGCGAACGGCTGGGACTGAAGCGGGAATACCTGGCGCTGTACCTGGAGGATACGGTGGTGATGATCGCGGCGCTTGTCCCCTGGTCCATCGCCGGTACGGTGCCCCTGGATTCCATCGGGGCTCCCACCATCTGTTTGCTGGGGGGCGTGTATCTGTACCTGGTGCCCCTGTGGCAGGGACTGGTGCATCTGAGGCGGATAAGAAGGTAAGTTTCGGATTCCTTTTTCGGTCAGGATGTGGTAAAATAGAGAAAACCGACAGGAGGGCGGAAATGAGCATTACGAGAATCGTTTACTATACCGGAAGCAACGGAAGCGCGCGGCGCTTTGTGCGGGATATGGAAGAGAGCGGGGCGGCGTCCCTGATCCGCCGGGAGGATGGCAATGAACGCTATGAGTATTTCCTCTCCGCCCATGACCGGGAAACGGTGATGCTGGTGGACCAGTGGCGGGACCAGGAAGCCCTGGATGAACATGAAAAAGCGCTGATGAAGAAAGATGTGCTGGCCCTTCGGAAGGAGTATGGCCTCACCATGCGGATCGAGCGCTATTACTCTGAACTGGAGTATGACGACAGCCGGGAATGATTCCCGGCTTTTTCTTTTACAGCTATTTGAGAGACCGCTTACATGTGGTAAAATAGAGATATCAATGATGCAGCAAAGCCCGGGGGGAGGCAGGAAGTTGAAACGTTTAGCAGGAGTAGTACTATTGATCATCATACTGGCGGCATCGGCGGCCCTTGTATTCGCGGAGGAGAACGATCCACCGGACAACGCGCCGGCGGATTTCACCCTCAGCCGGACGGCGGCCGGGGCGGCCATGGCGGCGATGTCAAACGCAGCGAAGAACATCCTGGACCCGCAGAGTCCTTTTGGTGACACGAAGGGACACTGGGCGGAAACCTACATCGCGAAGGCGGTGAACAGAGGCCTGTTCAGCGGATACGACGAGAACCGGTTCGGGCCGAATGACCCGGTGGACCGTGGGCAGTTCGTGACGGTGCTGTACCGTCAGGCGGGAAGCCCGGAGACCACGGCGGAGGTGCCTTTCAAGGACATTTCCGGAGAGATCGGGGAATTTCAGACGGCCATCGCCTGGGGCCTTGAAAACGGCTATGTAAACGGAACGGGGGAAACCAGGTTCGAACCGAAGAAGAAGCTTTCCCGGCAGGAAGCCATGAAGATCCTGTACAACCGCTCCGGCGGGCTGAAGGGCATGGAGACCCTGTTCACGGCCACCTACGATAAATGCTTTACCGACGTAAACAAGATCGCCGACTGGGCGAAGGAGCCTATGTACTGGGGCGTGTATAATGCCCTGGTTTCCGCGGGTCAGAACGGCAAGCTAAAGCCGGAGGAGAGCGCCACCAGGGCGCAGCTGGCGAAGATCCTGGTGACTTATACGGAGAGATTCAACTCGAAAAGCGCACCCGTCGCCGCGGCGGAACAGCCCGGCACCGCCGGGATCTACAATATGAAGGCGGAGAAGCGGGTCGAATCCCAGGTGACGCTGAAGGCCCGGACGGCGGAAGGAAAAGGGATTGGCGGCAAGATCGTCGATATGGACGGCCGGAACACCACCCTGTTCCCGGCGGCGGAAAAGATCGAGATGCATTATTCCGGCGCTGAAGAAGGCCGGACCTACCTGGTGACGGTCCAGGAGGAATCGGAGAAAGTCCCCACCATCGAAAGCATCCTCTATATGGATCAGGCCGAGCCGGTGGAGGGCACGGTCTCGTTTATGCTTTATCCCGGAAGCCTGGAGCCCGGCGGCACCTACGTGATCTACCTGGCTTCCAGAGGCGAGGAAGGATTCACCCCGCTGGAGAAGATCGCGAGCTTCCGGTGTTATGTACAATAAGATGAATATTATTAAGATGAATATTATTTTCAAAGCGCTGCTGCCCACGGGGCTGGTCATAATGTGCGGTCTGGTACTGCAGGCCCTGGTCCGGATGAGCTGGCGGGGGTATGCCGGAGTCCTCTGGACGCTGGGGGCTCTTTTGTGCGTGGCTTCTCTGGCCATGGCACTCTACTATATCAAGAAGTTTTTCGGAGAGAAGGACGACGATGACGAAGGATCGGATCAATGACGCCCTGACAGAGGTGACGGATTTTGAGGATCCGGCGCTGGATGTATATGCCCGTATGACGGAGGGTGAACTGCTCCGGGACCCGGCGAAGGGTCTTTTCATCGCGGAAAGCCCCAAGGTGATCCTGCGGGCGCTGGCCGGCGGATACGAGCCGGTCTCTTTTTTGGTGGAGCGGAAACAACTGAAGGAAGAAGCCCGGGAAGCCCTGGCGCTGTGCCCGGGGGTGCCGGTGTTCGTGGCGGACTATGCGGTGCTGAGGGAACTGACGGGGTTCCCCATGACCCGGGGCGTGCTCTGCGCCATGAAGCGGAAGCCCCTGCCTTCGGTGGAGGAAGTGTGCCGGGACGCCAGGCGGGTGGCGGTGATGGAGAAGGTGATGAACCCGACGAACGTGGGGGCCATCTTCCGCAGCGCGGCGGCCCTGAACATGGATGCGGTGCTGCTGACGCCGGGCTGCAGCAATCCCCTGTACCGGAGAGCCATCCGGGTGAGCATGGGGACGGTGTTTCAGATCCCCTGGACCCAGGTCAGCCCGGATCTGCGGGAACTGAAGGCGCTGGGCTTCAAAACGGCGGCTATGGCGTTGGAGGAGGATGCGGTCAGCATCGACGAGCCGGCGCTGTTGAAAGAGGAAAAACTGGCGGTGGTGCTGGGAGCGGAAGGGGACGGCCTTTCCCCGGTGACCATCGAAGACTGTGATTATACGGTGATGATCCCCATGTCCCACGGGGTGGATTCCCTGAACGTGGCGGCGGCCAGCGCGGTGGCGTTCTGGCAGCTGGGCAGAAGACCGGAAAGGGAGTAGACAAAATGGAAAAGAAACGACGCGCGCCCCTGCGCGTGAGGATCCTGGCCGTATTGGTCTATATCGTGCTCCCGCTGGTGGTGCTGGCGGGATTGGCGGCTTTTATCTACGTCCATAACTATTACCACGCCAGCGACCGGGCCATGGAGGCCCTGGCGAGTCCGCCTCCCGGCGTGACAGTGGAAGAACAGGACGGGGACTGGATCACTTTCGGCCCGGCGGATGCGGATGCGGCTGCGGGCGTCATTTTCTATCCCGGCGGGAAGGTCCAGTATGAAGCCTATGCGCCGCTGATGGAGGAGATGGCGCAGCAGGGCCTGTTCTGCGTGCTGGTGCATATGCCGGGGAACCTGGCGGTGCTGGACAAGGATGCGGCGGCGGATGTGATAGAAGCCTATCCGGGAATCGATGACTGGTACATCGGCGGCCACTCCCTGGGCGGCGTGATGGCGGCGGGATATGCCTCAAAGCACCCGGAAGAGTTTGAAGGGATCTTCCTGCTGGCGGCGTATACCACCAGGGACCTGTCGCAGAGCGACCTGAAGGGACTGCGGGTCTACGGAAGCGAAGACAGGGTGCTGAACTATGACAGCCTTGAGAAAAACGAGGAAAACCTGCCGCAGAAGCAATTCCGGGGGTTCGTGATCCAGGGCGGGAACCACGCCCAGTTCGGCGATTACGGGGCCCAGAAGGGAGACGGGGAAGCCACGATCCCGGCAGAGGAGCAGTGGCGGATCACGGCCGAAGCGCTGGCAGAGCTGACGGAGGACCAGTAGAGGAGGAGCTTATGAAACTGACGGTTCTGGTGGATAACAACACCCTCATCGACGACGAGATCTCCTTTTTCGGGGAACCGGCGTTGTGTTATTACATCGAAGACGGGGACAAAAAGATCCTCTTCGACACGGGGTATTCGGATATATTCCTGAAAAATGCGGAACTGAAAGGAGTGGACTTGAGTGAAGTCACCCATGTGGTGCTCTCCCACGGGCACAACGACCATGCCAACGGGCTGGCGCACCTGTGGGAGCGGTTCGACACGTCGGACATGACCCTGATCACGCATCCCCTGGCCTTCCTGCCCAAGGCCCTGCCCACCGGGGACATCGGCGCTCCCTATACGGAGGAGGAGGCCGCCCGGCACATGAAGCTGCTTCTGTCGAAGGAGCCGGTGGCCATCACGGAGCGGCTGATCTACCTGGGGGAGATCCCCCGGATCAATGACTTTGAAAACAAGGAGCCCCTGGGACGAATCCGGCTGGCAGAAGGCTGGGAGGAAGACTTCCTGCCGGATGATTCGGCCCTGGCCTACCGGGGAAAGAAGGGCCTGTACATCATCACCGGCTGTTCCCACTGCGGGATCTGCAATATCACGGAATACGCCCGGAAGATCACCGGGGTGGAAAAGATCTGCGGGATCATCGGCGGATTCCACCTGCTGAAAGAGGACAGCCGGCTGGAACGGACCATTGATTATCTGGAAGAAAACACGAACTGTGACCTGTACCCCTGCCACTGCGTGTCGCTGGCGGCGAAATTCGCCATGGCCCGGCGGCTGCCGGTGAAGGAAGTGGGTGTCGGGATGCAGTTCATCATGGAGTAGAAAATGGAACAGGTAACCTTATTTGAAAATGAAATCGCCCGCCCCCTGGCGGACCGGATGCGGCCGAGAGACCTGTCGGAATACGTGGGGCAGAAACATCTCCTGGGAGAAGGAAAGGTGCTGCGGCGGATGATCGAAAACGACCAGATCTCCTCCATGGTGTTCTGGGGCCCGCCGGGCGTGGGGAAGACCACCCTGGCCCGGATCATCGCCGGCCGGACGAAGGCCTCCTTCATCGACTTTTCAGCGGTGAACAGCGGGATCAAGGAGATCCGGGAAGTGATGAACAAAGCGGAGGAAAACCGGCGGTTCGGCGAGAAGACCATCCTTTTCATCGATGAGATCCACCGGTTCAACAAGGCCCAGCAGGACGCCTTTCTTCCTTTCGTGGAGAAGGGCAGCATTATCCTCATCGGCGCCACCACGGAGAACCCCTCTTTTGAGATCAACGGGGCGCTGCTGTCCCGGTGCCGGGTCTTCGTGCTGAAGGCGCTGGAGACGGAGGAGATCCTGGAGTTGCTGGAGCGGACCATGTCGGACCCGAGGGGCCTGGGGAACCAGGAGATCCGGATGGAAGAAGGGATCCTGGGGCGGATCGCGGCCTTTGCCAACGGCGACGCTCGGACGGCCCTGTCCACCCTGGACATGGTGGTGCTGAACGGCGAATCCGATGAAAAAGGCGTGATCAGCGTGACGCGGGAGAACCTGGAGCAGTGCATCTCCCGGAAGTCCCTGCTGTACGATAAAAACGGCGAAGAGCATTACAATCTGATCTCCGCTTTGCATAAATCCATGCGGAACTCCGATCCGGACGCAGCGGTGTACTGGCTGGCCCGGATGCTGGAGGCGGGGGAGGACCCCGTCTACATCGCCCGGCGAGTGACCCGCTTCGCCAGCGAGGACGTGGGTCTGGCGGACCCGAACGCCCTGCCCCTGGCGGTGGCAGCTTTCCAGGCCTGCCATCTGATCGGAATGCCGGAGTGTTCGGTGCACCTGACGGAGGCGGTGGTCTACCTGTCCCTGGCGCCGAAATCCAACGCCATGGAAGTGGCCTACCTGACGGCGAGGAAGGATGCGGAGGAGCAGCTTGCGGAGCCGGTGCCCTTGCATCTGAGGAATGCGCCCACCCGGTTGATGAAGGACCTGAACTACGGGAAAGGCTACCGGTATGCCCACGACTACGAAGAAAAAATGACGGACATGCAGTGCCTGCCGGATTCCCTGAAAGACCGGCGGTACTACGTGCCCACGGAGCAGGGCAAGGAAGCCCGGTTCAAGACCCGGCTGGAACAGATCCGGGCCTGGAAGAAGGCGCAAAAGGAGAAGAAGTAGAACATGCGGTTTGAAGAACGGTATTTCCGGCGGAAGGTGCCGGATTCGGAGAAACTGGAACGTTACGGGTTCCGTCGGCTGGACGACGGGACCCTGTATTATACAACTGTGCTGACGGAAACGGATTTCCGGGCGGAGATCCGGGTGGACCCGTCGGGAGCCGTGACCGGGATACTCATCGATCCGGAATTCGGAGATGAATTTTACCAGATCCATTCGGACAGCCAGCGGGGCGCTTTTACGGCCCGGATCGGCGAAGAGTACGGCGGACTGCTTGAGGAGATCGCCCGGGAATGCTGCATCCCACAGCCTTTTGTCACGGCTCAGGCGAACCGGATCGCCCGGCAGCTGCTGCAGGAATTCGGCGACCGGCCGGACTTTCCCTTTGACAAGGATGAGGAGACCGGCGTGTTCCGGAATCCGGACAACCGGAAATGGTACGGCATCGTACTGCAGGTGGAACGGGGGAAACTGAAGAAGCCGGGAGCCGCCTCCGGAGAAGAGGACGGGGTGGCTTCCCAAGAAACAGTGGAGGTCATCAACATAAAGGTGCGCCCGGAGACGATCCTGCCGCTGACGGAGCGGGAAGGCTTTTACGAGTGCTACCACATGAACAAAAGGCACTGGATCACGGTCGCCTTCGGGGCGGGCGTGCCGGACGAAGAGATCCTGGCGCTGCTGGGGGAAAGCCGGGGCTTTACCCTGGGGAAACGGGCCGCGGGAGGCAGGAGAAAGGCTCCGGCAGAAACCCGGGCGCCGGAAGGCCCCCGGAAATGGCTGATGCCGGCCAGCGTGAACCGTTTCGACGTGCCGGCGGCCCTGAAGCGGGATCCGGTTCTCGTGTGTAAGCATGGGAAACGGGTGAAACCCGGCGACCTGGTGTATCTGTACTTTTCCGCCCCTGTGTCGGCGATCCGCTATCAGTTTCGGGTAGTGGAATCGGATATCACCTATCATTTCAGCGAGGAGAAGCTGAACCGGCAGGGAGAAAAAGCCATGCGGATGGAACTGCTGCGGGAATTCGAGCCGATGTTCCCGCTGTCCTCGATGCGAAAGCACGGTGTGGGACCGGTGAGAGGACCCCGGTACATGCCGGAGGAGCTGGAAGAAGCGGTGCTGGGAAACTGTACCGCGGAGATCCCCGAAGCCGGCGGACAATGAAGGAGATTGGGCAGAATGATGAAACAAAAAAAGACGAATATACATAAAAGAAGGATCCTGGCGGTCCTGACGGCGTTCATTCTGGCAGCCGGCGCCATCTGCCCGGTCTTTGCCGAAACGGTTTCCGGAACGGCGGCGGGGAAGGCTGCGGCGGCATCGCCGCCGGTCTTTGCGGCTCCGTCCGTTACCGGCGCCCTTCATGTGGAAGGAACGTCCCTGGTGGGCGCAAAAGGGCAGAAGGTGCAGCTGCGGGGCGTCAGCACCCACGGTCTGGCCTGGTTCCCGGCCTACGTCAATGAAGCCTGCTTCCGGCAGCTGCGGCAGGAATACGGAGCCAACGTAGTCCGGCTGGCCCTGTATACGGAAGAATACGGAGGTTACTGTTCCGGCGGCGATCAGAAGGCGCTGAAGCAGCTGATTCGGGATGGCGTGCAGGCCGCCCTGAAACAGGACCTGTACGTCATTGTGGACTGGCACGTACTGAACGACCGGGATCCCAATACCCATGTCAGTGAGGCTAAAGCCTTTTTCAGTGAAATGGCCGGGGAATTTGCCGGGATGGATCACGTGATCTACGAGATCTGCAACGAACCCAACGGCGGAACTTCCTGGGCAGCCGTGAAAAAATATGCCCTGCAGGTGATCCCCGCGATCCGGGCAAAGGATCCGGATGCGGTGATCATCGTGGGGACGCCCAACTGGTCCCAGTATGTGGACCAGGCGGCGGCGGACCCCATAAAAGAATACGACAATATCCTCTACGCCCTGCATTTTTACGCGGCGACCCACAAAAGCGACCTGCGTCAGAAGATGACTGCTGCCGTGGAGGCCGGACTGCCGGTCTTCGTGTCGGAATTCGGCATCTGCGATGCCAGCGGGAACGGGTCCATCGACGAGACGGAGGCGGACCGCTGGGTGGCGGAAATGGACCGGCTGGGGATCAGCTATGTGATGTGGAGCCTGTGCAACAAGGCGGAAAGCGCATCCATGATCGCTTCCTCCTGCACCGGGACCTCCGGCTTTACGGAGAAGGACCTGACTGCCGCCGGAAAATGGCTGGTCCGGACGCTGGAAGAGCGGCGCGGCGGAATTTCCATGGGATCCATTCTATCCAATATCCATCCCAAGTTCAGGCCCGGAAAGGGAACCGTTGCAAAACGAAAGGAGATCCCGTAGGATCTCCCTTTTGATTGCCGTTATCCTGTTGTGAACCGGCCGCTTTATCAGTACCAGAGATTGAAAAGCTCGTCGTCCGCATTCCAGTACCAGGTTTCCCCGAGACAGTTGACGTACACTTCGTCACTGTTGTAGTCGGTGAATTCAAAGGTCCAGCCGGTGATGCCTTCTTCCCCTTCCAGGTAATTGGATGTCTGGCCGGTGTAACGGATGGACGTATTCTTGTTATGCAGGCATTTCCGGGCAAATTCCTTCGCGAAGAGCATGGCCTGGGCTTGGGAACTCACCGAATCCCCCCGGTTGTCTTCATGCCGGATCATGTCCACGGCCCAGGTGTTTTCCGCCGGCGGCTCCAATATCACCGTCCGGGTCTGATCGTCCCAGCCCACCGTGTACAGGAAGGACTCCGCCAGGAAACGGATAGGCGCATAGGTGCGGCCTCCCTTGATGATGGCTTTCGTGTCCATGGTGGACAGCCGGTCATGGGAACTGATGATATTGCCGTTGGTATTGTACAGGGAGAAAGTCTCCCAGACCTGGTTCGTGTCGATGGGAAAGCGGACGGTGTAATACAGGTAATAGGTGGTGCCGTTGATCTTCACCGGGAGATCATTCTTTCCGAACATGGCTTCCCGGGCGTCGTTGTCCCAGTCCACCTTTACGCCGGACATAAAGTTGGCCACGGCCCGGAAAGGCACCAGCGTCCGACCGTCGCTGTTGATGAAGGGCGCCCCCAGGTCCCCGGTAAACTGGACCGGCGTATTGCCGACGTTGACCTTGACGTTTGAAGAGTCCGCGTATACTCCTGCAGCGGAGCAGGACAGGATCAGGGCCAGTATCAGCCCCGCAGCCAATAACAACCGTGCTTTTTTCATAGAAACCCCTCCTTGTTTTCGTTAAATACAATACAGCGCCGGAAGATAAACCCGGAGGTTTTCTACGGAAGGATCAATCCAGTTCCATTCTGGAGTAGTTCAATCCATCGTCTGTGCTGTACCAGAATTCCCCTTTGTCGGAAACCATCAGATACAGTTTGCCTTTGTATTCGGGCGAGGTGATGGAATAAAGGTAGCCGTAGGTGCTGCCGATATTCTCTCTCCCCTTGACGGTCAGCCCGTAATTGACGCCGGGATAATACCACCGCATGAATTCGCCGGCGTAGGTCTGGCCTTTCGACTGGCTGTCCACCCGGGTGGTGCCATAGTTGCTTTCTTTGGTGACCACGGCCGTCGCCCAGTTTCCGCTGGGTTTGTTGATGATCACGGTGCGGGTCTGATCATCCCATCCCACGGTATAGCCCAGGGCTTCCGCCAGGTAGCGGATGGGCGCGTAGGTCCGGCTATTTTTGATCACGGACGCCGTGTCCATGCCGACCAGCCGGTGATAGGAATTGGTGACAGCATTCGTATTGTCGTTGACACTGTAGAAGTACACCCACTCATTGACGGAGCCGATGGGGAAGTGCACCATTACGAATACGGTGTAAGATTCTCCGCTCGACAGGACGATCGTGCCTTTTTTCGCAAAGATCGCTTCCCGGGCTTCGTTGTACCAGTCCACGTTGACTCCGGTCATGAAGTTGGCCACGGCCCGGAAGGGCACCATGGTCCGCCCATTATTGTCGATATAGGGATAGCCCAGGTCGTTGTTGAAGGTGACGGATTTTCCGTCCACTGTGACCTTGACGTTGGAAGACTCCGCAAAAGAGACGGTCACGGCGCAGGACAGGATCAGCGCCACGATCAGGGCTGCTGCAATATAGAAACGTGCTATTTTCATAAATTACCCTCCTATTCACATTGGATTTGCTCTATTATACCATACCCCCGAAGAGCGTAGAGGCGGGAGATTTTGATATTGCGTCTTTTTTTGCGGCGGGGTAAAATGAATAAAACGAAAGAAACAAGGAGGGCCGATATGGGATTGTTCAGCAAGAAAGGATGCGCGGTCTGCGGCGAAAAGGCCGGGCTGGGCAGCAAATCACTGACCGACGGCGAACTGTGCAAGGACTGCCGGAAAAAGCTGTCGCCATGGTTTGAGGAATACAAGGGATCCTCGTCGGAAGACATCCGGGCCCAGATCGAAGCCCGGGAAGAGAATAAAAAGGCGTTGGAGGATTTCAAGGTAACGAAGGCCTGGGGGATCAAGAAATACGCCACGGCCATGCAATTCATCTACGACCAGGATCAAAAGTGTTTCGTAGTGGTGGAAGGACCGGAGGAGACCTTCCGGGACCGGAATCCGGACATCATCCGCTTCGACCAGGTCCGGAACATCTGGCTGGAGGTGGATGAGGGCTGGAGCGAATCCGGGGACCAGTATGCGCCGAAATCCAATCGGATCCTGACCCAGGACAAGTACGACGAGGTGTTCTGGCGGTACGATTTTTACCTGAATTTCGCCCTGGACCACCCGTACCTGAAGCAGATCCGCTACCCGATGAATTTCAAGACCACCGTGATCCAGGTGCCCCAGCGGTTCTTCCTGTTCAAGCGGGGGCTGGAGCTGGCCGGGGAGTACCAGAGAGAGGAGATCGCTTACCAGGCGGACCGGCTGGAAGCTATGGCCGGGAAGGAAGACGCCTTCATCCGGCTGGGGAAGTATTCGGACATCATCCGGCTGAAATACAGCGAGCAGAGCATCCCCGAGCACCTGGTGCAGGATGTGAAGAACGACCTCTATCTTAAAAAAATCGAGAACGTGGCCGGGCACGTGCGCCGGGCCGACCGGATCAGCCGGCTGATCCTGGGGAAGTAAGATCAGGGAATAAAGAAAAGACCTCGAAAGAATTCGAGGTCTTTTTTCATGCGCTTGGGTTGGACAGGTTTATCTCCAGATGGTATAAACGTCCTTGTCCATGGTACTGTCGTGATACCAGGTCTGCCCCTTGTCGTTGACGTACACCACCATTTCCTTGCCGTCCAGCTTGTAGTCGTAGACCCATCCGGTCACATCATCGGATTCCCGTCCCAGGAAGCCGGTGCATTCCCCTACCAGGTTCACGTCCGT
This sequence comes from Bacillota bacterium, assembly GCA_017405645.1. GTDB lineage: Bacteria > Bacillota > Clostridia > Peptostreptococcales > Anaerovoracaceae > RUG14258. Next base: position 14,432 of record JAFQZZ010000010.1, read on the forward strand.
GTTGCCGGTGTTGCCTTCTATCAGCCGCCGGAATTCGCTGGCGTAGCAGCGGGCGATGCTCTCGGAGGTGACGATCTGGTCTTCAGGGCCGTATTTGCCGATGAAGCTTTCGCCCCAGTCGGCGGCGGGACTGTCGATCAGTACGGTGCGGGTGGTGCCGTCCCAGCCTACCTCATAGCCCAGGTCCTCCGCCAGGAAGCGGATGGGGGCGTAGGTCCGGCCGCCCTTCAGCAGGGACTGGGTGTCCATCTGAAGGAAGCGGTGGTAGGAGAAGTACCATCTGCCGTCGCCGTTGTGCAGGTCGATGTTCTGCCAGGCCTGATTGGTGCCGATGGGGAAGCGGACGGTCACGTCCGCATACATATCGGTATCTTCCACGATGACCGGAACGTTGCTGCGGATGAAGATCGCTTCCCGCGCATCGTTGTTCCAGGACACCTCGACGTTATCCATAAAGTTTGCCACGGCCCGGAAAGGCACCATCGTACGGCTCTGGTTGTCGATGAAAGGTGTGCCCAGGTCGCTGTTGAAGTCCACGGATGCCCCGTCCACGCTGACGTTGACGTTGGAAGACTCCGCGCTGGCCATCAGGACGGCGCAGGACAGGATCATGACCAGTGCCAGTGCCGCTGCCAGAAATCGTTTCATGTTTTTGCGTTTCATAAATCTATTTCCTCCCAAAAGGTATTTTGCTTCGTTGGATACCCCTATTGTACACCATCCGGCCCCAAATTGGAAGAGTGCGGGAAAAGTTGTACATTACAATATAATGACAAAAGGCGGATTAGGCAAAACCAATCCGAATCAGCGGTAAATAATTGCGGTTAGGAATTGACAACTTTCGGCACTTCGTCTATCTTAACTATATAGAGAAGGATCCGGGGAGACCCGGTGTACGATACAGGAGAAGAAGAATGACATTAAGAGAACTGGAAATCGGGAAAACCGCCCGGATCACGGAAGTTGGGGGCGAAGGCGCCCTGCGGCAGCATTTCCTGGACATGGGCGTGATCCCCGGCGCGGAGGTCACCGCCGTGAAGCTGGCGCCCATGGGGGACCCCATGGAGCTGAGGATCCACGGCTACGAACTGACGCTGCGGCTGGCGGATGCGGAAAAGATCCAGGTGGAACCGGTGGAGAATCCGGAGGAACAGGCTGCGGAGCCCCTCTCCGGCCGGTCCGTCCACCCCGGCCTCGGGGAAGGCGGGAAGTACCACCGCAAAGGCGACGGGGATCCGCTGCCGGAGGGGACCCTGCTGACCTTCGGGCTGGTGGGGAACCAGAACAGCGGCAAGACCACCCTGTTCAACCAGCTGACGGGCTCCAACCAGCACGTGGGGAATTTCCCCGGCGTGACGGTGGACCGGAAGGACGGCCCCATCAAGGGACATCCCAATACCCGGATCACGGACCTGCCGGGCATCTATTCCATGTCCCCCTACAGCAATGAAGAACTGGTGTCCCGGGATTTCGTGCTGAACGAACGGCCCCGGGCCATTATCGATATCGTGGACGCCACCAATATCGAGCGGAATCTGTACCTGACCATGCAGCTTTTGGAGATGGAGATCCCGGTGGTGGTGGCGCTGAACATGATGGACGAGCTCAGCGGCAACGGCGGTTCCATCGAGATCAATGAGATGGAAGCCCTGCTGGGGGTGCCGGTGGTGCCCACGTCTGCGGCGAAGAACGAGGGCGTGGACGAACTGGTGGAGCACGCGATCCACGTGGCCCATTACCAGGAAAAGCCCCTGCGGCAGGATTTCTGCGGGGAGGAGGATCATGGCGGCGCCGTCCACCGGTGCATCCATGCAGTGATCCACCTGATCCAGGACCACGCCGAACAGGCGGGGCTCCCGGTGCGGTTCGCCGCCAGCAAGATCATCGAGGGAGACCCCCTGGTGCTGGAACAGCTGGCGCTGGACCAGAATGAAAAGGAAATGCTGGAGCACATCGTGCTGCAGATGGAAAACGAGCGGGGACTGGACCGCAGCGCGGCCATGGCGGAGATGCGCTATACCTTCATCCACAAGGTCTGCGACGCCACAGTCCGCAAGCCCCGCGAAAGCAGGGAACACCTGAGGAGCCGGAAGATCGACCGGTTCCTGACGGGGAAATACACGGCGATCCCGGCCTTCATCGCCATCATGGGGCTGGTCTTTTTCCTGACCTTCAACGTGATCGGCGCGAAGCTCCAGGAATGGACCCAGGCCGGGGTGGATGCGTTATCCGGGACGGTGGATGCGGCCCTGACCGCCGGGAACGTGAACAACACCATCCACGGACTGGTAATTGACGGGATCTTTTCCGGCGTGGGTACGGTGCTGAGTTTCCTGCCCATCATCGTGGTGCTGTTCTTCTTCCTGTCGATCCTGGAAGACAGCGGCTATACCGCCCGGGTGGCCTTCTTCATGGACAAGCTCCTTCGGAAGATCGGGCTTTCGGGCCGGAGCATCGTTCCGATGCTGATCGGCTTCGGATGCACGGTGCCGGCGGTGATGTCCACCCGGACCCTGCCCAGCGACCGGGACCGGCGGATGACGGTGCTGCTGACGCCCTTTATGAGCTGTACGGCCAAGGTGCCGATCTATGCGTTCTTCACGGCGGCTTTCTTCCCCGGACGGGGCGGCCTGATCATGACCGGCCTGTACGTGCTGGGAGTGGTGACGGCCATCCTGATCGCTTTCCTTTATAAAGGGACCCTGTTCAAGGGCGAGGCGGTGCCCTTCGTGATGGAACTGCCCAATTACCGGATGCCCGGCGCGCGGAACGTGCTGCGGCTCCTGTGGGACAAGGCGAAGGATTTCCTGCAGCGGGCTTTCACCATCATTCTGATCGCCACTATCGTGGTGTGGTTCCTGCAGAGCTTCGACCCGCACATGAACATGACGGCGGATCCCCAGGAGAGCATCCTGGCCATCGCGGCGGGATGGATCGCACCCATCTTCAAGCCCCTGGGACTGGGAGACTGGCGGGTAGTGACTTCCCTGATCACCGGCTTCATCGCCAAGGAAAGCGTGGTCTCCAGCATGGAGATCCTCTTCGGCGGCGGTATCACGACGATCATGACGGTCCTGACGGCGGCCAGCATGCTGGTCTTCAGCCTGCTGTACACGCCCTGCGTGGCAGCCATCGCTTCCGTCAAGCGGGAGCTGGGGGGCAAATGGGCCTTCGCCGTGGTGATCTGGCAGTGCACGGTGGCGTGGATCGCGGCGCTGATCGTCCGGATGATCGGCATGATGATGGGGGTGTCTTAAATGAACGGATGGGATATCCTGATCCTGCTGCTCATTGCCGGCGCGGTGGCGCTGGCGGTGCGGCACCTGGTGAAAAACCGCGGGAACAGCTGTCACGGAGGCGCGGACTGCGCAGCCTGCCGGCAGCGGTGTGAAATGTACGGAAACGATAAAAAGAGATATTGATTCAGGAGGAACAACATGATAGAAATTAGGGAACATATCGGGAAGTCGAAGGAAGACTACCTGGAGGCGATCCTGGTGATCCGGCAGGAGAAAGGCTACTGCCGCTCCGTGGACGTGTGCAACCATCTGGATTTCTCCAAGCCCAGCGTATCCCGGGCGGTGAAGACCCTGGAAGAGGAGGGCTACATCGAGCGCCGGGACGGCGGCTTCATCTACCTGACGGAGCAGGGGCAGTCCGTGGCGGAAAAGATCCTGGAACGGCATCACACCCTGACCCGGTTCTTCGAACACCTGGGGGTGTCTTCGAAGACCGCGGAGGATGACGCCTGCCTGATCGAGCACGTCATCAGCGACGAAAGCTACGGCAAACTGAAGGAATGGTATGAAAAGAATGAGCTTTAAGGCCGCGGTATTCGATATGGACGGGACGATCCTGGACACCCTGGCGGACCTGAACGCGTCCCTGAATCACGCCCTGGGGGCCTGCGGGCACCGGTGTGATTTTGAAGGGGAGACCACGAAGGCCTTTTTCGGCAGCGGGATCCGGGTGGCCATCCGCCGGGCGCTGGCCCTGGAACAGGGTTTTCCGGAGGAAAAGCTGGACGTGATCGGTACGGAGGAAGAGCCGGAGCTGCCCGTCACGGAAGAGGAGATCGAGCGGATCCGGCAGGTGTATTCGCCCCATTACCAGGCCCACTGCAACGACGTGACCGGCCCTTATCCCGGGATCCCGGAACTGCTGGAACGGCTGCGGAACGCGGGCGTAAAGACGGCGGTGGTGTCCAACAAGCCGGATGCGGCGGTGCAGAAGCTGGCGGAGGAAAGTTTCCCCGGCGGATTTGATTATGCCCTGGGAGAGGCGGCCGGCACGGCCCGGAAGCCCGCCCCGGATATGGTGATGAAGTGCCTGGCCCGGTTCGGACTGGCGCCGGGGGAAGCGGTATACATCGGGGACTCGGAGGTCGACCTGCAGACAGCGGAGAACGCCGGGCTTATGTGCATTTGCGTGGACTGGGGGTTCCGGAGCCGGGACTACCTGGAGAAGCGGGACGCAGGCGTGATCGTTTCCTCCTGCGAAGAAATCTTCCGGATCATCACCGGAGGGATGGACGATGAAGTACGATAACATCACGGAAGGGATCTTCCTGGAACGGCCCAACCGTTTTATCGCCCGGGTAATGATCGGCGGAACGGAGGAAAAGGTCCACGTCAAGAACACCGGACGGTGCCGGGAACTGTTAAAGCCCGGGGCGAAAGTGTTTCTGGAAAAGGCGGCGAATCCGGACCGGAAGACGAAATACGACCTGGTGGCGGTGGTGAAGGACACCGGCGTGCTGTTCAACATCGACAGCCAGGCGCCCAACGCAGCCGTGAAGGAATGGCTGGAGGGCCGGGATTTCGACCGGGTGAGGCCGGAGGTCCCTTACGGGGATTCCCGGATGGATTTCTATATGGAAAAGGACGGGGAGCGGTTCCTGATGGAAGTGAAGGGCTGCACTCTGGAGTTTGACGGCGTGGGGTATTTCCCCGACGCGCCTACGGAAAGGGGCGCAAAGCACCTGAGGGAACTGACCCGGGCCGCGGCAGAGGGATACCGGGCGGTGCTGGCCTATGTCATCCAGATGGAAGGAGTCGAGGAGGTCCTTCCCCATACGGAGACCGACCCGGACTATGCCGAAGCCTATGGAGAGGCGGAGGCCGCCGGGGTGGAAACATGGTTTTTCACCTGCCGGGTGGAGCCGGCGAAAATGATCATTACGGGACGGAACGTAAAAAAACCTTCACGGGACTGAATCGCCCGTGAAGGTTTTCGATTTTTGGAGTTATAACAGGGAGATCAGCTTCTCCACATCCTCTTCCGTGGTGGACCAGGAGGTGACGAAGCGGACCACGGTGGAATCGTCGGTGTACTTGTCCCAGTACTCGAAGTCCACCTTCCCAAGCAGATCGTTCATTTCATCGTCGTCCATGATCAAGAAGATCTGATTGGTGGGGGAGCGGAAGAGCAGTTCATAGCCCTTTTCCTCCATGGCGTCCTGGATCTGTCCGGCGGCTTCCACGGCGGAGCGGCCGATCTCTTCATACAGGCCGTCGGTGAAGAGGGCGTCGAACTGGATGCCGGCGATCCGGCCCTTGGCCAGCAGGGCCCCCATGAGTTTGGTGATCATGAAGAAATGGGGCACGGTGCCGGGCTTCGGAAAGACCACGGCTTCCCCGAATAGGGCGCCGCATTTGGTGCCCCCGATGTAGAATGCGTCGCAGAGCCGGGCGATGTCCGCCAGGGTCAGGTCGTTCTGCGGGGAGGCCAGGGCGTAGGCCAGCCGGGCTCCGTCCAGGTACAGCTTCAGGCCGAATTCATCGCAGGCTTTCCGGATCTCCTCCATCTCCCGGCGGGAATACAGGGTGCCGTATTCCGTGGGGTGGGTGACGTAGACCATGCCCGGCATAACGATGTGATCCCAGGATTCGTCCTCCCGGTAGTGTTCGCAATACCGGCGGATGGACCCGGCGCTGATCTTCCCTTCCTCAAAAGGCAGGACCAGGACCTTGTGGCCGTTGTGTTCCACGGCTCCGGCCTCATGGACGCTGATGTGGCCGTCCGCCGAGGACAGGACCCCCTGGTAGGGCTGCAGCAGGGCGGTGATGACCGTAGCGTTGGTCTGGGTGCCCCCGGCCAGGAAGAAGATCTCCGCTTCCGGCGCCTTGCAGGCTTCCCGGATCCGGTTCCGGGCGTGTTCCGAAATAGGGTCCGTGCCGTAGCCGGCGGTGTTCATAAGGTTCGTTTCGTTCAGGGCCTCCATTACTTTCGGATGGGCTCCGGCCATATAGTCCGAGCAGAAAGTCAGTTTCTGCGGCGCGATCTTTTTATAATCAGTCTTCATAACGGTTTTCTCCTTTGCGGTTTCTGAGAACAGTATACCATCAAACCGGAAGATCCTTCAATCTCCAATCTTTCATCTTGCTTCTTTTCAAAACTCTGTTATACTGAAGGCAATCCACAAGGAAAGAGAGGGTACGGTATGAGCTTTTTAGAGTTAGCAAAAGACCGGTTTTCGGTGAAGCAGTTCACGGACAGGCCGGTGGAAAAGGAAAAACTGGATCAGATCCTGGAAGCGGGGAACATCGCCCCAACGGCGGCCAACAAGCAGTGCCAGCGGATCTATGTGATCCAAAGTGAAGAAGGCATCAAAAAGATCAATGAACTCAGCGCCTGCATCTATGGCGCGAAGACCGTGCTGATGATCGGTTATGACAGCGCTGAGGAGTGGAAGAATCCGCTGCAGGAAGGGATCCATTCCGGGGACCAGGATGCGTCCATCGTGGCGACTCACCTGATGCTGGAAGCCTGGGACCTGGGCGTGGGCTCCTGCTGGGTGAATTACTTCCCCAATGACACCGTGGCGAAAGCCTTCGGTTTGCCGGAAAGCGAAAAGGTCGTGCTGCTGCTGCCCCTGGGCTATGCGCCGGAAGGCGCGGAGCCGCTGCCGACTCATTTTGCATGCAAACCCATTGAAGACACAGTGAAATATCTGTAGGAGGAGAGAAGATGTTTATCAGCGATATTTATACCACCAAGCCGGAAGACGAAAGAGGCGCACTGGAAACAAAAGTGTACGAGGAACTGGAACGGCTGAATATTCCCTATGAAAGAGTGGACAATGATTCCGTGGAAGCCATGGAGGAGTGCGTGGACATCAGCGCGAAGCTGGGGGCCGAGATCCGCAAGACCATCGTGGTCTGCAACAAGAAGAAGCAGTTTTTCCTGGTGATCCTGCCGGCGGACAAGCGCTTCGACTCGAAACTCTTCGCATCCTACGCCCGGACGCCGAGGGTATCCTTCGCATCCGCGGAGGAAATGGAAGAGGTCATCGGGCTGACGCCGGGCGAAGCTTCTATCATGGGGATCCTGAACGACCCGGAGGGCAAGGTGAAGGTCTTCATCGACAAGGCTGTTGCGGACGCGGAGTGGTTTGCCTGCAACCCGGGTGCCAACACCACCCACATCAAATTCAAGACGAAGGACCTGGTCAAGACCTTCCTGCCCAAGGAAGGCCACAAGCCGGAGATTTTCATGCTGTAGATCAACAGCGGACAATAAAAAGAGCCCGGAGCGCGAAAGCGTCCGGGCTTCGTTGTTTTTTGATCAGGAATACAAGGAGACGTCATGGGTGGAGGCATCCCGGATCAGCCGGTACACCACGATGTACATGATGATGACGAAGCCGTAGAACACAGCAGTGGAAGCGGGCGAATCGATCATGGCGCAGGAGTCGTAGAATCCGTGGAGGAACACGGCGCTCAGGTAAGCGGCCAGCAGGTTCTTCCGGCAGCCTGCCCGGTCGCCCCGGACCTCGCACCGCTTGGCCCGCCCGTAGAAGATGCCCATGAAGACGGAGAAGCCCAGGTGTCCCGGAATGGCAAAGAGGGCCCGGACCAGGATCACGCCGATCCCGTAGGTGAACACATACTGGATGTTCTCGAAGGCGGCAAAGCCCAGGGACACGAAGGCGGAATAGACCACGCCGTCGAAGAGGTGGGTGAAATTCGGGTCATTCCAGCTGCGGCGCTTCAGGAAGTACAGTTTGGTGCCTTCTTCCGCAGCGGCCACCACCAGAAAGGCCAGCAGGATCACGTAGACCGGGCTGTTCGGGCGGATGCCCGTGTTCAGCAGCATGGTTCCGCCGGTTTCCAGGATGATGGAGAGCAGGGTAGCCAGGACGCCGCCGATGACCAGGGCCTTCAGCAGGTAGCCCGGCTCCTTTTCCACCGTATCTTTATTGTAAATGTATTTCATCAGCAGCAGCGCCGGGATGACGGCTGCGGGAATGTACAGGATCATCAATCCGAGGCTTGGTGCAGGTGCGTACATTTTCGTTTCCTCCTTATTCCTTATTAGATTCATTATCCATTATTTCAGCAGGGATTTCAAGTATGAAAAGAGGTTTGACATTTGGTGAGATTTGTGGTAGAAATATTAGGATATCAAGAGCCCTCCCAAGAGGGCATTTAAATAGAAAAGAATAAGGGGGAAACAAAAATGGAGTTATCTTTTGACAGAATGTCCCACAAAGCGCAGCGTATGGCGCTGGGGATGATGGCGGACCGGCTGCTGAAGCATGTCAACAAGGACCGCGAGAAGGCGTATCTCGAACTGGTCGGGATCGCGGAAAAGTTCTACGGCGAAGGCGTTTCCAAGGAGAGCTATGACAAGGTACGGGAAGCCATCAAGGACCCGAACAATAAATGGATCCGGTTCATCAACCGGGTCATGGACGAGACCAATCCGAACGTGGCCAAGACACTGGCGCTGAACCTGGGTTACGAAGCTTTCTTCCGGGGCACCAAGCTGATCCGGGAAAACCGGAAGGTCTACAACTGCAATATCCCGTGGCTGATCCTCTTCGACCCGACTTCCGCCTGCAACATGCACTGCGCGGGCTGCTGGTCCGGGACCTACGGCCACAAGTATAACCTGGAATTTGAATACATGGACAAGATCATCACCCAGGGCAAGGAACTGGGGGTCTACCTTTACATGCTCACCGGCGGCGAACCGCTGGTAAAGAAAAAGGAGATCCTGCAGCTGGCGAAGAAGCACTATGACGTGGAATTCGCCATCTTCACCAATTCCACCTTCATCGATGAAGCCTTCTGCAAGGAAGTACTGCAGCTGGGGAACATCACCTTCCTGCTGTCCATCGAGGGAACGCCGGACACCAACGACGCTCGCCGGGGCGACGGCCACTACCAGGCGGTCATGAACGCCATGGATCTTCTCCAGAAGTACGGGATCATCTTCGGCACATCCATCTGCTACACCCGGGAGAACGTGGAAGCCGTCACCAGCGACGAGTTCCTGCGGATGATTTCGCAGAAGGGCGCCCGCTACGGGTTCTTCTTCCACTACATGCCGGTAGGCAACACTGCGGTACCGGAACTGCTGCCCACCGTGGAGCAGCGGAAATACATGATCGACCGGCTGCGCTATGTCCGTTCCCCGGAATGCGACATCGAGTTCTTCCCGATGGACTTCCAGAATGACGGGGAAGCGGTCGGCGGCTGCATTGCCGGCGGAAGAAACTACTTCCACATCAATTCGGCGGGAGACGCGGAACCCTGCGTATTCATCCATTATTCCGACGCCAACATCAAGGACATGGATCTTCTGGAGATCCTGCAGAGTCCGCTGTTCATGGCGTACCACAACGAGCAGCCCTTCAACCACAATCACCTGAGGCCCTGCCCGATGCTGGAGAATCCGGACATGATCGAGGAGATCGTACGGAAGACCAAGTCCAAGAGCACGAACCTGGAGTCCGTGGAGCCGGTGGAGGACCTGGTGGCGAAGTGCCGGGATTATGCGGAGATCTGGAAGCCGGAGGCGGAGCGTCTCTGGGCGGAACAGGAGCACAAGGAACGGCATTACGAAAACTACAAAGGCTGGACGAAGGCCGAATAAGCATGTACGGATACCCGGAACTTCGGTTCCGGGTTTTTGTTATGAAAGGAGTCGAAATGGATATCAGGCATGCATATATCGAGCAGGGGAGCGGGGAGCCGCTGATTCTGCTTCACGGGAACGGGGAGAGCAAGGAATATTTCGAGCACCAGATCCCGTTTTTTGCGAAGGAATACCGGGTGATCGCATTGGATACCCGGGGACACGGGGAGACCCCGAAGGGAAAGAAGCCTTTCCGGCTGTGGCAGTTCGCGGAGGACCTGAAGGAGTTCATGGATGAAAAGGGGATCGGCAGGGCCCATCTGCTGGGGTTTTCCGACGGAGGGAACATCGCCCTGATCTTTGCCCTGAAGTACCCGGAGAAGGTCCGCAGCCTGATCCTGAACGGGGCCAACATTTTCCCGAAGGGGATGGCGGAGCCGATGTACAGCCAGATCGTGGCGGCTTACGAGCGGAACAAGGAGGCGCTGCCGGAGCACCCGGAAAAGCAGGACCGGTTCGACATGCTGGCGCTGATGGCGGAGGAGCCCCACATCCGTCCGGAAGAACTGCAGGAGCTGAAAATGCCGGTGCTGGTGATCGCCGGGACGGAGGACGCCATCACGGAGGAGCACACCCGGCTCATCGCGGAGAATATCCCGGGAGCGGAGCTGGTTTTCATCGAAGGAGACCATTATATCGCCCATGAAAAACCGGCGGAATTCAACCGGGCAGTCGCGGCGTTTTTAAGCAGACAAAACGGTTGACGCGGTTTTTTGCGGGTGTTAGACTACAGGTAAGAAGATATCGTTTTATGATTGGATAAGGAGAGATTGAAATGGCAAATAAATATGCTGGAACCAAGACCGAAAAGAACCTGTGGGAAGCCTTTGCGGGCGAATCCATGGCCAGAAACAAGTATACGTATTTTGCGTCCCGGGCAAAGAAGGCCGGCTACGAACAGATCGCAGCCATCTTCCAGAAGACCGCGGACAACGAAAAGGAACATGCCGAACTGTGGTTCAAGGCGCTGGGTGAATTAGGCGACACGCCGGAGAACCTGCTGCACGCAGCGGAAGGCGAGAATGCGGAATGGACAGACATGTACGCCCGGATGGCAAAGGAAGCGGACGAGGAAGGCTTCCATGAACTGGCGGAACAGTTCCGGGGCGTGGCAGCCATCGAAAAGGCCCACGAGGAACGCTACCGCAAGCTTCTGGCGAACATCGAGGCGATGGAAGTGTTCAAAAAGAGCGGCGTGACGATCTGGGAATGCCGGAACTGCGGCCACATCGTCGTCGGAACGGAAGCACCGGAAGAATGCCCGGTCTGCCATCATCCCCAGGCGTACTTCGAAGTGCGGGCGGAGAACTACTGATCCGGAAGCAGAGGAGGAATGAGCCATGGCTTTATACAAATGCAAGGTGTGCGGGTATGTGTTCGATGAAGAGTATCACGGCCGGTTGATCTCTTCGCTGGGATCCTGCCCGCTGTGCGCAAAACCGATCGAGAACCTGGTGCCGGCCGAAGAAGCAGAAAAAGAGGAGGAAGCATTCGTGGGAAGTGCCGTTTACAAATGCAGTATCTGCGGTTATGTCTATGATGAAGCAAAAGAAGGCAAACCATTTTCAACATTAAAAGAGTGCCCGGTGTGCAAGCAGCCGCCGGAGAAGTTCGAACGGATCTCCGGGGAACCGGAAGCGCCGGCGGAAGCCCCCTGTGAGGCCTGCGGCGCCCTGGATTACGACCCGCAGTTCGTACGGAAAGACCCCTCCGCCCGGTACATGGCGGAGATCCACGAGATGGCGGTGACGGGCCATTCCATCCATGCGGCCATGAGCACCCAGATGAAGATGCCCAACTGGGACGACATCCTGATCCTGGGCGCCCAGCTGGATCCCCCGCCCCTCAATGACGGGGACGAGGTGGACACCACCGTGGTGATCGGGAAGAACGCCAAAAAGCCCATGATCCTGAAGAATCCGGTCTACATTTCCCACATGTCCTTTGGCGCCCTGTCGAAGGAAGTGAAGATCGCCCTGTCCAAGGGCAGCGCCATGGCCGGCTCTGCAATGTGCAGCGGTGAAGGCGGGATCCTGCCGGAGGAAATGGCGGCGGCGGACAAATACATCTTTGAGTACGTGCCGAACAAATACAGCGTGACGGAAGAAAACCTGAAAAATGCGGACGCCATCGAGATCAAGATCGGCCAGGGAACCAAGCCCGGCATGGGCGGCCACCTGCCGGGGGACAAGGTGACGCCGGAAATCGCAGCCCTCAGAGGCAAGAAAGTCGGCGAAGACGTGCAGAGTCCCTCCAAGTTCCCGGAGATCGAGTCCAAGGTGGACCTGAAGGAACTGGTGGAAGACCTGCGGTTCCGTTCCAACGGACGGCCCATCGGCATCAAGATCGCCGCGGGACGCATTGAAAGAGACCTGGAATTCGCGGTATTCGCGGAACCGGATTTCATCACTATTGACGGCAGAGGCGGCGCCACGGCGTCCAGCCCCTTCCTTTTGAGAGAAGCCACCAGTGTGCCCACGATCTACGCCCTGCACAGAGCGAGAAAGTATCTGGACAGCATCCACTCCGACATCTCCCTGGTGATCACCGGGGGCCTGAGAGTGTCGGCGGACTTTGCGAAAGCCATCGCCATGGGCGCAGACGCCATTGCGGTCGCCAGCGCCGGCCTGATCGCAGCGGGCTGTCAGCAGTACCGGATCTGCGGAACCGGGGCCTGCCCGGTGGGCGTGGCTACCCAGGATCCGGAGCTGAGAAGCCGGATGAACATCGATGCAGCGGCTCAGAGAGTAGCGAACTTCCTGAATGTTTCCCTGGAGGAACTGAAGACCTTCGCCCGGATCACCGGGCACGAACGGCTCCACGACCTTTGCGTGGACGACCTGTGCACCATTAACCGGGAGATTTCGGAATTCACTGACATACCGCATGCATAACAGACTGGAGACAGGGAAATGGCAAGAATCTACACATCCGTGGACCAGCTGATTGGGGGGACCCCGCTGCTGGAATTGAAGAATATCGAAAAAGAGCTGGGACTGAAAGCGAAGATCCTGGCAAAACTGGAATACCTGAACCCCGGCGGATCCGTGAAGGACCGCGTGGGGAAGATGATGATCGACGATGCGGAGGCCAAGGGGCTTCTGAAGCCCGGCGCCACCATCATCGAGCCCACCTCCGGCAACACCGGCATCGGCCTGGCGGCGGTGGCGGCAGCCAGAGGCTACCGGGCCATCATTGTCATGCCGGACACCATGTCCATGGAACGGCGGTTATTGATGAAGGCCTACGGGGCGGAATTGGTGCTGACGGAAGGCGCCAAGGGCATGGCGGGCGCCATTGCCAAAGCCGATGAACTGGCGGAGGAGATCCCCGGCAGCTTCATTCCCGGCCAGTTCGTGAACCCGGCGAATCCGGCGGCCCACCGGCTCACCACCGGGCCGGAGATCTGGGAAGACACTGACGGGGATGTGGACATCTTCGTGGCGGGAGCCGGCACCGGCGGTACCGTTACCGGCGTGGGCCAGTACCTGAAGGAACAGGATCCGGCCATTAAAGTCGTGGCGGTGGAACCGGCAGGCTCGGCGGTGCTTTCCGGCGGTCAGCCGGGCGCCCACAACCTGCAGGGCATCGGCGCGGGCTTCGTGCCGGAAGTCCTGGATACCTCCGTTTATGACGAGGTGATCGCCGTTGAAAACGAAGAAGCCTACGCAGCCGGACGGATGCTGGGCCGGAAGGAAGGCGTTGTCTGCGGGATCACCGCGGGCGCGGCGCTGCACGCGGCCATTGAACTGGCCAGACGGCCGGAAAACGAAGGCAAGACCATCGTGGCGCTGCTGCCGGACACCGGCGACCGGTATCTGTCCACGGAATTGTTTGCGGAATAGAACGAACAGATGAAAACAGCCTCTTCGGAGGCTGTTTTTTTACGGGCCGGGGAGGCTCTCTATTGTTGCCGGCGAGTTTATGTGTTATCATAATAGGGTAAACTATTAATGAAAACGAAAGGAAGATAGACTATGGGAATCAATATTGTATGTTTGGATATGGAAGGCGTATTAGTACCGGAGATCTGGATCGCGTTTTCGGAGGCCAGCGGCATTCCGGAACTGAGACGGACCACCCGGGACGAACCGGATTACGATAAGCTGATGAATTTCCGGCTGAAAATCCTGAAGGAACACGGGCTGGGCCTGAAGGAGATCCAGGACACCATCGCCACCATTGATCCGCTGGAAGGTGCCAAGGAATTTCTGGACGAGCTGCGGGCCACCGTGCAGACCATCGTCATCAGCGATACCTTTGAGCAGTTTGCGAAGCCGTTGATCGAGAAGCTGAATTGGCCGACCCTGTTCTGCAATACCCTGGAGGTAGGGGAAAACGGGATGATCACCGGGTACCGGATGCGGTGCCCTCAGTCCAAGCTGACCACGGTGAAAGCCCTGCAGTCCTGCGGCTTCGACACCATCGCCAGCGGCGACAGCTACAACGACATGGGCATGATCCAGGCCAGCAAGGCGGGGTTCCTGTTCCGGGCGCCGCAGAATGTCATCGATCAGTTCCCGGAATACCAGGCGTTTACGGAGTTCGACGACCTGCTGGCGGCCATTAAGGGTGCGCTGTAGCAGGGATTGATTATAGAGAGTGATGAAATGAAGACCGGAAACAAGGAAGAACGAAGCGTCCGGGTCATCGCCCTTTGCCTGTCGGTCCTGGCGGCCGTGCTGATCTGGCTGGTGGTGTTTGTGATCCATCCGGTGCATTCATATGGGGAAGAAGCGCAGTACAAGCTGAACTTCAACGCCAACGGCGGAACCACGCCTGTCAGCAGTAAGACCGTCGTGAACGGAGAGCCCTACGGGGAGCTGCCGGAGGCGGTCCGGACCGGTTACCTGTTCCTGGGGTGGTACACGTCCCTGGGGACCGACGGGGTGCAGGAGGATGCCGCCACGGTGGCGGACCTGACCCGGGACCGGAACCTTTACGCCCGGTGGACCCCCGAGGATGAAAACGCCAAAACCTACAAGGTGTATTTTCAGGGCAACGGCGGGAAGGTCGCCGAGGAGTTCCGGGAAGTGAAGAACGGCGAGGCTTACGGTGAACTGCCGGAAGCCACCCGGGAGGGATACTTTTTCCTGGGCTGGTTCACGAAATACCGGACCGGGACTCAGGTGGTTGAAAGCACCCGGGTAAACCTGACGAAGAACCAGTACCTGTATGCCCACTGGGAGGAAAAGCCCTGGAAGACCGAGATCTCCCTGCAGATCGGGAACCCCGAGATCACCATCAACGGGAAAACCGGCCCCATAGATGAACAGGGGACGGCGCCGGTGATCCGGAACAACCGCACGCTGCTGCCGGTGCGGGCTGTCATCGAGGCCCTGGGCGGCACCGTCTCATGGAATGAGGCCAAAAGACAGGTGTCCCTGAAGATGAAGAACAAGACGCTGTATCTTCAGATCGACAGCACGCGTATCTGGGACAACAAAAAGAATGAATGGGAAATGGACACGGCACCCGTCATCGAAAACGGACGGACGCTGCTGCCGATCCGCGCCGTGACGGAGTATTTCGGCGCGGCCGTGAACTGGGAGGAAGCTTCCCGGACCGTCACGATCCGATTATAATCAGAAGGCTGTTCTCCCCGGACAGCCTTCTTTTGAAAAACAGACATGGAATTTACGAGAGTCAGAAAGAATACCTACATCACGAAGATCGACTGGACGAACGTCGGCATGTACCGGATCCGGGGCGGCGATGAGGTCGTGCTGATCGATACCGGCTACCACGAGTCGCCGGAATTCATGGACCTGCTGGAGCGGGAAGGCGTGAATGTGCTGGCGGTGATCCACACCCACTTGCACATCGACCACATCGGCAATTCCGTAGCGGTGGAGAAACGGTACGGGTCGAAGATGTATGCCCATCTGTTGGAAGAGGACAACGAGGAGAAAAAGGAATACGGGGTGGAATTTCCCGTGATCTATACCCGGGAAAACGAAGTGGTGAGCGTGAAGGGAAACAAGTTCCCCACCATTTTCGCGCCGGGCCATTCCCCGGGACACCAGCTGGTGGTGACACCGGACGAAGTGTGTTTCCTGGGGGACGCCATCCTGTCGAAGGGCTACCTGGCCCATTCCCTGACTCCCTACATGTTCGATGCGGCCCAGAGCCTGAAGAGCATGGAGAGGATGAAGGACCTGGTCTATCCTGTGTATGTGGCGGCCCACGACGAAGTGATTCCGAAAGAGGAGTACCGGGATACGGTGCAGAGGAACATCAACCGGCACCTGCGGCTGTTCGAGATGATCCTGCAGTCCGCCCGGGAGCCCCTGGACCGGGAGACCCTGGTGGACCGGTCCCTGATTGCCTCCGGCGTCCATAATCCGGAAGCCCGGCAGTACGGGTGGATGGTGGACGCTTCCGCCGCAAGGATCAAAAACCTGCTGGACAGCGGGGTGCTGGTCCGGGAAAAGGGCCTGATCGTCTGGCGGAAAGCCCTGGAAGATATCTCTGAATAAAGCATTATGGGAGGGGTGTTACGATGAAACACAGAACGAAGAAACTGCTGGGCATTCTGCTGGCCCTTATCACGGTGGCGGGACTGTCGGCCACGGCGCTGGCGGTCAGCTTCCCGGATGTCCCAAGCGGCGCCTGGTATGATCAGGATGTGCAGAAGGCTGTGAACACCGGGCTGATCAACGGCTATCCGGACGGGACTTTCGGGCCCAACCAGAATATGAAGTATTCCGAAGCTGTCAAGCTGGCTGCCTGCATGCACCAGAAATACACCACCGGTTCCGTGACGCTAAAGAACGGCGATCCGTGGTACCAGACGTATGTGGACTATGCAAAAGCCCACAGTATCATCTCAAAGAATTATCCCTGGGAATCCAATGCCACTCGGGCGGGCTACGTGGAGATCTTTGCCCATGCCCTGCCGGACAGCGCCCTGGCGGTGAAGAACAGCGTCGGGAACGACGCCATCCCCGATGTGAAGAGCAGCCACCCCCAGGCAGCGGAGATCTACAAACTGTACCGCGCGGGGGTGCTGACGGGCTATGATGACGGGTCTTTCCAGCCCAACAACAATATCCGGCGCTGCGAAGTGGCTGCCATCCTGACCAGGATGATGGATTCCTCCGCCCGCAAGAGTATCAGCCTGGGCCCGGTGCTCCAGATCACCACCCAGCCCAAGGACGTTACCGTAAATGTCGGCGGGGAAGCCTATTTTTCAGTGTATGTAGCCGGGGGCAGGACGCCTTATACCTATCAATGGCACAAGATCACTCCCGGCGGTGAGGATATCATTCCCCAGGGGAGCAGATACGGCGGCTTGAACTCCTCAAGTATGATCGCCAGAAACACGACAGTCAGCGAGGACCAGGGGGCCTGGTATTACTGCGTCATTACCGACGCAGACGGGAATAAAGTAACGTCCATGAAAGCATATGTGTATGTTAATTACCATACCCTGAGATTCAAAAGCAGCCTGGAGAACGTTACGGTAAGAGAAGGAGAGGACGCCGTGTTTACCGTCCAAATTACTGGAGGAAAAGAGCCTTACAAATTCGCATGGTATAACCGGGATCCGGGGAACAGCAAGGATTACCTTTGTACGGACAGCGAGTGGTACAGCAATACGGATACGGCATCCCTGACCGTCAACAGGCCGATGCTCAGCCAGGACGGTGGGACTTATTACTGTGTTGTCACGGACGTTACGGGAAACAGTATAACATCCAGTAAAGCCACCCTCACCGTGAATCCCGAGCCCCTGACCATCACCGATCAGCCGGAGGAGATCTATACCGCAAACAGAGGCGAGCTCGTGGTCCTTAGAGTGGGTGTTACCGGCGGCAGGGGACCCTATTCCTATCAGTGGATGCGGGAGGGGTATGCCGTTGTCGAAACCGACCTCATTACCGGCACCCAGACCCATGAGCTGGTCATGCGGCAGGTATCGCCTGCGGAAACCGGCAACCGGTTTTACTGCATCATCAAGGATTATGACGGGAGACAGGTGACCTCCAATTGGGTCAAACTGATCGTGAAATAAAGCCGCTTTTATAAAGCATTCGTTTCAACAAGACCCCTTGTTTTTTCCCGGGCACCTGTGTATAATAGACGGGTACTGAAAAGAAAGACAAGGGGATTGTTTTTATGATCGAACTGAAAGACTTATGTTTTTCCGTCCGGGAGGACGGGGAAACCAAGGAAATCATCAAGGATATGAATCTGACCATCGGGGACGACCGGTTCGTGGTGATCACGGGACCCAACGGCAGCGGGAAATCCACGCTGGCCAAGCTGATTGCCGGAATCGAAAAGCCCACCTCCGGGAAGATCTATTTTAACGGTGAAGATATTACGGACCTGAACGTGACGGAGCGGGCGAAGCGGGGTATCAGCTATGCATTCCAGCAGCCGGTGCGCTTCAAGGGCATCCAGGTCAAGGACCTGCTGAAGATCGCGGCGGGGAAATTCCTCAGCCGGGACCAGATGTATGAATACCTTTCCCTCTGCGGCCTCTGCGCCAAGGACTACATCGACCGCGAAGTCAACGCCAGCCTCTCCGGCGGCGAACTGAAGCGGATCGAGATCGCCACCCTGCTGGCCAGGAATACGGAGTTCTCCCTGTTCGACGAACCGGAAGCGGGCATCGATCTGTGGAGCTTCAAGAACCTGATCCACGTGTTTGAGATCCTGCGGGAACAGACCCAGGGTTCCGTGATGATCATCTCCCACCAGGAACGGATCATGCAGATTGCCGACGATATCGTGGTGATCAATGCCGGCAAGATCACGATGCACGGGCCGAAGGAAGCGGTGCTGCCGCTGCTGCTGGGTTCCCGGCCGCAGGAAGGCTGCGATAATATTTGCCAGGGAGGTGCGGAATGCAGATAGATGATATCCAAATGAGATTGCTGGAAGAAGTAGCGGATCTCCACGGCGTGCCGGAAGGCGCATACAACATCCGGGCCAACGGTGAAAAGGCTGCCCGGAACACCACCGCCAACATCGACATCGTTTCCAAGACCGATGTCAGCGGCATCGACGTCATCATCAAGGCGGGCACAAAGAACGAAAGCGTGCACATCCCGGTGGTGATCAGCCAGAGCGGGCTGAAGGAAATGGTCTACAATGACTTTTACGTCGGGGAAAACTGCGACGTGGTCATCGTGGCGGGCTGCGGCATCGACAACTGCGGCGAACAGGATTCCCAGCACGACGGGATCCACCGTTTCTTTGTCGGAAAGAATTCGAAAGTAAAATATGTGGAAAAGCACTATGGCAGCGGCGACGGGAACGGCAAGCGCCTCCTGAACCCGGGCACCGAAGTGCATATGGAAGAAGACAGCTACATGGAAATGGAAATGGTCCAGATCCGGGGCGTGGACTCCACAGAACGGCGGACAACGGCGGAAGTGGGGCCGGGAGCGACCCTGATCGTCCGGGAACGGCTGCTGACCCATGGAAACCAGTATGCCTACAGTTTCTACGATGTGAAGCTTAACGGGGACAATTCCAAGGCGGACGTGGTGTCCCGCAGCGTGGCGCAGGATACCTCCAAGCAGGTCTTCGACGCCGGCATCGTGGGCAATGCCCCCTGCAGCGGTCACACCGAGTGCGACGCCATCATCATGGGGGATGCCAAGATCGTGGCGATCCCGAAGCTGGAAGCCAATGACCTGGATGCGGCGCTGATCCATGAGGCGGCCATCGGCAAGATCGCCGGGGAACAGATCATCAAACTGATGACCCTGGGTCTCACGGAAGAGCAGGCCGAAGAAAAGATCATCGACGGTTTCCTGAAGTAAACAGACTTTTACGGGGCGGGACTTTCCCGCCTTTTTTCTGTTTAGAGAGAATGAAGGCTGCCCAAAGCGGAGGATGAATCCCCACAGGGGCAGTCTCGAACGCCGGTCCTTGGCGATTGGCGAGCCGAAGGCGAAGACAGAGCCTAGTACCGTTGCGTGAGAGCCCTGAGCGAGAGCGTCCCCGAGGGGATTGCATCCGCAGCTCTGCAGCCCCATGTTTTACTGAGTAAGCAAGAAAGAGAGAAAGGAGGTCCCGCCTCATGGAAAAGCCTGAATCCAACATCCGCCTAGGCATCGCCTGCATCATCGCGTCGGCCCTGTGCTTTTCCCTGATGAGCCTCTTTATCCGTCTGTCGGGGGATGTGCCGGTGATGCAGAAGTGCTTCTTCCGGAACGCGGTGGCCTTCGTGATGGCCTTTATCGTCATGGCCCGGGCCCGGCAGCCTTTTGTCGTGGAGCCCGGCAACTGGAAGTACATGCTCATCCGGGCCGGTGCCGGCACCCTGGGGATCATCACCAATTTCTACGCCGTGGATCACCTGACAATCTCCGACGCCTCCATCCTGAACAAGCTGTCCCCCTTCTTTGCCATCATCTTCTCCGTCTTCGTGTTGAAGGAAGTGGCAAAGGCCGGGGAGTGGCTGGCGGTCGTCGTCGCCTTCATCGGCGCGGTCTTCGTCATCCGTCCCGGGGTGGATATGATGGCCTCCTTCCCGGCGGTGGTGGGCATGCTGTCCGGCTGCTTCGCCGGGCTGGCCTACACCTACCTGAGGAAACTGCGGCAGCGGGGCCAGAACGGGATGTCCATCGTCCTGTTCTTCTCGGGCTTTTCCAGCCTGTGCTTCCTGCCCTCCCTGATCTTCGACTACCGGCCCATTGCGCCGGTACAGTGGTTCTTCCTGTTCATGACGGGGGTGGCGGCCCTGGGCGGCCAGGTCTTCATCACCAAGGCCTATGCCTACGCGCCGGCCAAGGAGATTTCTGTCTACGATTTTTCCAACGTGGTGTTCTCGGCCCTGTGGGGCTTCCTGTTCCTGAGCCAGATTCCGGACCCCCTGAGCGTGGTGGGATATATCATCATTATCGGCACCGCCATTGTGAAATGGCGAATCAGCATAAAAAAGGACGAATAATCTATGGCAAGACCTTATAAATGACAAAAAATTCACGAGAAAATGACAATTTTGATGAGGTATAAAGAAAAATTACTGGGCGGAAACTATTGAAACAGAAAGGGTTTTTTGTTAATATGAAATGTGAGCATTCAGGTATGTTTTGAATGACATATACCGGCTGGATTGTTAAAATTTCAACGATTCCAGGCGTTTTGAAAGAATGAGAATGAGTGAAAACCATATGAAGGAGGAAGCAAAGTGCCGATCAGGAAAATGAATGGTGCTCATGTGCCTCACAGGAAGAACACCACAGAGATGGCTGCCGTGCGGATCCCGGTCCCGAAGCAGCTGGTGATTCCCATGTCCATGCACATTGGCGCGCCGGCAAAGCCGGTGGTCAAACCCGGAGAAGATGTAAAGGTGGGACAGCTGATCGCGGAAGCGGGCGGCTTCGTTTCCGCGCCGATCTATTCCGGCGTTTCCGGCAAGGTTCTGAAAATCGATGAACTGACTGTCTCCAACGGCTCCAGCGTGCCGGCGATCCGCATCCAGTCTGATGGTGAGCAGACGGTGCTGGAAGACCTGACGCCGCCGGTGGTGACGGATTACGACAGTTTTCTGGAAGCCGTCCGCAACAGCGGGGTGGTAGGCCTCGGGGGAGCCGGATTCCCCACGATGGTCAAACTGAAGGTGGACCTGGAAAAAGTCGATGCGATCATCATTAACGGCGCGGAATGCGAACCCTATATCACCTCTGATACCCGGACGATGATGGACCGGACCGACGAAGTCTGGGCCGGCGTGGAGATGCTGCAGAAATACCTGCAGGCGAAGCGGATCATCATCGGGATCGAAGACAACAAACCCCAGTGCATCCAGAAGTTCAGAGAACTCTGCGCCACTACCCAAGGCGTGGAAGTGGCGGCCCTGCCGTCCATGTACCCCCAGGGCGGTGAAAAAGTGCTGATCTTCAATACCATCGGAAAGATCGTGCCGGAAGGCAAACTGCCGATGGATGTGGGCGCCATCGTGATCAACTGCACGACCCTGGCGACCATCGCCCAGTATATCCAGACCGGGATGCCCCTGGTGGAAAAGTGCATCACCATCGACGGCAGCGCCGTGGCGGAGCCGAAGAATGTGATCGCGCCCATCGGCACC
Source organism: Bacillota bacterium (assembly GCA_017405645.1). GTDB lineage: Bacteria > Bacillota > Clostridia > Peptostreptococcales > Anaerovoracaceae > RUG14258. The sequence continues at coordinate 36,411 of JAFQZZ010000010.1, forward strand.
CCGCTGAAGGACCTCTTTGAAGCCTGCGGCGGCTTCAAGGCGGATCCGAAGAAAGTCCTGTACGGCGGCCCGATGATGGGGATCTCCGTGCCGGACCTGGACAACCCCGTGCTGAAGAACACCAACGCGGTGCTGGCCTTCGACGAAAAGGACGCCAGACCGCCGGAACCCACCGCCTGCATTAAGTGCGGCCGGTGCATCGCCCATTGTCCGCTGAAACTGATGCCGGCGGACATCGAAAGGGCCTACACACTGGAACGTCCGGAAGATTTAAAAGAACTGAAAGTCAACATCTGCATGGAATGCGGCTGCTGCAGCTTCGTCTGCCCGGCCAAGCGTCCCCTGGTGCAGGTGAATAAACTCTCCAAAGCCATGCTGAACAAGTACAATGCCCAGCTGAAGGCGGAGGAGGAGGCCCGCAAGGCAAAAGAAGAAGCGAAGAAGGAGGAAGAAAACAATGGATAATCTGGTTGTATCGATTTCTCCTCATATTCGCGATGAAGCCAGCACCTCCAAGATCATGCGGGATGTGCTGATCGCCCTGGTTCCCGGCGTCATCGCTTCGGTGGTCATTTTCGGACCCCGGGCGCTGCTGGTGGAAGCGGTCTGCATCGCCTCCTGCCTGTTCTTTGAATGGGGCTTTGAAAAGATCTGCAAACGGCCCAATACCATCGGGGACCTGTCCGCGGCGGTGACCGGCCTGATCCTGGCCTTCAACCTCAACGTGGGGATCCCCCTCTGGCAGGCTATTTTCGGATCCTTCATCGCCATCGTGCTGGTGAAGCAGCTCTTCGGCGGCATCGGCAAGAACTTTGCCAACCCGGCCATCACGGCCCGTGTCGTGATGCTGCTGGCCTTCTCCGGAACGATGACCACCTGGAACACCCCGACGATCCTGCATCCGTCGGCGGATGCGGTCACCTGTGCCACACCGCTGACGCTGATCGCCAAGGGCCATTTGGATCAGCTGCCCTCCCTGGGGCAGATGTTCCTGGGCATCGAAGGCGGCTGCCTGGGCGAGACCTGTACCCTGGCGCTGCTGATCGGCGGGATCTACCTGCTGGTCCGGAAGATCATCACCTGGCACACCCCGGTGGCCTTCATCGGCACCGTCTTTGTGCTGAGCCTTATTTTCGGGCAGGATCCGCTGGTGCAGATCCTCTCCGGCGGCGTATTCCTGGGCGCCATCTTCATGGCCACGGACTATGCCACCACCCCGTCCACCAACAAGGGCCGGATCATCTTCGGGATCGGCTGCGGCGTGATCACCGTGCTGATCCGTATCTGGGGGAACTACCCGGAAGGCGTGTCCTTCTCCATCCTCCTGATGAATCTCCTGACGCCGTTCATCATCAAATGGACGCGGAACAAGCCGTTGGGGGGTGTTGAGTAATGAATGAAACCAATATCCGCAAGGAATTCGTAAAGCCCATCGCGGTGCTGACCATCATCTGCCTGGTGATGTCGATCCTGCTGTCGTTCACGAACGGCGTGACCTCGCCCATCATCGAAAAGGCGGAAAAGAAGGCGGCGGAACAGGCCCGGCTGGAGGTGCTGCCCCAGGCGGCGACCTTTGAACGGGTCGACATCGATCCGGAAGACCTTCCTTCCAGCGTGACCGATGTGTACAAGGCTATCAACGGAGCCGGTTACGCGGTTTCCCTGGACGGTGACGGGTACGGCGGCAAGAAGACGCTGAAAATGATCGTCGGCGTGGATGCCGACGGCTTCATCACCGATACCAAGGTCATGAGCCACAGCGAGACCCCGGGGCTGGGCTCCAGAGTCGCGGAACCGGACTTCAAGGACCAGTTCAACGGACTGGATGAAAGCGGCCTCGACGGGATCGTCACCATTTCCGGCGCCACGATCTCCTCCAACCACTACATCGACACCGTGAGGGATGCCCTGACGGCAGTGGAAATTGCAAAGGGGGCGGAATAATGAGTAAACTTTCTGTTTTGACAAAAGGGATCATTAAAGAGAATCCGGTCCTGGTGCTGGTGCTGGGTACCTGCCCGGCTCTGGCGACTTCCACGGGCGTCATCAGCGCCCTGGGCATGGGCGCCGCAGCCACAGCGGTGCTGATCTGCTCCAATATCGTAATCTCTATCCTGAAAAAGGTGATCCCGGACAAGGTTCGGATCCCCTGCTATATCGTTGTTATCGCCAGCTTCGTGACCCTGGTGCAGATGGTGGTCAAAGCCTATGCGCCGGCGCTGAACACGGCGCTGGGAATCTACCTGCCGCTGATCGTAGTAAACTGTATCATCTTAGGCAGGGCGGAAATGTTTGCCAGCAAGAATTCCGTAGTGGATTCCGCGCTGGACGGCATCGGCATGGGCCTCGGTTTTACCCTGACCCTGGTGCTGATGGCCACCATTCGTGAAACTTTCGGAGCCGGTACCTGGGCGGGGATTCCGATCCCGGTGCTGGTGGATCATCCGATCTCCATCATGACCATGGCTCCGGGCGGCTTCGTGGTATACGGGCTGCTGATCGCCATCGTCATCAAGCTGACCAACGGCAGGGCGCCGCTCAGAAAGAGCTTCGACTGCGAATCCTGTCCGTCGGCGGCCTTCTGCGGGAGATCTTCCTGCGATGACCTGGACCTGAGCAAGAAGGAGGTGGCTGCTGAATGATGAGTGTAAAGGCTCTGATCGCCATCCTTCTGACGGCGACATTTATCAATAACTATGTACTGCAGCAATTCCTGGGCATCTGCCCCTTCCTGGGGGTGTCCAAGAAGCTGGACCAGGCAACGGGCATGAGCTTTGCGGTCATCTTCGTCATGATGATCGCGACCCTGGTGACCTGGCCGATCCAGACCTTCCTGCTGACGCCCAACGGACTGGGCTACATGCAGACCATCGTCTTCATCCTGGTTATTGCGGCCCTGGTACAGCTGGTGGAAATGGTATTGAAGCGGTACATCCCGGCGCTCCATGCGTCCCTGGGCGTGTACCTGCCGCTGATCACCACCAACTGCGCGGTGCTGGGCGTCTGTATCAACAACATCGACGGTGAGTTCACCTTTGTGCAGTCGCTGTTCAACGCTTTCGGCGCCGGCCTGGGATTCCTGATCGCCATGCTGATGTTTGCCGGCATCCGCCAGCACATTGAAGACAGCGATCCGCCGGAATCCTTCAAAGGACTGCCCATTACGCTGATTTCAGCCGGTATCGTGTCCATTTCCTTCTTCGGATTTGCCGGTATCGTGGAAAACTTATTCGGTTAAGGGGGCGTGGAGATGAGTACTGGAACATTAGCAGTTATTATCGTGACCGTCATCGGCATCGTCTGCGCGGTGATGCTGTCCGTCGCTTCCAAAGTCATGGCCGTCAAAGAAGACCCGCTGATCCCGCTGGTGAGGGAATGCCTGCCGGGCGCCAACTGCGGCGCCTGCGGATTTGCCGGGTGCAACGGATATGCGGCCGCCCTGGTGGAAGACCCCGAAACGGAACTGACCCTCTGTACGCCGGGGGGTGAGGACGTAGCGAAATCCATCGGGAAGGTACTGGGACGGAAAGTCGGCAAAATGGTCCTGATGACCGCCGTAATCGGCTGCCGGGGGGACAACAGCAAGACTTCCCGGAAGATGGAATACAAGGGGATCAAGACCTGCGCTGCGGCGAACATGATGTTCGGCGGCACCGGCCAGTGCCCCCACGGCTGTCTGGGCCTGGGTGACTGTGCGAGGGGCTGCCCCCACGGCGCCATCGTGATCCGGGACGGCCTGGCCCATGTTATCGACTCCAAGTGCATCGCCTGCGGGCTGTGCACCAAGACCTGCCCGAAGGGCCTGATCTTCATCCAGCCGTATTATGAACCGGTTCGGGTGTTATGCAGCAACACGGAAAAAGGTGCGGTGGTCCGGAAAGAGTGTTCCATCGGCTGCATCGCCTGCGGGCTGTGCGTGAAGAACTGCCCGGTGGATGCCATTAAGATCGAGAACAATCTGGCAGTGATCGATTACGACGAATGCATCGGCTGCGGCGCCTGCCGTACCGTATGCCCGGTCAAGGTAATCATCGCTTCCGGCCACGGAAACGAATAATACAGCAATCAATGAAAATCCCCCGGTGAACGCCGGGGGATTTTGTGGTATTATATATAAAGTAAGAAAACAGTCTGAAAGGACCGGAGGATCCTCACGGGAGAAATGGAATGAAACTGAAAAAAGCCGACATCGTCCTGGTGCTGGCGCTTTTGCTGGTGGCCGCCGCAGCAGGCATTTTTATGCTGGCGGCGCGGGACGCCGGAGCCGAAGCGGTAGTGGTGCAAAACGGGAAAGAGATCCTGCGGATGCCGCTGAATGAAGATACGGAAGAAGTGATCACCCGGGGAGAGGATTCCAACACGGTGGTGATCAAAGACGGGACGGCCCGGGTCACCGAGGCCAACTGCCCGGACAAGGTTTGCGTCCATACGGGGGAGATCCGTTACGAGGGCCAGACCATCGTCTGCCTGCCCCATAAACTGGTGGTAAAAATCGAAGGCGGCGACAATCAGGATGTGGATGCGGTGGCTCAATAGAAAGAGAGGAGAGCCTCTGGCCTCGCCCCTTTGGGGAGAGGTGCCTCCGAAGGAGGCGGAGAGGGGTTGCTTAGTATAAACTTATGACTACAAAACGAATCGCCCGTTACGGGCTGTTGATCGCCCTGGCGCTGATCCTGAGCTATGTGGAGTCCCTGCTCCCGGTGTTCGTGGCGGTGCCCGGCGTCAAGATGGGACTGCCCAACATCGTCATCATGTTTGCTCTGTACAGTTTGGGCGTGAAGGATGCGGCCATCATCTCCCTGATCCGGGTGGTGCTGGCGGGGGCCCTGTTCGGCAGCGTGTTCAGCATGCTGTACAGCGCGGCGGGGGCCGTGCTGAGTCTGGCGGTGATGGCGGTATTATTGAAAACAAAGAGATTCAGCCCCGTGGGCGTCAGCGTTGCGGGGGGCGTAGCCCACAATGCAGGCCAGATCATCGTAGCCATCCTGGTCACCGAGACCGCCCAGCTAATCTACTACCTGCCGGTATTATGCATCTCCGGCATCGCGGCAGGCGTGCTGATCGGCGTGGTCAGCGGGATCATTATCAACCGGCTGCAGAAGCAGATTTAGCGTAATGGTTTTGTAAAAATCTAATAATATAGAAGTAATAGTGCCCCCTTGAAAAGGTGTATAATATATGCAAAGATATACAGCTTTGACAAGGGGGTTTGGCATTATGAAAAAAAGATTTTTCGTCATGTCATTATGCATGACATTGTTGATATCAATACCATTTGTATCCATGGCGGCTGACAAGGAAGGACTGAAGGATCTGAACGGCCATTGGTCGGAGGGACAGGTCACAAGGGCTGTAGAGACTGGCTGGGTGAACGGGTACCTGGATGGAACATTCCGGCCGGAAGCCACCATCACCCGGGCAGAATTCACGAAAATGGCCCTGGCGGCGGACCGTTTGATTCCGGGGAGTGAGAATGCCGCAATGTATGAGAGTGACCGTTATCAGTATAGTCAACTTTATGAATCTGGAAAGGAGAGTTACAAGGATAAACAATATCCGGAGGGCGTTTTTTATGAAGCGCCGCAAGAGTCACTGACGGATGTAAACAATCATTGGTTGACAAAACAAGGATGGACAACAATCGCCCTGAATTACGGGATGCTGGTCAGCGAAGATTACGCTCATGCCGGTTATCGATTCTATCCAGATAAACCCATCACCCGATATGAAATGGCTATCATTATGGACCGGATGCTGGGACTGGTTTATCCGGCGAATGAAAACCACAAAGACGAGAATACCGGCTTTACAGATGATAATAGTATGAAGGATTGGCAAAGGGGATACGTGATTGAGGCCTACAATGCAGGCGTACTGCAAGGATATCCCGATGGATCCTTCCATGGAGAAAAAACCGCAACAAGAGCAGAGGCCGTGACTATGGTTCAGAATGCGCTGGATTATATGGAAAAAGGTTTGGATCCGGAAATCACGGTAAAAACCTGTTTGAAGAATCTGTATTATTACGATGATTGGGACAAACCCGTAGAAAAAGCTTTGGCTCAAATCATTGATGGAAAGATCTACGTCCCTTTAGATCGGTGTTACGCGTCGGATAGCCGATCGGACTTACAAAGTGGATTTCCGAGTCGAAGTGCGAACTGGGCTCCGGTTCAGCAAAGTATTGTTTTTTTCAGGGAAGAGGAATCATTTCTGTTTACTGCCGGTACGGAAGTGACGGGGTTTGGAATGTCGGAAGATATCCGAAGAGACTATTTGAATTATTCGCATGAATACTTGTCTGTTCCGGCAAGAATGCTATATGGCCACTTGATGGTAGGCCTGGAGCCGGTTGAAAGAAATGATGAAACGGAGGAAAACAAATTTCCAAATCAGCAGACCGTCTTTTGGGATGCAGATGCCAAGACAGCAGTCTTTGATATTCGCCCTGCCCCATATCATTGGAGTTGACTTTTGTGATAGAATGGAGAAAACGCTCTGGATGCAGGGCGTTTTTCTTTTGCCAAAAGCTGATTGAAATAAACCTGTAGGGTTGGCTTAAATGGCGAGAATGGCATTCGTAATCAAAGTATCCTTGAATCAAGAAAGGCGAGGATGAGCCATTCTTTCAAGCAAGAGGGAAGGCGTCGGCAAAGAGCTCACCGAATGCCGGGACAAGAACCAGTAGGCCAGGGTACTGTTCCTATCAATCATCTCGCTCAGAATGGTTCGGAATCAAAGCCTTTCGAAGTTAACGAAACAGAATAACGAAAGGAGAATAACCATGATTACGAAAACAAAAGATATTGTCATTTATGGTGCGGGATTTGCAGGATGCGCGGCGACATTAAAAGCGGCGACGACGGCACCAAATAAAACGATTGCATTGATCGTGACCGACCCAATCAAAATCGACCCCGACAGCACGTTAAGGGTTCCCCTTGATGATGGAAAAGCTCTGGGAGGCATCGGGACGATTGGTGGCCAGAATTATTGGGATCGCAGAACATGGGGTGGAAATGTTCAGAAAAGTTCCTTTGAGTACTGGTACAATCTGTTTGGACAAGCTTATTCTACAGAAGAGATGTCTCAGGAATTGGTGGACGAGATCACAGCCTATAGCAACGTTGAAGTTTTTTACGCCTATGACATCTATGATTTTGATACAGCAACCAGTCCCTATCGGATCACAGCAATATACCTGAAGGGCATTGAAAGGCAGACAACTTCTCAAAGACGGGTCATTTTCGATCTCTACTGCGAAAACATCAAAATCAACGGAACCGTCTTCATCGATGCTTCCGAGGATGGAAAACTCACTCGTTCGGTGAATTTTGGCGGAACTACCGGCAGATATGATTGGCCGGCTGGAAAACTGGATTCCAGCGAGCAGGGAACGAATGGAAAGCCGAGACAGCAGGCAGCAACGTTGATGTTCAAGATCAAAGGCTTTGATCCTTCTGTGATTGAAAACACATCAGATACAGGGGTTACCTTATCCAAATCCGGAGGAGTACTTTATAGCGCATATGGAGGAACCAAACAATATAAGGAGAACTCAACGATTATTGATTTCAATGATGAATATGGACCCACTGGATTCGCGTTGAAACCCTTCAACATGGGGGTAGATGTCCGTAATGGGACAAACCGTAAGAACTGGGAATGGTGGATCAATTGCTTCCTGGTGTTCAACGTAGACGGCAGAGCCTGTTACAGAGATGACAGCAACTCTGTTAACTCCAACATTTACCCGCAGGACAAAAGAAGCGACTATTATACGACAGATGAAGGCTGGAAACGCGCGTACAACTTCCTGAACAACAGTACAAAAGGAACTGCTCTTTTGAATGCAATCAGACAGTTCCCTGGTTTCGCAGACGTGGAGTATGTGAAGGAGAACAACAAAGTTGTTGTCGGAGAAGTATTGTATCTGAGAGAGACCGTACATATGGCAATCAACTCTCAGAACCGTGCAAATGGAACGGAGGATACGAACTATCAACTTGGAGCCATGGAATCCTATTGGTCAGGAGAAATCCCTACTGGTGGGTACGACAGTGGGAACTATACCACGAGAATTGGACTGGGATACTATTACACGGATATCAATGCCTATAAATATGAAGACTTAAAGAGGCCAGTTCCTGGTTCAGATGATCCGGACGATATGGAGTATATTTGGGACTATGACATTGCGCAGAAACTGAGAGCGGATACTTGGCCAAGTGGTGAGAATCCTAAAACGCCGCATAATCCAGTATATATCCCTTATAAAGCTCTTACAACCAATTATGTAGCAAATCTGCTGATCCCAGGATATGCAGTCGGAGCTTCATCCTTCGCTTGGGCGGAATTGAGAGTTCTTCCCAACCTGTGTGTACTGGGGGATGCAGCTGGTGTGGCAGCAGCATATGCTGTGAATAACGGCATCCATCCCCTTCAGTTCACTTCGACCCACATTACCGCAGTACAGAATCTGCTGGTAAACACTCACCTCGCCAGATTGGAAAAATAATATCTGTTGCCTAAAGGCATAGGTTAAATCTTGACGGACTTTGCTGCCATAGATTATGATATCTATGGCAGCAATACTTCATTAGAAAGGAGCCGGGAAAATGAATAATAATGTCACACTGAAAATGATAATGGAAGCCCTTCAGGATTTTTGCTGCTATTACGATGACGCAGAGCTTCTCAAGAGAGTGTTGAATGAAGTCTGTAGTGGACATGCTGCACGGGACTTAGAAGCAATCATGGAGAAGAACAAGAATAAATATAAGCACCTCCAAAACGCATCTCAATTGAAAAGGCTTGTTTCGGAGATAAATGCCAAAGCTGGTATGACTGTCTGGACTACTGAAACCATGAAGGCACTCGGCGATTCTTTTAGAAAGCACGGTATAAAAACGAAAAGAGTCACTCAGGAGCGCTTTTTATCTCAGGAAGAATCAGAAAAGGCCTTGTATTCCTGTTGTGAAACTGTTATGGAGCAATACAAGAAAGCTTTGAATCAAACGAGATCATCCTCGAAAAGACCTCCTCGATATATGACTGAAGATAATGCTCATGTACGGTAAGGAAGCAAGCAACCGAAAACAAGAGATAGACCGCCAGCACTACACTATTCCGAACCAAAGACCAAAAGATAAGCATTGTGGGAAAATCTAAACTTTTGGATTTTCCTACAATGCCGACTACGACGGAATCCCTCCCACTCCTTATATCTTTCTTTCCGTATACATTGAATTTGTATTTAGTAAATGCTATAATGTCCCTATTCAAATTATAAATGTGTTGAATTAGTTACATGTACATATTTTTTGTGCCGGAGGAAGTGA
>JAFQZZ010000011.1 GCA_017405645.1 Bacillota bacterium
AGCCAGGATCAAACTCTTAATCAAAGTTTTATCGCTCAGAATGCCTTGCTGACATTCCGAATATTCATTGTTTTTCCGTCATTTCTGACGTTAAAGGAATTGTCTGTTTTCCTGCACTATGTAGTTTTAAAAGTTCTCGCCTGCATTCGCAAGCTTTTATAGATTACCACTGCCATTCCCCTTTGTCAACAACTTTTTTTGCTGTTTTTTTAAAACTTGAATTTATTTCGTGTTTCCCGTTATTTCCCTATATATTGCTTGAGGCAATTTCTCTAAAAGGTTGAAAATCTACTGTTTTTGTGTTATATTGTGAGATGCAATAATTATATTTATTCTCCGAGTCGGATCCGGACGTGCGGACTCGATCCGGAAACGCATTTTTTACATTATTATTAAAGGAGGAATTCTTATGTTTGGCACAGCTTGGTCATTGCTGCCGCCTCTGGTAGCTATCATCCTGGCGCTCATCACAAAAGAAGTGTACAGTTCTCTGTTCATCGGTATACTTCTGGGCGCATGCCTTGCAACGTCCTTCCACCCCATCGCTGCTCTGGAATCCACACTGAACGACGGTTTCTTCGCAGCGCTGAGCGACACCTGGAACATCGGTATCATCATGTTCCTTGTCCTGTTGGGTGCGTTCGTTGCACTGCTGAACAAGTCAGGCGGCTCACATGCCTATGGGGAATGGGCGAAAAAACGGATCCATTCCAAGAGAGGCGCCCTGGCTTCCACGTTCGTACTCAGTTTACTGCTGGGCATCGACGACTACTTCCACTGCCTGACCGTTGGTAGCGTTATGCTGCCGGTCAACGACGGCCACCACATCTCCCGCGCACGGTTTGCTTATCAGATCGACGCTACCGCAGCTCCGCTCTGCATGATCTTCCCGATCTCTTCCTGGGCAGCTGCAGTATCCGGCATGGTAGAAGGCTACAACGGCATGGAACTGTTCGTGAAAGCGATCCCCTACAACTTCTATTCCTTACTGACACTGTTAATGATCCTGTACCTGATCATGACCGGTCTGGAATACGGCCCCATGAAGAAGCATGAAATGAATGCTCTGAAGGGTGACCTGTACACCACTCCGGAACGTCCGTACGCTTCCGATGGCGCGGATGAGAATACCGTAAACGAAAGAGCGAGAGTTTCCGATCTGGTTCTGCCGATCGTCATCCTCTTCGTCTGCTGCGTATGCTTCCTGATTTACACCGGCGGATTCTTCAGCGGTGAAAATGGCTTCATCGGTGCATTCGCAAACAGCGATGCTTCCGTCGGCCTGGCCATGGGCTCCCTGGTGGCGCTGATCATCGTGGTATTCTACTATCTGATCAGACGGGTCGTTACTTTCCGCGAAGCGATGGAATGCATCCCGGCCGGCTTCAAGGCCATGGTTCCGGCGATCCTGATCTTAATCTTCGCTCTGACCCTGAAGAACATGACCGGCCTGCTGGGCTCCACCGAATTCGTCACCGGTTTCGTATCCTCGAACATCGACAAGTTCGGCTTCGTGCTTCCGGTAGTGCTCTTCGCACTGGCTGTATTTATCTCCTTCTCCACAGGTACTTCCTGGGGGACATTCGGTATCCTGATCCCGATCGCAGTAAGCCTGGGCAGCGTACTGGACGAAAAGATGCTGCTGATCTGCGTATCCGCTTGTCTGGCCGGTTCCGTCTGCGGCGACCACTGCTCCCCGATTTCGGATACCACCATTATGGCGTCTGCCGGTGCTAAATGTTATCACATCAACCACGTTTCGACCCAGCTGCCTTATGCGCTGACCGTTGCCGCGGTTTCCGCCGTGACCTACCTGATCGCAGGCCTGACCGAATCCATCGTCTCCCTGCCGATCGGTGTCGTTCTCATGATCGCTACCTTGATCGTGATCGGCAAGGTCACCGGCTTCAAGAAAGACGACAGTGTTCTGAATCCGCTGACGGACGAAGAATAGTAATCGTTTCATAGCAAAAAACACTTCGAGCCCGGAATATTCCGGGCTCGGTTTATTTTTTGAGTTATAAGCTTTAAGCTATGGGCTTCAGGCTCGAGGCTCCTACAGGAACTGGCCTTCCAGCAGTTTTTCGTAGGTCTCGTACCGCTCTCTGGCGTTCCGTTCCGCTGCGCTGAACATTTCGTTGGCGCGGTCCGGGAACTCGGTCTTGAGGGAGGCGTACCGGACCTGATCCATGATGTAATCCCGGAAGCTTTCCGAGGGTTCCTTGGAGTCGATGATGAAGGGGGGCTTGCCCTGTTCCTTCAGGCTCGGATTGAACCGGTACAGGTGCCAGTATCCGCAATCCACCGCATCCCGGATGCTTTCCTGGGCTTTGCCCATGCCCTTCTTCAGGCCGTGGGTCATGCAGGGCGCATACGCGATGATGATGGAGGGTCCTTCGTATAATTCCGCCTCGGTGACGGCTTTGATGAACTGGTTGTAGTCCGATCCCATGCCCACCTGGGCCACGTATACGTAGCCGTAGGTCATGGCGATCAGTCCCAGGTCCTTTTTCTTGATCTTCTTGCCGGAGGCTGCGAATTTCGCGATGGCCGCCGTCGGCGTGGCCTTGGAGGCCTGGCCGCCGGTATTGGAGTATACTTCGGTATCGAATACCAGGATGTTCACGTTCTCGCCGGAGGCCAGCACGTGGTCCAGCCCGCCGTAGCCGATATCGTAAGCCCATCCGTCACCGCCGAGGATCCAGATGGATTTCTTCGCAAAGAAGTCTTTGTGCTTGATCAGTTCCTGAGCCAGTGCCCGGGCTTCCGGTTCCACCACCGGATAGTTTTCCAGCACCTGAGCCAGTTTCCGGGAGGGTTCCACGGAACCGTCGCCTTCGTCCCGGATCGCCAGCCATACCTTCAGGGCCACTTTTAGCTCGTTGGGGATCTCCATCCGCACCAGCTTCGTGGCGATTTCCGCGATCTTTTCCCGGATCTGACGGTTGGCCACCGCCATGCCCAGGCCGAATTCCGCGTTGTCCTCAAACAGGGAGTTGGACCAGGCCGGTCCCCTTCCTTCTTCGTTCACGGTGTAAGGCGTGGACGGTGCCGATGCGCCCCAGATGGAAGAACATCCGGTGGCATTGGCGATCATCATCCGTTCGCCGTAGAGCTGGGTGATGGCCTTGATATATGGTGTTTCGCCGCAGCCTGCGCAGGCCCCGGAGAATTCGATCAGGGGCTTCGAGAACTGGCTGCCCCGGACGGTCTTCTTGTTGATCATCCCGTCCTTGTCCTTGGGACGGATGGTCTGGGCGAATTCCCACAGCTTTTCTTCCGCCAGGTGGGCGTCGATGGGCACCATGCTCAGGGCCTTGTTCTTTGCCGGGCAGATGTCCACACAGTTTCCGCAGCCGGTGCAGTCCATGGGCGAAGTCTCCACCCGGAAGTGGAACTTGTCCAGGCCCTTGCCGAAGGCCTTGTTGGTCCGGAATTCTTCCGGAGCCCGGCTCTTTTCGGCGTCATCCAGCAGGAAGGGCCGGATCGCAGCGTGGGGGCAGACGAAAGAGCACTGGTTGCACTGGATGCATTCGTCCGGGTTCCACTTGGGAACGGTGATGGCGATGCCTCTCTTTTCGTAAGCGGCTGTGCCCGGCGGGAAGGTCCCGTCTTCGATGCCGTCGAATGCGCTGACCGGCAGCTCGTCGCCCTTCTGCTTCAGCATGGGCATCATGATCTTCTCCACGAATTCGGGCAGTTCTCTCTTTTCTTCCGGTTCATCCGGCGCATCTGCCCATTCCGCCGGGATCGTGACTTCTTCCAGTCCGGAAGCGCCCCGTTCGACGGCTTCGAAGTTCATGTTGATGATCTTCTCACCCTTCTTCCCGTAGGAAGTGATGATGGCGTCCTTCAGCAGCGTCATGGCATCTTCCACCGGAATGATGTCCGCCAGCTTGAAGAAGGCCGACTGCATGATCATGTTGATCCGGTTGCCCAGGCCGATCTCCTGACCGATCCGGGTACCGTTTATAATGTAGAATTTGATATTGTTCTGTGCCAAATATCTCTTGACGCGGCCCGGGAGATGCTCGTCCAGCTCTTCCGGATCCCACATGCAGTTCAGCACGAAGGTGCCGCCGGGTTTCAGGCCTTCCAGTACGTCGTAGTCCTTGATGTATGCCTGGTGGTGGCAGGCCACGAAGTCCGCTTCGTCAATAAGGTAGGTGGACTTGATGGGGCTCTTGCCGAATCTCAGGTGGGAGATCGTCAGGCCGCCGGATTTCTTCGAGTCATAGGCGAAGTAACCCTGGGCGTACAGATCGGTGTTGTCGCCGATGATCTTGATGGCGCTCTTATTGGCGCCGACGGTACCATCGGAACCCAGGCCCCAGAATTTGCACCGGGTGATGCCTTCCTGCACCACTTTGAAAGGTTCGGAGCAGTCCAGGGAGGTAAAGGTCACGTCATCGTTGATGCCGATGGTGAACCGGTCCTTCGGTTTTTCTTCCATCAGGTTCTTGTACACCGCCCAGATCTGCTGGGGCGTGGTGTCCTTGGAGCCCAGTCCGTACCGGCCGCCCACGATCATCGGGGCTCTTCTCTGGCCGTAGAAGACGGACTTGACGTCCAGGTAGAGGGGTTCGCCGGGGGAACCGGGTTCCTTGGTCCGGTCCAGAACGGCTACCCGCTTCACGGACTTGGGCATCACCTTCAGCAGGTGCTTGGCGGAGAAGGGCCGGTAGAGGCGGACCTTCACCAGGCCGACCTTCAGTCCCTGCTTCATCAGTTCGTCGATGGTCTCTTCGATGGTTTCCGTCACGGAACCCATGGCCACGATCACGTATTCCGCCTTGGGATCTCCGTAGTAATCGAAGGGTTTGTATTTCCGGCCGGTGAGCTTGCCGATCTTCTTCATGTAATCCTCGACAATGTCCGGCACTTCGTCATAGAACTTGTTGGACGCTTCTCTTCCCTGGAAGAAGATGTCCGGGTTCTGGGCCGTACCCCGGGTCACCGGGTGTTCCGGGGACAGGGCATTGTCCCGGAAAGCCTGTATCGCATCCCAGTTGACGATCTTCGCCAGTTCATCATATTCGATGACTTCGATCTTCTGGATCTCGTGGGAGGTCCGGAAGCCGTCGAAGAAATGGAGGAAGGGCACGCGGGACTCGATGGCTGCCATATGCGCGACCCCTGCCAGGTCCATGACTTCCTGTACGGAACCGGTGGCCAGCATGGCGAAACCGGTCTGACGGGTGGACATGACGTCGGAGTGGTCCCCGAAGATGTTCAGCGCATGGGTCGAAAGGGTTCTGGCGCTGACATGCATGACGCCCGGAAGCAGTTCGCCGGCGATTTTATACATATTCGGGATCATCAGCAGCAGACCCTGGGAGGCCGTAAAGGTCGTGGTCAGGGCGCCGGTGGCCAGGGAGCCGTGCAGGGCGCCGGCCGCGCCGCCTTCCGACTGCATCTCCAGAACGGAGACTTCCTGTCCGAATAAATTCTTTCTGCCGTAAGCCGACCATTCATCCACGTTTTCCGCCATGACGGAAGAAGGAGTGATCGGGTAAATCGCCGCAACATCGGTAAACGCATAAGCGATATGCGCCGCAGCGGTGTTGCCATCCATCGTTTTCATTTTCTTGCCCATAGTAAACTCTCCTTTGATTGAAAACCGGGATATAATCTTTTCTGATTTGTTCACCATTATAGCCCTTTTGAGCAGGTTTTTCAATCATTATTTTATGGAAAAGCCAAAAAAATCGCCTTTTCGAGGCGATTTTTTGAAAAGAGATTTTGTTATGGTCGATTTTTTGTCCCGAAAACGGGTATTTTTTCGAACTGGAAAATATTTTCTGCTGATTTTTGTCAGAATCGTGAAGATTTTATCATAGTAGTCATGAAATACTCTTCTACAACTCCTTCCGGTTCTCCAGTGACTTCGACAGCGTCACTTCATCCGCGTATTCCAGGTCCGCGCCCACCGGCAGCCCGTGGGCGATCCGGGAAACCTTCAGCCCCGCCGGCTTCAGCAGCCGGGCGATGTACATGGCTGTCGCTTCCCCCTCGATGGTGGGGTTGGTGGCCATGATGACTTCCTCCACCTCTTCGGTCTGGAGCCGCTTCAGCAGGGAATGGATGTTGATGTCCCCGGGGCCGATCCCGTCCACCGGCGAAATGCACCCGTGGAGCACATGATAGCGTCCCCGGTATTCCCGGATCCGCTCCATGGCGGCCACGTCCCGGGGCGTCTCCACCACGCAGAGGCTCTTTTTGTCCCGGGTCTCGTCCCCGCAGATGCTGCAGGGATCCGTGTCCGTCAGGTTTCCGCAGACGGAACAGTAGCGCATGCTCTTCTTTGCGCTGCGGATCGATTCCGCCAGCGCTTCCACGTCTTCCTCCTCCATGGACAGGATGTGGAAGGCCAGGCGCTGGGCGCTCTTTCCCCCGATCCCCGGCAGGGAAGACAGTTCGTCGATCAGCCGCATCAGCGGTTTTGCATATTTGGCCATCCGTTCCTCCTATTCCTTCACGGTCAGTTTTCCCGGGCCCAGCAGTTCTTCCAGCTGGGACAGGGTGTTCTGCATCTGTTTCTCCCGGTCCTGGGGCCGCGCGCCCAGTTCCGCCTTCAGTTTCAGCTTTCTGCCGGTGACTTCCTCCAGGCTTTCTTCGAACAGTTCGCCGTTCTGGAGCAGCATGTTTTTCTTCAGGCTGGAGGTCACGCTGACGGTAAAGCTGTCCGGTCCCTCTTCCAGCGCCCGGATGTCGTTTGCCAGGAGTTTCAGGGAGGCCCGCCGGCTGACGGCCTTTTCAAAGACCTGCTGCCAGATCTGCTGCAGTTCCTTCTGCTTCGCATCTTCTTCCGGGATCTCCGCCGGCTCTTCCGCCGGTTTCGCCGGCGCCTCTTTGGCAGGGACTTCTTCCGGCGCGGGCAGGTTTTCCTCTTCCGGCAGGTAGGGCGCCTGCATCAGTTCCTCCGAGGGAGGCAGGTCCCAGGGCGGGATATCTTCCGCGGGAGTTTCTTCCGCCTGAACAGTTTCTACATATAATTATTATTTATATTATTATATATAATAGTAGATTCTTTTTCTTTCTTCGCGTCGTCCGATTCGGCGGCGGGTTTTCGCCGGGCGCCTTTTTCCGCCAGCTCCTCCAGACGGGTCAGCCGCTGGACCAGGGCTTCCCGGTCGTCGCTCAGGGCCGGCTCCATCAGCTTCACCACCGCCAGTTCCAGCAATACCCGGGGCTGGGTGGAATAACGGGCCTGGTTGGCGGCCGCGGACAGTTCGTGGATGGCGGCCGAGATCAGCCCCATATCCATCCGTTCCCCCTGGGCCCGGACTTTTTCCGCGTTTTCGCAGGACATGTTGAAGATGTCCTCCAGCCGGTCGGCGAACCGGGACATCATCAGGTTCCGGAAGTGGTAGATCCAGTCCCGGATAAACTGCAGGATGTCCTTCCCGTCGGCGGAGATCCGCTCGATGGTCTGAAGGACCCCGGGAATGTCCCGCTCCACCAGCATATCCGTCATCTGAAGCAGCACTTCCTCCCCGGCGGTGCCCAGGATCTCCACCACGTCGCTGCGCAGCAGTTCCTTTTCCCCGGCGGGAATGCACTGTTCCAGGATGCTGAGGGCGTCCCGGACAGAGCCGTCGCCGTTGGCCGCGATCAGGGACAGGGCGCTTTCTTCATAAGCGACCCCCAGTTCCTCGCAGACGTTCTTCAGCTTGTCCCGGATCTTCATTTCCGGCACCCGGCGGAAATCCAGCCGCAGGCACCGGGACAGGATCGTCGCCGGCAGCTTGTGGGGCTCCGTGGTGGCCAGGATGAAGACCACCTGTTCCGGCGGTTCCTCCAGGGTCTTCAGCAGGGCGTTGAACGCCGCCGTGGACAGCATGTGGACTTCATCGATGATATAGACCTTGCACCGGCCCGCTGCCGGGGGATACTTGACGCTTTCCCGCAGTTCCCGGATGTTCTCCACCCGGTTGTTGGAAGCCGCGTCGATCTCGATTACGTCGAAGAAGGTGCCGTGCTGGATGCTTTCGCAGTTATCGCAGTGGCCGCAGGGCCGTTCTCCCTCCGACAGGCAATTCATGCCCTTGGCAAAGATCCGGGCGGCGCTGGTCTTGCCGGTGCCCCGGGTGCCGCAAAACAGGTAGGCGTGGGCGATCTCCCCGGTCCGGATCTGTTTTTTCAGTATTTTAACGATGTGTTCCTGCCCCACCATCTCGTCGAATGTCCGGGGCCGGTATCTTCGATACAGCGCTGTATACATTTCCCTTTCCTCTCGTTCCTCAGGATAGTACCAGTATACCACAATTCCGCGGAAAAAAGAATATCCCCCGAAACTTCCCGACGAAACAGGCGGACCTGTGTCACATAGACGGTTCTGCTTATTGCTGCTTCCTTCCGGACCTGACACGTTCACAGATGTCTATTGCACAGAACCCATCTCATCGGGAAATCCCGAGGGATACGATGCTTGTGAAAAACAGTGAACCGCCTTCCGGCAGTTCACTGAAAATACTATGGCGGAGAGCATGGGACTCGAACCCACGGGGCTGTTACACCTTACTCGCTTTCCAGGCGAGCTCCTTAGCCACTCGGTCAACTCTCCATTCATTGCCCAAATCGCCATTAAATTATATCATCGGGTATATCCTTTGTAAAGGACAATTTTGGGCTTTCCGCCATCTTTTTTCCGATCGGTTTATCGTTTTATTCCAGGCAGTTCCAGACGAAGTCCGCCATCTGTTCCACGCCGATCACATCCGGATGGAGCACCGGCTTCTTTTCCAGATCCCGCAATGCTTCCGGGATCTCCACGCCGGATTCTTCCCGCAGCGCCAGAATGTACTGGAAGTCCGAGGGTTCCATGTCCAGCCCGATCCCGTTGGAAACCGCCTTAGCGAATTTGTAGGGGCTGGCGGTGGAGGCGATGATGGTCTTGGTCCGGTCGCCGGTCTCCTGCACATATTTCCGGTATACGCTGTAGGCCACGCCGGTGTGGGTGTCCATCAGGTACCCGAACTTGTCGTAGAGGTCGCCGATGGCCTGCAGGGTGTCCTCTTCGCCCGCATATCCGCCCCAGAAATCCTTCAGTCCTTCCCGGATCTTTTCGGAGATCTCATAGTGTTTTTCCTGGTCCAGCTGCTTCATGTATTCACTGACTTCTTCGCCGCTGGCACCGCTGAGATGATACAAAAGCCGCTCCAGATTGCTGGAGATCAGGATGTCCATGGACGGTGAATTCGTGGTGTGGAATTCCCGGTCCTTGTTGTAAACGCCGGTTTCGAAGAAATCCGTCAGCACCTTGTTTTCATTGGAGGCGCAGATGAATTTCGCGATGGGCACGCCCATCTGCTTCGCATAGTAGGCTGCCAGGATGTTGCCAAAGTTGCCGGTGGGCACCGTCACGTTGATGGGGTCGCCGGGACGGACTTCGCCCACTTCCACCATCTTCCCGTAGGCATAAACGTAGTAGGCGACCTGGGGCACCAGCCGGCCGATGTTGATGGAGTTGGCGGAGCTGAGCTTATAGCCCTTCTCCAGCAGCGCATCCGCAAAGTCGTTGTCCGCAAAGATGTTCTTGACCCCGGTCTGGGCGTCATCGAAATTGCCCCGGATGGCGAACACGTGGGTGTTGGCTCCTTCCTGGGTGATCATTTGGCGTTTCTGGACCTCGCTGACCCCGTCTTCCGGGAAGAAGACGATGATCTGGGTCCCGGGCACGTCCGCGAATCCTTCCAGAGCGGCCTTCCCCGTGTCGCCGGAGGTGGCCGTCAGGATAGCGATCGTTGCTTCTTCGTTTTCCTTTTTCATGGAGGTGGTCAGCAGGTAGGGCAGGATGGACAGGGCCATGTCCTTGAAGGCCGCCGTCTTCCCGTGGTAGAGTTCCAGGAAATAGGCCGGCACTTCGCCGGTGACTTTGGCGATGGGAGCGATCTCCTCCTTGGAGAACTTGCTGTCATAGGCGCCCTTCACGCAGGCGTCGATCTCTTCTTCGGTAAAATCATCGAAGAACGCTCTCAGAACGATCTTCGCCACTTCCCGGTAGTGCAGGCCGGCCATCACGTCCGCCGGCACCGGCAGTTTCGGGACCTCCACCGGAACATACAGTCCTTTGTCGTCCGCGATTCCCTTGATGATAGCTTTCGCCGAATTCAGCGGCTCCCCGCCGCCTCTTGTGCTGGTGTACATCAACATCTATCTTCCCTCCGTTTCGGTATTTTTTCATTGATTTTGACAGATTCATTCTATCAAAAATTCTGTCAGAAGTAAAGTCGTACCATTTTGATCGCTGTATGCACCCGCAGTTGACGCCTGCGGGAATATTTCATATAATGATGTCATTAATTATGAAGAACGGAGCGCGGAAAATGAACACGTTTTTGATGGGCGAATACGATGTGATCGTGGTGGGCGCCGGCCATGCCGGCTGCGAGGCCGCTCTGGCCCCGGCAAGGATGGGCCTGAAGACCCTGATCTTGTCCATGACCCTGGAATCCATCGCCATGATGCCCTGCAACCCCTCCATCGGCGGCACCGGCAAGGGCCACCTGGTCCGGGAGATCGACGCCCTGGGCGGCGAAATGGGGATCAATATCGACAAATCCCTGATCCAGAGCACCATGCTGAACACCTCCAAGGGACCGGCGGTCCACTCCCTCAGGGCCCAGGCGGATAAACAGAAATACCATACGGAAATGAAGAAGACCATGGAAGCCCAGGAAAACCTGGACCTGAAGCAGGCGGAAGTGGTGGATCTCCTGGTGGAAGACGGGAAAGCCGTGGGCGTCGTCACCAAAATCGGCGCCGTGTACCGGGGCAAGACCGTGATCCTGGCCACCGGCACCTACCTGGGCGGAAAGATCTTCATCGGGGAAAGCGCCGAATCCGGCGGGCCCAACGGCCTGGCGGCGGCCACTTATCTGTCGGATTCCCTGGAGAAAGCCGGCATCCGGCTGCGGCGGTTCAAGACCGGCACCCCGGCCCGGGTGGACGGCAAGACCATCGATTATTCCAAGACCACTCCCCAGGAAGGAGACGAGGTCGTCATCCCCTTTTCCTTCATGAACGACCCCCGTTCCATGGAGCAGATCCGCTGCTACCTGACCTACACCACAAAGGCCACCCACGACGTGATCCGGGCCAACCTGCACCGCTCCGCTCTCTACGGCGGGCAGATCGTGGGGATCGGGCCCCGGTACTGTCCCTCCATCGAGGACAAGGTGGTGCGCTTTGCCGACAAGGAGCGGCACCAGACCTTCCTGGAACCGGAAGGTCTGGACACCGATGAAATATACGTCCAGGGCATGTCCTCCAGTCTGCCGGAGGATGTCCAGGCGGAATTCTATAAAACCATCATCGGGCTGGAGGACGTTAAGATCGTCCGGCCGGCCTATGCTATTGAATACGACTGCATCGAGTCCGATTCCCTGCAGCTGTCCCTGGAACACCGGCAGGTGGAGAACCTCTTCTGCGCCGGCCAGTTCAACGGCAGCTCCGGTTACGAGGAGGCAGCGGCCCAGGGCCTGATCGCCGGCATCAACGCAGCCCGCAAGATCCAGGGGAAAGACCCCCTGATCCTGGACCGGTCGGAAGCTTACATCGGCGTGCTGATCGACGACCTGGTGACCAAGGGCACTTCGGAGCCCTACCGGATCATGACCTCCCGGGCGGAATACCGGCTGCTGCTGCGGCAGGACAACGCGGACCTGCGGCTGACGGAAAAAGGCTACGAGGTGGGGCTGGTCAGCGAGGAGCGGTACCAGCGCTACCTGCAGAAAAAGAATATGGTGGAAGCGGAACTGAAGCGGCTGGAAGAGACCGCCGTCGGGCCGAAAGAATCGGAAGACTTCCTGATCCGGATGGGCAGCACGCCCCTAAATCACCGCTCCAGCCTGAAAGACCTGCTGAAACGCCCCCAGATCTCCTACAAAGACCTGCTGGAGATCGATCCGGGACGCCCGCTGGATCCCGGCACCGGCGAACCCCTGGTCTCCGGCCATATCGCCGAGCAGGTGGAAGTGCAGGTCAAATACGCCGGCTACATCGAAAAACAGCTTCAGCAGGTGGAACGGTTCCGGAAGCTGGAGTCCCGGAAACTGGAGGAAGATCTGGATTACGAGTCCATCGACGGACTCCGGATCGAAGCGAAGCAAAAACTCAGCCGGATCCGGCCCCTGTCCCTGGGGCAGGCGTCCCGGATCAACGGCGTGTCCCCAGCAGACATCAACGTACTGATGATCTGGCTGGAAAAAAGGAGGCGGCAAAATGGCGAATAGAGACCCGGAAATGCTGCTGCGGGAAGGCCTTTCCCGGCTTTGCGGCACAGACGATCCGGCAGTGAGTGAAAAGATGCTGCTCTTTATGGATAAAGTGCTGGAAAAGAACCAATACATGAACCTGACGGCCATTACGGATCCGGAGGATTTCGTGGTCCGGCATTTCCTGGACTCGGTCCTCCTGTATGACACACCGGTCTTCCGGGAGGCTGAAACCGTCGTGGACGTGGGCACCGGCGCGGGTTTTCCCGGCATTCCCCTGGCGATCCTCTGCCCGGACAAGCAGTTCCTTCTGATGGACTCCCTGAACAAGCGGATCCTCTTCCTGGAGGAAGCCTGCCGGGAGCTGGGCCTGGACAACGTCCGGTGCCTGCACAGCCGGGCGGAAGACATGGGCCAGGACGAGGAATACCGGGAACGGTTCGACATGTGCGTATCCCGGGCGGTGGCAAAGCTCTCTGTTCTCAGCGAGTACTGCCTGCCCCTGGTGAGACCCGGCGGCTGCTTTGTCGCCTATAAATCGGGGATGGAGAACCTGTCGGAAGCGAAACGCGCCCTGAAGCTGCTGGGCGGGGAACTGACAGGGATCCGAAACTTCCCGAGACTGCCGGGGAACCTGTCCTTCATCCAGCTCGATCACCGTCTGGTGTTCATCCGCAAAAGGGACATCACGCCCCGGAAATACCCCCGGAAAGCCGGCACCCCGGCGAAAGAACCGCTGTAGAAAAGGAGAAGAATAATGTCTATTGAGCGTGTAAGAGAATATTTTCGCGGCTTCGGCATGGAAGACCGCATCCTGGAATTCGACGTGTCCAGCGCCACCGTGGACCTGGCCGCCGCCGCCGTCGGAGTAGAAGGCAAGCGCATCGGCAAGACCCTGTCCTTCCATCAGGGCGACGACGTGGTGCTGATCCTGGTGGCCGGGGACGCCCGGATCGATAATAAGAAGTATAAAGCCGCTTTCGGAACGAAGGCCCGGATGCTGAGCTTTGAGGAAGCGGAACCCTTGATCGGCCATGCTGTGGGCGGCGTCTGCCCCTTCGGGATCAACGAAGGCGTCAAGGTCTACCTGGACGAGTCCCTGAAACGGTTCGAGACCGTCTTTCCCGCCTGCGGCAGCGCCAACAGCGCCATCGAGCTCACCATTCCGGAAGTGGAAAAGTATTCTAACTACATAGAATGGGTGGATGTTTGCAAGGACTGGGAATGACCGGATCTTTGCCTGATTTGAAAGGACACGATCATGAGAAAGCATAAATGGATGAGAATCCCGGTTTTGCTCCTTCTGTTCTGCCTGTGCCTTCCGCCTCTGCCGGCGGCCGCGGCTTCTTCGCCTTCGGATTGGGCACTGGCTGAAGTAACGGAGGCAAACCGGGACGAACTGGTTCCTTCCGACCTGCTGGCCTCGTATCAGAACTATATCAGCCGGCAGGATTTCTGCCGGCTGATGGTGTGTTTGACAACAGCCTGCGAAGAGCGGAGCATTGACCGGTTAATGGGAAAACTGGGCGTCTCCCGCACGGACTCCTTTACGGACTGTAAGAATTCCGACGTCCAGGCCGCCTGCGCCATGGGCATCGTCCAGGGCCGGGGCGGCGGCATCTTCGATCCCAACGGATCCATCACCCGACAGGAAGCCGCGGTAATGCTTACCCGGACGGCGAAGCTCCTGGGGCTGGATGCCAACACTTCCCTTTCTTTTTCCGATACCTATAACGTTCCCTCCTGGGCTTCCGAGGGGATCCGTTACGTCTCCGGATTGACGGACCCCGTCAGCGGCAACCGGGTCATGGGCGGCGTGGGGAACAACCGCTTTGATCCCCTGGGCCGCTATACCCGGGAACAGGCCATTCTTACGGCCCTGCGGCTGTATCATGCCTGCCTGGGCCTCACATCCCGGAATGCCATCAGCACCCGGCCCAGCCTGGGCGTTTATTCCGGAAGCGGGGATGCATTTGTCCGGGATACCGGAGACCGCAGCGCTTCCGTGACGTCGGTTTCCAGCGGGCAGTACCTTTCCTTCCTGTTCCGGGTAAAGAACCATGGTTCCTCTGCCCGCACCATGAGAAATGTGAGCATGAAGGTGGATGGAACGACCGTGGTCTCCTGGCAGGATTTTGCGCTTTCACCGGGCAGCTGGGTCTACTACCACGCGGACTCCTCCGTCATGAGCCAATTCAGCCCCGGCACTTACAGGGTGGGACTCTATGAAAACGGTTCCCTGCTGGAAGAAACGTATCTGACCCTGCGCCGGAACTGGAACCTGAAGATGCCGGCGCCGTCCCGTCAGACCCTGAGCAGTTTTCATCCGACTGAACAGTCGCCTTATATCGCTTACTATCCGGCATATGACGGGATCACCGGGTTTTCTGAGTTTTCCGTGGATATCCGGGCAGACCATCAACCCCGGGGTACCTATATCAGCGGCATGTTTTTCTATCAGGATCTGAACTCTTTTACTAACAGTGGTTCCTACCAAAATGTCGAGGGCGGAGGCGGATACGCCGGGCTTCAGAGCATCTATGACGGCACTCGGATAGCCATTTTCTCCATGTGGGATATTTATGCCACCGACTATGCCGGAACGGTGCATACCTTCCGGCCGAAAGCTCTTTACGGAGGCAGCAAGGACTTCGGTGGCGAGGGCACCGGGACCCAGATTTCGGTTCCCTACTACTGGGAAGAAGGCCATCCCTACCGGCTGCTCCTGCAGCAGGGCAGAAACAACGGGCATGTGACGGTGCAATGCTGGATCTGCGACCTGGAATTCGGGGAATGGACGAAAATCGGTGAGATGGACACGTATCTTCCCTCTTCTTATATGAAACCCAGCGCGGGTTTCCTGGAAAACTATCTGACGGAATATGCCGGTGAGGTCCGCACCATGGCTGTCTGCAATATGCGGGGCCTTTCCGTGGACACCGGTCAATGGGTAAGTCTTAAGAAGAACCAATTTGCCCAGAATTTCAGTCATCCCGGCAGTTATAATTTCGGGGCGGAAGGCGGCGAATTCTGGATGATCACCAGCGGCGTTCCGGGACTCTGTTCCCATCCTTCCGACTGGACCGAGTACACCGTGAACCGGGGCGAAAGCAGCCAGCCCTACTGATGAACCTGAACAAATGAAACAATCAAAAAACGACCTGACGATTTCGTCAGGTGAACTGACCCCCAAAAGTTAGACCAAGAATCTAACTTGAGGAGGTCAGTTTTGTTATGGCGAAATACAGTTTTGAGTTTAAGATGATGGTTGTAAATGAGTACTTGAACGGGCAAGGCGGCTATACTTATCTTGGGGAT
>JAFQZZ010000012.1 GCA_017405645.1 Bacillota bacterium
ATTCTCCTCTCGCCCAATCCCCCTCAGTCCGCTACGCGGACAGCTCCCCCAAAGGGGGAGCCGAGAAAACCATCTTACCTCCCCCTCCGGGGGAGGTGTCACCGAAGGTGACGGTGGGGGTTTATTCCTCTCCCTTGATCAACCGGGAAACGCTCCTGGTGTCAAATTTGTCACGCAGGATGGCGCTGAAGTCTTCCACGTCGTATTCGCCCAGTTCGCCTTCCACGCCGGAGCGGACGGAGATCTTGCCGCTTTCCGCTTCCTTTTCGCCTACGACCAGCATGAAGGGGGTCTTTTCCAGCTGCGCCTGGCGGATCTTGTAACCGATCTTTTCGTTCCGGTCATCGTATTCCACGCGGATGCCGGCATCCTGGAATCTCTGAACGATGGAAGCCGCATAGGGGTGGTATTTTTCCGCGATGGGCATGACCTTCACCTGCACCGGTGCCAGCCACATGGGGAACCGGCCCGCAAAGTGTTCGGTCAGGATGCCGATGAAGCGCTCGATGCTGCCGAAGATGACCCGGTGGATCATGATCGGGCGGTGTTTTTCCCCGTCGCTGCCCACGTAGGTCAGGTCGAACCGCTGGGGCATCTGCAGGTCTAACTGGATGGTGCCGCACTGCCAGGTCCGGCCGATGGAGTCTTCCAGGTGGAAGTCCAGCTTCGGGCCGTAGAAAGCACCGTCGCCTTCGTTGATCACGAAGGGCACGCCGGTGGATTCGATGGCCTGTCTCAGAGCGTTCTCCGCCATTTCCCACTCTTCGTCCGTCCCCATGGAGTCCTCCGGACGGGTGGACAGTTCCACGTGGTATTTGAATCCGAACAGGGAGTATACGTCGTCGATGAACTTCACCACGCCGACGATCTCGTCATTGACCTGTTCCGGCAGCATGAAGATGTGGGCATCGTCCTGGGTGAAGGTCCTCACTCTCATCAGTCCGTGCAGGGCGCCGGAGAGTTCGTGCCGGTGCACCTGGCCCATTTCACCCATCCGCATGGGGAAGTCTCTGTAAGAGTACATCTTTCTCTTGTAGCAGAGCATGGATCCCGGGCAGTTCATGGGCTTCACCGCGTAATCCTCATCGTCGATCTTCGTGAAGTACATGTTGTCTTTATAGTGGTCCCAGTGGCCGGAGGTCCGCCAAAGCTGTTCGTTCAGGATCAGCGGGGTCTTGATCTCCTCGTATCCCCGTTTCGCGTGCTCTTCCCTCCAGTATTTCTCCAGTTCATTCCGGATGATCATGCCCTTGGGCAGGAAGAACGGGAATCCCGGTCCTTCGTCCGTTAGCATGAACAGATCCATTTCCTTGCCGATCTTCCGGTGGTCGCGCTTTTTGGCCTCTTCCAGCCGCTCGATGTATTCGTCCAGCATTTCCTTCTTCGGGAAACAGGTGCCGTAAATACGCTGGAGCATGGGGTTCTTTTCACTGCCTCTCCAGTACGCGCCGGCCACGCTCATGAGTTTCACGGCCTTGATGGCGCCGGTGGAAGCCACGTGGGGGCCTGCGCACAGGTCCGTGAAGTCTCCCTGCTTGTAGAAGGAGATGACCGCATCTTCCGGCAGATCCTTCACCAGCTCCACTTTATAGGGCTGGTCCAGTCCCTCAAAATACTGGATCGCCACATCCCGGGGCATTTCAAACCGTTCCAGCGGGTAGTTGGCCGAAACAATCTTGTTCATTTCTTTTTCAATCTTCTTCAGGTCCTCGTCGGACAGCCGGTGTTCCATGTCGAAGTCATAGTAGAAGCCGTTTTCGATGGCCGGGCCGATGCCGAACTTCACGTCCGGGAACAGCTTCTTCACCGCCTGGGCCATGATGTGGGAGGTGGTGTGCCGGAAGGTTTCCCGCGCTCTTTCATCTTCAAAATTGCAGATCTCCAGTTCGCAGTCCTTTTCCAGCGGGAAGCTTAAGGGCTTCACTTCCCCGTCCACGATGCCGATGATGGCTTCCTTCGCCAGTCCCTGGCTGATGGATTTCGCCACGTCCCTGATGGACTTGCCTTTTTCTACTTCTCTGACGCTTCCGTCTTTCAATGTCACGTTGATCATAGTTCTTCTCCTTATCCAAAAAAATATCCCCGAACATCTCTGATGTCCGGGGCAGTTTTCATTACTGCGGTCCCACCCGACTTTTGTCTTTTGCATCTGTAACGGGATGAACCGGCGCCTTTTCAAAAGCGCTGCTCCGAGGTGGTCTTCCTTTCGTTTCCCGCAGGCCTTTCCAGCGCCCGGCCCTCTCTGAAGCGTTTCACAAAAGTACTCTTCTCTTCATAGCATCATGTATTGTCTCTACCCTTCATTATCATCCATGAGGGCGTTTTTGTCAACCGAATTCTTTATTTTCCGGTGATTCCCCGGACGATTTTGACCACTTCGTCAAAGAATTCCTCGCCCCAGATCAGCAACGGAGGCGTTTTTGTTTTGAATTGTTTATGGGAGGCGCAGCAGTTGGTGCAGCCGCCGACGACGAACAGCCCGTCGTATTCCTTGTCCAGCTGGGCTACTTCGAATTCGGCTTCTCCGTCAAAATGTTCCTGGATCCGCTTTACGAAGGCGACCCGGTCGTAATGGGGGTTGCAGCCCCCGCAGTATCTGATTCCAAACATGGTATTCTCCTCGCTTTTATTTTGGGATATTATATCACACCGGCTGATGATTCTCAACAAGCAATCCGGACCGCAACGACGGGAACCGTTATGCTTCGTGTGTATTTACCGAAGGGGATCCTCCATTCCCCTTCGGCAAATCACACTCCGCATTATTCGGTTCCCTCAGTGTGCCCTCTTCAATCTCCCAAACAACATGGTATACGGGCCGACAATGAGGAAGACTTCGGCGGCGTGCCGCAGGACGCGGAGGAACATGCCGACGGCGTCGGTGCCGGCCAGGATCTCCGCCGGGAAAGGCAGTTTCAGGGTGACATGAAGGAGGCAGAACAGGGCGATGCCCCCCGCCAGCCGCAGGGTCCGTTCCGGTGTGGTCTTCGCGTCTTCAAAGCCTACGAACCGCTCTTCAAAGAGTATGCCGGCAAACATCCCGATCATGATCCCCATGGTGCTGAAATAATCCGTGCTATCGCAGTAAAAGCACCCGGTCAGGCCGGCCAGGATCAGGCCCAGGTACAGTTTCCACTTCTTCTGTATTCTTTTCTGCAGGAAGTTCATGCCGAAGATGATCCCGGCGCCCAGGGCCCAGCCGAAGATCACGTCGGTGGGATAATGGACTCCCAGGAACACCCGGGACAGGCCCACCAGAAGGATCAGCAGCAGCGCCAGCACCGTGACGGGCCGCTTCTTTGCGTAAAAGGCGATGGAGCCGTACAGGGTCGCCGAGTTGGTGCAGTGGCCGCTGGGGAAAGAAAACCCCTGCAGCGTTGCGTCGTAAATGTCCCCGGGATTCACCGGCTCCAGGCAGGCGATGGCCGCATCGTCCATGTAGGGCCTCCGCCGCATGAAGATGTTTTTGGTCATGGGATTCAGCACCAGCCCCACGGCCATGTTGGCACCCAGGAGCTTTCCCATTTCCTTGTTCCGGCACCAGTACACATAACCCATGATGGGAATGAGAACGAATTCTTCCCCGAAGTGGGTGATGAAATCCGCCAGCGCGATGCCGGTCGTCCCCAGATGGGCCTGCAGGAACAGGATCAGGGCCGCTTCCCATCCAAAGTAAAATGTATTTCCAATCTCCAAATTATGTCCTCCGTACTGTGTATCGGGGCCGATGCCCGCATCGGCCCCTAATAAGTATAATCAAATTGGAATCTTCCTTCAACAACAAAATACGGGGAGCGTCTGGGCTCCCCGCATTTCTCATGATTCTTATGACTTTTCGGCGTTATATGTGTATTTTTTTGTGGTTCATTTCCTTAGTCGATGGAAATGTACTGAGGTTCATCCTCTTCCGGCTCTTCAGGCTTCTTCGGCACAGTCAGCTTCAGGATACCGTTTTCGAACTTGGCTTTGATATCATCCTGCTTCAGGTCATCCCCGACGTAGAAGGATCTGCTGCAAGTTCCGGAATACCGTTCCCTGCGGATGAATCTTCCTTCTTCATCCTTTTCCTCGCTGCTGGTATTGCGTTCCGCCTGAATGTTCAGGTAACCTTCCTTCAGTTCCGCTTTCACATCTTCCTTGGTGAATCCCGGCAGATCGATCATCAGTTCGAAGCAATCGTCTTTTTCCACGATGTCGGTTTTCATCACGCCGGTGACGCTCACGATGTTCTGAGCAGCTCTCTTGGTTTCCTTGGCGAAATCATCAAATAAATCGTCAAATACATTGGTTCTGAATAAGCTGGGCATTAACATTTCTCTTCCCTCCTTTTGACATGGACACGATTGATAACTGTTTACTCCTATCTTTACATGCGCTCTAATATCGGTACGCGTGTCCTGTTCATCCGATCTGATTATGTTATACCACTTTTGTTAGCACTCGTCAAGTGCGAGTGCTAACAAAGTTTTGTGAACTTTTTGTGAACAAATTTCCCGGGTTTCCTTTAGCTGCCGAAACCTCTGAAACGGGCATTTCCTGCGGATTCTTACTTTATCAGCTTCTCCAGCGTCTCAAACAATGCCTCCGGTTCGACGGGCTTGCTGAGATGCGCATTCAATCCGGACTGCAGGCTGCGCTGCACGTCCTCGTCGAAAGCATTGGCCGTGAGGGCTATGATCGGAATCGTTTTCGCATCGTCATGATCTGACGCTCTTATATTCTTTGTCGCTTCGAGCCCGTCCATTTCCGGCATACGCATGTCCATCAGGATCGCGTCATAATAACCCGGCTCATGGCTTTCATACATTTCCACGGCCAGCCTGCCGTTTTCAGCGAGATCTGCCTCCATCTCACGCATGGAAAGCACCATCATCATGATTTCGGCATTCACTGACACGTCCTCCGCCAGAAGCACCCTGCGGCCTTTCAGGTCCGCAGTTTTCTTTTCCAGCGCTTCACGCTTGCGGCGAAAAGCCTCCCTGAACTCGTCCATTACACTCTCGGCAAACAGCGGCTTGGACGCAAAGGTATCTACGCCGGCCTCTTTGGCTTCATCCGCGATCTCCTCCCAGTTAAACGACGTAAGGATGATAATGGGCGTGTCGTGACCGACGATACTGCGAATCTGCCGTGCCGTCTCAACACCGTCCATCTCCGGCATTTTCCAGTCGATCAGGATCAGATTGTAATCCTCTCCGCGGCCATGCCGGATGCGGACCTTGTCCACGCCTTCCCAGCCGGATTCAGCCGTCTCGCAGCTTACGCCAACCTGACCGAGAATGATCCCCGCATGCTCCAGCGCGATCCGGTCGTCGTCGATCACCAGAACGCTCATATCCCGGGGGATCGGTTTTCCGTCATCGATCCGTCTTGTCTTCCCGTCGGATTCGCCAAGCGTAACGGTTACCGTGAATACCGTGCCTTTGCCTTTTTCCGACTCAACGTCGATCGTACCGTTCATCATTTCCACGATGCTCTTGGTGATGGGCATGCCCAGACCGGTCGACCCGTAACGACTGGTGGAGGAAGAGTCCTCCTGAGAGAAAGCGTCAAATATCCGCGGCAAAAACTCCCTGCTCATACCGACGCCGGTATCGCTGATAACGAAGCGGAGCGTCGCCTGTCCGTCGTAGCGGGGGCCTTCCTCAATGACAAAGCGGACCTTCCCGCCCTCCGGCGTGAACTTGACTGCGTTGCCCAGGATGTTGATCATCACCTGCTTGAGCTTCATGGCGTCGCCGATGTAGGTATCATCCACCTTCCCTGAAATGCGGCAGTCATAGTCTATGCCCTTGTCCCGGCATTGGCCGCCGATGATCGTGTTGACCTGCTCCAGCGCCTTGGCAAAGGAGAACTCCTCTTTTTTGATGGTCATGCGGCCGGATTCGATCCGGCTCATGTCCAGAATATCGTTGATGATCCCCAACAGATGCTGGGCGGAACCGCCGATCTTGGTCAGGTATTCCTTCACCCTGTCGCTGGCCGTGGGATCGTTTATAGCGATGTTGTTCAGGCCGATGATGGCGTTCATGGGCGTGCGGATCTCATGGCTCAGATTGGATAAGAAGGCGGTTTTTGCTTTATTTGCATCCTCGGCCGCGTTCAGCGCCTCCGCCAATGCCTGGTTTTTCGCCATCGTCTCCCGCATTTCCTCGTCAATGACCGTCAGCCCGAGGCCCACGGCATGTACGGTATTGTCGTCGCGGTCCTCCGCGTGACGTACCCCCGCCATACGGATCATTTCATAATACTCTTTCCCATTTCTTTGGGCGAGATACCGATAAGCAATGATTGGTTTCTTCGAGAGAGCCGACCGTATGTATTCAGGTTCGATGAACCGCAGGAAACCGTCGCGGTAGCTCTCCGCAACACAGTGTTCTGCGTACCAGATAAACCGTTCATGATACGGGAAATGGATCCCCTCTTCCGTCATCTCGGTATCTGTGGGATCTTTCCGGTAGCATACCGCATCATCATGATCCAGGTCGACATGATACACACAGCGATAGTCTGTAGCCAGCGCAGTGATCATCTTGTCCTGCTGCTCCCGACGCGACTGCTGCTCCAGAAGTTCCTCCTGAAGCGCCAGCCTCTCTTCCAGTTCACGCTGCTTCGCCGCCTGGCTTTCGGCCAGCTCCGCATTTGCCTTCTCCAGTTCGATCCGGGCGTTTTCCTTATTTAGAACCTCCCTTCTGGATCTTCTGGCGTCGCGGACAAGAAACAGTATAATCAAGGCAGCGATTCCAAGGATGATGCTGGCGAAGAGCGCCATGTTGTTTTTAATCATATCCCAGAGGGAGTAGGAATACAGCTGATCCGTATAGCGGAACGCCAGGTTCTGCGCATAATCAGAGCCCAGCACGTTGATTCCCCGGTTGATCAGCCTCAATAGTCCGGCGTTGCCGATCTGAACGCCAAAGCACCGGTCGTCGTCATGGGTCGTCTGCAGCAGGGCCAGGCCGCCGTAGCGGCTGTTGCGCAGGATATCATTCGCCCTCAGTCCGTTCAGGGTGGTGCAGCCCACCTCTCCTTCGCTGACCGCTTTCAGACAGTCGTCGATCGAAGGATAGAATACGATTTCGGCATCCGGGTAATGGGTCAGCACGAAGTAATACTGCATGCGGTTGTTCTCATTGACCGCGAAACGAGTTATCGTTTCCTCCGTGTACTCTCCGCGGTGAACCAGTTCCGTGGCGGCAGATACAACCGGTGTGGACTGGAAAATCCCGCTCTCCTCGGAGTAATACAGACCACCGCCAACGGGGAAGGCCGTATCGATCTCCCCTTCGCTCAGGGCGGAGATCATACTGTCATAACTGTCGTAACCGATAAATGAAACGGAAATGCGGCTGATCCCTAGTTCCTCCAGCATCCTCGGAACAACGTCCCTGACGATCCCGGTCACATTCCCCGAATCATCCGTATCGCTGTATGGGAGATAGTGATTCAGATACCCTACACGCAGCTTGTCGTGTTCGGAAAGCCACTGCTTCTCATCTTCGGAGAAGGCCCGGCTGGAAATACTGACCGGGTAGTATCTGCTGCGCAGCGAGTTGATATAGTTCGGCTCGTTCGCCGCAAGTTCCGTCTGTGCTTTATTCAGTTCAGTTAACAACTCCGGACGTGATTTCGACACGCAAAGATAATAGTCCGAAGCGCCAAACGCATATAACAGTTCCGCATGAGCCCGTCCGTATGCTCCGTCTCCCTCCGCAGCCATAACATCGATATCATGGTTGTCAAAAGCCTCAAAAAGGGGCTCGTAGTCCCGGAAGAGAACGGTCCTGGCGTTTATCCCATGCTCCTGCAAATATGTTTGCAGCACAGCCGCCATAGCACTGTCGAGAACACCGATCTTCTTTCCGTTCAGCGTTGAGGGATCGACGGTTATATCTTCATCAACGTCATGCTTGACGAGGTTGTATGTCTCATTTCCCATGGCGGCGTCCGGATACCCGATGATATCCTCACGGTCCTCCCTCCAGGCGAGACCTGCAAGAAAATCTATATCGCCGTCCAGCAGCTTCTGGTACAGGTCCCCGAATTCACCGTAAACATAATCATAATGCCATCCGGCATACTCCGAGAGTTTCTGATAATACTCGTAAGCATACCCGGATTTCACGGCTCCCTCCTGAGCGCCTTCCTGGAAAACCTCGTTTTCATAATAGCCTATACGGACAGTACTGCTCCCGGAATCCGGAACCGCAGCAGTTATCGGAACCGCCGCTCCGGCCGACAGGATGAGGAACACCAGAATTGCGGCGCAAGCCAAAAGTGCTGTATTCTTTCTAATCTTCATGATCTTACCTCCGTTAACATT
The DNA here is from genome assembly GCA_017405645.1 of Bacillota bacterium. GTDB lineage: Bacteria > Bacillota > Clostridia > Peptostreptococcales > Anaerovoracaceae > RUG14258. The sequence continues at coordinate 8,324 of JAFQZZ010000012.1, forward strand.
TTGCCCAATGATCGTATTGCTGTTCGTGGCTGCCCCTGACGTTGTCTTCCGCCTTCCATATCGGCACCCTTCTATCCCGTGTTATTTCAAGCTTTCTTTTCATTATACCACATTTCAATCAAATCATACCCTTATTATCCCGTGTTCCTGTCTTTTGTGAACAAAAAAGAAGGTGCCTGGCGGCACCCTCTTCCGGGTCGCAGAGTATGTTTTACTGTCTGTACAATTCCACCGGATCCCATCCTTCGTCCTGGTAATAGTTGATGTCCAGTCCATTCAGGTTGACGTAATCCGAAACCGTGATCTTTCTCAGTTCATTCCGGGCATCGCTGTCGCTGTAGATTTTCATGAAATCTTCGTAGTATTCACCGAAGAGTTCCCGGGCGCTGGCGTCAAAGCCGGCCCCGTCCGCCACCACGTCAAAATGGTCCACGGTATAGTTTTCGCCGTCTTTCTTCAGGTGGAACACGCCGGGATAGTTGCCGCCCGATACGCACTTGAGGGTATCGCCTTCCACGTAATAGTTCTCGAGCCAGAAATCGCCCATGGCCAGCACATCCTCATCATTGGTATAGTCGATATGGAAAATGCTCACCGTCGGGATGCTGACTTCCGCCTGGTCGTAATTCTTGCTGACTTCTTCGGCCATATACTGATAAATCGCAAATTCCAGGGGGTCTGTGCCGGCGTAGCCGTAGGCCGAACCGTCCACTGTTTCTTCGGCGACTTCCTCGGTCACGTCTTCCGCGGCCGCCTCTTCATCGCTGCTGCCGCAGGCGCTGAAACTGATCACCATGGCAAATGCCGCCATCAGTAATAACCAAACGCTTAGTTTCTTTTTCATGATCATCCTCCTGATGTTTTCTCTATTCTTCCGGATCTTCGAATTCTTTCTCCGTCAGATCCTCCATCTCCGCAGTGAAGTCTTCCAGGTCCCGGAATTCGCTTTCGCTGCCGGTATCGTATTCCGACAGGGCTTCCTGATGGACCTCCTCCGATGCGGTGATGAACTTGGGCTCCTCAATCATTCCCTGTTCCCGGATCAGTTCCCTCTCCTTCTCCAGGTCCTCGAATTCGTCTTCCTCGCTGAGCGCCATGAATTCCTTGACCCTGGTCCAGAAAGATTTCTTCCCGGCCGGTTCTTCGTATTCGTCCTCGTATTCATCATCCGTTTCATCGGGTTCCCATTCCCCGTAGAATTCCCCGCTGTCCTGCGGCTCAGCGCTTTCTTCATCTGACGGTTCCGCTTCTTCAGCGATTCCTTCATCGGACCGGTGAAGCTGTTCAAACCGCGCCCGGGGGTCTTCTTCCGGCTCGGCCGGCGGAGTTTCCGGCTCCGGTTCCGCAAAGCGGTCATAGATTCCCGTACTGCCAAAGGGCTTTTGGATCGGCTCCTCATCGTCCAGGATCGGCGCGCCGGCATGAAGCCGTTCGAACCGGATCCGCGCCGGATCATAAGGCGCAGCCTCTTCATCGCTGTCTCCGGCAGGCTCCTCATCTGTTTCAGGAGTTTCTTCAGGTTCAGGTTCTTCTTCTGTGGGTTCCTCTTTTTCGGCAGCAGGTTCAGGTTCTTCTTCCGGGGGTTCTTCTTCGGCAGCAGGTTCCGGATCTGCTTCCGGAACTTCTTCAGGTCCGGATTCTTCTTGCGAAGGTTCTTCCTCGCCGGCAGCAGGTTCTTCTTCTGCTTCCGCGGTTTCCTCTGGTATTTCTTCATCTGTTTCCTCGGTTTCTTCTCCGAACAGGTCGGCTTCAATATCATCTAACGTGACGTCCTCCAGCGCTGCCGCCGGGGAGCCCTCTTCCACCGCCTCCTTCGGCGGTTCTTCTTCCTCCGGTTCGATCTGTTCCAGAATCTCCGCCGCTTCTTCCGGTTCGAGGATCTCCTCTTCCGCCGCGCCGGCGATGATGAACTGGGGCACCGGCCCGATGGATTCGGGTTTGGGTTCTTCCTCTTCCGGCGGTCCCACCTGCAGCAGGTCTTCCAGCTGCATCGGTTCCTCTTCCTCGTCTTTATTCCGATGGAACAGCCCTGTCAGCCGTCCGCCGATCCCGTTTTTCGCCTCTGCCTGTTCCGCTGCGGCCCGGCGCGGGCCCTTCTGCAGTTCCAGGCGGATGCCGGCCTCCGCCAGCGCATCCTTGGTGACCACGTGGATCTTTCCTTCCTCCCAGCCCTTCAGGCTGCTGTGGATCTGGGTGTCGGACCCTTCCAGCTGCCGGATGTAGGACAGGATCTCCTCCGAGACCGGTTCACCCGGCACCACCAGGGGCACTCCCGGCGGAAAAGCGTAAATGTATTCCTGGGCGATCCTTCCCACCGCATCGTCGATGGCCGCCGCTTCGCCTTCCGCATCGATGGCGTCCGCGGCTCTCATCAAAGCTCTCGGCGCCCGGGGCGGCCGGAAGCCTTCCTTGTTGAGCGCTTCGTCGTAGCGGATATTGGTGCAGACGTGGGCGTTGACCGTACAGTAAGGGCTGTCGCCGCAGATGGTCTTGTCGCCGCACTGGCCGCATTCCTTGGAATAATCGCATTCCTCATCCAGTTCCAGCATGGCCTCCGCCAGGCGGTCGAAACCCTCCTGGGTGTCGCAGACGCCGGTCATGGCGATGACGTAATCGCCGAAGGCCATTTCCACCTGGATCTTGTATTTATCCCGCAGGATCTCCTCCAGCTCCGCGCCGGTGAACTCCGTCCCCCGGGTGGAGATGACGATCTTCCCCGGGTCGATGCCGAAGAACATCGGGTGGCTTTCCTGCGTATCCTCTCCCTTGCAGAGGATCCGGAATTTCTTCAGTTCTTTCATCCGCTCGCTGAATTCCTTCAGCATAGTGGTGTATTTTGCAAAGTCTTCCGCGGCTTTCGGGCTGTCCAGGTAGTCCACGCATTTGTCGATGCCGCTCATCAGCACGTAAGAGGGGCTGGAGCTCTGGAACATGGCCAGGAACTGCCGCAGTTTCCGTTCGTCGACCAGATCGCTGTTAATGTGCAGTAATGAAGTCTGGGTCAGGGCCGGCAGCGTCTTGTGGATGCTGTGCACCACGATGTCCGCTCCCTGCCGGATGGCGCTCTCCGGGAAATCCGGGGTAAAACCGAAATGCGCGCCGTGGGCTGCGTCCACCAGAAGGGGAATGTCGTAGCGGTGGCAAATCTTTGCCATGGCTTCGATGTCCGTGGTCACGCCTTCATAGGTCGGGGAAGTCAGCACCACCAGATCGATGTCGTCCCGCCGCCGCAGCGCCATTTTCAGCGCCCTGGGGGATATGGAGCCGTAGATGCCGTAACGTTTATCCACCGGCGGATACAGGTACACCGCCTGCGCTCCCCGCAGATAGATGCCGTTGTAGACCGACCGGTGACAGGGCCTCGCAAGCATGACTTTGCCGCCCTTTTTCACCGTTGCACAGATGCCCGCCAGGATGCCGCAGGTGCTGCCGTTCACCAGGAAATAGGTGCTCTTGCTGCCGAAGACCCGGCTGGCCTTCTGCATGGCCTGGGCCAGGATGCCCTCTGGTTCGTGCAGATTGTCCAGGTCTCCCGCCTCCGTCACGTCGATCAGGTAGGGGTTGCCCATCTCCATCACTTCATCGTTTCGTTTATGTCCCGGCATGTGCATGGGATAGATGTCCCGTTCGTTATAATCCACCAGAAATTTTTCCAGACTCATTCGATCTCACCTCTTGCAAAATGATTCTTACCCTTCATTATATACGATTCCATATAAAATGACAAGAAAAAGCCCCTGCCCGGAGGCAGAGGCCCGAAAGAGGTATTATCAAATGAATTAAATCCAACCGCAGTAAGCTCTCTGTGTGACGCTCATCTTCAGGAATTTGATCATGGAAATGAAGTCGAACACCGGACGCTGGGTGGCCGCCTGGATAGCGTATGCGTAAGGCGGCATGTCAGAGCATTCCAGCAGGAAGGCGCCGATCTCCGCGTCTTCTTCCATGATCTCCATGGCCTTGCCGACTACTTCGTCGCAGACTCCGTCGTTGTCGAAGAAGCCCCGGTAGGTCATGATGCAGGAGAATTCCGGTTCACTGTACAGGTCCCGGATGATGATCATTTCCCGGTCTTCCTGGGAAACGCCTACCGCGTCAAACAGTTTATCCGTCAGCGCGCCGGCATTGGCCGTCAGCACGCCGATCTTCTGATTCGGCTTGATGAGCCGGCGGATCCAGGGGATCATTACCAGCGGCGACATGGCTACCGGAATGTCCAGGGCAGCCGCCACTTCCTTCTGGAAATTGCCGAAGAAGCCGCACCCGGAGCTCAGGGCCCGGATCCCTTCTTTCTGGATGAGGTACTGGCCCATGGCGATGATATCGTCGGCAATGGTGGGGTCTCCGGCGAATACCCGCTCCTGGGTCATGTTGGGAATGGTTCTCAGGATCACCGGGAAGTCATAGCTGGAAGCGTTGTTGACGTTTCCCGGCACCATCGGATAGTTGGTATCGTCGATGTAGACGATGCCCACCGGGAAGCCGGATACCATCTGCTGGTAGTTCATCTGGACGTTCCCGTGGGAGGTCATCGGGTCAAAATACCCAAACTTTTTGAATTCCTTGATTTGATCTTTAGACATAATACACACTCCTTTAAGGTTTTTTATGAGGAAAAACTATTTTTGCCAATTGAATTCCCGTTCAAACTGCTTCTCCTTTTCCTCCAGCTCCCGGGTGTTTTCCTGCTCGATCTTACGAAGAGCCTCGATCTTCTCCGGCGTGAACCGGCTCCAGGACAGTTCCTTCGCTTCGGGGAAATACAGCTCCTGCCCGGTGGCGTATTCGGAGATCAGCTTACCGGCGATGGGCCCCAATGCGATGCCGCTGCCTTCGTGGCCGGAGCAGATATAGAAGCCCGGCACTTCCTCCACGTCCGAGACGATGGGGAGATGGTCCAGACAGAAGGGACGCAGCCCGCCGAAGGAACGGATGCAGTTGACGTCCTTCAGCATGGGGAAGAACCGGATGGCCCGTTCCGCGATGGCCGTCATGATCTGGTATTCGGACTTGATGCTGTAGCCCCGGAAGAGCCGGCATCCGCCTACCTGGGTGTTGCCGGTGTGGGCCGTGGTGATGTTGAAGCAGACGTTGTAGGCTTCCACCAGCGGGCTCACCTGCCGGTCATAGGTGTCGTTTTTCAGGTATTTCGCCAGAATGTATCCGTATTCAATGAAGCCCCGGTGCTGGGTGATCCGGCCGGTCTTCTCCGTGACCATCAACTGGCCGTAACGGGGTTCGATGGGAATGTCCAGACCCACCATAGCGCCGATAAAGGGAGCCCAGCATCCTGCTGCATTGACCACCTTCGGGGCCCGCAGGGTCTCTCCCTTGTCCGTGACGATCCCCTGGACCGCCTTGGTTACCGGATCCTGGAGAACGTCCTTGACTTCCCGCCGCATATAGACGTCCAGCAGTCCGGTCTTCTGGCTTTCATAAACGTATCCGAAGGCCACTTTGTAGGGGCAGACAGAGGATTCCTTCGGCATCCACAGGGCTCCCGCCAAGTCCTTCGCCACCAGGGGCTCCAGCTCCTGGAATTCCTTTGGCCCGACGGCATAGGCTTCCAGATTCAGATCCTGCATTTCCTTCGCCCTCTTTTTCGCCTCTTCCATCTCGAATTCGGTCACGCAGGCGATGATATAGCCGGAAGGATCTCCGTTTCCGTCCCGTTCGAATTCGAAATCATAGTCGAACTCCTTCTCCATTTCCATATACAGCTGAAGGCTGTGATATCCCTGGAGCATATCCACACCGGGCTGTTTTTCCGAATACCCGATGTTCCCGTCCGTGTGGCTGACGGTGCCGCTGGCGATGTCGCCCCGCTCCACCAGCGCGGTCTTCAGGCCCTCCCGGGTCAGGTAATAGGCGCAGGCGGTACCCATCATTCCGCCGCCGACCACGATCACATCATAACTGTTCATTTTGATACCCATATCCTTTCACTAACCAGTAACATCCATTACGTATTTCGTACGATATAGTTGGTATTATTATATCGCAACAAGAGTTTCAATGACCCAACCATTCGAGTGCCGGATACCCAACCAAAAAGAACCCCTTCGGTTGGGTCCGAAGGGGTTCCGGGATGATATAATGAAAGGATTATTTTGCCTGATTCTGGGCCTGTACAGCGGTAATCGCCACAACGCCTACGATGTCTTCCCATAAGCAGCCTCTGGAGAGGTCGTTTACAGGTTTCTTGATCCCCTGGAGGATCGGGCCGTAAGCTTCCGCTTTTGCCAGTCTCTGAGCCAGTTTGTAGCCGATGTTGCCTGCGTTCAGATCCGGGAAGATCAGCACGTTTGCATAACCCGCAACCTTGCTTTCCGGAGCCTTCTGCTGACCAACGGAAGGAACGATTGCTGCGTCAAGCTGCAGTTCGCCGTCCAGTGCCAGGTCCGGAGCCTTTTCCTTCGCCAGTCTGGTCGCTTCCTGCACCTTTGTTACCAGGTCGTGCTTCGCGGAGCCGTAGGTGGAATAGGACAGCATCGCAACCTTCGGTTCTGCGCCTACCAGCTGCTGGAAGGACTTCGCGGTCATCAGAGCGATCTCGGACAGCTTTTCAGCATCCGGATCCTGTTCCAGGCTGATGTCTGCGAACATGAATACGCCGTCTTCACCGTATTCGCAGTTCGGAACCAGTTCCAGCATGAAAGAGGAAACCAGCTTTGCATCCGGAGCGGTCTTTAAGATCTGCAGAGCCGGACGAAGGGTGTTGGCGGTGGAGTTGATCGCGCCGGATACCATACCGTCCGCAGCGCCGACTTCTACCATCATTACGCCGAAGTACAGCGGATTTGCCATCATCTTCTTGGCTTCTTCCGGAGTCATGCCCTTTTTCTTTCTCATTTCATAGAAATTGTTGGCATACTCTTCGAAATCCGGGCTGGTTTCCGGGTCAACGATTTTAGCACCGCTGATGTCCACGCCCTGAGCCACAGCCTGAGCCTTGATGTCTTCTTCTTTGCCCAGCAGAACGATGTTCGCAAAACCTTCCTGCAGGATGGTGCCTACCGCTTTGACTGTTCTGGGTTCAGAACCTTCCGGCAGTACGATGGTCTTCATGTCCTGTTTGGCTGTTTCTTTCATTTTGTTTAAGAAATCCATAATATATCTCCTCCTCGATAAATATTATCTCTATCTCCAGGGCCGGTTTCTTCCGTCCCCTGCCTTTCTATTATATCCCATACCTCCTGAAGTTTCAAGAACTATATCGCCGCCATTCCGGCCCGGAAAGCCTTGATGTTCAGCTCCTCAAACCCCTTCTTCACGTTCATGGAAATGAAAGTGTCCCAGTCCATGTCCTCGATGCCCATGGCCTTGACCAGCGCTCCCAGGAGCACGATGTTCATGGTCTTCGGGTTGCCCAGTTCTTTGGCGATGTCCGCCGCTTTGAAAACGGAGACCTCGGTCTTTTTGGACAGGTCCTCGATGATCCCTTCCGGATAGGGTTCCTTGCCCACCAGGATCGGGGCCGAAGGGATCTCGTAGTCGTTGATGACCAGTTTCCCGTCGGGTTTCACGAAATCCAGCCACCGCAGGGCTTCCATCTTTTCAAAGCAGACCATCACGTCCGCTTCTCCCCGGCCGATAATGGGGGAGAAAACCTTTTCCCCGTAACGGATTTGTGTGGTGACGCTGCCGCCCCGCTGGGCCATCCCGTGGACTTCACTCATTTTCACGTCGTACCCGGCATTGACCAGTGCGGTGGACAGGATCTTGCTGGCCAGAATGGTTCCCTGGCCGCCGACGCCTACCAGTAAAATATTCTTGATGTCTGCCATATTACTCACCTGCCTTTTCGATGGCGCCGAAGGGACATACCTGCATGCACACGCCGCAGCCGGTGCAGGTTCCGCTGTCGATCTCCACCTTGCCGTTCCGGGCAAAGAGGGCCGGACAGCCGGTGCCGATGCACGTTCCGCAGTTTATGCAGGCTTCCGGATCCACCCTGCACTGTTTTTTGCTGAGGTCGAACCGTTCCCGGTCCTCCCGGGAAGGTTTCTTCAGGACGCAGGGCCACTTGGTGATGATGACGGAGGGTTCCTCCGCCGCCAGCGCCGCGTCCAGCGCCGCATCGTTTTCCGCCAGGTTATTGGGGTTGACGATGTGGATGTTTTCTTTCTTGATGCCCATGGCCACGCACAGAGCCGGGATATCCACTTCCGGAGCCGGATCCCCCATCAGGGTGTAACCGGAACCCGGGTTCTGCTGATGCCCCGTCATGCCGGTGATCCGGTTGTCCAGGATCACCGCCACGCTGCTGCCGCCGTTGTAGGCGATGTCCATCAGGCTGGTGACGCCGGAATGGAAGAAGGTCGAATCGCCGATGACGGAAACTACTTTCATCTCCGGTTCGGTCCGCTCAAAGACCTTGGACGCCCCGTGGCCGGAGCTGATGCTGGCGCCCATGCAGATCGTCGTGTCAATGGCGAAGAGGGGTTCCGCATTTCCTAAGGTGTAGCAGCCGATGTTGCCGGTGACCATGACGTTCTTTCTCCGGGACAGGGAGTAGAAGAATCCCCGGTGGGGACAGCCCGCGCACAGTGTCGGGGGACGGTCCGCCGCCTTGATCTCCGACTGCAGCGCCGGATTCTCCTTCCCGTAGACGCCCAGCCGCACCCGGTCGGTGTCCAGTTCCCCCATGTTCGGGATCACGGATTTGCCGATGCAGTCGATGCCGGCGGCCCGGATCTGCTCTTCCATGTAGGGTTCCAGCTCCTCCACCACGTAGAGTTTGTCCACCTTCGAGGCGAACTCCCGGATGGTCTCGATGGGCATGGGGTGGGTAAAGCCCAGTTTCAGGTAGGAAGCCTCTTCTCCGAAGACTTCCCGGGCGTATTGATAGGCCACGCCGGCGCTGATGACGCCGATCGCCCGGCCGTTGTATTCGGGTTTGTTCAGGTCCGTGGCGTTGGCGAATTCCGTCATGATCTTCATCCGCTCCTCCACCTTTTCCCGCATGGGTTTGGCGTGGGCCGGCGTTGCCACGTACCGTTTGATGTCTTTCACGTATTTGATATGCTCCGCTTCGGTCCGTTCGCCCCATTCCACGATGCTCTTGCTGTGGCAGACCCGGGTGGTCATCCGGAAGAAGACCGGCGTGTTCCACTTTTCGCTGAGTTCATAAGCGATGGGCATGAAATCCTTGGCTTCCTGGCTGTTGGAAGGCTCCAGCATTGGAATTTTGGCGAATTTCGCATAGTAGCGGTTGTCCTGCTCGTTCTGGGAACTGTGCATCCCCGGATCGTCCGCGGAAACCAGCACAAAACCGGCGGTAGTGCCGGTATAGCCGAAGGTCATCAGGGGATCCGCCGCCACGTTCACGCCCACATGCTTCATGCAGACCAGCGCCCGGCCCCCGGCAATGGCAGCACCGATGGCGGCTTCCACTGCGACCTTTTCATTGGGCGACCACTCGGAGTATACTTTGTCCCGGTACTGTCCCGCCAGGTTCTCCAGGATCTCCGTGCTGGGGGTTCCCGGATAAGCGGAGGCAAAGATGATGCCGGCCTCGTATGCGCCGCGGGCGGCCGCTTCATTTCCTGTCATCAATAACTTCATTTACAAACTTCCTTTCTCAGGGTCTGCGGCATTTCCTGCCGTCCCCCTTATTCCTCCGTAGCGATGTCCCCGATGCCGTTTTCCTCCCGCACCTTGTGCTCTCCCGTCCGGGGGGAAATGTATTCCGACCGGCGTCCGAAATGCTCGCACTGCTCGCAGGTGGCCTTGCGGCCCATGGCTTCGCATTCCCCCCTGGGGAACTGCGGCAGGGTCATGCATTCCTGGAAGAATTCCTCATCCACGTTCTCGTTGGTGCAGGTGAAGGTGGTGAAAAACAGTCCGTAATTTCTATATGCATAATTGATCTTGCCCATTTTATCTCTCCTTCTTTGTATAATCTAACCCTATTATTATACTACAGGTCGCCGGAAGATTCAATCTTCCGGCTCCGGTCTTCCGTCATTAATCAAAGTATTTTTCGATCCTCTCCCGGATGATCTGCATCAGTTCCTCCCGGCCTTCCACGATCTCGCACTCGTCCAGCAGATACCGGCGCAGGGCTCCCCGGAGCCAGTTGTCGTAGTCTTCCATGGCATCCTCCAGGCTTCCCCCCCGGTCCAGCACCGGTTTCAGGTCGATTCTCGCGTATTCCGCCGTGAGTCCGCCCCGGCGCCGTTCCTGTCCGTCCGTCACGTCCATAATGCTTATGCCCACGTTGGTGGGGAAGGGACGGTCCATTACCAGCTTGATTTTTTTCATTGTCAGTCCTCCTGTGCACATTCTTCTGTCCCTATTATACTCTTCCTTTGAAGAAAATCCCATAAAAGTTTCTTGAAATCCACCCCTCTTTGGAATTATAATAAATGTAAGGTTATTATTTCCACGAATAGCCTCCGGGAGGTAACCCCATGCAAATGCTTCAGCGGTACCAGACCAAACTGGTTTTGAGGATCCTGGTGTTTCTGGCCGGGATCTATATCTACATCTTTCATACGGAATGGCTGGAAATGATCTACACCCGGGAGCTGCACAAGGAGCTCCTGTTGTTGTATGCCCTGTGGCTGGCGCTGGTGGTCGGGATGATCTACCAGTTGATCCCCAACCGTTCTTCGTCCATCACCATGGGCAGCGTCAAGTATTACGGCATGAACTATTTCCCCGCCAACGAGCCCTACCGGCCCGGGGAGATGAACCGTTTCATCCAGCTCAGCAACATCGGCGCCTGGAAGGTCTTCGCCTTCTGGATCCTGCTGACTGCCGCCATCGGCCTCCTGTATTTCAGCAGGGTCATCGACCGGCGGATGCTGTTCCTGATCACCCTCTTCTTCTACATCAGCGATCTGATCTGCGTGGTGATCTGGTGTCCCTTCCAGACCTGGATGATGAAGAACAAGTGCTGCGTCAACTGCCGGATCTTCAACTGGGACCATGCCATGATGTTTTCACCCCTGGTGTTCATCCCCAGCTTCTTCTCCTGGAGCCTGGTGCTCTTGTCCCTGCTCATCGTCGTCCGGTGGGAATACGTCTGGTGGAAATACCCCCAGCGCTTCTGGTTCCGTACCAACCGCATCCTGCAATGCCAAAACTGCACGGAAAAGATGTGCCGAATCAAGGGTCCGCTGCTGGTGGATCCCGCAATGCATGAGCACGGGATCAAATAAACGCCAAAGACGCAGTCTTCAAATCTGAGAATCACGTAAAAAACCAGGCTTTGGTGCCTGGTTTTTTTGCGTGATTATTCAATATCTTTTTATTCCAGTTCCTGCCGCTTGAACGCTTCGTAGCGTTCCAGCGCCTCTTCGCTGGCTTGCTTGAACAGTTTTTTCGCATTCTCCGGGAAGGTGATCTTCAGGGCCGCGTAGCGGTTTTCCCCATCGAGGAATTCCTCCAGCGGAATCGTTGGCGCCTTGCAGTCCACGTGCATCTTCGGCCCGTCCTTGATGTCCGGGTTGTAGCGGTAGAGCGGCCAATAGCCGGATTCCACCGCACGGCGCATTTCGCCCTGCACATCGGCCATTCCGGCCTTGATTCCGTGCACCGTACAGGGAGTATAGGCGACGATGACCGAGGGTCCCTTGTGCTCGACCGCTTCCTTGATCGCTTTCACGAGCTGGTTGAAGTCATATCCCATGCAGACCGAAGCGACATATACATTGCCATAGGTCTTGAGGATCTGCCCCAGGTCCTTCTTCCGGCTCTTCTTTCCGGACGCCTGGAATTCCGCTGTTGCGCCCAGTGGCGTTGCCTTGGAGGACTGTCCACCGGTGTTCGAATAGACTTCGGTGTCGATGACAAACACGTTGATGTCCTCTCCCGTAGCAACGACGTGATCCAGCCCGCCGAATCCGATGTCATATGCCCAGCCGTCTCCGCCGAACATCCAGAACGTCTTCTTTGCGAGCATGTCCTTTCTCTCCAGGATTTCCCTGGTCAGTTCAACGAAATCCTTTTCCATGGCATTCGCCTGCTTGACATCGCCGGCGATGACTTCTTCCATTTCCGCAATCAGAAGATCCGTCGCTTCGCGGTTTTCGTCGAGGTCGTCGTAGGTGTCGAGCCACTGGAAGCCCACCGAGTTTTCCCCGGCCATATCGAGCCACTTCAGCACCAGTTCCTTCTGGCGTTCACGCTGCTGTTTGACCGAGAGGAACATGCCCAGGGCCAGCTCCGCATTGTTTTCAAACAGGGAATTGGTCCATGCGACGCCGTGGCCCCTCTTGTTCAGGCAATACGGAATGCTTGGCATACCGGAACCCCACGCCTGGGAGCAGCCGGTCCCGTTTGCCCAATACACATTTTCACCGAACAGCTGGGTCAGCAGTTTTGCATATGAAGTCTCTCCGCATCCCGCGCAGGCAGCAGAGAATTCAACCAGGGGTTGGTGGAACTGGCTTCCGCGGACGGAATAGCGGGAGAACAAATCCGCCTTGTCAGTCAGTCTCATCGCGTATTTCCAGTTCTTCAGATCCTTTTCATTCGGATGCGCGGGCACCATTTTGATTGCCGGCTCCTTCGCCGGGCAGACCGGGATGCAGCTTCCGCAGCCTGTACAGTCGTGGGTGGAAATCTGAAGGCTGTAATACAGTTTTTCCCCCCTGTTGGATTTGTAGCCTCTCAGCGGTGTCGTCACGAAACCATCCGGTGCCTTTTCTTTTTCATTTTCAGTGAGCAGGAAGGGGCGGATGACGGCGTGCGGGCAAACGAAGGAACACCGGTTGCACTGCGAGCAGTTTTCCGGATTCCATTCCGGCACGCGGACCGCCAGCCCGCGTTTTTCGTAGGCTGTCATGCCCATCGGCATATGCCCGTCTTTCACTTTTTCCAGAACGCTGACCGGAAGGTCATCGCCGACCTGGTTGTCGATCGGCAAGACGATGTTGTCGATGATCCAGGGACGACTGGGTTTTTTGACCTCGACGTCCTCACAATTCTTCCAGGACTTGGGGACTTCTACTTTCCTAAACCCATCAACGCCGGCCTCAAGCCCGCGGATGTTCCGTTCGACCACGGCTTCGCCCTTGGACCGGTACTTTTTCCGTACCGCATCCTGCATCTTGACAATCGCCTGCTCTTTCGGGATGACCCCGCTGATCATGAAGAACGCAGCTTGAAGGATCGAATTCTTATGTTCGCCCAACCCTGCTTCCTCCGCCAGTCTGGTCGCGTTGATAATGTAGAAGGTGACGTTTTTTTCTGCCAGGAGCCTCTTCACCTTCGGAGAAAGGTGGTCTCCCACTTCCTCGGGCGGCCAGGGACAGTCCAGAAGGAGCGTTCCGTTCGGCTTGATTTCATCCACCACCTCGAAATCGTTGATGAAATGGTGGTTGTGACAGGCGACGAAATTTGCCCGCTTGACATAGTAGGAACTACGGATCGGGTTCTGGCTGAAACGCAGGTGGGATTTGGTCGTCCCCAGTGTCTTTTTGGCATCATATTCAAAGTACGCCTGTCCGTACTGATTGGTGGTGCTGTTGATAATGTCGATGGTGCTCTTGTTGGCGCCGACTGTACCATCGCCGCCCAGTCCCCAGAATTTGCAGCTGATGAAATCATCGAGAATGTCAAAATCCGGGTCTATCGGCAGTGATTTGTGCGTCACGTCATCAACGATGCCGATGGTAAAGCCGTCGATGGGATCGTCGGATGCCAGATTGTCATAAACAGCAGCGATCTGCGCCGGGTTCGTGTCCTTTGAGGACAGTCCGTAACGGCCGCCGATCACGTCAATATCCCAGCCGGCTCTCAGAACCGCTGTGCAGATATCCTGGTAAAGAGGCTCCCCGCCGTTGCCCATGCACTTGGAGCGATCCAGCACGGCGATTCTTTCCACGGTTTCCGGCATGGCTTGCCACAGATGCTTTTCTGAAAACGGCCGGTAGAGGTGTACCTGGACATAACCGACTTTCCTGCCCTGTGCCATTAGTGTGTCGATGGTCTGCTGAATGGCCCCCGTGACGGAACCCATAGCGACGATGACGTCCGTTGCCTGGGGATCTCCATAATAGTTGAAGAGTTGATAATCCCTGCCTGTGAGCTTGTTGATCTTGTGGAAATACTTCTCCACGATATCCGGAAGCTTTTCATAATCCCAGTTATTGGATTCCCGAACCTGGAAGTAAACATCCGGGTTCTGGACTGTGTTCCGAAGTGTCGGATGCTCCGGATTGAGTGCACGGTCCTTGTGCGCCTTTACGTATTTCGGGTTCATCAGTTTGATGACCGCATCCATGTCGGGCACCTCCACCTTGTTGATCTCGTGGGAGGTCCGAAAACCATCAAAGAAATGCATGAAGGGAATGTTGCTTTCCATTGCCGCCAGATGTGCCACCGGCGTCAGATCGATGACCTCCTGCACGCTGGCGGTACAGTATTGTGCCCATCCGGTATCCCGGCAGGCCATCACGTCCGAATGGTCGCCGAAAATACTCATGGCATGCGTTCCGACCGTTCTTGCTGCGACATGCAGCACAGCGGGCTGTCGTTCTCCTGCGATCCGGTAGAGGACCGGGATCATCAGCATCAGTCCCTGAGAAGAAGTATAGCTGGTGGTCAGGGCGCCGGTCTGGATCGCTCCGTGTACCGCACCGATAGCTCCGGCTTCAGACTGCATTTCCGTCAGCGTCACCGGCTGTCCAAACATATTCTTCCGTCCGCCCGCGGCCCATTTGTCCGTCAGGGTTGCCATCGGTGAAGACGGCGTGATCGGGTAAATCGCCGCGATCTCCGTGAACGGATAAGCCATGTAGGCGGCAGCTTCGTTGCCGTCCATCGTCATAAATGATTTCATTTTCTTCTCCTTTTGATTTGTATTTCCCATGTTTTTCTCCGTTATCGTTTATTTGACTTTCTCCAAATCCCCTGCTTTTCTGCGGCACGAATCAGGTCATCCCGGAAGTCCGGATGCGCGATGGATATCATCAGCTCCGCTCGCTCCCAGGTGTTTCGCCCTCGCAGATCGACCATGCCCTGCTCCGTAACGATGTAGTGCACAGCGGCCCGCGGCGTTGTCACGATATCTCCTCCCGTGAATTTCGGCAGGATGTTGCTGCAAAGGTTGCCATCCCGGTCTTTGTGAGTGCTGGTCATCGCCAGGAAGGATTTTCCTCCGGGGGAGATCATCGCCCCTTCCACAAAATCCACCTGGCCGCCCGTTCCGCTGATCTGCCTCGTTCCCGCACTTTCGGAGACCACTTGTCCATACAAATCGGCGCTGATACACCCGTTGATTGCCAGGACATTGGAATTCTGTCCGATGACGGACAGCTCGTTGATGTAATTGACGTTGTCACACTGGATCGTGGGATCGCTTCCAACCCAGTCATATAATTCCTGAGATCCCGCGCAAATGGCGAACAGAGATCTTCCCGGATACAATTCCTTCCGTTTTCCGGTCAGCTTTCCCTGTCTGTACAGCTTCAGATACGCATCGGTGATGAGTTCTGTATGACACCCCAGATCGCTGATGTCGGAGTCTGCCAGATATTCGCCGAGGATATTCGGAAGACCCCCGACGCCAAGCTGAAGCACGGCGCCGTCGTGAATCTCCGGCAGGATGAATTCGGCTATCTTTACCTCCTCCGGGCTGGGCGGCGGAGACAGTATCTCAATGGGTGGGTGGTGTTCTCCTTCCACGATATAGTCGACCTGGCTAATGTGGATCCGGGTCATTTCCCAGCCGGCCGCCTGCCTTTCCGGAATGAAGTGCGTGTGCGGCAGGTGTTCGTTGATTTCCAGAATGACGATGTCTGCCGCATCCAGGACCGGCTTGGCCGTGGAGCTCGTGAAATGCAGGCTGAACCACCCTTCGTCATCCATCGGGCTCGTGCACATCATGGCAACGTTCACCTTGCAGCAGCCCCGTTCGTAAAAGTAGCGCTGGTGACGGTAATACATCGGCTGATGGCTGATCCAGCCGTTTTTCCAGTATTTTCGTTCGTATGACGAAAGATACCAGCTGTGATAGGTGAAGCTCTCCTGCATCGGATCCTGTTCGACGATCTGGATCGGTTCAAACATGAAGTAACCCCTGCAATTCACGCCTTTCAACTCGCCCTTTCGTTTTGCCAGTGCCGCATCCAGCAGAACCGGCTGGCCTTGAGACAAAGTGTAGTCGATCCAGTCGCCGTCCCTGACGCATCGGACCGCCTCTTCCGGAGTTCGAAGTTTCCTTTTGTATTCCTCGTAAATACTCATATCCTATCTTATGCCTTTCTGTTTTGTTTTCTTCAATGCATCGATCATCGTACAGATACTCCGTATCGGACTATTTTCCTTACCTTTATTGCATTTGTGTTTAATTATACTACTATACACCATATTTTAAAAGACTTCAACCGTTTATAATTATCTGGAAGCTTGCAGTCAATAGCCTAAACTTCCAGCTAATAACTAAAAAAAGAAGCCCTAAGGCTTCTTTTTTCGTTAACCGGCGACTTCCTACTTTCCCAGGCAGTCACCCGCCAAGTATCATCAGCGTTTGAGAGCTTAACTTCTGTGTTCGGGATGGGAACAGGTGGATCCTCTCAGCTATTGTCACCGGATAACAATCGAATAAC
>JAFQZZ010000013.1 GCA_017405645.1 Bacillota bacterium
GTGGTGACTATGAGACGCTGGATCTGCTTTATGACTCGGTACCGACAGTATTATCGGAGCTGATCAGAACAGCCTTCGTACCTCGTGATGGATATAAGTTCGTTGTATCCGACTTCTCAGCCATCGAAGCACGTGTCCTGGCGTACCTTGCCGGTGAAGATTGGCGCTCGGAAGTATTCGCAAACGGCGGGGATATCTATTGCGCTTCAGCATCCAAGATGTTTAAGTGCAAGGTTGAAAAGCATGGTGAAAACAGTCACCTGCGGCAGAAAGGCAAAATCGCAGAATTGGCTCTTGGTTACGGTGGCGGCGTGGGTGCCCTGAAAAGTATGGGGGCTTTGGAGATGGGCCTACCTGAAGAAGAATTGCAGCCGCTTGTGGATTCCTGGCGTGCTGCCAACCCTATGATTACAGCCTTCTGGTGGGATATTGACCGGGCTGTTAAGACCGCCATCAAGCAGCATACCAAGACCTCAGTGCGCGGGATCCAGTTCTTTTATAAGAGCGGTATGCTGTTCATCCAGCTTCCTTCCGGTCGCAGGCTCTCATATGTTAAGCCCCGCATCGGAGAAAACCAGTTTGGCGGCGAATCCGTAACTTATGAAGGTGTCGGATCCACAAAGAAGTGGGAACGAATTGAATCTTACGGTCCGAAGTTCGTTGAGAACATCGTGCAGGCCATCAGCCGCGACATCCTCTGCAATGCTATGAAGACCCTCCGGCACAGCTTTATCGTAGGACACGTGCATGATGAATTGATCATCGAATGTTGTCCTAGTGTTGACCTTAAGGCTGTATGTGAGCAGATGGGAAGATCCCCGGCGTGGATGTCGGATATCTTACTTAGAGCTGACGGGTACGAAACCATGTTTTACCGCAAAGACTGACATCATAATAGCGGCTCACGGTGTAGTGCCAGTGAGCCGCTTTGCTTATCTAAACTGGAAATTGTTACGTTGTTTTCTGATGCGTGTTTGCCGTGTAAACTCCAATGATTATGACCGCTGCTCCTATTACCTGCCATATCGTAAAAGGCTCTTTTAATAAGAGCGCACCTGCTACAATAGATACCACCGTTGCAACCCCAATAAAAGATGATGTACGATTGACACCTATCTTTGCAATAGCATGATTCGATAGGAAGAACGCCAGAATAGAGCATCCGATTCCCTGATACAAAACGGAAATCAGAAATCCCATATCGCTAAAAGGCAGTACCGCAATCTGTCCAAGATTTCCTTTTACTATTCCCTCCACCATCGCAAGGATCACAAACACTACTGCACCCGCAACAATCATCATGTATGTTATTTCCGTTCCACCATACCCATCTGCCCTGTCAACAAATACGCAATATAGCGCATATGATATAACCGCCATCAGCAGAAAAGCATAGCCTGTGATGGAAAGACTGGAAGATGCACCCACCGCAAAAACTGTCATTAAGACACCTGCAAGTGTTATCAGAATACCGATTATCTGAATTTTCTTTGGCTTCTTCTTCAATATCAGAGTGGACGCTATCAACGACGCCACGGGAATGCAGGCGAGAAAAACGCCGCTTTCCGATGCCGTAGTGTTACTGATACCAAAGGTCTCACCTATAAAGTAAAGCACCGGGCTAAACAACGCCACCAGAAAAAGCGGTATAATATTTCTCCCTCTCAGATGAACCTTTATAACGCCGGTTACTGCCAATATGCTCATAACAACAAATGCAAGTAAAAAACGCCATCCGAGAAGCGATAACGCACTTGCATTCTGCGTTGCCTGCTTGGTAAATATATAGCTCATCCCGTAGAGCACTTCACAACCCAAGGCACACAGGATACCAATTGTCAGGTCATTGTTTTTCAAATCATCACCCCGTCAAATCCCGATTTATCAATTCAAAATGTACATATCTTTTCTACAGTATTAGTCAGATTTGCAGGTCATAGCAATCTGTATTCTTGGCTCATCTTTTCTGCGGGATAAAAGTGCCACCGTCTCGACGTCGTTACGCTTGAGCAACACCCTACCACCTGCTTCAGCATCATAATCTACGCGGAATTTAAATCTGCTTCGCTTAAGGATGCTTCTATTGTTTTCTGTCAGTTCAAAGTTTTCTCTCCGCCACAAGCTTTGTCCAGCCGTTCACGTCAGCCTCGGAGATAACCTTAAAACCATTCTTTTTCCAGAAATGTGTAGACTGCGGATTACCTTTATCTATCGCAAGGCGAACCGCTGTCTTCCCTATGCTTTGCAAATAGCCAACAACCTCACCAACAATAGCAGATCCCACCTGCTTTCCCTGATACTGCAGATTCATCATAAAGAAGCCAATATACGCGATCTCAGGCTTAGGATATCCATCTATCAGATCCATAATAGCTACCAGTCCCCGGTCTTCGAAAAAGCCAAAATAATACTTGTCTGACATATCTATTCCCGGCGGAGTTGCTTTCATATCATCCAGAATATTTTCCTCAGTTGGGCGTGCTTCGGTATACTCATAAAAAATCGGATTCTGTTTACAAATCTCTACAAGCATCTCCACATCCGATTCATCCATAATGCGAATTGAATAACTCTTACTAAGCTTAGAAATATCGATCATAGTGTATACAATTCTCCCATATAATACTGTTCCTGAAAACCAATGGCATCCAGAATGTCTTCTGTCGGAATCGCTTCACCGCTCAGGTTTACGATCCACTTGTCTTCGTTATCATTCAGACGATGATATACAGCAATGACCTTGCCAGTGAATGATTCTAACGGCTGATCTGTACCAAATACATACACATCCTGCTCTGCACCATCACCGGCAAATACTCCATCCACATACCCATAATTGATGGGATATATCATCTCCGGATGTCTTGGATGAGCACTTCCAAGCGGTCTGTCAATCGTTCCGCTCACAGATATTCCCAGCACTTCACTCACCGTGGATCATCAGGATAGGTGTCCGGATCTCTTCCGAGTATATAAACAGTCGGGTGTTCTGCAGTGAAGTCATGGTTTGCGCGACCCAGCCGCCGTTGGAGCCGATGGAACGGGGATGATAGCCCCGTGAGCCCTTCACATAGAAATCAATGTAATCCTTTAAAAACTGCGGCGCGTCATCCGGCGCTTTTTCCGGGAAGCCGACAGTCCTGCCGTATTCACCACTCTTTGCATCTGCTGTGCGCTGGTCTGAAAGGGCCTTGCGCTTCTGATAGCGAGCTTCCTCATTGTCGTTTTCATCAAAATAGTCGTTGGCGTATACCCGCGTCATGTCGTACATCGTGATGACCGCAGTTGCCTTGATCCGGGTGTCGATGGCGGCAGTATTCAGCGCAAAGCCGCCCCAGCCGCAGATACCGATGATGCCGACTTTTTCCGGGTCGACGTTATCCTGAACGGAAAGGAAGTCAACAGCCGCCTGAAAGTCCTCTGTGTTCAGTTCGGGAGAATTGATCCCGCGAGGCTCGCCGCCGGATTCTCCCATATAAGAAGGGTCAAACGAAATCGCGAGCATACCTCTTGCGGCCATTTCCTGCGCATAGAGACCGGAAACCTGCTCTTTCACCGCGCCGAAAGGGCCGCCCACAGCTACAGCAGAGAGCTTGCCTTCATACTGCTTCGGCTCATAAAGGTCTGCTGCAAGTGTGATACCGAAATGGTTTTTGAACGTCACCTTGCGGTGATTGACCTTGTCGTTCTTCGGGAACACCTTGTCCCATTCCTGTGTCAGTTTTAATTCAGCCATCGAAATCTCTCTTTTCAGTTCAGGCTCTTCAGCCAATTCTCAACTGCTGCCGCAGGGCTGTTCTCCGCGTCACTCATTTCGACAGGTAGCCCACTCAGCACCTTTGCCTCCGGTGCAAGCTCTTTGATCGTCTGATATGTCCCGCCGTCACGGGAACCCATATGGGTGTTGAACGGGATGATCGTCTTTCCGCTGAAATCATACTGTTCAAATAATGTATAGATGATCATCGGGAAGGTGTAGCACCACATTGGATAACCGATATAGATGCGGTCATAATCCGCGATGGGCAGTTCTTCTTTGATCACAGGGCGGGCGTCCGTGTCGTGTTCCTTCTGGGCTCTGCGCAACAAAGAGTTGTAGTGATTCCGGTCGCCGTCATAGGGTTCTGCCGGAATGATCTCCAGCAGCTTAGCGCCGGTCTGCTTTGCAATCTCCTCCGCCACGGTCTTTGCCGTGCCGTAGACGGAAAAATACAAGACAAGTTCTTTGGCCATTACAGATCCTCCTTCAGTTCCATCGTTGCATAAGCTGCCAGAAGTTCCGGTGTTGCGGTATAGTAACGGGTATTCTTATCAACAGCGGCAATCTTTGTCATTTCCTCATCTGTCAGTTCAAAATCGAAAATGTCGAAGTTGTCACGGATATGATCGGGATTCTTCGATCCGGGGAATACCACGTTGCCGCTCTGTACGTGCCAGCGCAGGATGATCTGCACATTGGACTTGCCGTACTTTTCAGCCAGCTCCGTAAACACAGGCTCATTAATAAGATTTTTATCTCCGTGGCCGATTGGCGACCAGGCCATAAGCCCCATGCCATGTTTGGCAAGGATTTTCTTGAGCTCAGTCTGCGGGAAGTAGGGATGCGCTTCCACCTGTACTACATGAGGCTTGATCTCAGCCCACTCGATGGCTTCCTCAAGCAGATCCTCCGGGAAGTTGGAAAGACCGATGGCCTTTACTTTTCCTTCCTTATATGCCTTCTCGATGTTTTTGTAGCCCTCGCGCCAGTTATCCGTAGGCTGATGCAGGAATAAAAGATCCACGTACTCTGTCTGAAGGCGGGCCAGCATCTCGTCAACCGCAGTTTCTTTTGCGTATACTGTCGGCCAAAGCTTGGAGACCAGAAAGATCTCCTCACGGGCTACGCCGCTGTTCTTGATTCCTCTGCCGGTGGCAGATTCATTCATGTAGGCGTTTGCGGTATCGATGAGACGCACACCATTTTTCAGGGCGCTTTCTACTGCAGGTTCCACATCAGCGGATGAAATCATAAAGGTTCCGATTCCTGCCATGGGCATCTTTGCTCCGGTCGTTAAGGTAAAGTATTCCATTTTTATCTCCTTTCAGCTTCTGCTTTCGCGATGCTTATATGCGTTTATTCCTTTGATGATCCTATTTTATCCGGAAAACCCTTGAATGTACACTGCTTCTTGTCTATAATGGTATACGTGATACGAATACCATTCCAAAGGAGGCCATCGTCATGATCGAGACATATCTTCTGGAGCAGTTTGAGGCCGTGGCCAGATGCGGAACGCTGCTTGCAGCCTCGGAGGAACTGCATGTGACCCAGCCTTCCTTAAGCCGATCTATGAAGAAGCTGGAGGAAGAGCTTGGTGTGTCTCTGTTTCATCGGGAAAACAGCAAGATTTCACTGAATGAGACCGGAAAAATCGCAGCTGAGTATGCCAGAAGAGCCTTGGAAGCCAATCAGGAGATGATCGACCGAGTGGTCATGTTCGACCGATCACTGAGAACTGTGAGCATCGGTTCCTGCGCTCCGCTGCCGATCAACGAGCTTATGCCGACCTTGCAGGAGCGACTGCCCGGAAAGACCTTATCCACCGAGCTGCAGGAAAGCGATGAGAAGATGATTTCCATGCTAAAAAGCCATATGTATCAGCTTGCCATCCTGCATGAATGCCCGGAAGACAGAATTCTGTATTGTCAGCGCTATCTGGAGGAACAGCTGTACATTAGTGTGTCTGAGAATCATCCCCTCGCGAAGAAAGCAAGTGTTACCTTTGACGATCTGAAAGGAATACGCATCCTGATGACATCCGGTATCGGCTTTTGGATGGATGTTACGCTCAGGCACCTTACCGCTTCAGATCTGCTGATCCAAAACACAATGGATGCTCTCACAGAGCTGATCGATGCCTCGAATCTCCCATTTTTCAATTCTGACCAGATGCTGAAAAACGGATATGAGACACCGGGAAGAATCTCTCTTCCGATCACAGATCCGGACGCCCATGCTACCTATTGGATTGCCTGTCTTGCCTCAGAGCAAAAAGCCTACCGCTCAGTATTTAATGCGATTAGAGGCAATCTCATACGGGGGAGATAGATCTTACATCACTAAAAAAATTGCAAGGCTCCCGCCGCCGATGATGGCAGTGTGGGAGCCGTGGTGTGTATTATTATTGCTGAGGCTGCAGCGGTCCGTAGTAATAGCTTGCAGTTGCACCTCCATCGGCCAGGAAGGTCGAACCTGTGATAAACGCACCTGCATCGCTCATGAGCAGCTCTGCAATGTTCGCCATCTCATCCGCCGTCCCCGGTCTTCCGGCAGGGCATTTCGCAAACATGTTCTTGTAGAAATCTCCCCTGGGACCGTTGAACTCGTCTATGGCAAGCGGCGTAACAATAATACCGGGAGCAATATCGTTGAGCCTCGCGCCTCGCTCACCCCAACGGACAGCTTCGTACATCACGCGCTTCTCATTGCAGCGTTTTGCCATCTGGTAGGCATGAAGAGTGTCTTTAATATTCTCCGGCTGTAAAATTTCAAGCGACAGCAACTCCTCAGTCGGCGTAGTGGCAAGCTGTCTGTCCTGCTCCTGTGTGAGCTGCGGCATACGCCATCCGGACTGGGAGGAAATCGTAACTCCACTGCCGCCTTCTGCGATGACCTTACCGACTTCCTCCAAAAGTACAGCTGTACCGTAAAGATCGACTTTCAGAATTGCCTCAATGGGAGCCTGTGACGGAGAAACGCCCGCACCGTTCACCAAGAGCTTTATCTCTCCGTACTCCTGCGCTTTCGCAATCATTGCCTTAATCGAGGCGCGATCAGACAGATCCATCTCAAACGGCTCCACGTCATAACCGGCATCGTTCATGATCTTTGTGATAGTCTCGCAGTTCTTCATGCTCTTATCGCCAAGCATGATCTTCTTTCCGAAACCGACACGTCTTGCGATTGCCATACTGATCTGCCCTGCTCCTGTTACAAGCATTACATCTTTTTTCATTTTGCTTTTCTCCCTTACAGCCAGTCTGCCACTTTCTGTTTTGAGTTCTTCGCCTGCGAACCCTTGATTGCGAGTCCCTTCATGTCGACATTGGCGCCCATGCACATCTTTTTCACGTCGGACGGCATGCTTGCAAGCCCGGAACCTTCATGGGTGCTGATGACGCGGATAGTTTTGTTACTGAAATCCAGTCCTTCAAGCGCAGTCTCGACCTCCGGCGCATAGGTCCCCCAGTAGATAGGGCTCATGATGAAAACCGTATCATAATCGGAGATGTCCGTCAGTTTTTCCTTGATCGGAGCATTGCCTATGCGCTGCTTTGCCTCTTTGATGCAGGTGTTGTAGTCCTTTGCGTATGGAATTGCGGGCTCGACCTTGAACATATCCGCCCCGGTCAACTCCTGCACAAACTCCGCAACATACTCAGTGTTTCCTTTTTCGATGTAGCCGACTGCATAATTCTCATCGGCTCTGCTGAAATAGATAATTAAGCTCTTGCCCATTTTTTTATCCTCCTTATGTTCGCTCCCCGCCGCCGATGATGGCAGTGTGGGAGCCTTGGTTTATCCTTTATAAGTCTGTGCTTCTCGTCACGCTGTAAAGAGTTACTCCTTCCGGTCTGAAATCCATCTGAATCTCCCAGAACTCAACACCCGCTTCCGATGCTTCTTTGAAGGTTTGCGATACCTCTTCATAGTGTGTTGACCTGAGTCGTTCTTTCTTTTCTGTGATGCGATACTGAAACACCTGCAGAAATATTGCCCTTTCATGATCCTTAAGTGATCCGGCAAGTTCCTTCAGATGCTTCACCATCCTGTCCGTTGAAGAGAATGGTTTCGGTGGAAGCGTTTTGATGTTCTGCCCGTACTTTACGTTGATCGTTGTCAGCGGAGTCTTTACCTCCAAATAGGTATCTCCGACTTTGAAATCCAGTTTAGAGATTCCCAGATTAACTTCTCTCTGAATCGTGCCGTAGTCAGAGACGATAGCATCCAGCTCGTGCATATTGAAGAAATGCTCTACCAGCCTGTTTGAAAGAATCTGGTTGATTCCCACCCAGTTGTCATCGTCGGAAAGAAGCAGTGCCTCGATATCATATTTCAGCTTGCGCTTCGGATCATCGTGATATGACAACAGACAGGGCAGATTCTTATTCTCAACATCTCCGATGCAGTTCGTCGTCGGGATGTGAGCAATCAGTTCTTCTCCGTCTATTTCTACTAAAGCGGTGAACTGACTTTTCCTCTTCAGCATTGTCCCTCTGATCAGAGGTTTCTCAAATATATAGGCACTCATTTCTTCACCACGATGGTCAACATGACCAGATCTTCCTCTCCGGTATTGATTATGCTGTGTTCCGAGCATTTCGGACAAATGTGCATCACACCCGGCTTCAATTCTTCTTCGATACCGTCGCAGATAGCCTTACCCATACCACTGATGATGTAATTAAGATCGTCTCCGGAGTCCTGAATATGCGTGCCAATGCTGCTACCCGGATGAATCGTTGTCGGAATAATCCGGTAGGAATCATTGTTATACATACGAGCGCTCATTGTGCCAGTGCCGTTATTCATCCCCGGAAAAGTCACAGAATCTATCTCATTGAAATCTATATGCAAGATCGTTGCCTCCTCAAATCCCTATTCCTTGCTCTGACATCCAAACCACAGCCACAACCCGCCGTTATCCAAATCACTAACTCAACCCTACGACAAAAACATCTAAACCGGCCACTCAACCCCATGACATCCAAATGGCCTACTCAACCCTCCGACACGAGTCGTAGATCAGTTTAGACAGAGCGTTTTTCATGGTCAGATCCGCCTTCCGGAACTGACCGAGAAGTGCCCGGATAGTCCGTATTATCGCGCTTTTTTCGCGTTCAGTCCTGAATGCGTGACATCAAGACTACCGTCTCAACATGCGCCGTCCAGGGGAACATGTCCACCGGGCGGGCCTTGATGAATTCATAACCCAGTTCCTTCAGTATCTTCACATCCCTGGCCAATGTCGCCGGGTTGCAGGAAACGTAGACGATCCGCTCCACGCCGGCGTCCGCCACCGCTTTCAGCGTTGCGGAGTCACAGCCGTTCCGGGGCGGGTCCAATACCGCCGCATGGGCCCTTGTACCCTTTTCGACCATAGGAGGCAGCACTTCCTCCGCCTTGCCGCAGGTAAAGACCGCATTGACCGCTTCATTTTTGATTGCATTGCGGTTGGCATCCAGGATGGCGTCCTTTACGACCTCGATTCCCATGACCCGCTTCGCCTTGTCCGCCAGATACAGGGAAATGGTCCCGACGCCGCAGTACAGGTCGAATACCGTTTCGGTTCCCCTAAGTTCCGCAAATTCCGCCACAGTCCCGTAAAGCTTTTTCGCCTGCTTCGTATTGACCTGGTAAAAGGACCGGGGGGAAATCAGATACTGGATCCCGTCAAAATCATCGGTGATCCGCTCCTGTCCGTAGAGAAAGATGGTCTTGTCTCCCAGCACAGAGCCGCTGCCTCGGTTCTGGTTCACATTGAGCGCCAGGCAGCGCAGTTTCCAGCGCACGCCGGTAACCGGATCCGGTTCCAGTTCCGCCAAGGCTTCCGCCAGCCAGTTCGTCAGTTCTTCCTGTTCCGGCAGCTTGCCCTTATTGATGACCAATACCACCATCACCTCGCCGGTACCCTCCGCATTGCGCACCACCAGGTGCCGCAGGGTGCCTTTCCCGGTGCGGGGATCGAAAGGCGTCACGCCGTATTCAGCCATATACTCCCGAATCACCTGGGCGGCCGTCACCACCGGCGCCGATTGCAGCAGGCAGTCCGGACAGTCCACCACCTCGTGGGTCCGTGCCCGGTAGAAGCCGATAGCCGGCTCCTCCACGGTACCACCTACGGGAAACTGCCCGTTGTTTCGGTAGTACAGGGGTTCTTCCATGGGGATGATCGGTTCCACTTCGGGGTTTTTCACTCCCCCTATCCGCTCCAGGGTATCCCGAACCTTCTGTTCTTTCCACTGAAGCTGGCCTTCATAGCTCATGGACGCCAGGCTGCAGCCGCCGCAGTCCCCCGCAAAGGCGCACAGCGGCTCGATCCGGTAAGGGGAAGGCTCCGTTACCTTTAACAACCGGCCGAAGGCGAAGGTTTTTTTCACCTTGGTGATTTCCACCTCGCACCGGTCGCCCATCACCGCGCCCGGCACGAATACCGCTGCGCCTTCCGCCCGGCCGATGCCTTCGCCGGAAGTGCCCATATCCGTTATATCGATTTCGTAATGATTTCCCTTTGTCAGCATAATGTATTCCTTTGTGAAACCAAAACTTAAGACCAAAGAATGGCACCGCCGGGGCTCCAGTCTTCAGTCTTTAGTCTGTCGTCTTAATCGATCTTGTACTTTGTCTTGAACTTGCTCTGCATCATGACCTTCATGATCTTCCTCAGCTGCGGGATCTGTTTTTCCGTCAGGAACCGCTTCGGCACCAGCACGATCATCCCCGATGTGTTGAAGATCAGGAAGTGGGAACCGCATTCCTCGCCGTTGTAGAGGTTTTCCCACTCGAATTCCTTGCTCTTCTCTTCATCAAAGGCCTCGGAAACCACGCCGTCCTCGCTGAAGATCATGTGCCGCTTGGAACCCATGTAAGCGAAGTCCGACTTCTGCAGACGGTTCGTCAGATACTTCATGAACGCAAACATGCCCAGCACCGCCACGATGAGGGCCACCGCCACCAGCTTCAGGATGTCCGTCATCTCGATCACGCCGGCCGCGCCCAGCGCCAGGTATCCGATGGAGATGATCATCACGCCGACCATTCCGAAAACCGCAAATTTGTTCCTTCCCATGATGTTGTTGGACACCAGTCTTTTGTAGTCCTTCTTCTCCAGCTGGACATCAAATTCCAGTCTTCTTACATCCGCCATTCTCTGTCTCCTCCTTTATATCACATGCACTTTCATCATATTGGTGCTTCCCGACTTGCCGAAGGGGAAGCCCGCAGTGAAGATGACGACATCTCCTTCTTTGATCCAGTCCGCATCCTTTTCCGCTGCGGCGATGGATTCCCGGAAGATCGTTTCCTCGTCCTCATGGGCGGGAATGATCACCGGGTATGCGCCCCGGACCACCGCCATCCGCCGGGCTGTGCTTTCCCGGGTGGTGCTGACGATGATCGGCGCTTTCGGCCGGAATTTCGCCACCATCCGTCCGGCAAAACCGGAGGCGCTGGCCGTCACGATGACTTTGGCTTTCAGTTTCACCGCCGTCACGCAGGTGGCGTAGCCGATGGCTCCGGTCACATCATCATTCTGGTATTCCCTTGTTTTTTCAAGGAGTTCAGCGTAATCGATGGATTTTTCCGTGGTCTCGGCGATCTTATGCATCATTTCCACGGCTTCCACCGGGTATTCTCCCGCCGCCGTTTCTCCCGAGAGCATCACGCAGTCCGTGCCGTCCAGGATCGCATTGGTCACATCCCCCACTTCCGCCCGGGTGGGCCGGGGATTCCGCGCCATGGAATCCAGCATCTGGGTGGCGGTGATCACGGGCTTTCCGGCCCGGTTGCAGGCCTTGATGATCTCCTTCTGAATCAGCGGGATCCTTTCCGGCTCCCGGACGACGCCCATGTCGCCCCGGGCCACCATGATCCCGTCCGCTTCCGCCAAAATCTCCTCCAGGTTTTCCACGCCTTCCTGGTTCTCCAGTTTGGCGATGATCTGGATCTCCTCTCCGCCGTTCTCATCTAAGATCTGACGGATCTGACGGATGTCTTCCGCTTTCCGCACAAAGGATGCCGCCACGAAATCCACACCGTTTTCCGCGCCAAAGACCAGGTCCGCCCGGTCTTTTTCCGTCACCGCCGGCAGGTGGGTCCGCACCCCCGGCAGGTTGATTCCTTTGTGGCTGCCGATCATGCCGCTGTTGACGATCCGGCAGCGGATATCCCTGCCGTCGATCTCCTCCACCTTCATCTCGATCAGGCCGTCGTCGATCATGATCCGGCTGCCCGGAGAAACATCCCGAGCCAGGCTCTTGTAGCTGACGCTGCAGCGTTTTCCGTCTCCCGGCACCTCATCCGGCGTCAGGGTGAACAGCGCACCCTGCTCCAGCTGCACCGGTTCCGGGAAACTCCCGGTCCGGATCTCCGGCCCCTTGGTGTCCAGCATCACGGCCACGTGCCGGCCGGTCTTTTCCCGCAGGGCCTTCAGGTCCTCGATATGCTGTTTGTGTTCTTCATGGGTCCCGTGGGAAAAATTCAGCCGCATCACGTTCATCCCCGCTGCGATCATCTTCTCCAGCACCCGGATGTCCTTCGATGCCGGTCCCACGGTACATACAATTTTTGTCTTTCTCATTTTATTTCAGAATCTCTCCCAACCGAATCAGTTCCGTCCGTTCCGGCCGCTTCATTTCCAGCGCTTTCGCCATATCCATGTCGAAGATCTCGTTGTTCCGGATACCGACGGCCACCGCCTTCTTTCCTTCGATCAACGCATCCACGCCATGGGCTCCCAGCCGGCTGGCCAGGATCCGGTCAAACGCGGTGGGCGAACCGCCCCGCTGCACATGGCCCAGCACCGTGATCCTGCTTTCCATGCCGGTCCGCTCCTGGACTGCTTCCTTGATATCCTGACAGGAGAAAGGCGCTCCTTCCGCCACGAGGATCAGGCAGTGGAGTTTTCCGGCATTGCGCCCTTCCACCACTTCCCGGCAGATGTCCTCCAGGCTGTATTCGGTCTCCGGCATCACGATGATGTCGCCGCCGGAGGCGATTCCCGCGAACAAGGCGATATCCCCGCAATGGCGGCCCATCAGTTCCACGATGGTGACCATACCGTGGGCAGAGGACGTATCCCTCAGGTTCCCGATGGCATTGACGGCCGTATTCACGGCGGTATCAAAACCGATGGTGTAATCGGTGTAGGCCAGGTCGTTGTCGATGGTCCCCGGCAGTCCGGCCACGGCGACGCCGTGCTTCGCCAGGTCCAGGGCGCCCCGCATGCTGCCGTCGCCCCCGATGACCACCAGTCCGTCGATCTTAAAGCTTTCCAGCATCATCAGCGCCCGGCGGAATCCCTCCTCCGTCATGAATTCCTTGCTGCGGGCGGTGAACAGTCCGGTGCCGCCCCGCTGGAGCATGTCCGATACCATGAAGGAATCCATGGGTATGAATTCCCCGTTCACCAGTCCCTGATAGCCGTGCCGGACGCCGAATACCTTCAGCCCACGGGCCAGCCCGGTCCGCACGACGGCCCGGATGGCGGCGTTCATGCCCGGCGAGTCTCCCCCGCTGGTCAGGACTGCGATCCTTTCGATTGCCATTTCCTATTCCTCCCCTGTAAATTCGTATACCTGAAGCGTCGCGAGAAGGGCTGGGGAACCGTCCACGTACATGGACCGGTCCGCCTTGAATTTCCTCCCGGACTTCTCGGAAACGATGATCACCGGGACATCCCCCGGATAATCATTCATGATCATCTTGATATCTGAAAACGCCTGCTTTTCATCCATGTCCTTTCGGATCCGCAGGATGACGGGCGGTTTTTCCTTTTTTGCCGGCGAATCATCCGGCTTTGCCGGCGGGTTTTCCGACCTTGCCGGATCCGGTCCCGGTTCCGGAGGCGCCGGTTCCATGACCGCGCGGATCTCCTCCGCCTTCCGGTTCTCATCGGACAGGAGAGTGATGCTCTCCGCAATGATGCTGGGTGCTTCGTCCTCCTTCACGGATACTCTTCCCCGGACCACCAGCGGTTCCTCGGAATCCATGATGAATACCGCTTCCTCATACAGTCCCGGGAAAATGATGCATTCCACGGTGCCTGAGAAGTCCTCCAGCGTCACGAATCCCATCCGCTTGCTGCTCTTGGTGATGAGGGTCTTCCGGGCAGTGATGAAACCCGCCAGGACCACCTTCATCCCGTCGTACACCTCGCCGGTCTCCTCTGGCCGGACCAGATCTTCCGTGGTCGTGCTGATGATCTGTCCCAGCACCTGCCGGTACTGATCCAGCGGATGTCCGCTGACATACAGCCCCAGCATTTCCTTTTCCATAGCCAGGAGCATCGACTGAGGAAACTCCTCCGTCTGCGGAAGGGAACGGTTTCCCGCCATGGCTTCCATCCCGCCGGTGAAATCCTGGAACAGGGACATCTGTCCTTCCACATTGCGCCGTGCCGTGTTCTGGGCCGACTCGATCTGGCTTTCATAGACCGCCATCAGCTGGGACCGGTAAGCGCCCAGCGAATCGAAAACGCCGGCCTTGATCATGGATTCCACGGCTTTTTTGTTGATCTTATGGATGTCCACCCGTCCGATGAAATCAAAGAAATCACGGAAGGGTCCCCGGCTTTCCCGGGCCCGGATGATCTCATCCACCACGCCTTCGCCGACATTTTTGATGCCCAGAAGGCCGAAAGTGATCTTACCGTCCCGGGCCGAAAACTGCTTCCGGCTGGTATTGATGTCCGGCGGCAGCACTTCGATGCCCATTTCCCGGCAGTTTCGGATGTATTTGGCCACCTGGGCCGAATCCCCGATCATGGAGGTCATCAGTGCCGCCATGAATTCCCGGGGGTAATAACACTTCAGCCACGCGGTCTGGAAGGCTACCATGGCGTAAGCCGCCGCATGGGATTTATTGAACGCGTATTCCGCGAATTTGACCATTTCATCGAAGATCTGATGCCCTGCCTCCTCCGGCACGCCCCGTCGGATACAGCCTTCGATCAGCACGTTGCCCGCCTCATCCGTCTTGCCGTAAACGAAGTTGCTCCGTTCCTCTTCCATCACATCCATCTTCTTTTTGCTCATGGCCCGGCGGACCAGGTCGCTCCGGCCGTAAGTATAGCCCCCCAGGTCCCGGACGATCTGCATGACCTGCTCCTGGTAGACCAGGCAGCCGTAGGTCACTCCCAGGATCGGCTCCAGGGAGGGATGGATGTATTGGATCTTTTTGGGATCCTTCTTGTTTTCGATATATCTCGGGATGGAATCCATCGGGCCCGGCCGGTACAGGGCCACGCCGGCCACGATGTCCTCCAGGCAGTCCGGCTTCAGGTTCTTCATGAAAGCCGTCATGCCGGAACTTTCCAGCTGGAACACGCCCTGGGTGTTTCCCCCGGCGATCAGTTCATAGACTTTCGGATCGTCCTGGTCCAGCCGGGTCAGGTCGATCTCCTTCCCGTAGTTGTCCCGGACCATCTGCACCGCATCCCGGATCACCGTCAGGTTCCGCAGGCCTAGGAAGTCCATTTTCAAAAGCCCCAGTTCTTCTACTGTCGTCATGGTGAACTGGGTGGCGATGCCCCGGTCGCCGTTATACAGGGGCACATATTCGTCGATGGGACGGTCCGCGATCACGACCCCCGCCGCGTGGGTGGAGGCGTGCCGGGGCATCCCTTCCAGAGCCCGGCCCATGTCCAGCACTTCCCGGACCCGGGGATTCCCGTCGTAGTCCTTTTTCAGGTCCGGATTGATCTCCAGCGCCTTGTCGATGGTCATCTTCAGGTCGAAGGGGATCTTTTTCGCGATGGCGTCGGTCTCCCCGTAGGAGAGGTTCAGCACCCGTCCCACGTCCCGGACCACCGCTTTGGCCTTCAGTGTCCCGAAGGTGATGATCTGGGAGACCTTGTCCTTTCCGTATTTTTCAATCACATAATCGATGACTTCCTGCCGCCGTTCGTAACAGAAATCCACGTCGATATCCGGCATGCTGATTCTCTCCGGGTTCAGGAACCGTTCAAAAATCAGGTTGAAGCGGATCGGGTCGATGTCCGTAATGTGCAGGCAGTATGCCACGATGCTGCCCGCCGCGGAGCCTCTTCCGGGGCCCACGACGATGCCGTTCTTCTTGGCGTAGTTGATGAAATCCCAGACGATGAGGAAGTATTCCACATACCCCATGTCCTCGATCACCGTCAGTTCTTCCTCCATCCGGGCCCGGTGCCGTTCCGCTTCGCCGCCGTATCGGTCCCTGAGCCCTTCCTCGCAAAGGTATCTCAGGTAATCCCGGGTATCGGCGAAGCCTTCCGGCTGCCGGAATACCGGCAGGTGGTAATTGCCGAATTCAAAGTTCACGCGGCAGCGTTCCGCGATCCGGACGGTATTCTCCAGCGCCTGGGGAATGTCATGGAAAAGTTCCTCCATCTCCTCCGGCGATTTCAGGTAAAATTCGTCCGTTTCAAACTTCATCCGGTTCTCATCGTCCACGGTCTTCCCGGTCTGGATGCACATCAGGATGTCCTGGGCTTTCGCATCTTCCCGGCGGACGTAGTGAACGTCGTTGGTGGCGGCCATGGGGATCCCGGTCTCCGCCGAAAGCCGCTTCTGCAGCGGCAGGATCCGGGCTTCTTCCTCCAGCCCCTGGTTCTGCACCTCCAGGAAGAAGTTGTCCTTCCCGAAAATCTCCTGCAGGGTCAGGGCTTCCTGCTTCGCCCCCTCGTAGTCGCCGGCCAGCAGTTTCCACTGAACGTTGCCCTTCAGGCAGGCGGACAGGCAGATGATGCCCTCGCTGTGTTTCCGCAGGACCGAATAGTCGATCCGGGGTTTATAGTAGAAGCCTTCCACGAAGCCCGTGGAGACGATCTTGATCAGGTTCCGGTAGCCGGTGTTGTTCTCCGCCAGCAGGATCAGGTGTCCCTGGTACTTGTCTTTCTCCGGGTCCTTGTCCTGGAGCCGTCGGGCGGCGGTATAGACCTCGCAGCCGATGATGGGCCGGATGCCGGCCTTCTCCGCGGCTTTATAGAAATCCACCACGCCGAACATGACCCCGTGGTCCGTGATGGCCAGGGCCTTCATTCCCAGTTCCTTCGCCCGGTTCACCAGGTCCGGGATCCGGGCCGCCCCGTCCAGCAGGCTGTATTCGCTATGCACATGAAGATGGACAAAATCCTGCATCTTTCTACTCCTTGATTTTTGCCGCCATTTCCTCGATCTTTGCCAGCCGGTGGGTCACGCCGGATTTTCCCAGAGGCGGGTCCAGTAATTGACCCAGCTCCTGGAGGGTGCTTTCCGGTTCCTCCAGCCGCAGGACCGCGATCTCCTGCAGTTTCGGCGGCAGCCAGTCCATTCCCTTGACCCTCTGGATCTTTTTGATCGCTTCGATGGTCCTCTGGGAAGCGGAGATGGTCTTCTCGATATTTGCGTCGTCGCAGTTGGAAACCCGGTTGGCCCGGTTCTTCGTTTCCTTCAGCGCCTTCGTGTTTTCCAGTTCCAGCAGGCTCTTGCTGGCCCCGATGATCCCCAGGAAGTCGCTGATCATATTGCTGTCCTTCAGGTAGACCACCGTGGTGTCTTTCCGCTGCATTTCCTTGGGCCCCAGGCGAAACTGGTTCATGACCTTTTGGATGTCCCTCGCGAATACCGGGTTCGCGCAGACGATCTCCAGATGGTACCCTTTGCCCGGGTCCGTGACGGAGCCGCTCCCCAGGAACACGCCCCTCAGGAAGGCACGCTTGCAGCATTTTTTCTTGATGATGGATTCGTCCACTTCAAAGGAGAAGTTGTTGAATCCGTTCCGCACCCGGAGGATGCCGGTTTCCCTTAAAATGGCCTCGCAGCGCATATCTTCCGTAATGATCATTTCATAAAAATGGTTCTTCTTCAGAACCATGCTCTTGCTGATATTCAGTTCCATCCGGATGTCGAAATACTCTTTCATGAGCCGGATGATTTTCCGCGCCACGGCGGCGTTTTCCGTCACCAGACGATACGCCACCTTGTTCATCCCGACGAACCGCACGCTGCCGCAGCACCGCAAAAGCCCGGTGATCTCCGCCAGCATGCAGCAGCGTTTATCCGGAATGGACATGCACAGTTCCGCCTTTGTATCCGATGAAAAGGACATTACTCTTCCACCTTTTGATTTTCGTTATAGTAATCCGCGGCCTTGCGGATGATCTTTCTCTCGTCGTCGTAACGGGCGATCTCCAGAGCCCGCTCCAGCGGGATGTACTTCGCCTCCACAAATCCCTCCTGCTTCAGGGGGACGCATTTCATGTCTTTGGCCTGCATCAGGTACCAATGCACGGTCTTCCGGGTCTTCTCTTTCCGCACCCGTCCGGAATGAAGGAGGTACTGGATGTTCCCCAGGTAAAACAGGATGCTTCCCCTGACCCCGGTCTCCTCGCCGACCTCCCGGAGGGCAGTCTGCTCCAGGGTTTCCCCGGTCTTCGTCCGGCCTTTCGGCAGGACCCAGTCGCCGTTGTATTTTTTCAGCATCAGGATGGCATTGCCCACCAGGACGATGCCGCCGGCACTGACTTCCTTTTTCACTGCAGACCCTCCTTTCCGATAACGTTTATAATGACAGGCTCTTTAATACCTTAACAGCGGCAGATCCCGGTTGTCGAAGATCTTCAGCATCTTCCGGGCGATCTTCTCCGCGTCGTGCCGCACGTAGCCCATGCGCACTTCGATGAAATCGTCTTCCACCACCCGGATACCCATCCGCTCGATCCGCTGCTTCTCCCCGGGCTTCATGAGCACCTGCCTGGTGCCTTTCTTTGCGTACCGGACCAGAGCCATTTCATCCAGGGTGTAATTGTTGATGAAGGCATAGTCCAGCCGGGACCCCTTCATGTATTTCCGGATCTCCTCAATGTGATCCAGCGGCGTGAAATTGTCGGTTTCCCCCAGCTGGGTCATCACGTTGCAGACCATGATCTTCAGGGCCTCACTGTCCGTCAGCGCCTCCCCGACGCCTCCCACCAGCAGGTTGGGAATGATGCTGGTATACAGGCTCCCGGGGCCGATGACGATGATGTCGGCGCTCTGGATCGCGATCCGTGCGGATTCCAGAGTCCGGACGTTCTCCGGCTCCAGGTAGACGGTCTCGATGTGGCCTTCGCCGGCCAGGACCGTCTTGGGGATGTTGGATTCGCCCCGGACGATGACGCCGGTGTCCAGCCGGGCGCAGAGGGTGATTTCCTCGCAGGTCACGGGAATGACCCTGCCCCGGATCCGGAAGATGTCATGGGCCAGTTCCAGGCCCTTCTCAAAGCTGCCGGTCATCTTGGCCAGCCCCGCGATGATCAGGTTTCCCATGTTCTGCCCCTTCAGCGTCCCCTCGTCAAACCGGTACTGCATCAGGCTCTCGAAATCGTCTTCTATTTCATCGTCCGCCATGGCCAGCAGACAACTCCGGATATCTCCCGGAGGCAGCATGCCCAGGTCTTCCCGCAGCATGCCGGAACTTCCCCCGTCGTCCGCCATCGTCACCACGGCAGCCAGATTGTCCGTGATTTTTTTCAGGCCCCGCAGCACGACCGACAAGCCGGTGCCGCCGCCGATGATGGTGATCCGGGGTCCCTTTCCTGTGAATAATTCGTTCATAAGGCATTTTCACGGGACTACAGATCCCGGTGGGTCAGGCTGACCCGGTAACCTTCTTTCTTCAGTATTTGATAAAACTCGTTGGCCATCACCACGGAACGGTGCCGTCCGCCGGTGCAGCCAAAGGCCAGAACCAGGCTGGCTTTCCCCTGCCGGATATAGTAGGGGATCAGGTCCTTGACCAGCTGGATATAATGATCCCGGAACATCCGGGCTTCTTCCCATTTCATCACGTAATCCCGCACCTTTTTGTTGTTCCCCGTCAGGTTCCGCATGCTGGCCAGATAGAACGGATTCGGAATGAACCGCATGTCAAAAACATTGTCCGCATCCAGCGGGATCCCGTGCTTGAACCCGAAGGACAGGATGGAGATGGAGAGCTTCTTCTCCCGCTGGACCGCCTCCTGGTCGAAGAGGTCCGACAGGGCTTCCTTCAGGTCCGCGGTCTTCATCTGGGTGGTGTCGATAATGAAATCCGCCCGCTTGCGGATCTCCTGGAGCAGATCCCGCTCCTTGTGGATCCCGTCCAGGGTGTTTCCTTCCGTCCCCATTGGATGGTTCCGGCGGCTTTCCTGATAACGCCGGACCAGCACTTCGTCGCTGGCTTCCAGGAAAAGGATCTGGAATTCCCGTTTTTCGTCTTCCAGGGAGCGGATGCTCTTGAGGAAATCATCGAAGAATTTGCTGCCCCGGATGTCCACCACGAAGGCCGCTTTCTCCACTTCCACGCCCCCCATTTCCGTCAGTTCGATGAACTGGCCGATGAGGCTCAGGGGCATATTGTCCACGCAGTAAAAGCCCATATCCTCCAGGCAGTCTACCGCTTTACTTTTCCCGCCTCCGGACATACCGGTCACGATCAGAAATTTCATACTCTTCTCCTTACAAATTCACGACTCTCGACGGATCCACCCCCGACTCCTTCAGCCGGGCTACGGCATTCTCGCAGTGCCCCACCCGGTGAGGGGAATGGGCGTCGCTGCCGATGATGAATCCCACGTTGTATTCCGCGCAGACCGCGATGGTCTTTGCGGTCAGGAAGGGGTGGCTGTTGTTGATCTCCATCAGCACGCCCTTTTCCTCACAGGCTTTCGCCACTTCTTCGATATATATTTGCTGTTTGTCCCCCGGATGGGCCAGGGCGTAAATGTCGTTTTCCATGACCGCCCGCACCATCAGGTCTGTATTGTAACGCTTCAGCGCCCTGGTAGTGGTGCCGAACTTGTTCAGCACCCAGTTCTGTCCATGCAGCGCCAGGTCCCGCACCGGGGCTTCCCCGATAGCGCCGTAGTGATAACCTGCGATCACGTAATCAAAGTACGGCCATTCCTCCGGACGGACATCCAGGGCGCCGGACCGGTTGATCACGTTGGCTTCCACTCCCATCAGGATCTCGATCTCAGGATACTTCGGCTTCAGCTCGTCGATGATCCGCCGCACTTCCGGGATTTTCTTCCGCAGGAGCCCGTAGCCCTTGTGGCCCGGCCCGTGGTCGGAGATGCCGATTTTCGTCAGGCCCATCTTGACGGCTGCCTGCACGTTCTCCTCGATGGTTCCCTTTCCGTGATGGTTTCGGGAATAAATCGTGTGGGTATGGATGTCCC
This sequence comes from Bacillota bacterium, assembly GCA_017405645.1. GTDB lineage: Bacteria > Bacillota > Clostridia > Peptostreptococcales > Anaerovoracaceae > RUG14258. The sequence continues at coordinate 20,922 of JAFQZZ010000013.1, forward strand.
ACTTGATCTGTTCCATAGTCCCTCCTATCTGATGATCCTCACTTCCGGCTGCAGCATCACGTGGTAATTGTCATAAACGGTATTCTGTATCAGCTCCATCAGCGTCAGGATGTCGGAAGCCGTGGCGCCGCCCTTGTTGATGACGAAACCCGCATGCAGTTCCGACACCGCCGCGCCGCCGACGCTGACGCCCTTGAGACCGCTGTCCTCGATCAGTTTCCCCGCAAAATACCCCTCCGGCCGCTTGAAAGTGCTGCCGGCGCTGGGATAGTTCAGAGGCTGCTTGCTGTTCCGGCGATGCATCAGGTCCTGCATCACCGCCAGAATCTCCTCCGGATCCCCCGGCTGCAGTTCAAACGTTGCCTTCAGGACGATCTGCCCGTTCTGCTGGAAAATGCTCTTCCGGTACCCGAATCCGCATTCCCCGCCTTTATGTTCATGCATTTCCCCGTCCATGTCCATGGACGTGACTTTGGTTACGATCTGTTTCAGTTCCCCGCCGTAGGCGCCGGCATTCATCGCAACGCCGCCTCCTACGGAGCCCGGGATGCCGCCGGCGAATTCCAGGCCGGTCAGCCCGTTTTCATAGGCCTTTTTGGACACTGCCGCCAGCAGCGCCCCCGCCCCGGCGGTGATCCGGTTCCCGTCGCAGCCGATGGCGGAAAAATCCTTTCCGATGTGGATGACCGCGCCCCGGTAGCCTTCGTCCAGGGCAATCACATTGGTGCCGTTGCCCAGGATGAAGAAGGGAATCTGCTTCTCCCTACAGGCCTTCAGGGCCCCCGCCAGTTCCTCCGCCGTCCGGGGCGTGATCATGCAGTCGCAGGGTCCTCCCACCCGGAAGGAGGTATAGTCCGCCAGGGGTTCATCCTTCTTCAGAAGGCGCTCATCCATCGATTGTCTTAACTGTTCATAAATCATGAAAAGCTGCTGTCCTTTCCGTTATTTCTGTGCGCGGTACGCTTCGTGTTCCGCAAAGGTCTCGCAGAAGTAATGGGAACCGTCGCCTTCCTTCGATGTCTGGTAATAGTAGTATGGGGTGTCCGCCGGATACAGGGCCGCATCGATGCAGGCAAGTCCCGGCGAGGCGATGGGGCCGACCGGCAGCCCGGTGTATTTATAGGTGTTGTACGGCGATTCGATCTGCAGATCCGAATACAGCAGCCGGTCCTTCTGTTCGCCCAGGGCGTACTGGACCGTCGCGTCGATCTGCAGCAGCATATCCGCGTCCAGGCGGTTGTAGATCACGCTGGCGATCATCGGCCGCTCCGAATCCACACGGGCTTCCCTTTCCACCAGCGAGGCCACCGTCACGATCTGGTAAACGGAATAACCCATCTCATCGGCCCGTGCCTGACGGTCTTCCGTCCAGTTCTCGTCGAACTCGGCCAGCATCATTTCGATGATCTGGATCGGTCCCATGTTCCGGTTGATCGAATAGGTGTCGGGGAAGAGGAATCCTTCCAGCTGATGGTAGTCGCCGGACTGGGGGATGTATCCGTAAGGCACCTGCATGTAGGACGCCGCATCCAAAAACTCCTGGGCGGAACAGACGCCCTGCTCCTCCAGCCGGGCCGCAACCTGATCCACGGTATAGCCTTCCGGGATCGTGACCTTGATGGCGTTGGCTTCGTCATTGCCCTTCTTCAGCTCCTCCAGGATCTCCCCGTACGTGACCTTGCCGGGTCCGAAGGTATAGACCCCCGGCCGCAGGTTGCCTTCCTCGCCTTCCATCTTCATCATCACCCGGAAGGAAAGCTCGTTCTTGATCAGTCCGCTTTCATCCAGGATGGTGGCCACCTGCTGAGCGCTGGTGCCTTCCGGTATCGTCACCGTGATCTGCTCGTCCAGGTTCACGGTCCGGGTGCCCCCGAATACCATGCTCCATCCGGTCAGGGCCAGTAGGATGATGATCAGCAGAAGCAAGAGGGGTATTCTCGATCTCTTCTTCCTTTTCTTCACTTGTTTTTTCACAGGTCTGCCGGCCGGTTTTCTGGCCGGAGCTTCATTCTTAGCCATGCGCGCCTCCTGTATTCACCGTAGTTGTTGATTAAAGTTCCCTGGCGACCAGATCTTCCCAGGTCTCCCGCCGGACGGAAAGCCGGTGCTCCCCTTCCCGCAGAAGGACCATGGCCGGCCTGGGCAGCCGGTTGTAGTTGCTCGCCATCGTATAGTTGTATGCACCGGTGGTGAACACGCAGAGCACGTCTCCGCTTTCCACCTTCCCGGTGAGGTTGGTCTGCTCCACGACGATATCGCCGCTTTCACAGCATTTTCCCACTATAGACACTGTTTTGTCCGCCGGCAGCCCGGCCTTGTTGGCCACCACTGCCTCGTATTCCGCTTCGTAAAGGATGTACCGCGGGTTGTCCGGCATGCCGCCGTCCACCGCCACGTAAGTCTTCATCCCCGGGATCTCCTTGATGCTGCCCACGGTATACAGGGTGATCCCCGCATTGGCCACCACCCAGCGTCCCGGTTCGATGTAGATCACCGGCATCGCCATCTTCTCCTCCACGCAGAAGGCCCGGATGGCGTCCATCATCGGCTCCGTGAAGTCCGATACCCGGGTGTCCTCCTCGCCGTCCACATACCGGACGCCGAAGCCTCCGCCAAGGTTGAGTTCCTTGACTTCCAGCCCCAGGTTTCCACGCACCTCCCGAACCAGGTCCAGCAGGATCTCCAGCGCCATCAGGTGGTCCTCATTGGACTGGAGCTGGGAACCCACGTGAAAATGGAATCCCATCAGGTCCAGGTGTTCCGACTTCATGGCCTTCCGGATGATCCGGTCCCGGTTTTCCGGTTCCAGGGAAATGCCGAATTTCGAATCCAGCCGGCCGGTGTTGATCTTGGAGTGGGTGTGGCTGTCCACCCCCGGTGTGATCCTCAGCTGGATCTTCTGGACCCTGCCAAGTTCACTGCAGGCCTTTTCCAGCATATCCAGCTCGTATTCGTTGTCCACCACGAAGCGGCCGATGTTGTTCCGCACCGCGTAGAGGATCTCTCCCTCAGTCTTGTTGTTTCCGTGGAAGAGGATCTTTGACGGATCCGTCCCCGCCTTCAGGGCGGCGTAGATCTCTCCGCCGGAGACCGTGTCCAGGTACATGCCCTCCCGGGTCACGATCCGGATCACGTCCAGGGTCTGCAGCGCCTTGCTGGCAAAGGCCGCCCTGGTGTTCAGATACTTGTCCGTGAAGGTGTTGCGGATCTCCCGGCAGCGCTCCACGATGTATCCCTCGTCCACCGCATACAGCGGTGTTCCGTATTCGCGGGCCAGCTCGACGGTGTCGCAGCCGCCGAAGACCAGATGGCCCTGTTCATTGACTCTATACTCTCTCATTCTCTCTTATTCCTTTTCTCCGTTCGTATAACGGCAAATGTCCGCGATGGGACAGATATCGCATTCGGGCCGGCGGGCCTTGCAGATCCGGCGACCGTGCCAGATCAGGGCGTGATGCATATCGATCCAGGTGTCCTCCGGCAGCCGTTCCATCAGCGCCAGTTCCGTCTTCAGGACGTCCTTCTCGCAGACGATCCCGATACGGTTGCTGACCCGGAACACATGGGTGTCCACCGGGATCGCCGGCACGCCGCAGCCCACCGCCAGCACCACGTTGGCGGTCTTCCTGCCGACGCCCGGCAGCTTCACCAGCTCGTCGAAGTCCTCCGGGACTTCCCCGCCGTACGCTTCCATGAGCATCCTCGCTGCCGCGGTGATGTTCTTCGCTTTGGTTTTATACATTCCGATCCGCCGGATGGTCTCCTCCACCTCCGCGGGATCCGCCGCCGCCAGGGACGCCGCATCCGGGTATTTCCGGAACAGGTCCTTCGTCACCACGTTCACCTGTTTGTCCGTGGTCTGGGCGGAAAGGATCACCGCGATCAGGAGCTGGAAGCGGTCCTGAAACTCCAGCGCGCATTCCGGCGCCGGGTAGGTCCGCCGCATCTCCTCCAGCAGGATCTTTGTATCATTATCGGTCCAGTCCATGATCATCCTCTGTCTTTCAGGCTTTTCAGCAGATGGTCATTGAGCCGGCGTTTGGAAGCAGCCACTTCCTCGGGACTCCATTCCTGGATGCCCTTCCCGGACTTGAAGCCCAGGTCGCCCTTTTCCACCGCATCCTTCAGGATGTGGGAGGGTTCCGTGGAGGAAGCCAGGTGCTTCAGCAGGTATTCCTGGATGGCCAGGCTCAGGTCCGTGCCCACCATGTCCGCATGCTCCATGGGTCCCAGCACCGGGGTCCGCATCCCGAAGCCGTATTTCACCGCTTCGTCCACGGTGGCCGGATCGGCGATGCCGTTCTCCACGATGTACAGGGCTTCCCTCAGCAGCGCGTGCTGCAGGCGGTTGCCGATGAATCCCGGCACGTCCTTGTTGACCCGTACCGGCCGTTTGCCGGCCCATTTCAGGAATTCATAGACCGATTCCACCACCTCGTCGGAGGTGTCCTCCGTCCGGATGATCTCCACCAGGGGGATCAGGAACGCCGGATTCCAGAAGTGGGTCCCCACGATCCGGTGCCGGTGCACGGAAGTGGAAGCGATCTCGGTAATGCTCATGACGGAGGTGTTCGTCGCCAGGATCACGTCCTCGGGACAGATCTCGTCCAGCTGTTTGAACAGGTCCTGCTTGATCTGCATGTCCTCGATGACGCATTCAAAGATCATGTCCGCGTCCTTCACCGCTTCTTCCATATCGTAGATGATCCGGATATTGTCTTTGATCATCCGGCCCTCTTCCTCGGTCATGCAGTCGTTCTCGATCATGTCCCGGATGTTCCGGTCGATGTTCTCCACCGCATAGTCCTCTTCGAACTGGGCCCTTGCCCGCAGGATGACATTGCAGCCCTTCTGCGCGAACTGGATGCCGATGCCGCTGCCCATCATGCCGGGGCCGAAGATCGTGATGTTTCGGATTTCTTTGTGCATATAATATTCCTCCTTTATGCCAGCCTCACTTTTTTCAAGAGCCGGTATATCTTCTCTCCCTTCGGGAAAGCCTTGACTTCCTTCGGGAGGATCGCTTTCGTTTTGATCAGCATAACACAGTAGACGACCGCCGATGCCACGACTGCCAGGAACGTCACCCAATGGCTGCCGGTAAAATGCCCCACTCCGTAACAGAGGACCACGGCCACCAGGACCGACGCGATCCCGCACAGCACAGGCAGCAGCACTGCCCGCTTCATGTTATGCCTGGTTCCGGTCAGCCGGCGGACAAAATGGTAATTCACCATTGCCGCGGCGAACAGTCCCGCCGAAGTGCCGATGGCCGCGCCGGAAACATTCAGTTCCGGCATGCCCACCAGTATGTAGGAAACCAGATATTTCACTGCTGCGCCGATAATGATCCCCACTACGGAACGGCCGGGTTTTCCCAGCCCCTGCAGGATGCCTGCCATGGCCTGCGCCACGCAGATGAAGATCACACCCAGTCCCAGCAGGAACAGGCATTTTGCCGCAGTTTCGGTCTGTCCGGCCCGCGCCGGGTAAATCAGATCCATCAATTGCTGCGGAATGGCCATGATGCCGAAAGCGCAGGGAACGCCGATCATGATGGCGACCCTCAGCCCCAGCCGGATATTGTTGTTCATTCTCCGCCGGTCGCCGATGCTCTTCGCCGCGGCGATGGCCGGCACCAGGCTCAGCGCCATGGCCAGCGCCAGAGACTGGGGAAGATTGACGACAGGCCCGGCATAACCGGACAACTGCCCGTACAGCCCATTGGCTTCATGGGCGGAAAAACCGGCTGCTTCCAGTCTCCGCATGACCACCAGCAGATCCACCATGTTCATGATGGGAAAGATCGACACGCCGATAGTGATGGGAACAGCGATGCCCACCAGCCGCCTGAGGATACTCTTGCCGGGTTCCGGTTTTTCGAGGCTGGCATTCCCGCTGTCAAAGGGAAGCATGCTCTTCTTCCGCATGGAGCGGTAAACCAGTATGATGAACAAGGCCCCGAAGACCGGCCCGATGCTGCCGGCGCCGGATGCCGCCGCCGCTGCAACGGCTACGCCCTTCGGAAGCAGAACCACTGCCAGCGTCAGACCGACAGCGACCCGGACCACCTGCTCCACGATCTGGGAACCCGCCGTGGGCTCCATGATCTGGAATCCCTGGAAGTAGCCCCGGAACACCGCCATCACCGGCACGATCAGCAGCGCCGGCGCAATGGCCGCCATGGCGTAATAGGCGCCGGGATCGCCGAAGAAACGGACGATGGGCCCCGCCAGCAGCCAGACCGCCAGGGCGGAAACCACGCCCACCGCGATCATCAGCACAAAAGAGATCCGGAAGATCCGGTGCGCTTCCGAATAATTCCCGCGGGCAGTATTCCCGGAAACCATCTGGGAAATGGCCGCCGGCACGCCGTTGGTGGAAAAAATCAGAATAAAGATATATACGGGGTAGGCAGTCTGGAAATAGCCCATCCCCTCATCCCCGATGATGTTCGCCAACGGGATCCGGAACAGGGCCCCCAGGGCCTGAACCATCAGGCCTGCCAGCCCCAGAACCGCCGCTCCGCGGACAAAGCTTTTCGGGTGTGCCGCATTCTTCATGTTTGCTGTTTGCCTTCCTGCGCATACTTATCGCATCTTATCATTTTATTATACCAAAAAACCCCGGCGATGGAAACCCGCCGGGGCATTTTTTCTTATATTCCGCAGGATTTATGCGGGATCGCTGAAAACGATCACCTCTCCGGCTTCCAGGGACGCCTGCACGTCCACCAGCCGCTGGTTGGTGCTGCCCCTGAACGGCAGCGCCAGCGTCTTCCGGTCCAGGATGAAACGGCCGTCGATGATCATCCGGCATTGTTCGATGATGTAACGGATGTTCTCGTCCTCTTCCGCCATCTCCAGCAGTTCCTCAAAGGTATAACCGCTGTAGGAAATCAGGTCCAGCCCCATCTCCTTCACGCCCTTCGCCAGCTCCGCCATGGCTTCCGGCTGTTCAAAGGGTTCGCCGCCGCTGAAGGTCACGCCCTTCAAAATGGGGTTCTTGGCGATCTCCTGCAGGATGCGGTCCGTCCCGATCCAGTTCCCGCCTTCCGGGTCGTGGGTCTGGGGATTATGGCAGCCGGGGCACCGGTGGGAACAGCCCTGCGCGAAGACCACGAACCGGATTCCCGGCCCGTCCACGATGGATTCCCGTATGATACCTGCTATTTTCAGTCTTGCCGCCATAATATTGCCTCCTTTTCACGGGAGCACCAACGGGCTTATCTCAAAACGGTCGATGCATCCTCGATCATGTATTCCAGTAATTCTTCGATTTCCATGCCGCCGCCCTGCATCATCAGGGGATACCGGCTGTAGGTGGTGAATCCCGGCATGGTGTTGACTTCATTCAGATAGATTTCCAGATCCTCCGTCACGAACATGTCCACCCGGGCGCAGCCCTTACATTCGCTGACCCTGTACATCTCGATGGCCGTCTGCTTGATCTGCTCCCGCAATTCTTCAATGGTGATGCCCTTCTGCTTCATCCGTTCCCGGTAATCCTCCGGCAACTCCATAGGCATCCGCAGACTGGAATTCACGGAACCCTTTTCCGGTGTGGCCTGCAGGTGGGTGTTCAGGAAACCGTACTCCAGCACGATCTCGTCCACTTCACCGACGATCAGGTCCCTGCCGGTGCCCAGCACCGAAGCCCCCACTTCCACGCCGACGACTTTTTCCTCGATCTTGATCTTGTTGCCGTATTTCGCCGCCAACTCAACAGCCGGCGCAAATTCGCTTTCATCCTTGACTTCGGACACTCCGTAGGACGATCCGGCGCAGGAAGGTTTGATAAAGAGCGGATATTTCATCCCCTCCGCCCGCTTCATAATGGTCTCCACCGATTCGGCGGCATAACCGATGACGGACTTCGTGGTGTTGATCCCCACCGTGCGGGCCAGCCGGTGGGCGACGTCTTTATCCATGCAGATGCCGGAAGCCAGCAGGCCGCAGCCCACATAGGGGATGCCGGTCAGTTCAAACAGTCCCTGCAGGCAGCCGTCTTCTCCGGTGGCGCCGTGGATCATCGGGAACAGCACGTCCACCGGGGTGAACACATTTCCTTCTTCCCTCACTTCCAGGAATCCGCCGGCATGGCGGTCCGGCAGCAGGATCACGGGCACGCTGTCCTCTTTGTTTTCCTGCCATGTATCGTTGAAGATCTTGTCGATGTCTCCGTTGTAGCGGAACCATTTTCCTTCTTTCGTGATCGGGATGCAGATCACGTCGTACTTGTCATAATTCATGTGCTTCAGCACGTTGTGGGCCGATTTCAGGGATACCGGATACTCGCTGGAATATCCCCCGAAAATCAGTGCTACCGTCTTCTTTTTCATTTGGCACCTCCGTAAAAAACCGGACAGTTCCATCGACGGTCTGTCCGGAAAGTGTCATTAACGAATTACGCTTCTTCTGCTTCTTCCTTCAATGTCTCCATTTTGGGGAGATCGTGCTTCACGCGGTCTCCTTCCTCCGCGGTCTTGGCATCGTTCCAGCGGTCCATATCGCCCACCAGGTATCCGGTGATCCGGCGGATCCGCTCGAAGTTCACGCTTTCGTGCTCTCTTCTGCCGCAGAAGGGACATACGTCATCGATGATTCCATTATATCCGCAAACCGGGTCTCTGTCTACCGGATGATTGATGGATCCGTAGCCGATCCCGTTTTCCTTCATGCACCGGACCACCTGCTCGAAAGCTTCCAGGTTGTTGGTCGGGTTGCCGTCCAGTTCCACGTAGGTGATGTGGCCGGCGTTGGTCAGCGCATGGTACGGCGCCTCCAGCTTGATCTTGTCGAAAGCGGAGATGTTGTAGTATACCGGGATGTGGAAGGAGTTGGTGTAGTAATCCTTGTCGGTGATTCCCGGGATCTCGCCGTATTTCTTCTTGTCGATCCGGACGAACCGGCCGGAAAGACCTTCCGCCGGGGTGGCCAGAAGCGTATAGTTCAGCTTGGTCCGCTGGGACTCTTCATCCAGCCGCTTTCTCATATAGCCGATGATCTCCAGCCCCAGGTTCTGGGCTTCTTCCGTCTCCCCGTGGTGGGAACCGATCAGCGCCGTCAGGCATTCCGCCAGGCCGATGAAGCCCACGGAAAGGGTCCCGTGCTTCAGGACTTCGCCGATGTTATCGTCGATCTCCAGCTTGTCGGAATCGATCCAGATCCCCTGTCCCATCAGGAAGGGGAAGTTCCGGACTTTCTTGCCGCACTGGATGGCGAACCGTTCGTTGAGCTGCATGATGACCAGGTCGATCTTCCGGTCCAGGTCCTCGAAGAACAGTTCGATATTCTTGTGGGCGTTCAGGGCGATCCGGGGCAGGTTGATGGAGGTGAAACTCAGGTTGCCTCTGCCGGGAACGATCTGCCGGTCGGGATCATGCGCATTGCCGATGACGCGGGTCCGGCAGCCCATGTAGGCGACTTCCGTTTCCGGATGGCCTTCTTTATAGTACTGCAGGTTGTAGGGCGCGTCGATGAAGGAGTAGTTCGGGAACAGTCTCTTGGCGGAAACCTCCAGGGACAGTTTGAACAGGTCGTAGTTCGGTTCTCCTTCGTTGTAGTTGATGCCTTCCTTCACCTTGTAGATCTGGATCGGGAAGATCGGAGTCTCGCCGTTACCCAGGCCGCTTGCCGTGGCCAGCAGCAGGTTCTTTACCACCATCCGGCCTTCCGGGGAGGTGTCCAGCCCGTAGTTCACGGAACTGAAGGGGATCTGGGCGCCCGCTCTGGAATGCATGGTGTTCAGGTTGTGGATAAAGGCCTCCATAGCCTGGTAGGTCTGCTTGTCCACTTCCTTTTCCGCGCTTTCCCGGACGAACTTCACGGTCTTGTCGATCAGGCCCTTGTCCAGGATATAGTCCGCCAGGACTTTCTTCTGAAGTTCGATTTTTTCTTCATCGTCCGATAAAGCCGGAGTGTATTCGTATTCCTTCAGGAAGACCTCCATGACTTCTTCGGCCTTTTCTTCGCTGTCCTCCAGGCCGCAGAGCAGTTCCATGCACTTCTGCAGGTTGGACTTGTACAGCTTTTTGTAGCTCTTCTTGACACCCTTGGCCATGGCGTAGTCGAAGTTCGGCACGCTCTGTCCGCCGTGCTGGTCGTTCTGGTTGGACTGGATCGCGATGCAGGCCAAGGCCGCGTAGCTCTGGATGGAGTTGGGCTCCCGCAGGAATCCGTGGCCGGTGGAAAACCCGTTGTCAAAGAGTTTCCCCAGGTCGATCTGGCAGCAGGTGGTGGTCAGGGTGTAGAAATCCATATCGTGGATATGGATATCCCCGTTCCGGTGCGCTTCGGAAACCTTCGGATCCAGGATAAACATCTCATAAAACTTCTTCGCACTCTCGGAACCGTACTTCAGCATGGTCCCCATGGCGGTATCGCCGTCGATATTGGCGTTTTCCCTCTTGACATCGCTTTCCTTGGCATCCTGGAAAGTCAGGTTTTCCAGCGTCCTCATCAGGGAGGAGTTCATTTCACGGACCTTGGACCGGGTGGACCGGTAGAGAATGAATTCTTTGGCCGTCCGCGCGTGGCCGGTTTCGATCAGGATCTTTTCAACCGCGTCCTGGATCTGCTCAACGGCGGGTTGCTCGATCTTGAGTTCTTCTTCGATGTAAACGACGACCTGACCGGCCAGCTTTTCCGCCATGGCCCTGTCACGGCCGCCTGTTGCCTGAGCAGCTTTGTAGATCGCATCAGTGATCTTATCGAGTTCAAATGGGACCTCTCTTCCGTCCCGCTTAATAATAGTAGTGATCATTGCAAAAAACCATCCTAAAACATATAAAATTATTACGTATAAATCTTATATTCTCGGGGGCTCTTTGTCAAGGGCAAAAGCACCCTACTTTGTATGACATTTATGTTACAAATACTATATCTTGTGTAATTCTTTTCTCTGTACAAAGTCCCGGAAACGTTGTAAAATGGAGAGGGAAAAGACCCCGGAAACGGGAAAACCCTTGCAGTTTGGGGCTTTTCGGCCACCGGCGCCCCGCGGGCGGCAAACCACATCATATTGTGTTAAAAAACTTTCGGAGGTATAGATATGATCCATCCAGAATTTCTTAAGCCGGGAGACCGGGTCGCCCTTATCGCCCCGGCGTCCTGCGTGACCCCCAAAGAGATCGATAACGCCCTCCGGTCCGTCCGTTTTCTCGGGCTGGAACCGGTGCCCTTCCCGGGGCTGCACCAAAGCCACGGCTACATGGCCGGTTCCGACGAAGTCCGGCTGAAGGATCTCCACGATGCCTTCGCCGACGATACCATCCGGGGCGTCTTCTGCATCCGGGGCGGCTTCGGCTGCGGCAGGATCCTTGACCGGGTGGATTTCGACCTGATTGCGAAGCACCCGAAGGCCTTCCTGGGCTTCAGCGACGTGGTCCTCCTCCACTTCAATATCAATCAGAAATGCGGCTTCACCACCATCCACGGGGCCATGCCCAACATCGATTGGACGAAGCGGGATCCCTGGACGGTGGATTCCATCCGCCGCTGGGTCTTCGGTTTCCCGGAGGGGCCGGCGGTCCTGCCGCCGGAGGAACCCCTGGGCGCCCTGAACGGCGGCGCCGCGGAAGGACGCACCACCGGCGGGAACCTGTCCCTGGTGGTTTCCACCCTGGGCTCCCCCTGGGAGATCGACACGAAAGACAAGATCCTCTACCTGGAGGACTATTCCGAGACCGACTACAGCATCGACCGGATGATCACCGCTCTGTCCCTGGCGGGGAAATTCCGGGACGCCGCCGGCGTTATCCTGGGGCCCTTCCTGGACATTTCCCGGGAAGAACCGCGGCTGCCGGAATATGCGGTGGAGAACATCTTCAGGGAAGTGATCCTTCCCTGGGGCAAGCCCGTGATCACCAACTACCGAGCCGGCCACACCTACCCCCACATGGCCTTTCCCATGGGGGCCCGCTGCCGGATCGACGCCGACAACAGGACCATTGAGTTCTATAAAGGATAAGAGTCAAAAAACGGAAGCTCCCGTGAAACCACGGGAGCTTTTTTATATGGTCTTAAAGCTCGTTTACTGTTCGAAGAAACGGCAGAGCATCATGACGATCTGGCCCCTCAGGCAGGGATCCATCGGCATGAGCTTGCCCTTCGAGCCCCGGATCACGCCCTCTTCCGTCAGGTAACAGAACGCCTCATACGCATATTCCGGCACATCCCCCGCGTCGCTGAAGTCCAGCTGATGATCCTCCCCTTCGGGGAAGCCGCCGCCTTCCGACTGCTCATACCGGTAGAGGAATGCCGCCGCATGGGACCGGGTGACCGGCGCGCCCGGCGTAAACCGGCCGTTTTCGGTGCCGTTGGTGATCCCTTTTTCCACTGCCCACAGCACCGCCCTGCAGAAATAATCGCTTTCAGCAACATCACTGAAGGGGCTTTCTTCGGTTTCCGGGTCCGGACAGCCGGCTGCCCGCCACAGGAAGGTCACCATCTGGCCCCGGGTGGCGGTCCCGTCCGGGGAAAAATGCGTTTTGTCCGTACCTGCGGTGATCCCGTTCTTCCAGGCCCATTTTACCGCATCGGCATAATAGGCGCTGTCCGGCACGTCGACAAAGGGAAGGGTCTCCATGCCGCCCTGGTCCGCCGGGGTAAAATAGAATGTACCGGAAAGGAAGCAGCTTATCATTTCGCCGTCGCTGTCATATTCGTACTCGACAGCCACTTCCTCGATCGGTTCGCCGTTGAGGGTGAAGACGCCGTCAAACTGCTCCTCACCGTTTTCGTCTTTCTTCGTCAGGAATTCCGCGCCTTCTTCGGGATGTATCCAAATGAGAGTATGCAGCGGTTCGGCCTTCGTAATCCTCTCCACCGACTCGTAGTGTTCATCGGTGAGGCTGCCCGCTTCCACTGTGTAAGGCGCATCTTCCGGCGCCCGGATATCCAGATGGCCGTCGGTGACGGTATCGCCCACAACGGGTAGATCGCAGTTCAGTTCGATGGTGTCGATCATCCGGGTCCATGCGGCGCAGAGGGTCAGGTCATCATTGGCGGTAAGTGCATCCCAGTTTTCCCCGCTTCCGCTCTTCCATCCGTCAAAACGCCAGATGCCGCTTTCATCTTTCACGATGCCCTGCTCCGGCAGGTCGGCAAGAGCATAGCGCAGCATGGCGCCTTTGTTGACCCGCACCGCTTCCGGCGTTTCTCCATGGCCGCCGACATCAAAGAAGACCGTGACCGGGTCGGCTTCGCCCAGCGTATAGCTCCAAACTCCGGCGATCTTTGCCGAGCCGTTATCCCAGCTGACGTCCAGACTCTCCGGCTTCTGCCCGTTGAGGGTAAAGGAAAAGCTTTCCGGCACGCTGTGGCCGATGGCATCCAGTGTGATGCGAAGATAATAGACTTTCCCGTCCTGCAGCGGATCGTCCTCCGTCAGCCATTCGGCTTCAGCGCCGAGCCAGTCGTTTCCCAGCGCATCCGCTGCGGCGACTGCCTCTCCGGCCGCCTTTTTCCCGGCGTCCCCGGCTTTTGGCTTTTGGATCTCAAGCGCCACGTTCTTCATTTCCGGCCCGGGGGCCAGCATTTTAAGCCGGGCGATGACCACGTCCGGATGGTGGGAGAAAACCAGCGTATTGATTCCTCCCACGATTTTGGCCATTTCATCGAGGTCATAGTATTGCCAATTCTCCTCAACATAGGCGTCCCACGAAGGCAGCGTCCAGCCTTCATCGTCCAGGGTGCCGGTTTCCGTCAGCAGCGGCCCCAGCATCCCGGCAAGGGCATACAGATCCGCCTGCGTCACCTCCGGGTGGTCTTTCACTGCAGCCTCGTACAGGATCCCGGCGGCATCCCAGCGATGCTGTGCGCCCCGGACAAGCAGTTCGGCTCCGTCAGAAGGATCCCGGTCGGCAACATAGGCGTCGATCAGGGAAGCATAGGTGATATTGGACAGCAATGTATCCAGATTGTCGGCCAGCGCGCCTTTAACGGCATCCGGTCCTCCGCTGCCGAAGATCATGTGACAGAGCGCCTGAAGGCCGTTCTGATAGGAATAGTTTATTTCTGTACCGTCCGGCAGACGGTCCGTCCGCAGACGTGAATAATCCGCCCGCGCAGGGATCTCTACAGCCAGTTTGGCCAGTAGTTTTTCTTCCAGGAAAGCCCGTACATTATTGCCAAAGGGTTCCGCATCATACTGTTTCGCATACTCCTGCGCATCCGCATTCTGCCGGCCCAGGGCTTCCATCAACTCTGCCGTCACGGCCTGAAGATCGCCCTTATCGTATACGACCTCCTCGCCGTAGCGCGTCATCCCCCAGATGGGCAGCATCGGCACCGGGTCATCGGAGCTGAGATAATTGTGGATGCATTTGTATTTCTTCGCGCCCGCATCCTTATTGTCCGTGGTGGCGGGCGATTCGAAGGTATAGCAGTGGATCACCAGATCCGTGCCCCGGTCGATCAGGTACGCGCAGGCCAGGTTGGCCACAGCGCCGGCGCGGCTGATGCCGGTCACCCAGAGAATGCTGTTCCCGGGGAGGGAGAGTTTGTCGAAATCCTCCAGGAAAGCCTGTGCCGCCGCGGCATAGGACCCCTGGTCCTGCGTGACTTCTCCGCCGGGGTTCACCGTGACGTTTTGCTGCCAGCCCTTGTCCCCGTAAAGCATGCCGTCGAACACAACGGCCACCACCGTCCTGCCGCCCGGCAGCTTCTTCGTGCCCAGGGTATAGCCGCAGTCCGAGGGATCGGTACTGTCGTAGCGGTAAAGCGCTGCGTCTTCAAATCCCAACGCTTTCAGGAAATCCGTGCTCTGGGGTCCGTTCACCGCCGTGCAGGACAACTGGGCCGAAAGCAGCGCCAGGGAATCGTTTTTCTTCGCGCTGTTCCCCAGAAACCACTCATCCGTGTAACAGCAGCTGTCGCCGGTGTAGTCCGCGGTGATCTTTGAGTAATACTCCAGCTTTTCATACTGATATCCGTCCTCTGCAGCCCATGCCGGGACCGTCAGGAGCCCGAAACACAGGGCCATTGCCAGCAGAACGGCAAAGATCCTGCCGCCCTTCCGCTTTCCTTTCATCCGAACATCCTCCCTTTCATGTCTTTTGTCCAATTATACCAAAACGCCGCGAAAGAATCAAAAAAGATCCTCCGGTGAACTGACCCCCAAAAGTTAGACCAAGAATCTAACTTGAGGAGGTCAGTTTTGTTATGGCGAAATACAGTTTTGAGTTTAAGATGATGGTTGTAAGTGAGTACTTGAACGGGCAAGGCGGCTATACTTATCTTGGGGATA
>JAFQZZ010000014.1 GCA_017405645.1 Bacillota bacterium
GTTATTACAACGAGAAACGCAGCAAGGCATCTCTCGGATACCGAAGTCCGGTCGAGTACCGAAAAACCATGTTAGCTGCATAGAAAAACTCCAGCGATTTCTCGCTGGAGCAAAAGTCTAACTTTTTGGGGTCACCTCACGGCACCGGCCGAAGGATCTTCTGTGTTCCTCATGTTTTACTTATGCAGGAATCCGGATACCCTCTTGTACAGGAAGAAGGTGATGATGGAGTTCACGCCCGCCTTGATCAGGTTGAAGGCCAGGATGAATACCATCAGGTCCATGACCACGTCTTTGGTGACGCCCATGAACAGCGGTGTGATGATCAGGTTCGCGAAGAACATGACCACGACCCAGGCGATGGTGCCGCAGACCATAGCCAGGACGGCGCCGCCTTTGGTCTTCTTGATCCGGTAGATGTTGCCGGCTACCAGTACGTAAGTGCCGGTGGCGATGATGTGCATCAGGATCCCGTAGACGCCGCTGCCGGAGCTGACGGTCAGGCCCTGGATCACGGCGGTAACGACGGTCATCAGAAGACCTGCCAGCGGTCCGAAGGCAAAGGTCCCCAGCAAGATGGAGATGTCAGCCGGGTCGTATTCCAGGAATGGAACAGCCGGGAAGATCGGGAAGTGGATGAAGTACACCAGTACGATGGAGATAGCCACCAGGAGTCCCATCTTCGCCAGTCTGACGGTAGTTTTCTGTGTGTTGAGATTGTTGTTGTCCATTTGTTTTTCCTCCTTGTAATTAGGCGTTTATTCTTCATTGATCTGTTGGAAAAAATAAACCCTGAGCTGAAGACTCAGGGCATAGACATACCAAAAATCAGTTTGATACGTGTTTCTTCCATCCGGACTATGACCGTTGGTACCGGGATCTCACCGGTTCAGCCTTTCGGGTCGCGGACTCGCTGCCTGAAGCAGATTACCGCCAGTGAGGAATTCCACCTCGCCCTGAAACAGATTCAACTGTGGTTATTATATCCCCTTTTATAGGGATTGTAAATAGCCGTTTCAGGGTTTTTGAATGTATTTATTCGAGCTCAAATGCACCGGTGTACAACTGATAATACTTGCCTTTCTGGGCGATCAGGTCGTCGTGGTCCCCCCGCTCGATGATGTGGCCGTGCTCCAGCACCATGATGACGTTGGCGTTCTGGACCGTGGACAGCCGGTGGGCGATCACGAAGACCGTCCGGCCCTCCATCAGGGAATCCAGGCCCCGCTGTACGATGGCCTCGGTACGGGTATCGATGGTGGAGGTCGCTTCGTCCAGGATCAGCACCGGCGGGTCGTTCACCGCCGCCCGGGCGATGGCCAGGAGCTGGCGCTGCCCCTGGGACAGGTTCGCCCCGTCGCTCTCCAGCACCGTTTCGTATCCTTCCGGCAGCCGCATGATGAAATCGTGGGCGTTGGCCAGTTTCGCCGCCTCCTCCACGTCCGCATCGCTGGCGGTCAGCCGGCCGTAGCGGATGTTTTCGCGGACGGTGGCCGTAAAGAGGTTCGTATCCTGCAGCACGATGCCCAGGGACCGCCTGAGATCGTACTTTCGGATGTTTTTGATGTCGATGCCGTCGTACAGGATCCGCCCGTCGGCAATATCATAAAACCGGTTGATCAGGTTGGTGATTGTGGTCTTTCCCGCGCCGGTGGCGCCCACGAAGGCCACCTTCTGCCCCGGTTTAGCATACAGGTTGATATCGTGGAGAACAGTCTTTCCTTCTTCGTAGGCAAAATCCACGTCGAAGAAGCGCACGTCTCCCCTGAGCCGGGTCAGCCGGAACGTCCCGTCTTCCAGGGGTTCCTTCCAGGCCCACATCTCCGTCCGGTGGTCCGCTTCCGTCAGGACGCCGTCCACGTACTGCGCGTCCACCAGAGTGACCGTTCCGTCGTCGATCTCTTCCGGTTCATCCAGCAGGTTGAAGATCCGCTCCGCGCCAGCCAGGGCCATGGCGACGGCATTGACCTGCTGGGCCACCTGGTTCACCGGCATGGTGAAGCTCCGGGTCAGCTGCAGGAAGGCGGCGATGGCTCCCAGGGTCAGCCCCGCGGAGATCCCGCTGATGGCCAGGAAGCCCCCAACGATGGCCACGATCACGTACATCAGGTTCCCCAGGTTGGCCATGATGGGCATCAGGATATTGGCCAGGACATTGGCACTGGCCGCATTTTCCCTCAGCTCCTCATTGAGCCGGTCGAAGTCCTCCTTGGTCTTTCCCTCGTGATTGAAGACCTTGATGACCTTCTGCCCGGAGACCATTTCCTCGATGTACCCGTTGACTTCCCCCAGGGAGGTCTGCTGCTTGACAAAGAATCCGCCGGCTTTCCCGCCGATCTTCCCCGTCACCTTCAGCATGAAGAACACGATGGCCAGCACCAGCACCGTCAGCGGGATGCTGAGGTAGATCATGGATGCCAGCACCACGATGATGGTGGTCCCGGAGGAAAACAGCTGGGGCAGGGTCTGCGCCATCATCTGACGCAGTGTATCCGTATCGTTGGTGTAACGGCTCATGATATCGCCGTAATGATTGGTATCGAAGTACCGGATCGCCAGTTTCTGCATATGGGCGAACATCTCGTCCCGGACCTTTTTCAGCACGCTCTGGGCCACCACGACCATGATCCGGTTGTAGAACAGGGTCGCCAGGATCCCGGTCAGGTAGATGCAGGCCATCAGCACCAGCACCTTCGCCAGCTGGCTGAAGTCCGGCACGGCCATCTGCATGATAGGTTCGATGAAATCGTCGATCAGCACTCCCAGGAAGAGGGAACTGGCCGCTCCGCTGACGGAACTGATCAGGATCAGGGAGGTCACCAGGATCAGCCGTCCTTTGAACGGCGCCAGGTAGTTCATCAGCCGCTTGATGGTGCCCTTGACGTCCTTGGCGCCGGCGCCTTTGACCCGGACGTTTTTCGGGGGCCGTCCGCCGGCCTTGCGGGTGCGTTCTTTCTCGTTACTCACTCAGGGCACCCCCCTTCACCTGGGAATAGTAGGCTTCCTGGTAGATCTGATTGGAAGCCAGCAGCTCCTCGTGGGTCCCCACCGCATCGATCCGTCCGTTTTCCATGACGATGATCTGGTCCGCCTCCTGCACGGAAGAGATCCTCTGGGCGATGATGATCTTCGTGGTTTCCGGGATATAGGTCCGGAAGGCTTCCCGGATCAGGGCGTCCGTCCGGGTGTCCACTGCGCTGGTGGAGTCGTCCAGGATCAGGATCTTCGGCTTTTTCAAGAGCGCCCGGGCAATGCACAGCCGCTGCCGCTGGCCGCCGGACACATTGGTCCCGCCCTGCTCGATCCAGGTGTCATACCCATCCGGCAGTTCCCGGATGAAGCCGTCCGCCTGGGCCAGTTGGCAGGCCATAACCATTTCCTCCTCCGTGGCATCCGGGTCTCCCCAGCGGAGGTTGTCTTTGATTGTGCCGGAAAACAGCACGTTTTTCTGCAGCACCATGGACACTGCGTCCCGCAGGGTCTGCAGGTTGTATTCTTTCACGTTCTTTCCGCCCACCAGCAGATTGCCCGCCGTTACGTCGTAAAGCCGCGGGATCAGCTGCACCAGGGTGGTCTTGGAACTGCCGGTGCTGCCGATGATTCCGACGACCTCGCCGGAACGGATGGTCAGGTCGATGTCCGAGAGGCAGATTTTGTTCATGTCGTTTTCATAGCTGAAGGAGACGTCCTTGAATTCGATGGAGCCGTCGGCCACTTCCGGGCCGCTCTCCCTGCCGGTCAGGTCCGGCTCTTCGTCCAGGATCTCGCAGATACGCCCCGCCGACGTCCGCGCCAGGGTGAGCATGACGAAGATGATGGACAGCATCATCAGCGCCATCAGGATCTGCATGGCATAGGTGATCAGGCTCACCAGTTCACCGGTGGTCATGGTGCCTCCCACGATCATCTTCGCTCCCAGCCAGGAAACGCCGATCATGAAACCGTAAATGGCCAGCTGCATGGCCGGCCCGTTGAAGGCGATCAGTTTCTCCGCCTTGGAGAAATCCAGGAAGATTTTTTCCGAAACGCCGTTGAATTTTTCCACTTCATGTTCTTCCCGGACGTAGGCTTTCACCACCCGGATCCCCCGGATGTTTTCCCGGACCACATTGTTCAGTTTGTCGTAGGTCTTGAACACCCGGTCAAACACCGGAAACACCAGCCGGATGATGCCGAAGAGCGCCGCCGCCAGGAAAGGCAGGATGGCGATCAGGAGCATCGTCACCTTCACGTTGATCGTGAAGGCCATGATCACAGAAAAGATCAGCATCATGGGGCTCCGCACCGCGATCCGGATGATCATCATGAAGGCGTTCTGCACATTGGTCACGTCCGTAGTCAGACGGGTGATGATGCTGGCGGTGGAAAACCGGTCAATGTTGGAGAAGGAAAACCGCTGCACGTTGTAGAACATGTCGTGCCGCAGGTTCTTCGCGAATCCGGCGGCCGCCGTAGCTGCAAAGCGCCCGGACAGGACCCCGAAGGTCAGGGACAAAAGGGCGCACAAAACCAGGACGATCCCGTATTTCCAGATCGCCCCCATGCTTCCCATATCGATACCGTAGTCGATGAGCCGGGCCATGACGAAGGGAATGATGGTCTCCATCACGACCTCGCCCACCATGAACAATGGAGTCAGGAGCGTATCCCTCTTGTATTCCCGGATACACCCCGCCAGTTTTTTAACCATTCGCTCTCCTTAATAGAATACCGCCACTTCGTCTTCCGGCGGATCCGCCGGCTCCGTGCCGATCACATCCAGCACAGGTCCGTTCTCCCCGCTGTAAACGGGGTGGGCTTCCTCCGTGATTTTCGCCGTCAGCCAGATCCAGGAGCCGTTCTTCAGCTTCTTCGGATCGTCCATCCGGGCCACGATGGCGCAGAATTCGATGTCCTCCACGCAGCAGGTCATCACATGCCGCCCGAAGGCAAAGCAGCCCTTCGGGAAGCGGCCCTCGTTCAGGACCCGGCCCTTGACCCGCACGGTCTTTCCTTCGTAGTCCGGGGTCTCCTCGTTGACGTCCCGGTACCACACCGCGTAGTCCTCGTCCTCCACTTCGATCACATCCGCATCTATGTCGTAAGGCAGCGGATCCTCGATGTCGTCCTGGACGATCTTGTCCGGACCGTACTCGTACAGGATTTCCGAACGCTTGTTGAAAGTCCGGACGATCTTGTGGAATTCCATCTTGTCCATGTCGTCCGTGAAACGGTTGAAGACCACCATTTCGCAGATCTTCAGCTTGTCCGCCACCAGGTTCCGCATGTTGGCGTTATAGTTCAGGAAGGTGGTGGCGTCCGCCATCATGACGGACTGGTACAGCAGCCAGTTGTCCGGAGAATTCACGATGAAATTCTCCAGGGACCACATGCCGTTGTACTCCACCAGCACCCGACGGACCCGGTACTTCTGTTCCAGGTATTTCAGCCAGGACTTCGTGATATGTTTTTCTTTCTCCACGTATTCGATGTGGATCTTGTCGGTGACGAATTTCTCCGGCTCGTATTCCTCGATGCCCTCCTCACAGACCAAAAGCAGCGTGGTGGTGCCGTCGTCAAAAAACTCGTCCCCCAGCGACTCCTGGATAAAGGAAGTCTTCCCCGCTTCCAGGAATCCCGCAAATAAATATACCGGTATTTCCACAGTTTCTCTCCTTATCATTCTACCCCGAACAGTTCCGCAACAGCCTCTTCGTCGATGTCCGCGCCGATCACGCACAGACGGCCGATGATGCCGGCGCTGCCTTCCCTGATCTCCGGTTCGCCCGGAGTGTACTCAAAGTGGATCCATCCGCCTTCGGCATTCTCCACGATGCCCTTGGACCGGATGACCAGTCCGTATTTCGCCTGGTGCTCCAGCTCCCGCAGGATGTGCTCCAGTTCTTCCTTCGTGAACTTCTTCGTGGTCTCTCTTCCCCAGCTGGTGAAGATATCCTCGGCGTGGTGATGGTGATGGTGCCCGTGCTCATGATCGTGGTCATGGTCATGATGATGATGTTCATGCTCCTCATGGTCATGGTCATGTTCGTGCTCATGGGCGTGCATCGCCTTATGCTCGTGGTACTCCTCCATCATCTTCTCCAGGTCGATCTCCACCGTGTCCTTGCATTCGATGGCGTCCAGCATCTGGGGCCCGGTCAGTTCGTCCCAGGGCGTCGTGATCAGCACCGCTTCCGGATTCCGTTTGCGGACGATGTCGATGCATTCCTGCAGCTTTTTGTCGGAAATGCCGTCCGTGTGGCTCAAAACCACTGCCATGGCGTATTCCACCTGGTTCTCGAAGAACTCCCCGAAATTCCGGGAAAACATCTTGCATTTTTTCGCGTCGACGACGGTGGTCATGGTGTTCAGCACCACCTCGTCGTTATCGAATTCCTGCACCGCGGAAGCGATATCGCTGAGCTTGCCCACGCCGGAAGGTTCGATCAGCACACGGTCCGGGTGGTACTGCTCCACCACCTTCGCGAAAGCGTTGGCAAAGTCCCCCGCCAGGGAGCAGCACACGCAGCCGCCGTTGATCTCGTTGACGGTGACCTCCCCTTCCTCAAAAAGGCTCCCGTCGATCCCCACATCACCGAATTCGTTTTCGATCAGTACAAGCTTCTCTCCTTTATATGCTTCTTCCAGGAGTTTTTTGATCAGGGTGGTCTTCCCCGCACCTAAAAACCCCGAGAAAATATCTACTTTGATCATGGCCAATGCCTCCCTTCAAATTTTCAACACTATATTATAACACCTATATTTTTTTATTTCAATCCGCTATCTCGCCTTGACAGGTCCCGGTCCCCGTGGTATCATCATTACAGATTTTGAATAAATGACATAATCAAGTAGTTAAGTAGAAATGGAGGAAGATTATGCGAAACACATGTCTTTGCATTCCGCACGGACTTTTTTTGAGTGCGGACTTAATTCGGAACGGCCGGATCCCGGCCCATTCCCACGGTAATTTGAAATTCATAACGGCAACTGTTGAAAGGGGGCGTGACTGATGGGTGCACTGCTTATTAAAATCGTCATGCTTCTGGCTTACTTCGGCCTTTTGATCTATGTTGCCATGTACAGCCGCAAAAAGATCACCGACGTGAACAGCTTCGTTCTGGGCGGCCGGACCATCGGCCCCTGGATGTCCGCTTTTTCCTTCGGCACATCGTACTTCTCCGCCGTAGTCTTCGTGGGCTACGCCGGTCAGTTTGGCTGGAAATACGGGCTCTCCGCCACCTGGGCGGGGATCATGAACGCGATGGTAGGGGCTCTGCTGGCCTGGTTCGTCCTGGGACGGCGGACCCGGATCATGACCCAGCACCTGGACTCCTCCACCATGCCCCAGTTCTTTGAGGCACGGTTCCAGAGCCCGAAGCTGAAAATCATGGCTTCCGCCATCATCTTCATCTTCCTGATCCCTTACACGGCTTCGTTATACAACGGCCTGTCCCGCCTCTTCGGGATGGCCTTCAACATCGATTACTCCGTCTGCGTGATCGCCATGGCGATCCTCACGGCGATCTACGTCACCGCCGGCGGCTACATGGCCTCGGCTGTCACGGATTTCATCCAGGGCTGCATCATGCTGGTAGGCATCGCCGCCACGGTCATCGCCGTACTGAAAAGCCAGGGCGGCTTCATGGAAGCCATCAACGCCATGGGCCATGTCGCGGACCCCGCGGTCTCCGATACTCCCGGCGTCTTCGCTTCCTTCTTCGGGCCGGATCCCATCAACCTGCTGGGGGTGGTGATCCTGACCTCCCTGGGCACCTGGGGCCTGCCTCAGATGGTCCAGAAATTCTACGCCATCAAGAGCGAGCACGACATCCACAAGGGGACGGTCATCTCCACGGTCTTCGCCCTGGTGGTGGCGGGCGGCTGCTACTTCCTGGGCGGTTTCGGCCGGCTCTTCTCGGATAAGGTCGACGTGGCCACGGAAGGCTTCGACGCCATCATCCCGGCCATGCTTTCCGGACTGTCTCCCCTGCTGATCGCCCTGGTGGTGATCCTGGTGCTGTCCGCATCCATGTCCACCCTGTCCTCCCTGGTGCTGACGTCCAGCTCCACCCTGACGCTGGACTTCATCAAAGGCACCTTCCGGAAAGACATGAACGAAAAGCAGTCCCTGCGGACGATCCGTGTGCTGCTGGTGGTCTTCATTGCGGTATCCGTGGTGATCGCCCTGATCCAGTACAAATCCAGCGTCACCTTCATCGCTCAGCTGATGGGCGTTTCCTGGGGCGCGCTGGCCGGCGCATTCCTGGCGCCGTTCCTCTACGGGTTATACTGGAAGGGAGTCACGAAAGCGGCCTGCTGGGTCAGCTTCCTGTTCTCCACCATCCTGATGCTGCTGAACATCTTCATCCGGCCCAGCTTCCCGACCCTGCTGCAGTCTCCCATCAACTGCGGAGCCTTCTGCATGCTGGCGGGCCTGGTCATCGTCCCGGTGGTCAGCCTGATCACCCGGAAACCGGACGAGGATTTCCTGGAAAGCGTATTCGGATGCTACGAACGGAAGGTCCTGGTCTCCGTCAAGGATTACATCAGCGAAGAGGAATAAACTCATTAAACAATCACCCGGAGGGCTGTGTTCATACAGCCCTCCTTTTTATGCGGATTTGACGAAAAGGCGAAAATGTGAGATAATAATTAATCAGCGGAAATACAAGGAGGTTCCTGATGGACCAGATCAAATGTCCGAAATGCGGCGCCGCGATCCCTTCCGGGAGCAAGTTCTGCATGGAATGCGGCGAAAAGATCGCTCCGGCCAGACCGGAAAAAGAACAGTCACATAGAGCGCGTCCGATGCATTTTGCCTACGGCAACAACCAGTCCTGCGGCGGCAGGGCCGACGTGGTGGTCCGCAACGGATTTGTCTATTACATCCTTCGGAAGGAAAACCTGGCGGAGATCCGGGTGTCTCCCCTCAGCGAACCGGACAAGGTCCAGACCCTTTACCGGATCCAGGGACCGGGCAGCCTGCTTTCCTGCCTGAACATGGTGGAGGATGAACTGGTATTCTATGAACACACCGACAGCGACCGGATCGCTGCGCTGAACGTCTACACCGGTGAACGGCGGGTGATCAGCGCCGGATACGAAGTGTCCGCCCTGTGGATCGAAAACGGAGTCCTGTCCTTTATCGAAAACGGTTTTCTGATGTCCGTGAAGATGGACGGCAGCGACCACTACGAATACGACCTCCCCTTCCAGCTGAAGGACCGGATCATCGGCTACGGCGGTAACATCTACGGTTTCGACAAAGACACCGGCGAAGTCGTGGAGATCCCCTTTCACTCGGAGGAATACCGGGAGATGGGATGCGTGCCGGGCGAGGACATGATCTATGCCATCATCGGCAATCTGTATTACCAGACCGAAGATGAATACGTCGGAAACGCTGTCTGCTGCAAGCGGATCTCGGACCTGGAAGTCACCAACGGCGTTCAGGATGCGGACCGGCTGCTGACGGCTTTTGAACAATACGTTATTTTCAACCGCCGGGAGGAAAAGGACAAGACCTTTGCCTGGAACATCCAGACCCTCCGGGTGTATGCACTGAACCGCTATTTCGAGCTGGCGCCCTGGTCCTTTACCCAGGTCCTCAGCGATTACCTGTTGATCGAACAGAACGGAAAGCTGTACAAGATACCGGCGCCGATCTTCTTCCAGGGGAACGAGCCGATGTTTGACGACAAATACGCTTTCGCGGAATTATAGAGAGGAAAAGAGAGTGACTCAAGAAAGGAGTTTACTATGAAGAAACGAATCACAGCAATCATCTTGACGGTGGCTTTTGTGATCTCGATGACCAGTCTCAGTTTCGCGGCCATCCAGCCTCACCTGAGCATCAACATCAACCCCACGGACTCCACCTATACGCTGACCGCCACCGCGGAAGGCGCCGGTGACGCGCCGGTCTACCAATGGTATGAATGCGGCGCCAACGGCGAAAACCCGGTCGCGATCGAAGGAGCCACCTCCAACGTATACCAGCCGGCGGTGGCGATGGATACCAAGTACTTTTTCTGCACGATCGCCAACGGCGAGGAAAGCGCCAACACGGAAGTAGCGTCCATTTCGGACACCTCCGCTTCCAAGAAGCCGGATGAGACCCAGGCAGCCACCGCTACGGAAGGCAACGTGGTCTCCACTTTCTCCGTGGCCGGCATCGAAGCCCCGGTGACCGGGGAGATCCCGGACCAGACCGGCGAGATCGTGACGGAAAACGACAGCCCCGGCTTCTACATTTTATCCATCCGGTGGGACACCGAACTGCCCACTTTTGTTCCGGAAACCGCCTACACCGCCACGGTGCTGGTGAATCTGTCCGACGGATTCAAGGCGGCGGACACCGTGGACTGCTATATCGACAATAACCCGGCCACCGTTGTCGGCGACCCGGCCAGCGGCTCCTTTGCCTTTTATTACACCTTCCCGCCCACCGCGGTAGAGAAGGAAGAAGTAGACGGCAATCCCTTCGCGATCCTATTGAACAAAGCCAAGGAAAAAGTCCTGGAACTGCCGGCGCCCCTGGGGATTCCGGCCTGGATCTGGATCCTGGCGGCGCTGATCCTGCTGATCGCCCTGCTCTCCGCCATCACCGCCCATTCCCGGGCCCGGAAGTATGAACGCACCGGCCGGGACTACCTGGACGAAATCTACGAAGAGACCATGGAGGAAAGAAAGCAGGCGGCGGAAGGAGCGGAGTATGAAGAAGACAGCGAAGAGTACGAGGAAGAATACGAAGAATCGGAGGGAGAACCGGTAGAAGAAACTGCCGAAGAAGCCGTTGAGGAAACGGCTGAAGAGGTTTCAGAAGAAATCACGGAAGAAGTTTCGGAGGAAGAGCCAACCGGGAAAGACGAGCCGGAGGAACCTGAAGAACCCGAAGAACCGGAAGAACCCATTGAATCCATCTACGGAAAATAGCGGAGAGTGAGGAATCAATATGTTAAAGAATAAAACCGTCGTTCTGGGCGTCAGCGGCAGCATCGCCGCCTACAAGATCGCGAACCTGGCCAGCATGCTGGTCAAGCAGGAATGCGATGTCCACGTCATCATGACGCAGAACGCCACGAACTTCATCAACCCCATCACCTTCGAGACCCTGACGGGCAACAAGTGCCTGGTGGACACCTTTGACCGGAACTTCCAGTTCCACGTGGCCCACGTGTCCCTGGCAAAGAAGGCGGACGTGATGCTCATCGCACCGGCCTCCGCCGACGTGATCGGCAAGATCGCCGGCGGCATCGCCGATGATATGCTGACCACCACCGTCATGGCCTGCAAGTGCAAGGTCCTGATCTCCCCGGCCATGAACACCAACATGTTCACCAACCCCATCGTTCAGGACAATCTGAAAAAACTCGAATCATACGGATATGAGATCATTGAACCCGACAGCGGTTACCTGGCCTGCGGGGACACCGGCTCCGGTAAGATGCCGCCGGAACAGGTGCTGTATGATCATATTGTAAAGGAAATCGCGCTGGAGAAAGACATGACCGGCCTGAAGGTCATCGTCACCGCCGGCCCCACCCAGGAAAGCCTGGATCCGGTCCGGTACATCACCAACCACTCCTCCGGCAAGATGGGCTATGAGATCGCCCGGGCGGCCATGCTGCGGGGCGCGGACGTGACCCTGATCAGCGGCCAGACCACCCTGGACCCGGTGCCCTTCGTGAAATTCGTTTCCGTCCGCAGCGCCCAGGATATGTTCGAGGCCGTGACCGCAGAATCGGATTCCGCCGACATCATCATCAAGGCAGCGGCGGTGGCGGACTACCGTCCCGCAACCGTGGCGGAGGATAAAATCAAGAAAAAGGACGGCGACATGTCCATTCCGCTGGAACGGACCATCGACATCATCAATCACCTGGGCCACAATCGGAAACCAGACCAGTTCATCTGCGGTTTCTCCATGGAAACCAAGGACATGCTGGAGAATTCCAGGGCCAAACTGGAAAAGAAGAACATCGACATGATCGTGGCCAACAACCTGAAGATGAGAGGCGCCGGCTTCAAGACCGACACCAACCAGGTGGTCATCATCACCAAAGACGAGGAGATCCCCCTGGAGCTGATGTCCAAATTCGAAGTGGGTCAGCACCTTCTGGACAACATCCTGCGGATCCGCAGCAAGACAAACGCATAGCAAAAAACAAACGGGCCGGTGCTTTCGCACCGGCTCTTTTTTCGTCCGTTATTTCTTCTTCAGATTCTTCATGATCTCCGGCGCCTGGGACATATCCATGTTGTTGTGGTACAGATACATCCGGATGTCGTCCTCCACCTCCAGGTCGTTCTCCCCGGCCAGGTGTTCCAGGTGATGGGTCAGTTCGTGATGCAGGGTATGTCTCAGCTCCTTCTCCCACTTCGCGTCCGGCGCGTTTTCGCCGAAGAGTTTCACGAAAGAACCGTAATAGATCTTCACCATCCGGCCCATGTCGTGCCGAACCACGTACTCTCCCATAATATACAGATCGTCCGCCCGGGCTTCCGGGCTGCGTTTTGCCTGCGGCAGCAGCAGTACGCCGCCGTTCAGATCCTGAAAAATGGCCTCCGGCAAATCGTTTACCATCTGTTCCAGCATCGTTTGTGCCTGATCGATCGTCATGCGCTTATCTCCTATAAATCGTTTTCTTTGAACCGTATGATCATTTCATTGGTTAGGCTGATCCCGTCGAATTCGATGTCCAGGTCCTCCCGGTCGATCCACCTCGCCTCCGACAGTTCATTCCGGTCCAGCCGGATATCCTCCGGGCCGTCCAGGTCGCAGAAGAACCCCATCAGCAGGCTGTCGGAAAAAGGCCAGGGCTGACTCTTGTAAAAGCGGAGATTCCTCACTTTCAGCCCGACTTCCTCCATGATTTCCCGGCGGACAGTGTCCTCGATGGTCTCGCCCACCTCGGAGAATCCGGCGATCAGGGCGTACCGCTTGTACTCCCGGTCCGCATACCGGGTCAGAAGGATCTTGCTGCCATTCCGGACCGCGGCGATGATGGCCGGCGTAATTTTCGGGTACACCATATTCCCACAATCGCATTTTAACATCCGTTCGTGATCATCCTGTGTCATTTTTTCGCCGCATTTGCCACAAAACCGGTTGTTTTCATACCAGTTCCTCAGTTGCAACGCCATGACGGAAGCAAACTTCACGTAGGCCGGTTCATACCGGTACAGGTCCCGGATGGAAGTGCTCTGCAGGCCTCCCGCCGAGATCGGGCTCTCGTCTTCTCGCATCGCCAGGAAGAACCTGGTCTTGTCGATGGCGAAGAGATACCGGTACTCCGCTTTCAGCTTTTTCAGTTCCGCGTACATGGGAAAGGACGCCTCTTTTTTGTCCGGGTCCAGGTGCATCCAGATGTGATTCTTGTCAAAGATCACGATCCGGCTTTCCGGTTCCGGTTCGGCGTTGACGTATTCATTATGGAACGTATGGGGAAAAATATCCTGAAGCATGGCTAACCTCCCTATATGCAAAAAAGGGGACCATTTGCATTCACAAATCGTCCCTTGGATCTTTCTATTTCTTCAGGCTTTCGACCAGGTCGATCATCTGCTGTACGGTCTTGACCTTTGCCAGCTTCTTTTCCGGGATCCGGATGTTGTATTCCTTCTCCAGGTCGATGATAAAGTCCACGATTTCCAGGGAAAGCATCTTCAGGTCCGCCATGAAATCGCTTTCCGGCTTGATTTCATATCCTTCGACGTAATAGGACAGGATCTCTTTTACTCTTTCAAACATTCTCTTTCTTCACCTCATCCGTGATAAATTTGTAAAAACATTATAACACAGTATAAAGAAGTTGGGAAGTACTATGCTTCAATTTCCCGGATGAGATTCACCATTTCCAGAGCACCCAACGCGCACTCATAGCCCTTGTTGCCGGATTTTGTCCCTGCCCGTTCAATGGCCTGTTCGATGTTGTCAGTGGTCAGGACGCCAAACATCACCGGCACTTCGCTCTGCAGGGCGACCGTGGCGATGCCTTTGGAGACTTCTGCGCAGACGTAGTCGTAGTGGCTGGTGGCGCCCCGGATCACGGCGCCCAGGCAGATAACGGCGTCATACTTCCCGCTCTTCGCCATCTTGGAGGCAATCAGGGGAATCTCAAAGGCGCCGGGTACCCAGGCCACGTCGATGTCCTCTTCCTTCACATCGTGCCGCAGCAGCCCGTCCATAGCCCCGCCCAGGAGCTTGGATGTAATGAATTCGTTGAACCGTGTGGCGATGATTCCCACGCGGATGTCGCTGTTGATCAGTTTTCCTTCAAATGTTTTCATTGTTTTGTTCCTTTCTTTTCTTTATAACTTCAGAAGATGTCCCATCTTCTCCTTTTTCGTCATTAAATACTTTTCATCATACTGTGTCGCCTCCATCTGGATCGGCACCCGTTCCGCAATCTCCATTCCGAAATCGTTCAGCTGATAGATCTTGTCCGGATTGTTGGTCAAAAGCCGGATGGTCTTCACACCCATATCTCTCAGGATCTGGGCTCCGATGTAGTACTCTCTCTGATCTCCCCGGAATCCCAGCGCCAGGTTCGCCTCGTAGGTGTCCAGGCCCTTTTCCTGGAGCTCGTAGGCTTTCAGCTTATTCATCAGCCCGATGCCCCGGCCTTCCTGCCGCATGTACAGGACGATGCCCCGGCCTTCCTTTTCGATCTGGCTCATGGCCGCTGCAAACTGTTGTCCGCAGTCGCACCGCAGGGAACCGAACACATCCCCGGTCAGACACTCCGAATGCACCCGGCACAGAACGTCTTCCCCATCGCCGATGTCCCCTTTCACCAACGCTACATGATGCTCCCCGTTGAGCATGTTGATATAGCCGTAGGCCTTGAACTCGCCGAATTTCGTCGGCATCTGTGTGGTCGCAACACATTCCACCAGTTTCTCATGGCGCTTCCGGTAGTTCTGGATGTCCTTGATGGTGATGAAGGTGAGGCCGAACTTTCTGGCCACTTCAATGAGTTCCGGCGTCCGCATCATGGTGCCGTCCTCTTTCATGACCTCGCAGCAGATGCCCACTTCCTTCAGGCCGGCCAGCCGGCACAGGTCCACCGTGGCTTCCGTATGACCGTTCCGCTCCAGGACGCCGTTTTTCCGGGCCAGCAGCGGAAACATGTGTCCCGGCCGGCGAAAGTCCTCCGGTTTCGCGTCGTCATCCACGCACTTGAGCGCCGTCAGGGACCGCTCCGCCGCGGAGATGCCGGTGGTGGTGTCCACATGGTCGATGGATACGGTAAAAGCGGTTTCGTGATTGTCCGTATTACGGGTCACCATCTGGGGGAACTGAAGCTTGCGCACGTACTCTTCGGACATGGGCATGCAGATCAGTCCCTTGGCGTGGATAGCCATGAAGTTGATGTTTTCTGTGGTAGCGAATTCACCGGCACAGATGAAGTCGCCTTCATTTTCCCGGTCGGGGTCGTCGGTGACCAGGATGATTTTGCCCTGTCTCAGGTCCTCCAGGGCTTCTTCAACGGTGTTGAACTTAAAATCCTCCATACTCTTTCTCCCTTCTGTGTATGTTATTGTAATCAAAATCCGTATTTATTCAGGAAATCCCGGGTGATGCCGCTTGAAAAAGCAGGCTGAGAGGAGTATCTCTCAAGCACAAATTTCTCAACGTATTTTCCGACGATGTCGTTTTCCAGGTTGACGGTGTCGCCGGTCTTTTTTTCGCCCAGGGTGGTGACCGCCAGGGTGTGGGGAATGGTGGAAACGGAAAAGTCCGTTTTGCCTACCGCCGCCACGGTCAGGCTGATGCCGTCGATGGTGATGGATCCCTTCTCCACAATGTAACGCATCACTTCCGGCGATGTCTGGACGGTGAACCACACTGCGGTATCGTCCCTTCGGATATCGATGATCTTTCCGGTTCCGTCCACGTGTCCGGCAACGATGTGGCCGCCGAATCGTCCGTCTGCCGCCATGGCCCGCTCCAGGTTCACGTGACTTCCCCGGGTCATTCCGGCCAGGGAAGACCGGTTCAGGGTCTCATGCATCACATCCGCCGAAAACACATTTCCGCCAAAGGAGGTCACCGTCAGGCACACTCCATTTACGGCAATGCTGTCTCCCACATGAATGTCTTCCAGGACTGTGGATGCCCGGATCTTCAGTTCGGCGGAGTGGGATCCCCTCTTCACCTCTTCAACGGTCCCGATTTCTTCAACGATCCCGGTGAACATCCCGGATCACCTCGCTTTCAATGAGTATGTCTTCGCCCAGCTGCCGCTGATCCAGCATTTTCAGCTGCACTCCCATATCCGGTGAGGGGAATCCCCTTCCCCCTACGGGCCCCGGGGCCTCTTTGCCCCCCAGGATCTTCGGGGCGATATAGGTGTATACTTTCCTGACCAGGCCGGCTTCCAGCGCCGAGCCGTGGATGGCGCTGCCGCCTTCGATAAGAACGCTGTCGATTTCTTCGTCGCCCAGCCGCTCCATCAGGTCCGGCAGGGCCACCCGGCCCCGGTCCTCGCGGCAGTACATCACAAGACAGCCCTTCTCCTCATAGGGACGATAACGGGTAATATCCGGAACGCACGTGGCGATGATCGTCGGGATCTCGTTCGCCGTAGCGACTACCCGGCTGGTCAGCGGCGTTCGAAGCTTCGTATCGCAGATTACCCTGACCGGGTCTTTCCCGCCTTCGATCCGGCAGTTCAGCATCGGATCATCCTTTAGGACCGTTTCGATGCCTGCCAGGATGGCGGCATAACGGTTCCGGAGGCTGTGGGCGTGGCGCCGGGACTCCTCCCCGGAGATCCATTTGGACTCCCCGGTAAAGGCCGCGATTTTGCCGTCCATGGTCATGGCGTATTTCATCACCACGTAGGGACGGCCGGTGGTGATATAGTGCATGAACACCTCATTCAAAGCGTCGCATTCTTCCCGAAGCACGTCTTCCACCACTTCGATGCCATGTTCCCGGAGGATCCGGTTGCCTTTTCCGGCCACTTTTGGATTCGGGTCGGCGGAGCCCACCACCACTTTCCGAATGCCGGCTTCGATCAGCGCATCCACGCAGGGAGGCTGTTTGCCGTGATGGCAGCAGGGCTCCAGAGTAACATATACGGTCGCTCCCTCCGGCGATTCGGTACAGTTTTTCAGGGCGTTCCGCTCCGCATGGAGGTCGCCGCAGCGTTCGTGATACCCCTCGCCGATGATTCGGCCGTCTTTAACGATGACAGCCCCCACCATGGGGTTGGGGTTCGTATGTCCGGCGCCCTGTTCGGCAAGCTTCAGGGCTCGCTTCATATACTCTTTGTCCGTCATGCATTCACCTCCCATAAAAAGACCCCGGACAAACGTCCAGGGCAGTTCACATTTTCTCATTCCAATACAGACACTCCGCCTCATTTGCCTCAATACTGAAAAACTCCGGAACACAAAAATTCCAGAGCAGCAATTGGACGCAAAATAGCTTTGCATCTGATTCTATCTTCTCCCATCCAGACTATACTGTCGGCTCCGGAATCTCACCGGATCATGCCTTTCGGCTCGCGGGCTGTACCGCCGGTAGGGACTTTCACCCTGCCCTGAAGATACTGATATTCTTTTATTATACAGAGTATACCCTGTCGCAGGGAACTTGTCAATAAAAAAGGGCTGTTCCGAAGAACAGCCCCTGTTTTCTCTATTGCGCGCTCAGGAGCTCCGCCACTTCCTGCTCCGTGATCACACCGTTGTCGATCATGGCCTGGACCACGATCTTCTGGCGCTGGATCGCCCTGTCCATGTGCTTGGTCAGCGCATACCTGGACGGTGCCTGGGGCACGCCGGCCAGCAGTGTGGACTGGTTGAAGTCCATATCCATCGGCGAGATGCCGTAATACCCCCAGCTGGCGGGTCCGATGCCGGTGAAACCGTCCCCGAAGTAGATCACGTTGAGGTACAGTTCCAGGATCTCATCCTTCGTGTAGAGTTTCTCCAGGTCCCTGGCCACCAGCAGTTCCGCGATCTTCCTCGGCAGATTCTTGTCCCCGGAGAAGCACAGGTTCTTGGCGACCTGCTGGGTAATGCTGCTTCCGCCCTGCGCATATTCTTTTCTTTCCAAATCCACTTTCAACGCACGGATAATTGCCTTCAGGTCAACGCCTTCATGCTCATAGAATTTCGGGTCTTCCACGGAAACGATGGCATCCTTGAAATAATCCGAAACGTACTGCAGCGGGATGTAGTCCTCGGACCATTCCACCCTCGTCACGCGGCTGATCAGATCCTCGTTTTCCAGAGTGTCCTTGTAGAGGCCATAGCCTAAATAGAAGTACCATCCTGCCACGGCTGCCGCTCCGATAATGGCCAGCGTCAGCAAAACAATTATCAGCTTGATGAAGAACTTGACGATCTTCTTTAACAATGGGCTCACTACTTCCTAACTTTGAGTCTGGGGCCTTTGCCCAGAACCTTTTTCTTGTTTTCAACCTGGACGTCACAGTCATCCCGCAGGTTCTTGACGAACTGCTGCCGCTCCGCCTTGCTTTCGAAGATCTGGTCGCTGGGGATGATGAGGGGTGTCGGGTTGGTATCGTCGTAGATCAGGACATATTTGCCCGTATCCTCCACCCACAATACTCTCTTGTAGGTGGTTCTCCGGGTCACCTGGCCCGGGGAAGTCTGTTCGATGACGTTCTGGCCGAAAGTCAGGGTCACCTCCCCGTCACGGACCCGTTCGCCGGATTCCCGGATCTCCTTTTTCGCATGGGCCCGGAACCGGAAATTCATGATCCACGGAAAACCGACGATCCAGACGAGACAGGCTGCGACGAATACAGCGATCGCCCCTATGTTGGAGATATACTGTCTCAGTGTATTGGCAGCCAGCGCCAGAACGAGAATACCGGCGATCCTCTCTATCAGCACCAACAGCCGAAAACTCTTCATGTGGGAGAATTCGTACGACCTGACGCGGTAATAATCATCTTTTTTAAGATTGTACTTAAATGTCATCTATGTCACCTCACCCTAATTTGGAAATCGGAATATTCAAAAGCATTGCCAGGATCATGGGAACCACCGCCAGCAGCAGCCTTCCGGTGTTCATAACGCCTGTTTCGTAAATGTCCGGATACAGACCATACAGTTTTTTCTTCAGCCATTCGTTCAGGCGAACGAAGTGCTCCCCCCGGTCGGAGATGTGAACGATCACGCAGAAAACGGCCAGTATTGCCAGGGGGATCGTGGTATTGAACCCCATGAAATTGATCATTACATTTACCACAAAACAAAAAGGCATAACACCTAAATAAACGTACTTCCGTTTTACTCCGCTCATCTCGTTGTATCCTTTCTCTCAGAATGAATTTATTATACACTATGAACTGCTTAAATAAAAGCGAAATATTTGTGACAAATACCATTTTGACATAAGGAAAATTGCTGACCTTTTGATGGCTTAAAGCTCTCCGATCAGCAATTCCAGGGCGATGCGGCTGTCCATGTCCCCGCTTTTGATTTTTTTGTCCGAAGAATAGATTTTTTCAAGGATTTCCTTCAGCGCGGCCTCGCTGTATTTCCGCCCGGCGGCGATAAAACGTTCCACCTGGAAATCCCTCGCTCCCAGGATCCGGGCGATCTCCTTCCGGTCTCTTCCCTCCGACATCAGCTGCTTCGTTCCCAGGATCTTTTCAAACTGGCTGCTCAGAAGCGCCAGGATCCGGTATTCGTTCTCTCCGTATAGGAACATATCCGACAGCATATCGAAAGCGGCTTTTTTGTTGCCCCTTCCCAGGTGGTCGATGAGGGTGAAGACGTTGGTGTCCGTGTTGCCGCTCATGGAGATCAGGATGTCCTCCCGGGTGATCGCATCCCCCTCGCTGTGGAGGATCACCTTGCTGATGTCGTTTTCGAAGTGGTACAGGCTGTAATCCGAATCCCGGTCGTAATAACCGGACTGGTCGATCATCTGCTGGAGTTCCCGCTCGCCGATCTGTTTTTTGTGGGTGCGGATCCGCTTTTTGATCCACTTTTTCAGATCCGGCGGATCCAGGGACGAGAATTCATAAATCTTTCCGCTTTTGGCGGCAGCCTTGTACATGGCTTTCCGCTTGTCGATCTTTTCCCCGCAGACCAGCACCAGGATGGTGGTGGGCGACGGACCCTTGATGTATCCGGTCAGGGAATCCTCCCCAGCCGCAGCGGTCCGTCCCCCCAGGGACGGCGGGTCGTCCACGACGATGACCTTCCGCTCGGAGAACAGGGGCAGCGTCTCGCAGGCTTCTTCAATCCGGTAAAAATCCGCTTCGTTCCCGTCGAATTCCAGCACGTCAAACTGCCGGGATACCTCGGTGGCGTAGCGGTCCGCTACGGCCCCGGCGGCCCAGTCGCACAGGAAGGTTTCCTTCCCCCATAATATCATGACATTCGGCAGGGCATCTCCCTGCAGATCCTTGGTGAATTCTTTATAACTCATGGTTGGCTCCGTTTCATTTCCTGCAACTATTATATACCATTTCCCTTTTGTATACAAACAGAATCCTGCGAGCGAAAGGCGGTGAGAGTGAAGCTTTTCCGGCCGGTTCGCAGTAGGACGGCGCCGTCCCGGTCGGTGCGGAAGACCCGGGCGCCGGCGTCCTCCAGCCGGTTCAGGGTCTGGAAGGCCGGATGCCCGAACCGGTTGTTTGCCCCTACCTGGATCACGGCCGCCTTTGGCCGGACGGCTTCCAGGAAGGCTTCCGAACTGGAGTATTTGCTGCCGTGGTGGGAGACCTTCAGGATGTCGCAGCGAAGCGTCACGGCCGGTCCCTTCTCCAGGAACCGTTCCTCCTGTTCCTCCCCGATATCCCCCGTCAGAAGAATGCAGGCCCCCCGGATCTGAGCCCGCATCACCAGGCAGGCGCCGTTCAGGTCCGTCTCCCCTTCCCCCTCCGGGGTCCCGTAGCCAGCGTCCCAGATGCTTTCCTCCTCTTCATATGTCAGGGGAATGTATTCCTCCGGGGCCAGGACCTCCAGGGCGGCGTCCCTTCCCAGCCGGACCCGGTCTCCCCCGTTCAGCAGGATCACCCTCGGCAGATTCTCTTCGGTCAGGCCCAGCCGTTCCAGCGTCTCCGGCAGGCAGTTTCCATACCCTTCATAAAGAAAGACACTTTTGACTTTCATCTCCTCCATCACCCCGGCCAGACCCTTGTAGTGGTCCGCGTCCATGTGGGAGATGAAAACGCCGTCCAGATGCCCGATACCGTTTGCCAGCAAATAGGGAACGATCACCTTCTTTCCCACGTCATAGTCCGTGAATACGCTGCCGCCCCCGTCCACCAGGTAGTCCTTCCCGTCCCGGGTATGGAGGTGGATGCAGTCTCCCTGGCCCACGTCCACGAACACCGCATCCGGCCGCAGCTGCGTCTGCACCGCCGTCAGCAGGAACAGCGCCAGCATCGCTGCTCCTGCCGCCTTCAGCTTCCGCCGGTCCACGCCGAACAGCAGGGAGTGCTCCGACAGCAGCAGCCACAATAGCAGATAAAACCCCAACATCATCCACATCGAAGGCGCCGGCACCTTCCAGGACAGCCGCCCGCCCAGTCCCGTCAGGTCGTTGAACCAGCACATCGCCTGGGCCAGGTACCCGCAGCACCGGGCCGGCAGCACGAACAGAAAGCCCAGAGCCTCCGGCAGCAGGGACAACAGCCCCGCCAGCATCCCCAGAGGGATGATGATCCCGGACAGAAAAATCACCGGCAAGTTGGCCAGAAAGGCCGCCAGGGAGAAATAGTGGAAAAGGCAGGCATTCACCGGCGCCATGCCCGCCTGGATCGCCGTCACCGGCAGGAACACCTTCCAAAGGGTCTTCCCAGCGGGCGATGCCGGTTCCGGGAGCCGGGCCAGGCCGCTGCCCGCCACCGCCAGGCTCACCACGGCGGAGAAAGAAAGAATGAATCCGGTGCTGTGGACCAGGGCCGGATTCCGGATCAGCAGGAAGGAAGCGGTGATGCAGGCGGCAGAGAGCATATCGTAGCGCCGGTGAATCTTTTCCGCCCCGATGCTCAGGAAGATCATCCACACCGCCCGGGTCACGGATACGGAAAAGGAGGCCAGGAAAGCGTACAGTATCAGACCGGAAACGATTGCCGCCGTTCCGGCCCGGCTCCTTCTTTTTCTTCCCAGCAGAGCCGCCATCCCGGCGTAGATGACCCCCACATGGAGTCCGGAAACGCTTAAGATGTGGGCCGTTCCGTTTTCCTGAAAGCTCTCATAGGTGCTGTCCGGCAGATACTCCTTGCTTCCGAAGAGCATCCCCGTCAGGATCCCGGCGCTGCCCTCATCCTCCGTTCCCTCCAGTGCCTTCAGCCGGAGATACAGCCGGAAGCGGAACCGGGAGACAGCGTTGATGCAGAGGCCCCGGAACGGGTCCCTGCACAACCGGCCGGCCCGCAGTCCGGCAGCCCGGCACTCTCCCGTCAGGTAGACCCCCTCCGACCGCAGGTGGTTCCGGTAATCGAAGGCGCCGGGGTTGGAGGCTCCCTCCGGCAGGCTCAGTTCCGCCCTTGCTTCCGCCAGCCTCCCCGGCAGGTTTTCATAGGCGCATTCGCCCTTCACCGTCAGCAGGACCTTTCCGTAATAGCCGCAGTCCAGGGTGACACGGCATTTTTCCTCTCCGGCATACACCGCCTCCGTGATCCTCCCCCGGAGCAGAACGGTTCCCGGATCTTCCGCTACCAGTGCCTGCGCACGGGCGGTCCGGTACCCGTCCGGCTCCAGCCCCAGATGCTCCAGCGCCAGGATCGTCAGAATGATCACCGCCGCCAGGGCCACCGACCATCTTCTCATTACTCTTCCCCCTTTTCCCCAAAAAAACCAAAAGCCGAGGGTCTTTCGTAAACCCTCAGCAGATTAGCTGGAAGCTATTAGTTAGGAGTTAGAAGCTTTCTCCAATCTCCTATCTTCAATCTCCAATCTTATATCTCATTCCGCGATCGCCCGGTGCCCCAGCCCGATCACCACTTCGTTCAGATGCAGCAGCCCGGCGCTCATGAAGATGCAGACGGAAATATGCTCCCCGCCCCGGCAGATCCCGATCTTTCCTCCGCCGTTGAGCCCGTTGACCCTGGAAGCGATCTGCATGATGGCATCCTTGGCCGCTCCGGCGATGGCGCCGTCATGGATGTGGTTTTCCTCCGTGATATGACACTTCCGGGAAGCGATGATGGCCCGCTCGATCACCACGTGGACCGTTTCGCTGATATTGCCGCCAATGTCGACCGCCGCGCATTTGAGCCCTCTTTCGCCCAGCTTTGCGATCAGGTTTTCCTCCGACTGCCGCGTCCCGGTGAGGGCCACCTGAATGGCCGCCCTGGCTACATCCATACTTCCATACATAAGAACATCTCCATTTCAGTGTTAAAATCTGCGGTTTTTCTTATTTTTTTATTACTATTGTATTATATTATACACTCTTTGAGAAAAAAGAATAGCCAAAAATTCTAAATATGGTATAATTGTAAGATAGTAAGTTATGAGACACTCGCATACTATGCAGTTTTTGACATTTGGAGGTAGCGCTTTGTCAGACAATAATAACAAGGACATGAATCCTTCCGAAAACATCAGCAGAGAGGGAACCGGGAAAAAGCCCCTCAACAAGGGCGGCTACGATTCCATCTACTATTCTGATTCTCCGGGAAAGGGTTCATCTACCGAGAATAAACGACCGAAACGCAGACCGCGGCCCCAACAGGGGAACGCTGCCGACGGACGCAGACGCAAACCGGCGGACCGTTCGGGCCGGCCGGAAGGCGCCCGCAGAAAACCGGCGCCGGACGATGTGCGGCGCAGCGCAGCAGCCGGTGCGGGAACAGGTTCGGAAGGAGCTCCGAAAAAGCGCCGGCCGGATCAGAACCGCGCAGCAGAACCTGCCGGCACCCGTTCCGCGAATCCGGAAAAGAAAAAACAACTGAAGAAAAAACCCGCAGCCGCAGCGGCAGGCACCGCCTCAGCAGGAACCGCAGCAGCCGGCACCCCGGCAGCGCCCGGTCCCCGCAGCGCGAAAAAGGCTGCCAAAAGAAAACCGCAGAGACAGGCCAGCGGTCCGAGAAAGAGAAAACGCAGAAGCAAGAAGATCACTTTCTTCAAGTTCATCAAGATCACCCTGCTGTCCATCCTGCTGGCAGGCATCGTGGCGGCTGTCGCCGGCGCGATCTCCGTTGCATTCATCATCAACAACGCGGAAGAGATCGACCCCAACGGCATCTACACCATGCTGGCGGAAAACTCCGTCATCTACGACGGAAACGGCGACCTGCTTGAAAAAGTCGTGGCCGACGAGATGCGTACCAACCTGGACTACGCGGAAATGCCGACTGATCTGGTCAACGCCTTCGTAGCCATTGAAGACAAGACCTTCTGGAAGCACAAAGGCTTCAACTTCGTCCGTATCGCCGGCGCCCTCTGGGAGAGCTTCAGGAACGGGGACAACATCTCCGGTACCAGTACCATCACCCAGCAGCTGGCCCGTAACGTATTCCTGCCGGAATCCAAGAGCGAGCGGACCATGGTGCGTAAGATCACCGAGGCCTACTACACCGTGATCCTGGAACACAGCCTGACCAAGGAGCAGATCGTGGAAGCGTACCTGAACACCATCTACCTGGGCTTCAATGCCTACGGTGTGGAAGCGGCTTCCCAGACCTACTTCAATAAATCCGTGGATGAGCTGAACCTGGCGGAATGCACGGCCCTGGCCACCATTCCGAAGAACCCCAGCGCCTATGCGCTGATCAAGCGGTACCAGGCAGATTCCATCGACCCGGAAAACACTGATATCATCGGTACACAGGACGAATACATCCTGGTCTACAACAGTTCCTTCAAAGACCGTCAGAAATGGGTCGTCAACTTCATGGAAGAAGAAGGCTACATCACCCAGGAACAGGGCGATGCGGCCCTGGCCTATGACCTGAGGGAATCCCTGCGGCCGCCGGAGAACATGTCCGAAACCACGGCCCAGTCCACCTACTTCACCGACTATGCGAAGGATGAAGTCGTGGAGATCCTCCAGGAGGAACTGGGACTTTCCGCCACCGAAGCCAAAAACCGGCTCTACACCGGCGGGCTGTCCATCTACACCACTCTGGATGTGAACATGCAGGGCATCGTGGAAGCCGAATACGTCAAGAACAACAATTTCCCCGGCGTCAGCTGGTCCCGAAAGGACAGCGCCGGCAACATCGTCAACAAGAGCCGGCAGATCATGCTGTTCAACTACAACAACTTCTTCAATGAAGACGGCAGCGTGACGCTGGATCCGGAGGAATTCTCCTACGATTCCAACGGCAACCTGTACCTTTACAAAGATCATAAACTGGCCTTCGCCGTCAACAAGGACAGCGACGGCAACCAGCGGGATATCAGCATCAGCCTGCGGCCGATGTACCTGTATAAGGAAAACCGGATGTACATCACCGCCGGCGGCACGGTCTACGGCATCGATCCCAAGGGCAAGG
The DNA here is from genome assembly GCA_017405645.1 of Bacillota bacterium. GTDB lineage: Bacteria > Bacillota > Clostridia > Peptostreptococcales > Anaerovoracaceae > RUG14258. Next base: position 25,434 of record JAFQZZ010000014.1, read on the forward strand.
TCTTCGATTCCCAGAAGAACCTGATCATCCTGAAGGAGACCCTGGACGCGAATCCGAACGTCTTTGCGTATAACGCGGAGACGGGCAAGATCACGATCGCGCCGGATTACTTCACGCTGATCCCCGAATCCCAGCAGCCTCAGAGCGCGATGGTCATCATCGAACAGTCCACCGGCCAGATCAAGGCTATGGTGGGCGGCCGGAACATCGAGGGCAGCAAGCTCTACAACCGTGCGGACTCCCCGAGACAGCCCGGATCCTCCATCAAACCGCTGGCTGTATACACCCCGGCCATCATCAAAGGCTACACCGGCTCTACCATCACACCGGATACTCCGAACAAGGTAGGCGGCAGGGATTGGCCGAAGAACGCCGGCGGCGGATACAAGGGCAACATCACCATGCGTGCCGCGGTCATGGGATCCGTCAACGTAGTTGCGGTCCGTACCCTGGAAGCGGTCGGGATCGAGACCAGTTATGAGTTCCTGCAGAAGCTGGGCATCACCACCCTGGTAGACCCCAACGACAAGAGCCTGGCGGCCCTGGGCCTGGGCGGTCTGACCAGAGGCCTCAAGCCGGTTGAAAGCGCCGGGGCTTACGCCACCATCGCCAACGGCGGCATTTATAAGAAGCCTACCACCATCGCCAAGATTTTAGACAGAAACGGCGATGTGATCTACGAATGCGATCCGGACAGAGGCACCAGAGTTATCGACGACGGCTCCGCCTTCCTGATGACCGACATCCTGCGGTCCGCGGTATCCGGCGGTACCGGTTCCAGAGCCCGGATCTACGGCAACAACTCCACGATCCCGGTAGCCGGCAAGACCGGTACAACCTCCAGTAACTACGACGCCTGGTTCTGCGGATTCACTCCGTACTACACGGCTTCCCTCTGGATCGGGAACGACTACAATATCCAGCTGACCAACGGGTCCGGCGCAGCGGCGGCTCTGTGGAGCAACATCATGCGGCAGGTCCACAGCGGACTGGAAGCCAAGTCCTTCGAAGCTCCGGACAGCGTCTACAAATCCGGTTCGGAATGGTATGTCAAGGGACGTACCCGGATCGCCGGTAAACCGGATACCACCTGGCAGGCGCAGCAGGATGCCAAGAAGA
>JAFQZZ010000015.1 GCA_017405645.1 Bacillota bacterium
CTTCTTCCGGTTCGCTGGGATCTGCGGAGTCCTTGCCTCCCCCCTCGGGGGGAGGTGTCACCGAAGGTGACGGAGAGGGGGCCTCCGGGTCGATCCCCAGCCGCTCCAATATATCATTATAAGTCACCACATCCGGCAAAATCCCACGGCTCATCCGTCCTGCGGAAGTGGTATAGAACCGCTTCTCCCGGAAGAACTCCGCCGGCGTCCCCTCGGACAGGATGACCCCGTCAAAGAGCATCCCGCAGCGGTCCGACACTTCTGCGCAGAAATCGACATCGTGGGACACGATCAGGATCGTGATCCCCTCCTGTTTCAGCCGTTCCAGTTCCCGGGCGAAGTCCTCCTTCGCCATGGGGTCCATGCCCTTGGTGGGCTCGTCCAGCAGCAGGATCTCCGGTTCCTTCATCATCACTTTCGCCAGGGCCAGCCGCTGCTGCTCGCCCCCGGACAAATCATAGGGGTGTGCCGCCAGGACTTCTTCCAGTCCCCATTTCCGGGCTGTTTCCAAAAGCAGCGCCTCCCGTTCCCGGGCATTGGCGCCTTCCGGCAGCATTTCCTCCAGTTCCTGCCCGGCGGTCTGCCGGGTGAACAGGGTCGCCGGCTCCTGGGGCACCAGGGCCGTCCTTCCGGCGGTCCGGATCTTCCCCCGCTGGGGCTTCAGGATCCCGGCGACGTTCATCATCACCGTGGATTTCCCGGAACCGTTGCCGCCCAGCACCGTGCAGATCCCGCCCTGCCCGGCCGTCAGGGACAGGCCTTTCAGCACATCCTTCCCCTGCCGTTCATAACGGTACCATATTTCCTTTATCTCCACCGAAGCCGCCTCTTCCGCCTTGTCATCGGAAGGTTCTCCGGCCGGGTGCACCGGCCTGCCGGCTTCTTTCATTCTCTCTGTTAACCCCGAAAGCCATTTCCGGCCTTCCCGGATCGTTACCGGGCAGGGGCCCTCCGCCAGGCCCGCCAGGGGACTCCGGAGCACCGCCCCGTAGAGCCGCATGGGCACCGGCAGCATCCGCAGTAGGGGCGAACCGCTCTCCCGAAGGGCCTCTTCCACCGCCCGGGGCTCTCCCCGGACGACGATCCGTCCCCGGTCCATCCCCAGCACCCGGTCCGCCAGGGGCAGGACGCCTTCCAGACGGTGCTCGGACAGGATGACAGTGGTTCCCAGCTCCTGGTGGACCTTCTGCAGGGCTCCCAGGAATTCCTCCGCCGCCACCGGATCCAGCCGGCTGGTGGGTTCATCCAGCACCAGCACTTCCGGCTGCAGGATCATGGCGGACGCCAGGCACAGGATCTGCTTCTGGCCGCCGGACAGGGTGGTCACGTCCCGGTAGAACCAGTCCTCCATGCCGAAGAAGGCCGCCGTCTCCGCCGCCCTGGTCCGCATCTGGGCCTGGTCCATCCCCAGGTTCTCCAGCCCGAAGACCAGCTCGTGCCAGACCTTGTCGCAGACGATCCCATCTTCCGGGTCCTGGAGCACGAAACCGATCCGTCCCGCCGTGTCCGCATCCTCGAGGAGGTCCTCCCCGAACCGGATTCGACCCGTTCTGAGGCCATGGGGCATCAGCTCCGGCTTCAGATGCCGCAGCAGGGTGGTTTTCCCGCAGCCGGAAGGCCCGAAGATCACCAGGAATTCCCCCGGTTCAACGGTCAGGTCTACGTCCCGCAGGGCCGGCTCTTCCCTGCCGGGGTATTGAAATGTCAGTTGTTCGATTCGAAAGCGTTCCACTGTACTCTCTCCCGGAGTTCGATCAGTAACGGAATGGCGCAGAGCGCCCCATAGGCCAGAAAGACCGTAAATGTATAGGGACCGCCGGCAGCCGCCTGAAAATCAGGGAAATACCGGTAGTCCGCCGCGCCGGCCAGTTTCCCGGCCAGCACGTAAATGCTCAGCGCCAGGATCAGGACCAGCAAGGCCCCGTCCCGGCGGTCAAAACGATAGATGGAAAAAGCCGTCCGGCCCCGCCGTCCGTATCCACGGCTCTTCATGCTGTCGGAGGTCCGGATGGAACTCTCCAGGGCCCAGTCGATCATGGCGGAAAAAGTGCCCACGCCGGACCGGATCCGTCCTTTCAGGCCCTCCTCTTCTCCCCCCAGCGCCTTCCGGGCGCCGTGAATTCTTTTCAACTGCGCGCCGAACCGGGGCACGAACCGGAGGATCATGGAGAAGATCAGCGACAATGAGGGAATGATTCGGCCGAAGAGATAAATGAACCGGTCGCTGGTCATGATCCGGTTGTAGCAGGCAAACCAGCAGATCACCGAACCGATCATGGCGGAGGCCGCCAGCCCGAAGAGGATGGACTCCAGCGTCAGGGGGTTGCCTCCCGGCAGATACCCGATCAGGGTCACGCCCCGATGGTTGAAGGCCGGGTTGATGACCGCCGTCAGCACCATCACCGGCAGCAGCACCCGCAGGCCGAAGCCCAGCATGGGCTGCCCCTTCATATTCAGGGCCGTCAGGAAAGAGAATGCCAGGGAGATCCCCAGGCAGACCGGATTCATGAAGATCATGGAGAACAGGATCACGCAGACGAACCAGGTGAAGTTCACGATGGGATGGAAACGTTCAAAACTGTGCATCGGATCACCTCCCCATCTGTCCGGCGGAATCATCGCCGCCGATGTCCCGGCCCAGGTCGCAGGTGTAGATCCACTCGATCCGGTCCCCGTCCTTCAGCTTATAGGTGCCGCAGCCGTAGTTGGGGAAGACTCCGTTTACGGCGTACATCCACCCGGACAGGGGGCCGCAGTCGAATTCGTACAGGTTCGCGATGCCCTCGATGTACACGCCGCTGTACAGGGGCGTGGTCTCAAATTCAAAGAGGATGCCTTTATCCTTTAATGTCTTTTTGAGCACGTCGAAGACCGTGTCCCCTTCTGAAAAGGAGACCGTCGTGGCCGCCAGGATGACCCCGTCCGAAGGCAGGATGGAAGTCTTCCCTTCCGCCAGTTCCTCCCGGTTGTCCAGCGCCGTCCGGCAGTTCACGGACAGAGTGCAGGATAAAGCTTTGGTCTGGGGCGTCGGCGTTCCCTGGCCGTAAGTCTCCCCATCGGAAGAGCCGCTTTCGCTGCCGGAGGAAGATGCCGCTCCGGCTTTTGCCGATCCCGCAGACACGGAAGTCGTTGTTTTCCCGGCGCTTGAGGAAGAAGCAGATGCAGTTTTTGCCGCTTCGCCGGCGGAGGCTTCCGCCTTTCCGGCTTCGTCCTTCGTCGCCTCCGCGGAGGGGATATCCGCCGTCACGATTGATTCCTCCGCCCACGCAAAGATCCCGGCAGCCGGAGTGCTCCCCTGAGCCTCGTCTGCCGGTGCCGCCGCTTCCTTCGCGCCCCCGCAGCCGGCCAGGCCCGCCGCCAGGAGCAATACGATAAGCATTACCACGATGGATTTTCTGAAATGAAATCCCCTGATCATCCTGAGTTCCTTTTATTCATTTATTTTGAAATACAGATTGTAAATAATCCCGGCGATCTCGGAGCGCTTCACCCGTTCCGTCGGCAGGATCTGCCCCGCCGGTTCCTCCGCCAGGCCGTTCTTCAGGCACAGTGCCACGGAAACCCTCGCCCAGTCGCTGACCTGGGATCCGTCCCGCAGCAGGGCCAGGATCTCTTCCGCTTCCTTCTCCGATACCGGGTCCGCCGCTTTTTCCTGTAGCGCCGCCCTTGCCACCATGGTCAGGGCTTCCTGCCGGGTGATGGTCCCCTGGGGGTTGAAGCGGGTGGCGGACACACCCTTGACGATGCCGGCCCGGTAGGCCGCCGCCGCGTAGCCGTAGAACCAGTCACCTTCCGCCACGTCGTCAAAGATCTTTTCCGAACGCTGGGCAAGTCCCAGCCCCCGCACCACGATGGTGGCGAATTCCGCCCGGGTCATGGTGGCCTTCGGGTCAAAGACCCCATTCCCTTTGCCGTTGATGATGCCCTTCTCCGCCATGGAGAAGATCTTTCCCCGGTTCGGGTCTCCCGCCGTATCCTTAAAGGCCGGCGTAAAGCCGTCCGTCATATCGTAAAGAGGCGCCGTCTTCCACCGGCACCGGTATTCCGCCGTCAGGGCCAGCAGCCCCTGCTCCGTGGCCATGGGGTCCATGTTAAGCGGTTCCCTCAGATGGCTGAAACCCTGGCAGGCCCATTCAAAACCCATCAGGGAGTCCAGCATCCCTTCCGTTTCCGCTGGGAACAGGCTGTCGTCCCAGGCCTTTTCCGAGGAGCGCAGGGCGATGATCACCTGGGCGGTGCTCTCTGCGTTCAGCTGCCCGCCGTCGCTGTAGCCGCCTTCCCCGGTCTGCTTCTCTGCCAGGAACCGCAGAGCCTTTTCAAGGGCCTGTCCGGTCTTCTTCTCCCCGGCGTAAGGCGCCAAGGCCTGCACCGCCATGGCCGTCAGGTCCACGCCGGACGCGCTGCCGGGAGACAGCCCGAAGCCCCCGTCTTTGTTCTGGGCGGACAGGATGTAGTCCAGGTATTTTGCTTCCGCCGAATTCTCATAACCTCCGCTGTTCAGGGCGATCAGGGCAAAAATGGCCCCGTTGATCCCCTGGCGGACGGTCTTGCTGTAATCCTGCAGCGGCAGGGTCAGGTCGTACCCCGCCACGTTCCGGGGATCTTTTCCGATGGCCGTCATGGCCAGGATCACCCGGGCGTATTCCGTATTCTTCGTGGAGGAAAGGACCCCGTTTTTTTCCTTCAGGATCTTCTCCACATTCCGATAATATTTTTCGTAATAGCCTTCCTGCACCGGGACTCCGCTCCGGGCCAGGGCGATGATCAGCCACTCCCCGCCAGACTGGGAAACCGTCGGCTCCGGCACCTGCTGCGCCTGGTAACCGGCCATCTCAAAAAGCGCATTTTCATTCGTGGTATTCCACCCCGCCGCCGGCACTGCCGCCGCGATCAGGATCATTATCGTCAGCCCCAGGCCGACCCATTTTTTTCTCCGGTACTCTCTATTCATTTCCGTTCCCCGTTCTCTGTTTCTCTGAAACAAGTATAGCCCAGCGCCGGCGGTTTTTCAAGGGGACCCGGGATCCTCCGGAAGCCTTCCCCGCCCTGCGGTTTTTTCACTGATAAATCTTGAATTCACGAAAAATATTTGATAAAATATTTGAGTGCAAATTTATTAAACACTTTTAATATCACTACATAAGAAAGGACCTGATGCTTTGGCTATTTACATAGTTAAACGACTGGCGGCCGCGGTCGCAACCATACTTGTGATCATGGCCATCACCTTCTTCCTGATGAACACGATTCCGGGAAGTCCGTTTTTGACCGAAAAATCAACTCCTCAGCAGATCGAACTGGCCAACCAGAAATACGGCCTCGACAAACCCCTCATCGTACAGTTCAAGAATTACATCGTGAACTATGCCCACGGGGACCTGGGCGTTTCCCTGAAAATGCAGGAAGGGACCCCGGTAAAGAAGATCCTCTTCGGGCAGGGCAAATTTGTATTGTCCATCAAACTGGGGGTCTGCGCCTTGCTTGTGGCGATCTGCCTGGGCATACCCTTAGGCTGTCTGGCGGCCTATAAGCGAGGTACGTGGATCGACGGCCTCCTGAGGGTACTGACCACCGTTGGCGTGGCCATACCCACCTTTGTGCTGGCATCGACGCTGCTGGTGGCATTCGCCGTCAAGCTGAACTGGCTGCCCACCCTGTCCGGAAGCCTGGACAGTTGGAAAGCCTATATCATGCCGGTCATTTCCCTCTCATTCTATGATGTGTGCTACATCGCCAAACTGACGAGGACCTCCATGCTGGATGCCATCAACCAGGATTACATCCGCACGGCGAAGGCGAAGGGCGTCAAGAACAAGTGGATCGTTCTGAAGCATGCGCTGCGGAATTCCCTGATCCCGGTCATCACCTTCCTGGGGCCCCTGGCCGCATTCATCATCACCGGCTCGTTCGTGGTGGAGACCATCTTCTCCGTACCGGGCCTGGGCAAATATTTCATTCAAAGCGTTATCAACCGTGACTACACGATCATTATGGCCACCACGGTCGTCGTATCCGTCCTGGTCATCGTCATGAACCTGGTCGTGGACATCGCATATAAGATCGTGGATCCGCGGATCACGCTCAGTTCCACAGACGAATAAAGGAGAAAACCATGAAACAGGCATTTGCAAAATTCAGCCCGTTCCAGGTGGATCCCGAGAAAGTCTGGGCGGACTACGAATTGAATTACTCCGACTTTGAACCGGCAACGGACGCGGAAAAGGAAAGCGTATCGGAGGTCCGGCAAAGCGTTTCCTACTGGCGGGACGCCGCAAGGAGATTCCGGAAGAACACCGTATCCATGGTGGCACTCTTCGTCTTCCTTGCCATTCTGGTCTTCGCGTTCCTGGGACCGCTTCTGATTCCTTATGACTACGCCAACCAGTACAGAAGCTCACAGAAACTGGGGCCCTTCGAATACTCCAAGCAGGAGGCGCTGATCAAGAGCATCGAAGGGGAAGTCGACTGCATGTTCGCTACGGCCCTGCAGCCGGGTTCCGTAACGGCCCTGGATCCGGGCGACTATTACTTCAAATACAAGGGTGATACCTACAGCTTCAGCCTGGATGCCAAGCTGGCCGATTCCGTGATCGTTCTGAAGGACGGAGACCTCTCCATTGTCAAACAGTCCGATATCTCAAACGGACAGATCAAAAAATCCACTCCGCTGGAGTATACGAGCGAGGTCCCCGACGGGGCCAAACAACTGAAAGTCGAATCCAAGGTCTTCCCCCACGTGGTGGGGACCGATTCCCAGGGGCGTGACATCCTCGCCCGGACGATGTACGGGGCGAGAGTCTCGATTATCATCGGTATCGTCGCCGCCCTCATCGTGCTGATTATCGGCTCCATCTACGGCGCCATTTCCGGCCTATGCGGCGGCACGGTGGACTTTGTCATGATGAGAATCGTTGAACTGATCTACTCCGTTCCGGAAGTACTGATCGTTCTCCTGCTGCAGGTGGTCCTGAAAGATCCTCTGCAGGCCTGGTTCGATTCGTCCAACTCCTGGTTCGCCAACGCCCTGTCCACCCTGGGCGCCGGCATCGTCAGCATCTTCATCACCTTCGGTCTGCTGTACTGGGTCACCCTGGCCCGTATCGTCCGCGGCCAGGTGCTGATGCTGAAGAAACAGGAATTCGTGACGGCGGCCACCGCCCTCGGCGCCTCCAACGGACGGATCATCCGCCGGCACCTGCTGCCGAACTGCGTGGGACAGCTGGTCATCACCACCTGCCTCCAGATCCCGGCGGCCATCTTCCTGGAATCCTTCCTGTCCTTCCTGGGACTGGGCGTTTCCGCGCCGATGGCATCCCTGGGGTCCCTCTGTTCGGACGCCCTCGGAACCCTGACGCTGTACCCGTACAGGCTGCTGTTCCCTGGCGCCATCCTGACCATTATCGTCCTCTCCCTGAACCTGGTGGGTGACGGACTCAGAGACGCGCTGGATCCGCGTCTGAAGAAGTAGGGGGGCTGAACGATGACAGAAGATAGAAAAGTTTTACTTGAAATAAAAGATCTGAAAGTATCCTTTTTCACTCCCGCCGGTGAAGTGAAAGCCGTCGACGGCATCAGCTACACCCTCCGGGAGAATGAAGTCATGGGCATCGTCGGCGAGTCCGGCTCCGGCAAATCGGTGGAAGCCTACTCCATCATGGGGCTTCTCCAGAGTCCGGGCAGGGTCGTTGGCGGAAGCATCACCCTGGACGGTGACGATATCCTGGCCTATGACGAGGAACAGATGAGAAACCTGCGGGGCAACAAGGTCAGCATGATCTTCCAGAACCCCATGACCTGCCTGAACCCGGTCTACACCATCGGCAACCAGCTGATGGAGGCCCTGACCTGCCACGACAAGAATTATCCGAAGGAAAAGGCCCGGGCCCGGGCCATCGAAATGCTGGAACTGGTGGGCATCAACAACGCGGAAAAGCGCGTGGACCAGTATCCACATGAATTCTCCGGCGGGATGCGCCAGCGGGCCATGATCGCCATGGCGCTGATCTGCGAGCCGAAACTGCTGATCGCCGATGAGCCCACCACGGCTCTCGACGTGACCATCCAGGCCCAGATCCTCGACCTAATGAAGACCCTTCAGCAGAAGGAAAACACGGCGATCATCTTCATTACCCACAACCTGGGCGTCGTTGCCGAAATGTGCGACAGGGTATCCGTCATGTACGCCGGCAAGATCGTCGAACAGGGCACGGATGAAGACATCTTCTACAGGCCGGCCCACCCTTACACATTAGGGCTGCTGGAATCCATGCCCCGGCTGGACGCGGACGAACACGAACGGCTGATCCCCATCGAGGGGACGCCGGTGGACCTGCTGAATCCGCCTCCGGGCTGTCATTTCGCTCCGAGATGCTCCCACTGCATGAAGATCTGCCTCACCAAGGAACCGCCCTTTGCGGACCTGGGGGAAGGACACGTCTCCGCATGCTGGCTGCACTTCATGGGGAAGGAGGATGCGAAAAATGGCTGAACAGAACAAACTCCTGGAAATCCGGGATTTAAAGAAATACTTCAACATCAAGGGATCCGGCTTCCGCAATAAGCAGACGGTCAAGGCCGTGGACAATGTCAGCATCGATATCTACAAGGGTGAGACCCTGGGTCTGGTCGGCGAGTCGGGTTGCGGCAAGACCACCCTCGGCCGTACCATCATCCGGCTGTATGAACCCACCTCGGGCTCCATCATCTACGACGGCAAGCCGATCTACGATTCCGAAAAGAACATCGCCGAAAAGATGCTTCCCTACCGGCGGAAGATGCAGATCATCTTCCAGGACCCCTCGGCGTCCCTGGACCCCCGTATGACGGTCGGGGAGATCGTCGGCGAAGCCCTGGACATCCATAAGATCTGCTCAAGCAAGGCGGAGCGAAGCGAGCGGATCAGCGAACTGCTGGAGGCGGTCGGCCTCAACAGCGAGCACTCCAACCGCTTCCCCCACGAATTCTCCGGCGGACAGCAGCAGCGTATCGGGATCGCCCGGGCCCTGGCGGTGGAACCGGAGTTCATCGTCTGCGACGAGCCCATCTCGGCCCTGGACGTATCCATCCAGTCCCAGGTGGTGAACATGCTGGAAGACCTCCAGGATGAACTGGGCCTGACCTACCTGTTCATCGCCCACGACATCTCGGTGGTGCGGCATATCTCGAACCGGATCGGCGTCATGTACCTGGGGAACCTGGTGGAGACCGCCGAATCCTACGAGCTGTACCGGAACCCGATCCATCCCTACACCAAGACCCTGATGAGCGCGGTACCCATTCCGGACCCGAAGATCACCCGGGCCAGGGAGCGGCTGATCCTGGAGGGAGACATCCCCAGCCCGATCAACCCGCCGTCGGGATGCAAGTTCCACACCAGATGTCCCTTTGCGGAGGAGCGGTGCAAGCAGGAGATCCCGAAATTCAAGGACTACGGCGGCGGGCACTTTGCCGCGTGCCATCTGCTGGAGAAATAGTTCCGGCATAACATCGGTATTTATGTAACAATCCAGTTACTTAAATATATAAACATTATAGTGTTTCAAAAGAAAAAGGAGGAAATGCTTATGAAAAAATTCTTAATCCTGATCCTCTGCCTGGCTGTGGTATTCTCGTTCACAGCATGCGGAGGCGGCGGCGGTGAAAGCAGCGACGACGGCGAATTCGTGGTAACTGCATGTATCGCTTCCGAACCCGAGACCGTCGACCCGGGTCTCATCAGTTCCGTTGACGGTTCCACATATACACAGCATATGTTTGAGAACCTGATGAAGTACGTCCCCACAGATGAAACAGCGGACGACAGCGGCAACGTATTCATGACCAAGGTCGACCTGGGCCAGGCTGAAAGCTATGAAGTATCGGAAGACGGCCTGGTATACACCTTCAAGATCAGATCCGACGCGAAATGGTCTGACGGCGAACCTGTAAAGGCTCAGGACTGGGTATATTCCTGGCAGAGAATCGTCAATCCCGACACAGCATCCGATTACGGATACTTCCTGGACGGCGTCGTTGTGAACGCTGCTGAGATCCAGGCCGGAGAAAAGGAGCCCAGCGAATTGGGCATCAAGGCTCTGGATGACTCCACACTGGAAATCACCCTGTGCCAGGATACTCCGTATTTCCCGGAAATGTGTGCATTCGCTTCCCTGATGCCTCTGAGAGAGGATGTTGTGGAAGGCAATGACAACTGGACCGATCCGGAAAACATCGTTGTGAACGGACCTTACATCATTTCCGAGTGGACCCATGACTCCGTGATCAAGATGGTTCCGAACGAACAGTACTATGATGCGGCTAACCTCGGCCCGGCTGAAATCGACTGGTACCTGTCCGATGATGAAACAGCTATCATGTCCGCTTATCAGTCCGGCGACTGGGCATTCGTGGAATCCTTCCCGACCGACATGATCGCGTCCCTGCAGGAATCCGGCGATTGCTACATCGATCCTTATGTAGGCACCTACTACCTCTACCTGAACTGCGACAAGATCAAGGATTGGAGAGTTCGTGCAGCTCTGACCCTCAGCGTTGACAGAGACAACATCGTTGAAAACGTAACCCAGGGCGGACAGACTCCGGCCACCGGTTTCGTAGCTTCCGGTATCCTCGACAGCGAAGGCAATGACTTTGCGAATAGCACCACCGAACTGGGCGCAATGTATTCCTGGCTGTCCAAGAACTATCCGGATGCAGACCTGTCCACTTACGAAGGCAAGTGCGACCTGGCGAAGCAGCTGTATCAGGAAGCTGTTGATGAAGGCGCTTGGGATCCCAACACCACCATCGTTTACAACTTCAACACAGACGATACCCATAAAGCCCTGGCGGAAGCCTGCGGTCATGACTGGGACAACGTTCTCGGCGTGAAGATCTCCCTGGAGAACCAGGAATGGGCGACCTACACCAACGGTCTCGGCGAACACAAGTTCGGCGTTGCGCGTCTGGGATGGATCGCGGACTACAATGACCCGATCACCTACCTCGAACTGATGGTAACCGGCAACTCTTACAACTATGGTCTCTTCAGCGATCCGAAGTTCGACGGTGTAATCAAGGAAGCGAAGACCCTGGATGCAGGTGCGGAACGTGACAAGGTTCTGTACGAAGCAGAAGAAACCCTGTTCGGCGAAAACGGATTCCCGGTTTGCCCGATCTACTACTACACCAACATGTACTGCAACAAGACAATCGGCAACGTTGGTTACACTCCGATGGGTTACTACTTCTTCCAGTATGCACAGCCTGCTGAATAATCAGGAAAGAGTTTCATAACCTATATCATCAAAAAAAAACAGGGAGACGCAAGCCTCCCTGTTTTTTTCTTTTACCGGTTTTACTGTTTTTCCATATGGAATGTGTAGCCTTCTCCATTGGGCGAATAGGTGATCTCCAGCCCGTCCTCGTCATAGGACCACAGGATCGACGGATCGTCTTCATCCTCAA
>JAFQZZ010000016.1 GCA_017405645.1 Bacillota bacterium
CGGGCGTTGAAATGTTCCGTAAGCTGTTAGACCAGGCGGAAGCCGGGGACAACATCGGCGCACTTTTAAGAGGCGTACAGAGAACCGAGATCGAAAGAGGTCAGGTACTGGCGGCTCCGGGGACGATCCACCCGCACACCAAGTTCAGCTCCGAAGTATACGTGCTGAAGAAGGAAGAAGGCGGCAGACATACCCCGTTCTTCAACGGCTACAGACCGCAGTTCTATTTCCGGACAACGGACGTAACCGGTACCGTAAAGCTGCCTGAAGGCGTTGAGATGTGCATGCCGGGGGACAATATCCGGATGGATATCGAACTGATCACCCCGATCGCGATCGAAGCAGGCCTGAGATTCGCTATCAGAGAAGGCGGCAGAACCGTAGGTTCCGGCGTTGTAACAGCGATCGAAGAATAATATTGAGCTATAAGCTATCAGCTGAAAGCGAAGGAGCGGCAATGCCGCTCCTTTTAATTTTGCCCAAAACCTGGGGGTTGGGGCGGCCCGGACTACGAGATTTTGGTGAAAAGGCGGTCCCGGCGCGGGGACAGAACCGGCGGCGGAACACAGAGATTTCGATGCATCCATCAAAGAGTTTGATGGATAAAACCGGCCGGAGCCGGACAAAAAAGCCTGAAAAACGTTGAAATTTCAACGTTTTTCGGACATCGGTCCGGACGGATCCCGTAATTTAGGAAACACCCGGCTGCGTGTAAAGGGTCGGAGCCCCGGAACCGTTGATAAATGGCGAAATTTATTTGCAAAAAACCCAAAAAACCGAACAAAAAACACTTGAACTTCCAACGGATAGAATGTATAATGATTAAGCTTGCTTATATTGCGTTGAAGCAGGAAGTTACTGAGCTATCAGAGAATTTCTGCGGAGAATTGTCTCTTCTTGAAAGAGGCGAAGGGGTTCTCCATGTTTTTTGGTTGTGCCAAAAATCAGGAAACACCCGGAAACGTGGACAAAGAACCACCCTCGTACGAGCATAGCGAAAACGTACGAAAAAGAGTAAGGAGGAAAAAATGGCAACTCAGAAAATCAGAATCAGACTGAAAGCGTATGATCACAAAGCACTGGATCAGTCCGCAGCAAGAATCGTTGAAGCAGCGAAGAAGACAGGGGCAGAGGTCTCCGGCCCGATCCCGCTCCCGACCGAAAAGCAGGTCGTGACGATCTTAAGAGCGGTGCACAAGTACAAGGACTCCAGAGAACAGTTCGAACAGAGAACTCATAAGAGACTGATCGACATCCTGAGCCCGGATCAGAAAACAGTCGATGCATTGATGAAACTGGATTTACCTGCAGGCGTGAACGTAGAGATCAAGCTGTAGGACACCAAACAGAATACTAAGCACATTGAGATAGAAGATCCTCTCAGACTTAGTATGATCGCGAAAGCGATCCGCTGTAAGAAACACACAGGAGGTACACATGAACACATTTTTAGGAAAGAAGCTCGGAATGACTCAGATCTTTTCCGAAGAGGGTGCGGCGATCCCCGTAACCGTCATTGAGGCGGGCCCGATGGTCGTTACCCAGATCAAAACCGAAGAGACCGACGGCTACAACGCCGTGCAGATCGGTTTTGGCGACATCAAAGAACACAAACTGACCCAGCCGCTGAAAGGCCACTTCGCCAAAGCGCAGACAGCGCCGAAGAGATACCTGACCGAAGTCAGGGTCGACGATCCTTCCGCTTTCGAACTGGGACAGGAATTCACCGTAGCAGAACTGGAAGAAGGCGCCAAGCTGGATGTGACCGGCGTTTCCAAAGGTAAGGGAACCCAGGGCAACATCAAGAGACACGGCCACCACAGAGGACCGGAAACCCACGGTTCCAAGCACAAGAGACTGCCGGGCGGCCTGGCAGCAGGTACCTACCCCTCCAGAGTATTCAAGGGAAACAAGGCTCCGGGCAGAATGGGAAGAGAAACCACTACCGTTCAGAACCTGGAACTGGTAAAAGTCCTGGCTGACAGAAACGTCGTACTGGTCAAAGGCGCGGTCCCCGGACCGAAGGGCGGCCTGTTAAAAGTCCGGTATGCGGTAAAAGGTCAGGAATAGGCTGAGCCGGAAAGGAGGAAATAAACATGGCAACAGTTAAAATGCTCAACATGGCCGGCGAGGCTGTAGGAGAAATCGAATTAAAAGACGATATCTTCGGAATCGAAATAAACGAAAACGCTGTATACACAGTCGTAAGAAACTATCTGGCAAACCAGAGACAGGGCACACAGTCCGCCAAGACAAGAAGCGAAGTCAAGGGCGGCGGCAAGAAGCCTTACAGACAGAAGGGCACCGGTCGCGCAAGACAGGGTTCCCGCAGAGCTCCGAATCATGTAGGCGGCGGCATCGTCTTCGCACCGAAGCCGAGAAGCTACAGATATCCCATCAACAAGAAGGTCAGAAGACTGGCGACCAAGTCCGTCCTCACCTCCAAGGTACAGGAAAACGAACTGATCGTGATCGATGACATCAAGTTCGAAGCTCCCAAGACGAAAGAAATGGTTAAGATGCTGGCAGCAGTCGGCGCGGAAAAGAAAGCGCTGATCGTTTTACCGGAAGTTGACACGAACGTGATCAAATCCGCTTCCAACATCCCGGGCGTGGACACCACCATCGTCACAGCACTTAACGTATATGATATGCTGAATCACACTAGCCTGATCCTGACACAGGAATCAGCCAACAAGATCCAGGAGGTGTACGTATAAATGGCATCCACAACAAAAACACCTTATGACGTAGTCATCCGTCCGATCATCTCGGAAAAGAGCATGGATGATGCGCAGGAAAGAAAGTATACATTCAAAGTTTCCAAAGACGCCAACAAGACTCAGGTCAAGCAGGCCATCGAAGAGATCTTCGACGTGGAAGTGGAAAAAGTCAATATCATGAACTGCGTTGGCAAGCAGAAGAGAATGGGCCGGAACACCGGCATGACTTCCAGCTACAAGAAAGCCATCGTAAAACTGACCGAAGACAGCAAGGAAATCGAGTTCTTCCAGGGACTCTAAGAGAAGGAGGATAACAAATGGGTATCAAACATTATAAGCCGAATACTCCGGGCCAGAGAGGGATGACGGTTTCGACTTTCGAAGAAATCACGACCTCCACACCCCACAAGCCTCTGACAGTCACACTGAAGAAACATTCCGGAAGAAACTCCAGAGGTAAGATCACCGTTCGTCACAGAGGCGGCGGATACAGACCGAAGTACAGAATCATCGACTTCAAGAGAAACAAGGACGGCGTACCGGGCAAGGTAGCCACTATCGAATATGATCCCAACAGAAGCGCGAACATCGCCCTGATCGTTTACGCGGACGGCGACAAGAGATACATCCTGGCGCCCAACAAGCTGAAGGTCGGCGACACCGTTATGGCGGGCGAGACCGCTGACATCAAGGTCGGCAACGCGCTCCCGCTGAAGAACATCCCGGTAGGTACCGTGATCCACAACATCGAACTGAAGGCCGGCAAAGGCGGCCAGATGGTACGGTCCGCAGGGAACAGCGCGCAGCTGATGGCTAAGGAAGGCGATTTCGCCACCGTAAGACTGCCCTCCGGCGAAGTGAGAAAAGTCCGGATCGAGTGCAGAGCCACCATCGGCGAAGTCGGCAACCTGGATCACGAAAACATCAGCATCGGCAAGGCCGGCAGAAAACGCCACATGGGCATCCGGCCGACGGTCAGAGGTTCCGTTATGAACCCGAACGACCACCCGCACGGCGGCGGTGAAGGAAGAGCCCCCATCGGCCGGGCAAATCCTGTGACCCCCTGGGGCAAGCCGGCACTGGGTTACAAGACCAGAAAGAAGAACAAGCATTCCGATAAATATATCGTAAAGAGAAGAAACGACAAATAGTAAATGGAGGAATTAAGGCATGGGTAGATCACTCAAAAAAGGCCCTTTTGTACACGCTAAGCTGTTAAAGCAGATCGAAGAAATGAATGCGGCAAACGAAAAGAAAGTCATCAAGACATGGTCCAGACCTTCCACGATTTTCCCGCAGATGGTGGGACACACCATCGCCGTGCACGATGGCAGAAAGCACGTTCCGGTGTACATCACAGAAGATATGGTAGGCCACCGGCTGGGCGAATTCGCACCGACCAGAACCTACAGAGGACATGCAGATAAAGAAAAAGGATCAAAAGTGAAATAAATAGGAGGTACTCGCATGGAAGCGAAGGCTGTAGCAAAATATGTTCGGATCTCCCCGAGCAAATTAAAGCCGATCACAGACCTGGTCAGAGGAAAGAGCTTAAGCGAAGCTCAGGCAATCCTGAAGTTTACACCGGGAAGCAGCGCGGCAGCGATTCTGAAAGTCGTCAGATCCGCAGCGGCGAATGCAGAAAACAACCACAACATGGATTTAAATAAACTGTATGTAGCAGAGATTTACGCCAACCAGGGCCCGACCATGAAGAGATGGAGAGCCGGCGCAAAGGGCGGCGCTGCGATGATCTTAAAGAGAAGCAGCCACATCGGTGTTACATTGAAGGAAAGAGCGTAAGGAGGTTCGCTGAATGGGTCAGAAAGTTAATCCGCACGGACTTAGAGTCGGCGTTATTAAAGACTGGGATTCCAAATGGTATGCAAACAAAAAGGATTTTGCAGATTACTTAGTGGAAGACGAAAAAATCAGACAATTCTTAAAGAAGAAATTATACTTAGCAGGCGTTGCCAAGGTCCTGATCGAACGGTCCGCGGCCAACAACGTGAAGGTTTCCATCTACACGGCTAAACCGGGCATGGTCATCGGCAAGAGCGGCGCAGGCATCGAAGAAATCAAGGCTGACATCCAGAAGCTGACCGGCAAGGAAGCCGTCATCAACATCAACGAAGTCAGAAGAAGCGAACTG
Source organism: Bacillota bacterium (assembly GCA_017405645.1). Classification (GTDB taxonomy): domain Bacteria; phylum Bacillota; class Clostridia; order Peptostreptococcales; family Anaerovoracaceae; genus RUG14258. Next base: position 4,876 of record JAFQZZ010000016.1, read on the forward strand.
GACGCGCAGCTGGTAGCGGAAAGCATCGCTCAGGCCCTGGAAAGAAGAGTATCCTTCCGGAGAGCCATGAAGCAGGCCATCAGCAGAGCCATGAAGGCCGGCGCCAAGGGGATCAAAGTCGTTGTATCCGGCAGAGTCGGCGGCGCTGAAATCGCCAGAAGCGAAAAGTACAGCGAAGGCAACGTTCCACTCCACACCTTAAGAGCGGACATCGGCTACGGTTTCTGGGAAGCCAACACCACTTACGGCAAGCTGGGCGTCAAGGTTTGGATCAACCACGGTGAGATCCTGACCAAGGGCATCGAACAGCAGGAAGAAAAGCCGGAAAGAGGCGAACGCAGAAGAGGCGACCGGAGAAGAAGAGACAGAGACGGCGGTCGTGACAACAGAAGAGAAAGAAGAGAAAGAAGAGATTTCAACCAGGACAGCAAGCCGGTTGTGAATCCGAGAGTAAAGAGAGCCCCGAAGAAGGTGGCTGCTCCTGTAGAAGAAGCTCCGGCTGAAGCCGCAGAAGCGCCTGCAGAACCTGCAGAAGCGCCTGCAGCGGAATAGGAAACAGACCGGAAAGGAGGAAATGACACAATGTTAATGCCAAAAAGAGTGAAACGCCGCAGAGTCCACAGAGGAAGAATGAAGGGCGTTGCAACAAGAGGTAATACGATCACATACGGAGATTTCGGTCTGGTGGCCACAGAGCCGGGCTGGATCACATCCAACCAAATCGAAGCAGCCAGAATCGCGATGACAAGATCCATCAAAAGAGGCGGTAACGTCTACATCAAGATTTTCCCGCACAAGCCTGTCACCAAGAAACCCGCGGAAGTACGTATGGGCGCCGGTAAAGGTGCGCCGGAATACTGGGTAGCCGTAGTTAAACCGGGCAGAGTCATGTTCGAACTGGGCGGGGTTTCCGAAGAGAAGGCCAGAGAAGCGATGAGATTAGCATCCCATAAACTCCCTGTCAAGTGTAAATTTGCTGTGAAAGAACAGGCAGAAGAGGGCGGTGAAGTATAATGAAAATCGAAAAATTCAGAGAAATGACCGAGCAGGAACTGAACAACGAAGTGATGAAACTGAAGCAGGAATTATTCAACCTCCGGTTCCAGCACGTAACAGGCCAGCTCGATAATCCGATCAAAATGAAGGACGTCAAGAAAGATATCGCAAGAGCGAAGACGGCGATCCGTGAGAAGCAGCTTCAGCAGGAAGCGTAGCCGGAAGGAGGATGAACAATGGACAGAAACAGAAGAAAGACCAGAGTTGGCATCGTGACCAGCAATAAGATGGACAAGACCATCGTCGTAACTGTCGAAGAATTCGTCAGACATTCTCTGTACGGCAAGGCCGTTAAGGTAACCAAGAAGTTCAAGGCTCACGACGAACAGAACGAATGCAACATCGGCGATAAAGTAAGAATTATGGAAACAAGACCTCTTTCCAAGGACAAGAGATGGAGACTTGTGAACGTAATCGAAAGAGTGAAATAGGAACTGTTGGAAGGAGGCACTGAATATGATTCAGACAGAAAGCAGACTGCGTGTTGCTGATAATTCAGGAGCGAAAGAATTATTATGTATCCGCATTCTCGGCGGAACCAGCCGGAAATATGCGAACATTGGTGATATCATCGTATGTGCTGTAAAAGATGCGACTCCGGGCGGCATGGTCAAGAAGGGCGAAGTCGTCAAGGCAGTGGTAGTCAGAAGCAAGCACGGCGTGAGAAGAAACGACGGAAGCTACGTGAAATTCGACCAGAATGCAGCAGTAGTGATCAAGGATGACAAGACTCCCGTTGGCACACGTATTTTCGGGCCGGTAGCGAGAGAACTGAGAGAAAAGAGCTTCATGAGAATCGTTTCCTTAGCTCCGGAAGTATTATAGGAGGTCAATAGGAATGCATATCAAGAAAGACGATACAGTCATCGTACTGACTGGCAAAGATAAAGGCAAAAAGGGCAGAGTGCTGAAGGTTATGCCGAAGAAGAACATGGCCATCGTGGAAGGCGTCAACATCCAGACCAAGCACAGAAAGCCAAACAACACCATGAGACAGGGCGCCATCGAACACAGGGAAGGCCCCGTCAACATCTCGAACCTGATGTATTTTGATAAGAAAGAAAACGCACCGACAAGGATCGGATACCGGATCGAAAACGGCAAGAAGGTCAGAGTATCCAAGAAGTCCGGCAAGGTCGTAGACTAATACCGAAAGGAGGAGGACATCTTGGCAGCAAGATTACAGGAAACATACAAAAAAGACGTTTTTCCGGCATTAATGGAAAAATTCAAATACAGCAACGTAATGGAAGTTCCGAAGCTGGAGAAGATCACCATCAACATCGGTCTGGGCGAAGCGAAGGACAATCCGAAGCTGCTGGAAACCGCGGCAGAGGAACTGGCGCTGATCTCCGGTCAGAGACCGGTCATCACCAAGGCCAGAAAATCCATCGCGAACTTCAAAGTGCGTGAAGGCATGGCCATCGGCACGAAGGTCACCTTAAGAGGAGACAGAATGTATGAATTTGCGGATAAATTCTTCAGCATCGCTCTCCCGAGAGTAAGGGACTTCAAGGGCGTCAGCAGAAACTCCTTCGACGGCAGAGGCAACTACGCCATGGGCATCAAGGAACAGCTGATTTTCCCGGAGATCGAATATGACAAGATCGACAAGATCAAGGGAATGGATATCGTATTTACCACAACGGCAAAGACAGACGAAGAAGCAATGGCCCTGCTGGAGCTCCTCGGCATGCCGTTCGAAAGATAGGAGGACCACGAAATGGCAAAAACATCACTGAAAGTGAAACAGCAGAGACCACCGAAGTACTCCACAAGAGCGTATTCAAGATGTAGAATCTGCGGAAGACCCCATTCCGTTTTAAGAAAATATGGAATTTGCCGTATCTGCTTCAGAGAACTGGCTTACAAGGGCCAGATTCCCGGCGTGCGGAAGGCAAGCTGGTAAGAAAGGAGGAACCGAAAAATGTCAATGACAGATCCCATTGCTGATATGCTGACAAGAATCAGAAATGCCAACATGGTTGGACACGAAAGCGTAGACGTTCCTGCATCCAAAATGAAAAAATCCATTGCTGAGATCCTTTTGAACGAAGGATACATCAAGGGATATGATCTCATAGAAGACAACAAACAGGGCATCATCCGTATTCAGATGAAGTACGGACAGAACAAGGAAAGAGTTATCACCGGAATCAAGAAGATTTCCAAACCGGGCCTGAGAGTGTATGCCAAGACCGAAGATATCCCGAGAGTTCTCGGCGGCCTGGGCATCGCGATCGTTTCCACTTCCGCCGGCGTGATCACCGACAAGGAAGCGAGAAAGAAGAACATCGGCGGCGAAGTCATCTGCTATGTATGGTAGGAATGGAGGTATAAACAATGTCTAGAATCGGAAAAACACCCATCACTGTTCCTGCCGGCGTTGAAGTCAAGATCGGCGACGATAACCAGGTGACGGTGAAAGGTCCCAAAGGCGAGCTGACCGAACAGCTGAGCCCGAAAATCAAAATCGAAAACAACGACGGCGTGCTGAACTTCACCAGAGGTTCCGACGTCAAGGAAGAAAGAGCACTGCACGGCCTGTCCAGAGCCCTGGTCAACAACATGATCACCGGCGTAACGACCGGATTCCAGAAGAAACTGAACCTGGTGGGCGTCGGCTACAGAGCGGAAAAGAAAGGTGATACCCTGGTATTAACCTTAGGATATTCCCATCCTATTGAAGTCAAGGATACTGCTGATGTCAAGACAGAAGTGCCCAACCCCAACGAGATCATCGTTTCCGGCATCAACAAGGTGCTGGTGGGCGACTTTGCTGCGGATATCAGAGCCTGGAGAGAACCGGAACCTTACAAAGGCAAGGGCATCCGTTATGCGGATGAAAGAGTTCTCAGAAAAGAAGGAAAGACCGGTAAGTAATAGGAAAGGAGTGAATTGAATGGCTGGTAAAGCGAGCAGAAATGCGAGACGTCTGAAAAGACATCAGAGAGTAAGAAATAAGGTGTTCGGAACTCCTGAAAAACCGAGAATGTGCGTATTCAGAAGCGCCAAAAACATCAGTGTTCAGATCATCGATGATACAAAAGGACACACCCTGGTGGCGGCTTCTTCCACCGACAAGGACCTGAAGGAACAGATCCCTTACGGAGGAAACAAGGAAGCGGCGAAGGTCGTCGGCGAAGCCGTGGCGAAGAAAGCCCTGGCAGCCGGGATCGAAACCGTCAGCTTCGACAGAGGCGGCTTCCTGTATCATGGAAGAGTGAAGGAATTAGCGGACGGTGCCAGAGAAGCTGGCCTGAAATTCTAAGGAAAGGAGAACACAGATGCGAGGCGATATGATCGATACATCCAAAATGGAATTTACAGAACAGATCGTTAATATCAGACGTGTAGCCAAGGTCGTAAAGGGCGGCCGGAATTTCCGGTTCTCCGTTACGATCGCAGTCGGAAACGGCGAAGGCTTCGTGGGAGTCGGCCAGGGCAAAGCCCAGGAAATCCCGGATGCTGTTAAAAAAGCGATCGAAGATGCAAAGAAGAATTTAGTACAGGTTCCGATGATCGGGACCACCATTCCTCACCGGATCACAGGGATCTTCGGAGCCGGACAGGTTCTCCTGATGCCTGCTGCCCCCGGTACCGGCGTTATCGCCGGCGGCGCGGTGCGTACCGTCCTGGAACTGGCGGGAATCAGCGATGTCCGCGCGAAGTCCATCGGCTCCAACAATGCCGGGAACATGGCCTATGCGACCATGGAAGGACTGAAGAGCTTAAAGACCGTTGAAGAAGTTGCCAGACTCAGAGGAAAAACCAAAGAGGAAATCTTAAGATAGGAGGGGATCGCCGTGGCAAAAGAACTGAAGATCAAATTAGTAAAGAGCACGATCGGCTCCAAACCTCTTCACAGAAAGAACGTTAAAGCGCTCGGGCTGACAAAGCTCGGACAGGTCGTGACCAAGCCGGACAACCCCCAGATCAGAGGGATGATCCAGAAGGTCCGCCACCTGGTGGAAGTAGAAGAAGTTTAGTCGGAGGTGTTTACAATATGAAATTACATGAATTAAGAGCACCGAAAGGCGCAACGAAAGCCCCGAAGAGAAAGGGCAGAGGTACCGCTACCGGTCAGGGCAAGACCGCCGGCAGAGGTATGAACGGCCAGAACTCCAGAAGCGGCGGCGGTGTAAGACCGGGATTCGAAGGCGGCCAGATGCCCCTGACCAGAATCATGCCGAAGAGAGGCTTCAACAACCCCAACAAGAAAGAATGGGCGATCCTGAACGTGGAAGCGCTGAATCTCTTCGACAACGGCACCGTGGTCACTCCGGAAATGCTGATCGAAAAAGGAATCATCAAGAAAGTCGCCGACGGCGTGAAAGTGCTGGGCGACGGCAAGCTGGAAAAGAACTTAACGGTTCAGGCTAATAAATTCACAGCCAGCGCTGTGGAGAAAATCGAAGCGGCCGGTGGCAAAGCAGAGGTGATCTAATGAGTATCTTCTCAACACTGGCAAGCGCCTGGAAAATTCCCGATGTCCGGAAAAAGATCATCTTCACCATGCTGATGATGGTCATCTTCCGGCTGGGCTGTGCGATCCCGATCCCCGGCGTGGACCGGGAAGTGATCCAGCAGTTGTTTGAAAACTCCGACGGAGGCCTGTTCGGCATGTTCGACCTCTTCTCCGGCGGCGCATTCAGCAACTTCACGATCTTCGCACTGAGCATCACGCCTTACATCACAGCGTCCATCATCCTGCAGCTGCTGACCATTGCGATCCCGTCGCTGGAAGCGCTGGCCAGAGAGGGCGTTGAAGGCAGAAAGAAAATCGTACGGTATACAAGATACCTGACCGTCGCCCTGGCACTGATCCAGGCCATCGGTCTGACAGTCGGTCTGTTCAACAGCGCCGTGGTGGACAGGGGAGCCTTCTCCTTCATCACCGTCATCCTGGTCCTGACGGCGGGCACCGCCTTCCTGATGTGGCTGGGCGAGCAGATCAATGAATTCGGCGTAGGTAACGGCATTTCCATGCTGATCTTCGCGGGGATCGTCGCCAGACTGCCCTCCGCGCTGCAGAACATGGCCTTCAACATGAGAGAAGGAACACTGAGCCTGTTTACCTTCATCCTCTTTGCCGTCTTCGCTCTGTTTGTTGTACTGGGGATCATCATGATCCAGCAGGGAGCCAGAAAGATTCCGGTGCAGTACGCCAAGAGAGTCGTCGGCAGGAAAATGTATGGCGGTCAGAGCACCCACATTCCAATCAAAGTCAACCAGGCTGGCGTAATCCCGGTTATCTTTGCAATGGCACTGCTGGCGTTCCCGATGACCATCACATACTTCGCGCCGAACACCGCGTTTTCCGCGTTCGTGGGCAAATACCTGTCCACCTCCGGCAATCCCGGTGTCTGGATCTACTCCAGTATTTACTTTATACTGATCATGTTCTTCACCTATTTCTACACCGCCATCACCTTCAACCCGGCGGATGTAGCCTATAACATGAAGAACAACGGCGGGTTCATCCCCGGCATCCGCCCGGGCGTTCCCACCACACAGTATCTGACGAACGTCATGATGAGAGTTACTTTTGTCGGTGCCGTATTCCTGGGCGTGGTGGCAGTTCTGCCTACCATCGTATCCCACTTCCTGGGAATGAACCTCCACTTCGGCGGGACCTCCCTGCTGATCGCGGTAGGTGTAGCACTTGACCTGATGAAACAGATAGAGAACCAGCTGGTAATGAGAAATTATTCCGGCTTCCTGAACTAAAAGGAGATCAAAATGAAAGTTGTATTATTAGGGCCTCCGGGTGCGGGTAAAGGCACCCAGGCGACCGGCATCGAAGAAAGATATAACATCGTCCACATTTCCACCGGCGACATCTTCCGGAAGAACGTCAAGGAAGGCACTCCGCTGGGCAAGCAGGCTCAGGCCTACATGGACAAGGGCGAATTAGTACCGGATGAACTGGTAATCGCGCTGGTGAAGGATCGTCTGAGCCAGGATGACTGTGCGAACGGTTACCTGCTGGACGGTTTCCCGAGAACCGTTTTCCAGGCGGAAGCCATGGAAAAACTGGGAATGGACGTAGACAAAGTCGTGGACATCCAGGTCGGCAGAGACGTGCTGATCGGACGCGCCACCGGCAGAAGAGTCTGCAAGAAGTGCGGCGAGACCTATCACATTTCCTTCCGGCCCACGAAGGTGGAAGGCGTCTGCGACAAGTGCGGCGGCGTAGTTGCCCACAGAGCGGATGACCAGGAAGAAACCGTGGCCAGAAGAATCGACGTATATCTCACAGAGACTGCTCCTCTGGTTGACTTCTATGAAAAGAAGGGCAACATCGTCCACGTCAACGGCGAACAGGATGCCGCTGTGGTCCAGGAAGAAATCTTTGCTGCCCTGGGTTAACAGATAGGAGATTCAGACATGATCGTGATCAAGAATGAGCACGAGCTGGAAATCATGAGAGAAGCAGCTAAGGTGACGGCCTACATTTTAGACGAGATGTTACCGGAAGTGATCAAACCCGGAATGACGACCGCCGCTATTGACCGCATAGTGGAAGCTGAAATCAGAAAGAATCACCAGGTGCCCGCCTTTAAGGGCTATGGTGGATTTCCGGCGAGTATATGCGCATCCGTCAACGAAACCATCGTTCATGGGATCCCCTCCCACCTCAAACTGCAGGAGGGCGATATCATCAGCGTGGATACGGGAACCATATACAAGGGATATTACAGCGATGCTGCCAGGACCTATCCGGTCGGACAGATCTCAGAGGAAGCAGAAAAGCTGATCAGAGTAACAAGAGAAAGTTTTTTCAAGGGGATCGAGAATGCAAGAGCGGGGAATCGCATCGGCGACATTTCCCACGCCGTCCAGGTCTACGCGGAATCCCACGGCTACAGCGTCGTGAAGGAATTCGTGGGACACGGGATCGGCACGAACATGCATGAAGACCCGCCGGTACCCAACTACGGGAAAGCCGGTCGGGGCCCGCGGCTCCAGCCGGGGATGACGATCGCTGTGGAACCCATGGTGAACATGGGGACCGACAAGTGCGTTGTTCTGGAGGATGAGTGGACCACGGTGACCGTGGACGGACAGATGTCGGCTCATTACGAGAACACCATCATCATCACCGACGGGGAACCGGAGATCCTCACCATGCTGAAATAAGGCAGACAGGTGTAAGATCCATGAATTGCAGGAATTCTTTACAGGTCGGACAGGTCGTCCGGGCCCTGGCGGGCCGGGACAGGGGCCGCTTATTCATAGTGACGGAAGTCCTGGATGACGGCTATGTCCGGATCGCAGACGGAGCGAAGCGTAAAATAGAGGCGCCAAAGCGAAAGAAGAGTAAGCATTTGCAGAAATATGATCTGATCATCGAATCGATCAGTGAAGCGTTAATTCAAGGCAAAGGACCGGAGAATTCTCTGATACGCAGAGAGCTGGCCGGTTTAAGGTAAGGAGGTGCGTGATATGGCGAAAAAAGATGTCATTGAAGTATTTGGCACCGTGCTCGAAGCTCAGCCCAATGCGATGTTTAAAGTAAAGTTAGAGAATGGCTACGAAGTCCTGGCCCATATTTCTGGCAAGATCCGAATGAATTATATCCGTATTCTTCCCGGGGACAGAGTCAAAGTCGAATTGTCACCCTATGATCTGACAAGAGGCCGTATTACCTGGAGAGACAAGTAGGAGGAAGGAAAATGAAAGTAAGAGCATCCGTAAAGCCGATCTGCGAAAAATGCAAGGTCATTAAGAGAAACGGCAAAGTGATGGTTATCTGCTCCAACCCGAAGCACAAACAGAAGCAGGGATGAGGGTTTTAACCAAAAAAATCGCAAAAACAACAAATAATACTGGAAATAGTGCAGAGTTTGTACTATAATATATTAGTTATCTGTTTAAACAATATCATCTGAACGGGAGCGGCTGCGTCCCCGCTGTCGGGAGACACCGAAGGGGCGACCTGTATGGTGATATTAAAATAATACACAGCATTATTTTAATTATTACACAGGGAGGTGTAAGCTGAATGGCACGTATTGCCGGCGTCGATTTACCGAGAGACAAAAGAGTCGAAATTGGTTTGACTTACATTTATGGCATTGGCAGAAAATCCGCCACCGCCATTTTAGAAAAGGCAGGGATCAACCCGGACACCAGAGTCAGAGATCTGACGGAAGATGAAGTCGGTGTGATCAGAAAGATTCTGGAAAACGATTATCAGGTGGAAGGTGATCTCAGAAGAGAAGTTTCCCTTAACATCAAACGACTGATGGAAATCGGATGTTACAGAGGCATCCGTCACAGAAGAGGTCTCCCGGTTCGGGGTCAGGGAACAAAGACAAACGCAAGAACCCGGAAGGGTCCGAAGAAGACCGTAGGCAGAAAGAAGAAGAAGTAAAGGAGGGTGAGAGAGAATGGCAAAACAGCAGAAAAAAGTTGTTCGTAAGAAGAGAAGAGATCGTAAGAATGTCGTGAAGGGCCAGGCTCATATCCAGGCTACCTTCAATAACACCATCGTAACTCTCACTGACCTTGACGGAAACGCTCTTTCCTGGTCCAGTGCTGGTTCCCTTGGTTTCAGAGGCTCCAGAAAGTCCACACCGTTCGCTGCTCAGAGCGCAGCGGAAGAAGCGGCGAAGGGCGCGATGGAACACGGTCTGAAGACTGTGGAAGTATACGTAAAAGGTCCGGGATCCGGAAGAGAAGCGGCCATCAGAGCGCTGCAGACCGCCGGCCTGGAAATCACGATGATCAAAGATATTACTCCGATTCCTCACAACGGTTGCAGACCGCCAAAGAGAAGAAGAGTCTGATGAAAGGAGGAACTGAATCATGGCAGTAAACAGAGACCCGATCCTGAAGAGATGCAGATCCCTGGAGATCGATCCCTCTCATCTGGGCATTTATAAAACATCCAAGAGAACTCCTAACAGACGGCGGGGTAAGATGAGTCAGTACGGTCTGCAGCTGAGAGAAAAACAGCGCGCGAAGTTCATCTACGGCGTTCTGGAAAAGCAGTTCAGAAATACATTTGACAAGGCAGCGAGAAAGCCGGGCATCACCGGTGAAAACCTGCTGATCATGCTGGAATCCAGACTGGACAACGTTGTATACAGAATGGGTTTTGCGGTAACCAGAAGAGAAGCCAGACAGATGGTCGTACACGGCCACTACACAGTCAACGGCAAGAAAGTGAATATTCCTTCCTATATGGTAAAACCGGGAGATGTGATCAAGGTCAAGGAAAAGAGCCAGAGCTCTCCGAGATTCAAGGAAATCAAGGAGATCCAGATCCTCGTTCCTGCGTGGCTGTCCACGGACCACGAGAAGCTGGAAGGGAAAGTGCTGGCGCTTCCGACAAGAGATCAGATCGACACACCGATCGAAGAGCATCTCATCGTCGAACTGTACTCGAAGTAAGATAAGACCCTCAGAGTGTATCGTTATTGAATAAAAAAGGAGGGTTAGAATGATCGAGATTGAAAAGCCGACCATCAAATGTGAATATTCCGAAACGGAATCAAACTACGGAAGATTCGTAGTGGAACCTCTGGAAAGGGGCTACGGCATCACCCTGGGCAACAGCCTGCGGCGGATCCTGCTGTCCTCCCTTCCCGGCGCGGCCGTGACCTCCATCCGGGTGGACACGATCATGCATGAGTTTTCCACGGTACCGGGTGTGAAGGAAGACGTTCCCGAGATCATCCTGAATCTGAAGAGACTGGCCATACGGATCAACGGCGACAGCCCGAAGAAGGCGCTGATCAACGTGACAGGTCCGAAAGAAGTCACCGCCGCAGACATCATCGTGGACAGCGAAGTGGAGATCTTCAATCCGGAACTCCACATCGCCACCGTCGATGAGAATGCCACCCTGTCCATGGAGATCAACCTGGCAAGAGGCAGAGGCTATGCGCTGGCGGAGATGAACAAGAACGACTCCATGCCCATCGGCGTGATTCCCGTAGACTCCATTTTCACCCCGGTGAAAAAGGTGAACTACATCGTGGAGAACACCCGTGTGGGACAGGTGACGGACTATGATAAGCTGACCCTGGAGATCTGGACGGATGGCAGCATCCAGCCGGACGAAGGTGTATCCATCGGAGCTAAGATCATGCAGGAACACCTGAATCTCTTCATCGGTCTGACAGACAGCATGGATATGGTCGAGATCATGGTGGAAAAAGAAGAGGACAAGAAGGAAAAGGTTCTGGAGATGACCATCGAGGAACTGGAACTGTCCGTCCGCTCCTTTAACTGCCTGAAACGGGCCGGGATCAATACGGTTGAAGAATTGACCCACAAATCGGAAGAAGATATGATGAAGGTTAGAAACCTTGGTAAAAAATCACTGGATGAAGTCAAGCAGAAGCTGGACGAATTAGGGCTGAGCCTGAGACCCAGTGACGACTAAGCAGCGAAGGAGGGATTCATATGCCTGGTAATAAAAAATTAGGTAGACCCACAGCGCACAGAAACATGATGCTGCGGAATCTGGTCACCAGCTTCCTCCGGGAAGGAAAGATCACCACTACCGAAATGAGAGCGAAAGAAACAAGAAGAATCGCTGAAAAAATGATCACACTGGCAAAAAGAGGCGACCTGCACGCGAGAAGACAGGTACTCTCTTATGTCTTAGATGAAGACGTTGTAAGAAAACTGTTTGACGAGATCGCACCGGCCTATCAGGACAGACACGGCGGCTATACCAGACTGCTGAAACTGGGCCCCAGAAAAGGCGATGCGGCCGAAATGGTCATTATCGAATTAGTGTAAAACAAAAGGGCGGTCCCAGGACCGCCCTTGTTTCACTTCCGAAGAGGCAGGAATGAACAGTATCATCGAACTGAAAAACGTAACATTTGAATACAAAAACGGCGATGAGGACCGGGTCGTCAGGGCCTTGGACCGGGTGGACCTGGCCATCGAAGAGGGCAGTTTCACCGGAATCATCGGGGTGAACGGATCCGGAAAATCGACGCTGGCCAAGAATATGAACGGGCTGATGCTGCCCACCGAAGGGGAAGTATTCGTCAAGGGAATGAACACCCGGGACCCGGAAACCATCTGGCAGATCCGCCAGAGCGTGGGCATGGTGTTCCAGAACCCCGACAATCAGATGGTCTCCGCCATCGTGGAGGACGACGTGGCCTTCGGACCGGAAAACCTGGGGGTGGATCCGGAGGAGATCCGCCGGCGGGTGGACCAGTCCCTGACGGACGTCGGGATGTACGACTACCGCAAGAAAGCGCCCCACATGCTTTCCGGCGGGCAGAAACAGCGGATCGCCATTGCCGGCGTGGTGGCCATGCTGCCGGATGTGATCGTCTTTGACGAACCGACGGCCATGCTGGACCCCAAGGGACGGCGGGAGGTCCTGGAGATCATCCGGAAACTTAACGAGGAATCCGGGAAGACCGTGGTGCTGATCACCCACTTCATGGACGAAGTGGCCCGGGCGGACCGGGTCATCGTCATGGACGACGGGAAAGTGGCCCTGGATGGGAAACCCCGGGAGATCTTCCTGGAGGTGGAAAAGCTCAAGGAACTGGGCCTGGACGTGCCCTTTGCCACGGAGCTGGCGGACCGTCTGAGGAAAGAAGGGGTCGACATCCCCGAAGACGTCATTTTCATGGAAGAACTGGCGAGTGAAATCGAAAAGAGAGTAAAAAACCAATGTCAATCAGAGTCGAACATTTAACCCACATCTACAACAAGGGCCTGACCTACGAGACGAAGGCCCTGGACGACGTGAGTTTTGAAATAGAAGAAGGCGCCTTTGCCGGCATCATCGGCCACACCGGATCCGGCAAATCCACCCTGATCCAGCACTTCAACGGCATCCTGAAGCCGGAAAGCGGCCGAATCTGGGTTGGCGGCACCGAAATAACGGAAAAAGGAATCAAGATGACGGAGATCCGCAAGCGGGTGGGACTGGTCTTCCAGTACCCGGAATACCAGCTTTTCGAGGAGACCGTCGCCAAGGATATCGCCTTCGGCCCCATGAAGATGGGACTGTCGGAGGAGGAGATCGACAAGCGGGTCCGGGACGCCATGGAACTGGTGATGCTGGACTACGATGTGTATGCGGAGCGGTCCCCCTTCGAACTGTCCGGCGGACAGAAGCGCCGGGTGGCCATTGCAGGTGTGCTGGCCATGAAACCGTCGGTGCTGATCCTGGACGAGCCCACGGCGGGACTGGATCCCAAGGCCCATCATGAGATCCTGGATATGCTGGAAAAACTCCACGAACTGGACGGATGCACGGTGATCCTGGTGTCCCACAACATGGAGGACATGGCGGAGATCGCCGACACCATCATCGTCATGGACCACGGAAAAGTGGTGCTGCAGGGCACTCCCCGGGAAGTCTACGGGCAGCGGGAGCTGCTGACGGACATCGGCCTGGAGGCGCCGGCAGCCATGCAATTTACAAAGATCCTGGAGGAGAAAGGGATCTCCCTGCAGGAATCGGTTATGACAATGGATGAGACGGCGGAGGCCATCCTCCGTCTCCTGAGGAAATAACAACATGCTGAAAGATATCACTTTAGGACAATATTATCCGGGGGATTCCGTGATCCACCGGATGGATCCCAGGTTCAAGATCATCGCGACGCTCCTGTACATCGTGGCGCTGTTCATCATGGTGAACTTCACCAGCTACATCTTCACGGTCACCTTCCTGGTCGTGGTGGTGGCCCTGTCGAAGGTGCCGCTGAAGTTCATCCTGCGGGGGATGAAGCCCATCTTCATCATCCTGATCCTGACCTTCCTGCTGAACCTGTTCCTGACCAGAGGCGGGGACAACCTCTTCAGCATCGGGTTTCTGAGCATCACCACCCAGGGCCTGCGGTCGGCGGTCTTCCTGGCGACGAGGCTGATCCTGCTGATCACCGCTTCGTCGATCCTGACCTACACCACCAAGCCCATCATGCTTACCGACGGGATCGAGTCGCTGCTGAAGCCCTTCAAGGTCATCGGCGTGCCGGCTCATGAGCTGGCGATGATGATGTCCATCGCCCTGCGGTTCATCCCGACCCTGATGGAGGAGACGGACCGGATCATGAAAGCCCAGATGGCCAGAGGCGCGGACTTCGAGACCGGGAACCTGATCACCCGGGCCAGGGGCCTGGTGCCCATCCTGATCCCCCTGTTCATCGGCTCGCTGAGGCGGGCGGACGAACTGGCCATGGCCATGGAGGCGAGGTGCTACCAGGGCGGCGAGGGCCGGACCCGGCTCCACAGCCTGAAATACTCCTACCTGGACCTCATCGGCGCCATCGCCATTGCGGCTCTGCTGGCGGTGCTGATCGTCCAGCGGTTCTGGTTTGCGTAATACTAAATGAAAAGAATAAAACAAATGCCCCGTACGGTCCGGGAGGACCGGCGGGGTCTTTTTATACTCATTCATCCGCCGCCTTTAAATAGGGCTTTTTTACTTAGTAACAGAGTAAAAAAGCCCATACACCGTGAGGCAGGGGTGGAGGCGAAGATGCTATGCCGTTCCGTGTACCAGGTTTCTTAATAAAGCCTCGAATTTGATGAAGTTTAAGGAATAGTTGGCGGGAAATCAGGTGGCGAGCCTCCTTGAAATTCCAATTATCAGCTGATTATAAAGTGAGATGTACTAGTTTTGGCCTAAATGGTCCGGAATTAGTACATTATCTGCTATCGAATGTACTAGATTATAAGAAAATGAGCGCCATCTGATACATTTAGGAATAAATGGAAGCCTCAAGTGTACTAGATTTCATAGAAAACTATTAAAATTGGTACATACCATATGCTATTAATATAGAATAACAGACCTATTTTCAGATTTTTTTGTCGGATCGACCGCCGCCTTTAAATAGGGCTTTTCTACTTAGTAACAGAGTAAAAAGCCCAAGACTCGGCGGGGGAAAAAGCCGTCCATGCACCGGGCGGCGGAAAGAGCCGGGGCAATCACATTCGGTTTTCAAGCTTTTTACTCTATAACAAAACAAAATTGAAAAAGCGGCGTTTCTTCAGGCTTTGGGTTCTCTTGTTTCCAAGTTTATTGCGGTGTAATCGGATAAAAGACTTGAAAAATGTACATATACCCTTCAAGCACAAGCTTGCCATTTCAAGTGTTTTTGTTTCCAATGGGACGAAACACTTGAAAAAGGTATTTCGGGTTGTCCGGGAGAAGGACATTTGAAGAACGAATTGTGACAAAAAACATTAAATCGTCACAGACTTGACACAATGCTTTGAGATAGTTATAATAAGAGAGACAATCGGCGGATAATCAGTTTTATCCGCCTTTTTTTGAAATCCCGGAGAGTCCCGGGTCGAAAGGAGTATGAAGATGCAGAACGTACTGATCGCGGAAGACGAAACCAAACTGAGAGAGATCGTTGTAAAATATCTGAAAAAGGAAGGCTATAACGTATTTGAAGCAGAGGACGGGGAGAAAGCCCTGGAGGTGTTCAAGGAGAACCCCCTGGACCTAGTGATCTTGGACGTGATGATGCCCAACGTGGACGGATGGTCCTGCTGCCGGGAGATCCGGAAGACCTCCGACGTGCCCATCATCATGCTGACGGCGAGAAGCGAGGAAAACGACCGGGTCTTCGGGTTTGAACTGGGGGCGGACGACTACGTCACCAAGCCCTTCAGCAACCGGGAACTGATGATGCGGGTGCGGTCCCTGATCCGCCGGAGCTCCAAGACCACGGAGACCGTGCTGGAAGCCGGCCGGATCAAGATCAACGTGAGAGCCCACCGGGTCATCCTGGACGGAAAGGAAGTGGACCTGTCCCCGAAGGAATACGACCTGCTGATGTTCTTCTGGGAGAACTGCGACATCGCTTTGTCCCGGGAAAAGATCATCGACAAGATCTGGGGATACGACTATTACGGCGATATGCGGACCATCGACACCCACATCAAGCGGCTGAGAAGCAAGATCAAGGATTCCGGCTGCGAGATCCAGACGGTGCGGGGCGTGGGTTACCGCTTCTATATCAACGAGGATGCAAAGGCAGAATAAGTCATGAAGAAATCGATATTTACCAAGACTTTCGTGACGATCCTGATCGCCGTCATGCTGATCCTGATCGCCTCCTACCTGATCCTGAGCCTCTTCGCCGGCCGTGTCTACTACGCCAGCAAGCTGACCCAGGCCAAGGAAGCGGCGGACAAGGTGGGTGTGATCATGACGGAGTCCAGCGAAAGCTACGAGGAGTTTATCTACCGGGTGGACGAGCTGGTCATCGAGACCGGCGGCCGGATCATCATTCTGGACAGCGATAACTCCCTGCTGTACGGCGGCCGGGCGAATATGGACATAGAGAACACCAACGAATTCGTGCCGATAGACTCCCTGAACCTGATGCCCGGAGCCACGAAGATCTACGAATACAAGGATGAGAACGGGGAACTGACCCAGTACACCTATGCGGAGCGATTGGAGAACAACGTGCTGGTGCTGGTGGGCATCCAGGTCAAGGCCATCTCCGACGCGGTGAAGATCATGAAAATGCTGATGATGTTTATCATGATCGCCTCGGCCCTGATCGCCGTGGACGCGGCCTATCTGCTGTCCCGGAACATTTCCGTGCCCTTACGGCGGCTGAATTACGTCGCCAAAGAGATCGGGCGCCTGAACTTCGACGTCCGTTACGAAGGGGACCGGGAGGATGAGATTGGGACCCTGGGGAATACCCTCAACGACCTGTCGGAAAAACTGCAGAAGAACATCGACGGGCTGAGGAACGAACTGGAAAAGGAAAAGAACCTGGAAGTGCTGCGGCGGCAGTTCACCGCCCAGGTCTCCCATGAAATGCAGACCCCGATCGCCGTGATCAACAGCTACCTGGAGGCCATCGAGGACGGCGTGGTAGAGGACGAGGAAGAGCAGCAGCGCTATTTCGAGGTCATCGGCGACGAGATCGACAAGATGAGCAAGATGGTCAAGGGGATGCTGGACATCTCCCAGATCGAATCCGGCACCTTCACCATCAACCGGGAGGAATTCGACATTTACGGGCTGCTGGAGCCGGCCTGCGAGAAATTCAGCCAGCTGGCCCAGACCCAGGGGATCTTCCTGGAGTGCAGCGAGATCCCGGAAAACAGTTTCTATATCTACGGGGACGAGTTCCGGCTGGAGCAGGTGCTGACCAACTTCATCTCCAACGCCTTCAAGCATGCCGATGGAGACCAGCGGGTCATCCTGAGCTTTGAAGAGATCAGCGAGGACGAGATGATGGAACCGCCCACATCCCGGTACGACCGGGGCATCCGGATCTCCGTATGGAATGAAGGAAAGGGCATCAGCGAGGAAGACCTGCCCTACATCTGGGAGAAATTCTACAAGGCCCAGACCCTGACGGGGCAGAAGGGCACCGGACTGGGGCTGTCCATTTCCCGCAGCATCCTGCAGATGCACAAGTATGCCTTCGGGGCGAAGAACATCGACGGCGGCGTGGTGTTCTGGTTTGAGGCTCCCGGACGGTTTGAACGATAAGAACAATGCGATACAGAAGAGTCAAAGGAGCCACGGAGAAGATCGAGCGGCTGCAGGCGTATTTCGTCACCGGACCGGAAGAATACCGGGGCCGGTGGTCGGAAGTCTTCGGCAACGATCATCCCCTGTTCCTGGAAATGGGCTGCGGCAAGGGAAAGTTCTTAACGGAACTGGCCCGGCGGCACCCGGAATACAACTACATCGGAGTGGAAGGCCAGGAGCGGGTCTTTCTCCGGGCGGCGCAGCGGGCCCATGAAGCGGAGCTTTCCAACATCCGCTTCATCGGGCAGTTCCTGCAGCGGCCTTCGGAGTGCTTCGGACCGGGGGAGATTGAAGGACTGTACCTGAATTTCAGCGATCCCTGGCCCAAGGCCCGGCACGCCAAGCGGCGGCTGACCCACCACCGGTACCTGGAGGAATACGGAAAGATCCTGAAACCGGGAGGGACCGTCGCCTTCAAGACCGACGGCGACGGCATGTTCGAATTCTCGTTGGAGGAATTCCGGGACTTCGGCGCAACGATCCTGGAGATCTCCTGGGATCTCCACGCTTCGCCTCTGAAAGCGAAGGAAATCACCACGGAATACGAAGATAAATTCAGGGAATGGGGCGAACCCATCAAATACATGAAGGCGGTGTTGAACAAATGAAGAAATCAGCCATCATCATCGGCGCGGTGGTCATCCTCGCCCTGCTGGTATTCGGCATCATGGAAAAGACATTGTCCTCGACCGTAGGAAACCTGGGCGTCATCATCATGTACGCCATCCTGGCGGTCGTCCTGGCGGTGCTCTACAAGCGCGCCTCCCGGGAGGCCAAGGAGGAAGAGGAAAAACTGCGGAAAGAGCATCCGGAGCTTTTTGAAGAGGAAGAGGAATAGAAAGAAGGAAGAAGCATGCGGGATGAATCCCTTAGAAACATCGCCATCATCGCTCACGTCGATCATGGCAAGACCACCCTGGTGGACCAGCTGCTGAAGCAGTCCGGGGTCTACCGGGAAAACCAGGAAGTGACGGAACGGGTCATGGACAGCAATGACCTGGAGCGGGAGAGAGGCATCACCATCCTGGCCAAGAACACCTCGGTACGGTACAAGAACGTCAAGATCAACATCGTGGACACTCCGGGCCACGCCGATTTCGGCGGGGAAGTGGAGCGGATCCTGAAGATGGTGGATGGCGTTCTTCTTCTGGTGGACGCCTTTGAGGGGCCCATGCCCCAGACCCGGTTCGTGCTGCAGCGGGCCCTGGAACTGAACCACAAGGTGATCCTGGTGGTGAACAAGGTGGACCGGCCGGAACAGCGGGCGGAAGAGGTCACGGACGAGACTCTGGAGCTGCTGCTGGACCTGAACGCCACGGACGAGCAGCTGGATTCCCCCATCATCTACTGCTCCGCCAAGAAGGGCTGGGCGGCGTATGATCCGGAGGATTTCCTGCAGGAGGACCTGTCCGGCATGGACATGCGGCCCCTGTTCGACACGATTCTGAACTACATCGATCCGCCGGAGGCGGACCGGGAGAGCCCGGTGCAGATCCTGGTTTCTTCCATCGATTACAACGATTACGTGGGCCGGATGGCCGTGGGAAAGATCCAGCGGGGGGTGCTGAGGCAGGGCCAGGAAGTGACGGTCTGCGACTATCACCACCCGGAGACGATGTACAAGGGGAAGGTCTCTAACCTTTATCAGTTCGAAGACCTGGGAAAGGAAGCGGTGGACAGCGCGTCCGCCGGCAACATCGTCTGCTTCTCCGGCATCGACCGGATCACCATCGGGGAAACGGTCTGCGCGCCGGAGGCGCCGGAGCCCCTGCCCTTCGTTAAGATTTCCCCGCCCACCATTGAAATGGTATTCTGCGTCAACGACAGCCCCTTCGCCGGACGGGAAGGCACTTACGTCACCTCCCGGAACCTGCGGGACCGGCTGGAGCGGGAACTGCTGAAGGATGTTTCGCTGAAGGTGAGGGAACTGAACACGGATTCCTTCGCGGTGGCGGGACGGGGCGAGATGCACCTGTCCATCCTCATCGAGACCATGCGTCGGGAAGGCTATGAATTCGCGGTGGGGACCCCCAGGGTCCTGTACCGGGAGATCGACGGCAAGAAGTGCGAACCCATCGAGCGGGTGGTCATCGACGTGCCCCAGGAAAGCGTGGGCGCGGTCATGGAAAAGATGGGTCCCCGGAAAGGGGAACTGAGGTCCATGACCCCCATCGGCAGCCGGACGCGGCTGGAACTGCTGGTGCCGGCCCGGGGCCTTCTGGGATACAAGAACGAATTCCTGACGGATACTCGAGGAGAGGGCATCATGACCTCCGTCTTCGAGGACTACCAGCCCTACAAGGGCAGCATCCCCGCCCGGACCGGCGGCTCCCTGATCGCCTTCGAGACCGGGGAAGCGGTGGGCTACGGCCTGTGGAACGCCCAGGACCGGGGGACGATGTTCATCGAGCCCCAGACGTCGGTGTACGCCGGGATGATCGTGGGAGTCTCCCCCAAGAGCGAGGACATCGTGGTGAACGTCTGCAAGAAGAAGCACGTGACCAACACCCGGGCAGCGGGGAGCGACGAAGCGCTGCGGCTGACGCCGGCGAAAAAGATGAGTCTGGAGCAGTGCCTGGAATTCCTGAAGGACGATGAACTGCTGGAAGTGACCCCGAAGAGCACACGGCTGAGGAAGCGGATCCTGGACCACGAGCAGCGGATGAAGCAGCGGGCCCGGCAGAAGTAAAAACGTTTATGCGCATTTACAAAACAGAAATATTTCTGTAATATTTTCTTAATATTCATAAACCGGCGTGTTTTCCCGAAAAACTGTAGCATTTTGAGGGATTTCACGCCGGTTTTGCTTTCATACCGTTTCTTATCATTCGGCAAATCATCATACGAACGCATACGGTCAATTGAAACAAAAAATATATGGAAATATAATAAAATATAAGGAAAAGTTTCGACACATATCGGCCGGCAGCCGGAGACGGCTGCAATTATTTCTGAAGGAGAAACAGATCATGAAAACAGCCTATGTGAACGGTGTCATCTACACCATGAGAGAAGAAGGCGAAACCATCCGCGCGTTTGTCGTGGAAGACGGCGAATTCATCTGCTGCGGCAGCGACGAGGAAGCAAAGGCCATCGCGGACGAAGTGGTGGACCTGGGCGGAAAGACCGTGCTGCCGGGCTTTATCGATACCCACCAGCACCTGTATTCCTACGCGAAGGACCTGACCAAGCTGAACCTGAAGGGAACGAAATCCCTGGAGGAACTCCAGGCCCGGATCGCCGAAAAGGCGGCGACCCTCCAGCCGGGGGAATGGATCCAGGGCACCGGTTTTGACCATGAGGATTTCCCGGTGAAGGAACTGCCCACCCGGTGGGACCTGGACAAGGCGGCGCCGGAGAATCCGGTGCTGATCACCCGGTACGACCTGCACATCAACTGCTCCAACAACCTGGCGCTGAAACTGGCGGGCATCGACAAAGATTACGTGCCGGAAGTGGACAATACCGTGTTATACGATGAGAACGGCGAACCCAATGGTGTGATCATGGACCAGGTGGCGGCGGACATGTCCGCCCTGATCCCGGATCCCATGGCCACAAGGGAACAGAAGCTGGATGCGCTGGAAATGGCCTGCCACGACCTGAACAAGGCCGGGCTGACCGGGGTCCATCCCATCCAGGCCAAGCACGTGGACCTGTTCGAGGACCTGGGGCTGTACCAGGATCTGAACGACCAGGGACGGCTGACGGCCCGGATCTATTTCGGATACGACGCCCTGCCGGGACTGGGCATGCGCTACGGACTGGGGGACTCCATGGTGAAGTACGGATTCTACAAACTCTTCACCGACGGGAGCCTGGGGGCCCGGACCGCTCTGCTGAACGAACCCTATACCGATGATCCCACCAAGATCGGGATCACGAACCATACACAGGAAGAACTGGATGCGCTGGTGAAGGAAGCCTGGGACCTGGGCCTGCAGATCGGCGTCCACCAGATCGGCGACCGGGCCATCGAAATGGTGGTGGAATCTTTGGAAAAAGCCTATGCCGCCAATCCGAGGACCGATGCCCGGTTCCGGATGATCCATATGTCCCTGGTGAACGAGGACATCATCCGGCGGATGAAGAAACTGCCGGTGATCCTGGACATCCAGCCTATGTTCGTTTCCACCAACGTCCGCTGGTCCGAGACCCGGGTGGGTCCGGAACGGGCGAAATACAATTACGCATGGAAGAGCTTTATCGATGAGGGCTTCATCCTTACCGCAGGTTCGGACTCCCCGATCGAGACCTTTGATCCCATGAAAGGTTCTTACGCCATCGTGACCCGCCAGGGAATGGACGGTTACCCGGAGGGCGGATGGTATCCGGAGCAGCGTGTCTCCCCCTATGAAGCCCTCTGTATGTATACGAAAAACGCCGCCTACGCGTCCTATGAAGAGGATGTGAAGGGGACCATCGAAGAAGGAAAGTATGCGGACTTCGTGATCCTGGACCGGAACGTCTTCGAGATCCCCCATTCGGAGATCAAGGACGTCACTGTCGAGAAGACCTACCTGGGCGGCAGGCTCGTATATGAGAAATAGAAGGAAGTGAGAGTGTGATCAAACCGTTGATCAAAGCGTTCGTAAACGGACAGTTTTATACGATGCGCGAAGAAGGAGAGTGTTTCGAGGCCCTGGTGACCCGGAACGACAAGATCTGGAAACTCACCACGGCGGCGGAAGCCGTCGGGATCGCCCGGGAAAACGGCGGAGAAGTCGTGGACCTGAAGGGAGGCACGGTGCTGCCGGGCTTCATCGACGCCCACCAGCATGTCCAGGCTTATGCCGGGAATCTGGCGAAGGTCAATCTCCGGGAAGTCAATTCCGTGGAGGAACTGAAGGAAAAGATCCGGGAGCGGGCGGCCGTCACCCCGAAGGGCGAACTGATCCAGGGCGCGGCCTTTGACCAGGAACGGTTCCCGGTACCGGAAATCCCCACAAAGGAAGACCTGGACGAAGCGGCGCCGGACCATCCGGTACTCATCACCCGGTACTGCCTGCACGTCAATGTGGCCAACAGCAAGGCGCTGGCGATGACGGGCATCGGCAGCAAAAGCGATGGCGTTATCGAATCCGTGGAATACCGGGAAGACGGGCAGCCTTCCGGCAGGATGGGGGAACTGGCCGCAACAAAAGTCGTGAACGCTGCCAAGAGCGGCGACGAATACAACAAGATCAAGGAAATGGTGGCCGATGCGCTTCAGGAGGAAGTCCGCTACGGCATCACCGGCATCCACCCGATCCAGGGCAAGTCGGTGAACCTGCTGGAAGCCACCCGGGTCTACCAGGACCTGCGGGACGAAGGACGGCTGCCGGTAAGGATCTATATGGGTTACGATGAATTCCCGCCCATGGGAGTGAGGACCGGCCTCGGCGACGAGATGGTGAAATTCGGCTTCTACAAGATCTACACCGACGGAAGCCTGGGCGCCCGTTCGGCCCGGTTCAGCCGGCCCTACCATGATGATCCTTCCCAGCGGGGCGTGATGATCCACACCCAGGAAAGCCTGAACAAACTGATTTCAACCGCTTATGAGAGGGACATCCAGATCGGCATCCACGCCATCGGCGACGAGGCGGTGGACATGGCCGTGACGGCCCTGGAAGAGAGTTACTATAAAAATCCGAAAGAAGACATCCGGTTCCGGCTGATCCACGCATCCCTGGTGCGGGAGGATCTGATCGAACGGATGAAGAAACTGCCGATGATGTGCGACGTCCAGCCGACTTACGTTTCGACGAATATCAGCTGGTCGGACTCCAGAGTCGGCGAGCGGGCAGAATACCTGTTCGCATGGAAACGGTTAGTCGATGCGGGATTGGTCCTGACGGGAAGCTCCGACGCTCCCGTGGAACCGATCAATCCGCTGCTGGGCATCTACGCCGCCGTGACCCGGAAGGGTTATGACGAGAAGCCCGAAGGCGGATGGCATCCTGAGAATAAACTTACTCGTTTTGAGGCAGTGTCTCTGTACACGAAAAACGGCGCGTACGCTTCCTTTGAAGAGAATATCAAAGGAACTCTGGAAGAAGGGAAGCTGGCCGATTTTGCCGTTCTGGACCGGGACGTTTTCCGGGTGCCGGAAAACGACATCCAGAAAATCAAGGTTGTGAAGACCTATCTGGGCGCAGCAGAGACCTTCTCACTGGAGTAAGGGACTGACAACACTATTTGCTTTTTTAAAACAGAAGGAGGAAAAACAACATGAAGAAAAGATTTGCATGGATTATGGTCGCTGTAATGGTATTCTCCATTTTCGCAGTAGGCTGCGGCGCCAGAGGCGACAGCGGATCCGATGAAGGCAGTGCAGACGGCCAGACTTACACCATCCGTATGGCGTATGACGTAGCGGAAAGCCACGCATCCCACATTGCGGCTGAAGAAGTCTTCGTACCGATGATCGAAGAAGGCTCCAATGGTGCCATCACTGTAGAACTCTATCCGAACTCCCAGCTGGGCGCAGTTCCGGAATGTATTGAAACAATGCGTACCGGCGGCGTGGAAATGGCCTGGGGCTCCGACGCTGACATCGCGGGCTTCGTAGAAGAATGGAACCTGGTAGGCCTGCCCTATCTGTGGACATCCCTGGATGCGGCTCATGAAGCACTGGACGGCGACTTCGGTCAGCAGCTGAGCGCACTGGCTGAAGAAAAGATCGGCGTTAAGATCCTGGCGATCCCGGATGTTGGTTTCAGAAATATCACCAACTCCAAGAAGCCCATCGAAAGCGTTGCTGACCTGAAGGGCATGAAGATCCGTACCATGACCAACACACTGCATCTGGAATACTTTGAAGCTCTGGGTGCGATCCCGACTCCGATGAACTTCTCCGAAGTATTCACCGCTCTGCAGCAGGGTACAGTAGACGGCCAGGAAAACCCGACCGCTATGATCTACAACAACAAGCTGTATGAAGCTCAGAAGTACATGACCATCAGTGAGCACGTTTACACTGCGGCTCCGATCATGATCTCCATGAAGTTCTGGGATTCCCTGCCGGAAGAGTATCAGACCCTGATCCAGGAAGCAGCTGAAAAGACCAGAGACCGTCAGAGAGAAATCATCACCCAGCAGAACACCGACTATGCAAAAGACATTGCAGATGCCGGCGTAGCAGTGAATGAACTGTCCGATGAGGCCAAGCAGGAATTCCAGAAGATCGCGGAAGATACCGTTTACAAGACTGCAGCGGCAGCCTATGGTCAGGACCTGATCGACATGGCGGCAGCCCACAACAAATAAAAAGTTAGAGGGCCGGCTTTACGATTATAGAGAGTGTTCATATATAGTATTATCTTTTGAACTCCGGTCTGCGGGGGAAGGTGTTTCCTCCGCAGACCGACCGACCCTTAGGAGAATATGAAATGAAAGTGTTACGAGTTTTAAATGATAAGCTGGAAGAAGTCTTTCTGGTGGTGCTGATGGCGGTGGCCACGGCGATCGTATTCGCCCAGGTCGTCACCCGGTTCGTCCTGAAGACCCCGCTCCCCTGGAGTGAAGAAATCGCCCGGTTCATGTTCATCTGGCTGATCTGGGTCGGCGCGGCTTTCGCCACCAAGGAGAGGGCTCATATCCGGATCGACTTTTTGGTGAACCGCCTGCCGAAAGCGGGCCAGAGGGTCTGCCTGGTGCTTTCCACTATCGTCTGGCTCCTGTTTGCTGTGTTTATGGTTTACGTATCGTTGATCCTGACCCGAAGCGTTATGACCGGCGGCCAGGTCGGTACCGGCAGCGGGATTCCCGTGTGGATTCCCTATGCGGCCATTCCCGTGGGCATGGCCCTGATGATTTTCCGGATGATCCAGAACATTATCATTGATTTCAAAGCGTTGAAGAAGGGAGGCGAGCCCGATGCTTAGTACTGTACTGATGCTGTTCGGCTGTCTGGCGGTATTGATGCTGATCGGTACCCCGATCGGTATCGCTCTGGGCGCGTCCACAGCGCTGGTCATGTATTTTACGACTACCATCGACATGACCACCATCCCTTCCGCCTGCTTCGGGGGGCTGAACTCCTTCCCGCTGATGGCGATTCCCTTCTTCATCCTGGCCGGTAATCTGATGAAATCCGGCGGCATTTCCAGAAGACTGCTGGATACGGCGGACGCATTGGTAGGCCACATCAAAGGCAGCATCGGTATGGTAACCGTTGTGGCGTCCATGTTCTTTGCGGCGCTGTCCGGTTCCGCACCGGCTACCGTTACGTCCATCGGGTCCATCACGATCCCGGAAATGAAGGAGAACGGCTACGATGATGCTTATGCAACGGCTCTGACCGCGGCTTCCGGCACCATCGGCGTCATCATCCCGCCCAGCATCCCGTTCGTCATTTACGGCGTTGTATCCGGGGCTTCCATCGGCGACATGTTCATCGCCGGTATCATCCCCGGCATCCTGATCGGCGCGGTTCTGATGCTGGTGAACTACGTGGTAGCGAGAAAATACGGCTACGGCACACTGAAGAAATTCAGCATGAAGCGGCTGTTTTCCCGTCTGAAGGAATCCATCTGGGCCCTGCTGGTCCCGGTGATCATCCTGGGCGGCATCTACGGCGGGATCTTCACCCCGACGGAATCCGCTGTCGTGGCCATCGTCTACTCCCTCATTATCGGCGTATTCGTGTACAAGGAACTGGATCTGAAGGGCATTTACAATACCCTGCGGGAGACCGTCCTGATCAACGGCCAGACCACCTTCCTGGTAGGTCTGTCCCTGGCATTTGCCAGATACCTGACCATGGCGCAGGTGCCGGCCAAAGTGGCGGGTTCCATCCTGAACCTCTCCAGCCCGATCCTGATCCTGCTGATGATCAACCTGCTGCTGCTGGTGATCGGATGCTTTATCGATAACATTTCGTCCACGGTAATCCTGACACCGATCCTGCTGCCCATCGTCGTAGGCCTGGGCATGAGTCCCATCCAGTTCGGTATCGTGATGACCGTGAACCTTGCCGTCGGCTTCATTACACCGCCGTACGGCGCGAACCTGTTCTATGCATCTGCTGTAGGTAAGGTACCCATCGAACGGATCGCGGCAAAGATCATGCCGATGATCGCTGTGATGATCGTGGTGCTGCTGGCACTGACCTTCATCCCGCAGATTTCCCTGGGACTGCTGTCCTTGAGATAACAATGCAATTATCTTGGGCGAAGCGGCATCGCCCTGAACGCATAAAGGTTTTCACACATTGCAGAAAGACGTCTTCGGACGTCTTTTTGCATTTGGGTATTTTCAAACGGGAAATAGTGTGGTATAATGAGTCCTGTCAACAAGAGTGTGATTCGTTAGCTCAGCTGGGAGAGCGTCTGGGTGACAACCAGAAGGTCGTTGGTTCAAGTCCAATACGAATCACCAGAACAAGACCGCTGCGGCTGCAGCGGTTTTTGTTGTATCTGCGCAGTTTTTCCGAATATTATTCGGCAAAAGGCGGGTCAATCTTCGATTCACGAAAACTATTTTTTTTACATATTGTTGATTCTTTCATTTTCGGGCATTTTTATGGATATCGGGGATATTATAAGGAATTTCAGGGTATTTTTAAGCTCAATCCTCTGTTTTTCGGATGAAATGCGTTTTTTTAAATCCGTATGAAAAATTGCTCCTGTCCAATGGATATTTTATAATGAAAGCAACACTTTTGTGAGAATAACGTGTCAAAAGGAGGACAAAGAAATGAAATCATTCAAGAAATTATTGGTTCTTGCACTGGTTCTGTCGATGATCGTAATGATCTTCGCAGCCTGCGGCGGCGGCAGCAGCGACAGCGGCGAAGAAGCCAGCGCAGACCAGACCTACACATTCAAAGTACAGTGCGCTTATCCGCCGGGTGACCAGGCGTATGACCTGCACATGCCGATGATCTGCGAAGCGATCACCGAAGCAACAGACGGGCAGATCCAGTTCGAGTATTATGCTCCGGGCGCCATCTGCGAAACCGGACAGATGCCGGCATCCCTCTCCAAGGGCATCCTGGACTGCGCGTTATCCGCTCCGAACGATACCGCAGCCATCGTACCGGCAGCCTATGCGGAACAGGGCATCCCCTTCTGGTGGGCAACCCTGGACGATCTGAAGAGCTGCTTATATGACGGCGGCATGATCGACTACCTGAGAGAAGAATACGCAAAAGCTGACATTTACTACGGTGCATGGAACGGTGAAGGCCAGTACTGCCTGATGACAGACTTCCCGATCACCTCCGCTGAAGATCTGAAGGGCAAGAAAGTCCGTGCATCCACCACTTATGCAATGCTGATGCAGGAACTGGGCGCTTCTCCGGTACAGATGTCCGGCGGCGACATCTACATGGGCATGAAGCTGGGGACCATCGACGGCTACATCTACTCCGTGGCTGAACTGGAAACTTCTTCCCTGAAAGAAGTCACCAAGTACGTCATGCAGCCGGCCGGCTGCGCGGGCGCTCCCTGTAACTTCCTGTTCAGCATGAAGGCATGGAACTCCCTGACACCGGAACTCCAGGAAAAGGTCAATCAGGCGCTGGAAGATTCCTTCGTGGCTACGATGGAAGCAGCTGCTGAACTGGACGAAGATTCCCTGGCCAAGGCTCAGGAATACGGCGTTGAATTTGCAGTAATCGAAGGCGATGCGCTTCAGCCGTTCTATGATGCAGGCGACAAGGTGCTGGCTTCCCTGGAAGAACAGTATCCGGAAGCACAGGGTGGCTTTGACATCCTGAAAGCATGGAAGGCTAAGCAGTAAGGACTTCGATACTGAAAAGTGATTCATAGGCATTGATTTTGGGAGGAAGAGCGGGTTCTCTTCCTCCCGATTTTCAGTGGGAGGAGTGGCATTCAATTGAAATTTCTCGACGTTTTAAGAAAGATTCGGAAAGTCATCGACACCGTCGATGATTTTGTCGGCAGTATCGCGAAATACGTGCTGCTGGCTATTTTGTTTTGCATGACCTTCGAGGTCATCGCGCGGTACGGATTCAACAGCCCCACCATCTGGGCGCTGGATATGTCCAAGCAGTTCCTGTGCGCGCTGGGAGCTCTTTCCGGCGGGTATGTCATGCTGTACAACCAGCATGTCCGCGTGGATGTGTTCTACGGATCCTGGTCCGACCGGACCAAGGGCATCGTGGACATTATCACCTGCGGCCTGTACCTGATCTTCATGGTGCTGCTGGTGTATCAGACCTTTATCGCAGCCATCGATTCCTGGGCATTCCATGAACGGGCAGCTACGGTATTCGCACCGCCTCTTTATTATATCAAGACCATCATCCCCATCGGCGCCTGCCTGATCCTGCTGCAGGCCATCGCCAAGCTGTTCCATGACATCATTGCCGTGGTGACAGGGGAATCGGAAGACCTGAGGACCCTGGATACAGGCGTTCCGGAACTGGAAAGGAGTGAGGAATCATGACTTATCCGCTCTGGTGCTTCGGGCTGCTGTTCGGCGTCATGATCGCCTGCCTGTTCCTGGGGATCCCGGTAGCGCTGGCCCTGGGCGGCATCGCCACGGTCGCCATCATGATCATCTGGGGATTTGACGGCACCTATGTGCTGGCCAATTCGGCCTTCAGCACGTTCTCAACCGACACTTACCTGGCCATTGCCATGTTCCTGCTGATGGGCAACATACTGCAGCGATCAGGGATCGCAGACGACCTCTACGAAATGCTCTATAAATGGATGGGAGGCATCCGTGGGGGTCTGGCAATGGGCACAGTCGTGATCTGTGCGATCTTCGGCGCCATGTGCGGCGGCAGCGGACCTGCCACCATCACCATGGGGCTGATCGCTCTCCCTTCCATGCTGAAGCGCGGCTACAGCAAATACCTGGCCATGGGCTGCATCGCGGTTGGCGGCGTGCTGGGCATCATCATCCCGCCCAGCATCCCCATGATCATCCTGGCCACCTACGGGAATCTCTCCGTCGGGAAACTCTTCTTCGGCGGCGTGCTCCCCGGGATCATGTGCGCCATCATTTACATGATCTACATCTTCATCATCTGCAACATCAAGAAAGACCTGGGTCCGGTGGTCCCGAAAGAAGAGCGGGCCGGATGGGGCGAAAAGATGCGCTCCCTGACCGCCATGATCGGGCCGGTGATCCTGATTCTGCTGGTGCTGGGCTCCATCTACACCGGCGCGGCAACGCCAACCGAGGCGGCGGCCGTCGGCGCCCTGGGATCCTTCATCATCGCCCTGCTGAAGAGAAAGCTGGGGGGCGGCGTCTTCGGGGACATCCTGAAGCGGTCCTTCATCATCACCGGCATGGTGCTGTGGATTCTGGTAGGAGCCAACCTGTTCAACATCGTCTACAACTACATGGGCGCTTACAACATGCTCATCAACGTGACCTCCGGCCTGCCCGGCGGGAAGTGGACGGTGCTGATCCTGATGCTGCTGCTGAACTTCATCCTGGGCTGCCTGATGGACGACTTCGCCATCATTACCCTGACGGCGCCGTTGTATCTGCCCATTATCAACAGCCTGGGCTTCGATCCACTGTGGTTCGGACTGGTCTTCCTGCTGAATCTGCAGATGGCCTATCTGACCCCGCCTTTCGGCTTCAACCTGTTCTACCTGAAGAGCGTGGTGCCGAAGGAGATCAAACTGACGGACATTTACAAATCAGTCCTTCCTTTTATCGCTTTGCAGATCATCGCATTGCTCATCTGCATTTTCGTGCCGGAGATCATTACCTGGCTGCCGAATAAGATGATCGCTTAAACGGATCTGTAAACAAATCAGGGGCGCCCCAAAAAGCACAGAATAGCTCGGAGGGACGCCCTGTTGTATTGAAGGAGAGGGCAGTTATGAAAGACAGTTTTTTTAAGGGCGCCTTTATGGCGACCTTTGGGGGCATCTGCTGGGCGCTGTCCGCCACCTTCGGCCAGTATTTATTCCAGGTGGGCGGATTTGACGCGATCTGGCTGACCACGGTACGGCTGCTGTCGGCCGGGATCATCATGCTCGGGATCTCCCTCATCAAAAATGGCAAAAGCACCTTCGACATCTGGAAAGACAAAAGGGATGTTTTCGAGATCCTGATCTACGGCTTTCTCGGAATGGCCGGGGTACAGCTCACGTATTTCGGCTGCATCCAGCTTTCCAATGCCGCTACGGGGACGATCCTGCAGTATAACGGATCGGTCTTTATCATTTTGTACCTGGCGCTGCGGAATCTGAAATGGCCCAGCAAATATGAGATCCTTGCGGTGCTTCTGGCAATAGGCGGGTTGTTCATCCTTTCCACTCACGGGAACATTCATACGCTGGTATTCTCGAAAGGGGCGCTGATCATAGGATTGATCTCCGCCGGATTGTGGGCGTTTTACTCCCTGGAGCCCCGGCGGATGCTGAATAAATTCGACACCCTCCGGGTCAACGGCTGGGGAATGCTGCTGGGCGGCATTCTGATGATATTCATCCGTCAGCCCTGGGACCTGGGAGGCGGGGTGCTGGATCTGAAATGCATCCTTGCCACCGCCGGCGTCGTGTTATTGGGGACCATCCTGTCCTTCTTCTGTTACCTGGAAGGGGTCCGGATCATCGGTTCGGATCTGGCGGCGCTGTACGCAGCCGTGGAACCCCTGGCGACGGCCGTGATCGGCATCGTCTGGTTCCATATTGCATTCGGCTTCATTGACTGGATCGGTGCGGCCATGATCGTTTCGACGGTGTTTATCATTTCGCTGGCGCCTAGATGGCAGAAAAACGAGACCCGTCTGACCTGATCCAAAAACAGAGACCGCCCTCCGCGGGAGGGCGGTCTTTTCGCTTTTACAGGTGTTACCGGAAGATTTCGTAGGCCTTCCGGAATCTTTCGGCTTTTTCCGTATTGCCCAGCGCTTCGTGGCATTTGGACAGATACAGATAGATCCTGGCGTTCGCGGGATCCTGGGCCAGCAGGATGGACAGGCTTTTCAGGGTGTCGTGGTAGTTTTTGTTCCGGTAATCCTCTTCGATTCGGTTCCAGTCCGCGGCGGACCCGTCCTCGTCGTCTTCCGCGGCGAAGATGTTGAACTGCTTCATGGTGTTCAGGATCCGTTCGGCGGTGAAAGGTTTCTGGATGTAGGTGATGGCTCCCAGCTGGATGCAGTCTACGGCGTTCTTGATGGTGGCGTAGGCGGTCATGATGATGGTGGGAGTGTTGTTGCCTTCCGCCCGGATGGTCCTGAGGATCTCCGTGCCGCTGATCTCCGGCAACTTGATGTCCATGAAGATCAGGCTGTAATCTTCCTTCCGGATCATGTCCAGACCTTCCCGGCCGTCGGAAGCGGTCTCCGCTTCAAAGCCCTCCAGCTGCAGTACTTTTTTCAGCAGGATGCGGATGTTTTTTGTGTCGTCAATAATCAGTACTTTTTTCATGGTTTTCACACTTTCTCATAGGGTTTACACACTATATTCGTGAATCACCGGAAGGGTAAAGCAGAAGACGGAACCCTTCGGGTGATTGCTTTCGTACCAGATGGAGCCTCCGTGGGCTTCCACGATCTCCCGGCAGATTGCCAGGCCCAGGCCGGTGCCGCCCAGTTCCGTATCGTCCTCGTCCACCCGGAAATACTTTTCGAAAATCTTTTCCCTGTATTCCGCCGGAATCCCCGGGCCCATATCGGAGACCTTGATAATGATTTGGCTGTTTTCATAGTTGTCGGCGGAAACATGAACGGTGTCCCCGGATTCGGAGTACTTGAACGCATTGGAAAACAGGTTGTTCATGACCCAGGTGAGCCGGTCCTTGTCCGCCCGGACGGGAGGCAGGCTGTTGGGAGCGCCGAAGGTGAACTGGATATGTTTTTTGTCGGCGATCCGTTCGAACTGGGAGATGGCCTGTTCCAGGATGGGCAGGGGATCGCAGATCTCGAACAGATAGACCGCCTGGGATGATTCGCTTTTCGTCATCTGCAGCATGTTGCGGATCAGGGTAGTCAGGGTGAAGCTGTCTTCCATGATGGTAGACACCAGCTCCTGCTGGTCGTCATTGAGTTCCCCGACAGCCGGGTTCTGCAGCAGTTCCGCCCCCATGACGATGGAGGTCAGGGGAGTCTTCAGTTCGTGAGAAACGGATGCGAAGAAGTGATTCCGGGATTCCTCGAACTGCTGCTTTTCTTCCATGATGTTCTGCATGGGCTGCAGCCGGCGGCTGATGAAATGCCGGGCGGCGATGAGGAACACAATGCCCAGGAAAATGAAGAGACCCGCCAGCATCATCATGGTATTGTTGTAGGAGTCCGCGATTTCCCGGATCTGTTCTTTCTGCCGGTCTTCGACGTAGTGGCGGTAGGTGTTCAGCGCGGTATAGGCGCTGTTCAGGTCCGGGACCAGCGTCAGCCGGCAGAAGAAATAGGCAGAGTCCATGTCTTCGGACTCCACATAGGACTGGAACTGATTGAAGCTGTCGGCGAATTTATAGTAACTGGTGGAGACCAGGTACAGGTAATCCTTGGCGGTCTGGTCCGGGGCCTTGCTGTATTCGTCCTGGTAATAGCGGACAAAGGACGAGAAATTGGTCTGGAAGCTGGCCTCCGGCAGCGATTTGAGCTGCGTGAAGTAATCCGGGATCAGTTCCGCCTGATAAAACATGAAATGCTGCATCTGGTCGATGTTGTCGATGGATTCGCTGTAGCGGGCCAGTTCCGTGTTCTTTTGTTCGGTGATACCGGCATGGGAAAACACGACCGTCATGATAAACAGGGCGATGATGATCACGATAATGACTGGATATGCGATGTTCCTGAGGGAGGTCATGGGCGTTCTCCTTTCCGGATTCCTTTTTGTACTAAAAGTATATAAAAAACCCCTGAAAGAATCAAGAAAAAATGAAGCAGCCGGAATTATTCATTAAAATGGGGGAAAGTTCATAAAAATTTCACCATATATGCCCAAATACACAGAAATTTGAATAATCGATAGAAAACAGGCGGACCTGTCGAAAGAATTAAAGTCTAGAGATTAAACTATGGTAGGTTTTTCGGAAAATCTTCGGGAAACATTGTTTAAAATCCTGTGCACATCATAAAAGTTTTTGTAGACGATTTTTAAGAAGTGTGATAAAATTAAGTCAAACACGAAAGGAGGACGATTATATGTGTATGAGAGTTACTGACCACATTATTCTTGGTCACGATGACACTTCAAAGATGATTGAGATTACAGTGGATGGTAAGAAAATCCCTGCAAAAGAAGGCGAACCAATTCTGGCCGCTTTATTAGCGCAGGACATCATGGTAAATCGTTATACGGTAAAGAGAAATGAGCCCAGAGGGTTATTCTGCGGTATCGGACAGTGCACAGACTGCGCAATGATCGTAGATGGCAGAGCAAATGTCAGAACATGCATCACTCCTGCTGTTGAAGGTATGGTCGTAGAAACCCAGCACGGTTATGGAATCCAGGAGGTGTAAGCAATGTTAACTAGAGAATTATTAGTCATTGGTGCAGGTCCTGCCGGTCTGGCTGCGGCGATCGAAGCAGCGAAAAATGGCGTAAAAGACATTCTGGTTTGCGACCTCAACATGAAAGCCGGCGGGCAGCTGTTCAAGCAGATCCACAAATTCTTCGGATCCAAAGAACATAACGCAGGTGTCCGTGGTATCGACCAGGGCGTTCAGATGCTGAAAGAAGCGGAAGAACTGGGCATCGAAATCTGGCTGAATTCTGCTGTTGTTGGTTTCTTCGGCGACAAGATCGCTTGTATCGAACAGGGACAGCCGGACGGCACAAAGAAGATCGTTTACATGCAGCCTAAGACCATCGTTATCGCGACAGGCGCGCAGGAAAACGTAGTAAGATTCAAGGGCTGGACAACACCGGGCGTTATGGGCGCTGGTGCTGCTCAGACAATGATCAACGTAAACAGAGTACAGCCGGGCAAGAACATCGTTATGCTTGGTACCGGTAATGTAGGCCTCATCGTATCCTATCAGCTGATGCAGGCTGGCTGTAATGTAGTTTGTATCGTAGAAGCTGCTCCCGGAATCGGCGGTTACGGCGTACACGCTTCCAAGGTTTCCAGAGCTGGCGTTCCGATCTACTGCAGCCACACAATCAAGGAAGTTAAGGGCGACGGTCCTGACGGAAGAGTTTCCGAAGTTACCATTATCGGCTTAGACGAAAAATGGCAGCCCATCGAAGGCACAGAAAAGACCTTCGAAGCAGATACAGTAACATTAGCTGCTGGTCTGAAACCGGTTTCCGACCTGGTTAAACTGCAGGATATCGAAATCGTATTCAATAACGCTTTCGGTTGGGTTCCGGTACACAACGACAAGATGCAGACAACCGCTAAGGGCATCTACGTTGCAGGCGACACCACCGGTTCCGAAGAAGCGAACACAGCTATGGAAGAAGGCAAACTGGCCGGCGTTTCCGTTGCGGAAGAATTAGGCTACATCACCATGGACGAAGCGAAGGATCAGAGAGACCAGATCTGGGATAGACTCAGAGGTCTGAGAACCGGTCCGTTCGGTGAAAAGAGAGCCATCGCCAAGGTCGTACAGATGGGTAAGTTCCCAGTTGACTAAACCAGGAAAGGAGAATATGAACCATGTCAATTAAAGAAGTTGGATATATTAGCCACCAGGAATTGATCGATGCGGAACAGGATATCAGCGCAGAAAGATATGCCAAAGGCCCTGTAGCTGTAATCGAATGCGTTCAGGAGATTCCGTGTAATCCTTGCGAAGACGCATGTAAATTCGGTGCGATTTATGTTGGAAGTCCTATCACAAATCTTCCGAAGATCCAGGAAGATAACTGCACAGGCTGCGGTGCTTGCTTAGCAAGATGCCCGGGTCTGGCTATTTTCCTCGTAGACAAAACCTATTCTGAAACAGAAGCGACTGTTGCATTCCCGTATGAATACGTTCCGACTCCGGAAGTTGGAGAAGAATGGGAAGCTGTTGACAGACAGGGTGCTGTAAAGTGCAAGGGCAAGATCGTTAAGGTCATGAACCCTAAAGCTTTTGACCGGACCCCGATCGTTACAGTAGCGATTCCGAAGGAATTTGCTGACGAAGTCAGAAGTGTAAAGAGAAAATAGAAACTGTGAAGGAGGCAAAAACATGGCAAGATTAGATGATGAAATGCTGGTTTGCCGTTGCGAAGAAGTAACAGTTGGCGAAATCAGAGAAGCAATCGCTCAGGGCGCATTCGACGTCGTAGGCGTTAAGAGAAGAACAAGAGCCGGCATGGGTCTCTGCCAGGGCAGAACCTGCGAAAAGCTGGTTCAGCAGATCATCTCTCAGGAACTGCACGTAGGTCCGACCGAAACTGGTGTTACCAGCACCAGACAGCCGGTAAGACCGATCACATACGGTGCATTAGCTGAAGCTGAATGGTAAACCGTTGATCGACCAAATCAACAATAAGGCTGCCGTTTCTGACAAAGAAGCGGCAGCCTGTCACAACTTTACAGGTTGTTATATTTCCCGGATGGGGCCTTCGGGAACCGGAAGGGTCATATAAATGGACACTGATTAACAGATTTTTGACGCATTCTTGAATTATCAACAACATGATACTGTTCAATCAAATCCGTTAGTGACATTTGTCACATTCAATGAACACATGCTCCGAAACGAGAGGGCATGTAATACGGAGGTATAATATGGCTTATATCAAAAACAGACATTTTGGTTATGCAACACCGGAAAATATGGAATGGGTTATGATGTGTGACCATCAGCAGATGTCCGGTTATTCCGTAGGTATCGTATACATCGAAGATGTATTCTATCCGATGGTTCCGGGTAATGTTGTAAATGCTTACACCTATGACTTCCCGGTAAGAATGAGAGGGGTTCCGGGCCTGGATATCGACACATTATTCAGAAGAGACCCCATCATCGGCGACAAGATCATTGAACTGGCTGAGTACATGATTGAAAAAGAAGGTATCAGAGCTCTGTGCTCCGCATGCGGCTTCTTCGGAAACTTCCATGCACAGGTTGCTGCAGCTCTCGACATTCCGGTAGCTCTGTCTTCCTTAGTACAGATCCGCTGGATCAGAGCCGTCATCAAACCGGGACAGAAGATCGGTATCTTAACCGCCGACAAATCTTCCTTCACCGATGTACTGCTTGAAAATGTTGGCGTTACCGACAAGAGCGACCTCATCGTTGGTGACTTAAGACATGGCGAACACTTCTCTGCTATTCTCGAATACAGAGGCGAGTTCAACAACAAGTGTGTAAAAGAAGAAGTAGTTGCTGCTGCTCTGGAACTGCAGAAGCAGGAACCGAACCTGGGCGCTATCCTTCTGGAATGCTCCGACATGCCGCCGTATGCATATGCTGTACAGCATGCAACACAGCTGCCGGTTTGGGACTTCATTACACTGATCAAGTGGCTGCATAATGGTACCACTCAGAAACCGTATTCTGGCTGGATCTAAACCATACTACAAACTGCGGCTTACCGTTCGCAGTATAATCGACTGACTATCATTACGGTATCAAAAATCTGTTAGGTTCATTCTCGGCGTCCGGGTTTCCGGGCGCCGGGATAGTTTTTGGACAGAAGGGATGGATGGAAATGGACGGCAATATTCAAAAGTACCTGGCCTTTCTCAAGACCGTGGAGAACGGGAGCTTCACCAAGGCGGCGGAGATCCTTAACTATTCCCAGTCTTCCATCAGCAAAATGATCGCAGACCTGGAAAAGGAGTGCGGGATGAGCCTGATGGAACGGGGGAAGAGCGGGATTCGGCTGACGCCGGACGGCCGGGAACTCCTGCCCTACATCCAGCTTCTGTGCGAGGATTTCCGGATGCTGGAGCAGCATGTGGAGGAGATCGCCGGCATGCAGAGCGGGATGATCCGGATCGGGACCCTGCCCAGCATCGCCATCCACTGGCTCCCCAACATCATCCATCGGTTCCGGGAGGATCATCCCGGCATCGAATACGAGCTGATGATCGGGAATTACCGGGAAATCGAGCAGTGGATCGGGGAAGGGCGGGTGGACTGCGGATTCGTGCAGCTGCCCACACGGCCGGAATTTGACACCATCTTTCTGGAAAGGGATGAGTACAAGGTGATCCTGCCGGCGGGACATCCCCTGGCGGAGAAGGAAACCATCGATATCCGGGATCTGGAGGGAGCCCCCTTCATGATGCTGGCGGCCAAGGACAACACAGAAGTCCCGGAGATCCTTTCCCGGGCCGGAGTACAGCCGGATATCCTGCTGACAACCTGGGAGAATCACGCCATCATGGGAATGGTGGAGAGGGGCTTCGGCCTGGCCATTGAGCCGGAGCTCATGTGCCGCCGGGTGCCTTTCCGCTTCGAGATGCGGAGTCTGACGGAACCCTGCTACCGGGACATCGGGCTGGGCTTCCGGAGCCTGAAGACGGCCTCGTCAGCGGTGAAAAGATTCGTGCAGTACCTGAAATACCGGGACGATTCGGTGGTATAGAAAACAAGAAGGCGGCATCCTTTTCAGGATGCCGCCTTTTACAATCCGGCGAGAGCCCGGAAAACCGGCTGGTTTTCCGGGAAATTTTTGTCATGTTTGCGAGGGCAGGGCCCTCATTTTTAGTTTGTAAAGATTGTGTTCATTCATCAAGCGTTGCTTAGAAGTAGCTCTTGATACCCAGGATTACTACCAGAGCAGTAACTACCGGCAGAACGATCAGATACCAGAATCTCAGGCCGCTCGGGATCTTGAAGTACTTCGCGCCAACTCCGGAGTGTTCAATGAACTTATCCCACCACTTGGTCGCAACAAAGATGGACATGATGATTACACCAATCGGCAGCGTGATCAGCATCGCTACGAAGTCTGCGAATGTGAAGCAGTCCATGCCAAGCGGTGTAACGTTTGCCAGCTGTGTGAATGCGTGGATGGTGAATGCGCCCAGGATGACGCAGATGACGGTTACAATCGCAACAGCCTTGCTTCTGGTCCAACCGAAGCCATCTGCCATTGTGGAAGCCGCACCTTCAAACAGACCCAGTACAGAAGACCAACCAGCAGCAAACAGAAGAACGAAGAACAGTGTCCCCCACAGTCTGCCGCCTGCCATTTCTGTGAATACATAAGGCAGGGTCTTGAATACCAGACCGGAACCACCCGCTACGTCCATGTTGTAGGTGAACAGTGCCGGGAAGATCGCGACACCAGCCAAGATCGCTACAACGATGTTGGACAGGATGATTACGGAGCCGGAGAACGGGATATCGGAGTTCTCTCTGTCGAGGTAAGATCCGAAGGAGTACAGGGTCGCCATACCTACGCCGGCCAGGAAGAAGCACTGGTTCAATCCGGCCATAGCAACTTTGAAGAAGCCGCCGGCTTCTGCCATACTTGCTGCATTCGGCTGGAAGACGAATTTCAGGCCTTCGCCAGCGCCCGGCAGCATCAGGCCTCTGATGGCCAGGATGCACAGGAAGATGAACAGGCCCGGGATCAGGATCTTGTTCGCTCTTTCCAGACCCTTCTGTACGCCGCCCAGGATAACGATGATGGTCAGCGCATACAGGATCAGAACGGTGATCCACTTATAAGGCATGTTCAGCTGCAGATTCCAGTAGTAGTCGCCCAGTTCATCAATTCCCATCTTGCTCAGACCTCCGGAGAGGTATTTGAAGATGTAGAACATTACATCGGATACGATGGTGATGTAGTAGGAAATCAGGATAAGTACCGTAGCAAGACCCATCCAGGAAATCAGACTCCAAATGCCGCCGGCATTTAAGTCTCTGTAGCAGGCGATTACGGATTTACCGGTATATCTACCCAGTGTTAATTCAGCCCAGCAAAGCGGGATAGCAATAATTACTGCAAAGATGATACACATCAGCAGGAAGATGCCGCCACCGTTCATACCCATCATGTACGGGAATTTCCAGATAGCGCCGACACCTACTGCGTAACCAATGGAACTTACGATAAACCCGAAGGCTGATCCCCATTGTTGTTTTTCAGTATTTTCAGACATTGTATTTCCCCCTAAAAATATGTAAAGAAAAGATAATTGCATGTTGTCCCGCCGGAATTGTAAGCTAATAAATCATTTCTGCTCGAAGCAGCGAATCGAAGCTTACCATAGTTACTCGGGGCATGCCCGGGGAAAATGGTCGAGCCTCACCTTCCTTTCTGTACTCATAATAGTACAATTTAGATTTGTATACACAATTATTGTACACGATAAAGGACAAAATTACCACAGTAAATATTAAAAAAATAGATATTTTTCATCAAAAAATTCAATGAATCCAATCACGGCATTGATGTGGGAATAAATGTGAAAACGAAAACTAACCTTTTTCCCGGTGTTGTGATATAATGAAAACATCCATTACACAGAAACGGGAGAAGTAAGATGAACCGGGGCATCAGCATCAAAAACCTGATTCGGATCGCAGCAGCCTACTGTGCAGCGTACATGGGAGCGGCTTTTATCAGCGGCCAGGAAACGCTGCAGTTTTATACTGCCTTCGGGTGGTGGGGACTTTTTGGTATGATCGCGGGCGTTGCGGTGCTGGTCTATGAAGGGCTGTGCCTGCATCCCGTCATCTGGTCGAACAATCTGACGGACCCTTACCAGGCGCTGGATATCATTTGCGGTCCGTGGGTAGGAAAAATCATTACGGCAGTGACCCTGGTGCTGCTGGCGGTCAATCTGATTTCCATGTCGGCGGGCTCCGGGGCTGTGGCGGCGGAAAACTACGGGCTTCCGAATCTGGCGGGCCGCTGCATCGTTCTGGGCGGCGCCGTGCTGGTGGTCCTGCTGGGACTGGACCGGATCGTGGAGGTCCTGGGATTCATAGGCCCGGTGACCATCGGCCTTCTGCTGATCGTGGCAGTTGCATCGTTGGCAGGGGCGCAGCATTCTCCGGCGGAGGGCATGGCCCTGACAGCCACTGAAGTGGCCTTCAAGGGCGCCGGGACCTGGTACATGTCCGCCATCAAGTATACGGGCTCAGCCATATTGCTGACTCTGCCCCTGTATATGATCGGCGGCGTCCGGGCCCAAAACCGGAAGGAAGCGGAAATGACCTCTTTTACCGCCCTGATTCCCCTGTTGGGAGTATGGATCCTGGTGTTTTTCGCCCAGGCGGGGAGCATTTCGTCCGTGGGCGCCACCGAAGTGCCCAACGTCATGCTGGCCCGGCTGCATACCCCGTTTTTGGCGCCGGTGTTCGGAG
Source organism: Bacillota bacterium (assembly GCA_017405645.1). Taxonomy (GTDB): domain Bacteria; phylum Bacillota; class Clostridia; order Peptostreptococcales; family Anaerovoracaceae; genus RUG14258. The sequence continues at coordinate 45,585 of JAFQZZ010000016.1, forward strand.
GCTGCATCATGCTGGGGACATTCTGCGGGATGACCATGGTATTATGGAGCCTGGTGAGGAAAGCAGCGGAGGAAGGGACCCCGAAATACCGGATCCTGACGGTGGGGATCGGCGCGGCAGCGCTGGTGATCTCCGGGCTTCTGCCTTTCTCCAGGATCCTGAACCTGATGTTTTCCGTGGCTTTCTGGCTCGGATTCATCCTGCTGGGGATGATGATCGCCGGACGGATCCGGCAGCGCAGGAACGGGAAAGACTGTTTAGATGACAGAAACTGATGGCTGACAGTACAAATATGCGTTTTACTTCATAGATAAAGAGTGGTACAGTATCCATGTACCAAGAGAGAAAACATCTGAAAGGTGATGAGACATATGAAGAAAAACGCATTATTATCAATGGGTCCCGCCGCCATTCTGCTGGCGGCTGTTTTATGGGGTAACGTCGGACTGTTTACCCGTTCCCTGTATTCCGCCGGATTCACACCCGTGCAGGCTTCTCTCTGGAGAGCCATCATCGCGGCTGCCATTCTGGTTCCGGTCTTATTCATCACCCGTCCGGCATCCATGAAGCTGAAAAGCTGGAAACACATCGGTTATTTCCTGGTTTCCGGGACTTTCGGACTGGGAATGGCCTATATCACTTATTTTATGACCATTGAAGCGTCCACCCTGGCGATGGCGGCGGTGATGCTGTATTCTTCCCCCATCGTGGTCACCATCATGGCCTTTTTCCTGCTGAAAGAAAAAATCACATTCCGGAAAAAGATCTCCCTGATCCTGGCTTTCACCGGATGCCTGGTGATGGCGGGGGTTTTCACCGGCGGTGCCGGCGCCCTGTCCCTGAAAGGACTGGGGATCGGCTTTCTGTCCGGCGTGACCTATGCAACCTACCACTTGACCAGCAAGATGGCGCTGAAGCATTATGAACCGATGACGGTGGCGGGTTATACCTTCCTGTTTTCCGTTTTCGGGATGATTCCCTTTGCAGACTTCGGCCGGACGCTGCCCCTGCTGGCGGCACACCCGACTGCGATCCCGGCGGTGCTCGGAGTGGGGGTCCTTTGCACGCTGATCCCCTATACCATCTACACTCTGGCGATCCGGAACGTGGAGATCGGAAAGGCCACCATCATCTCCTTTGCGGAGCCGCTGACGGCCGTGGTGATGGGGCTTGTGGTGTTCCGGGAACCGTTGACGATGAATTCGACGCTGGCTATCGCCATGATGCTGGCTTCGGTCGTTATTGTCAATGCGGACATGAGAAAGCTGCGTCTGCCGGCTTTTTCCCATGTAGCCCTGGCGCGTTATTAGGAATGCCGCTTTATACATCAGGCGCACCGGTTTTCCGGTGCGTTTTTTCGTTACTGTACTTTTCACGCGGAATATGGTAAAGTGGTTTCATAAGTGAGAGACAGGAAGGAGAAGACCAATGGATAGCGGAGGAAAAGCGCTGGCCGGCACGCTGATGGCCTTGGGGGCCGGCGTCTGCTGGGGGACCTCCGGGATGTTCATCCGTGTGCTGAACGCCTGGGGCGTCACTTCCTTTCAGGCGGCCATGTTTCGCGGCGGCATGGGATTTCTCATCATGCTGCTGATCATGCTGATCAGCCGGAAGGAGAGCCTGAAGGTCGGGAAATTCCGGGACCTGGCGCTGCTGTTTTTCGTCGGCGTGGCCGGACTTTCCACGGCGAACCTGGCTTACTGCCTGTCGGTGAAGGTCAATCCCCTGGCGGTGGCAGTGGTGCTGATGTATGCGGCGCCGATCTTCTCCACCATCGGGGCGGCCATATTCTTTAAAGAACGGATCACCCTGCGGAAAGTGATCGCCCTGGCCTGCGCTTTTTCTGGCTGTGTGGTGATGTCCGGGCTGCTGGGAGGGTCTTCCTTCCGGATCACGGCGATCGGACTGATTGCGGGCATCCTGTCGGCCCTGGGCTACGCCATCTATATCGTCGGAAGCCGGGCGGCGGTGCAGCGGAACTCCACCGCGGTGACCACCCTGTACATGACCATGTTTTACGCATTGGGGACCATCCCCTTCGCCCTGTCGGACGGGCCGCTGCCGGGGAAACTGGCGGGCGTGCTGCCGATTTTCTTCCTGGTGCTTTTCGGCCTGGTCTGCACGGCGGTGCCTTACACCCTGTACGCCAAGGCCCTTCAGCGGATCGAAGTCGGCAAGGCTTCCGTTCTGGCTTTTTCCGAACCGGCCACGGCCACGATCATCGGGATCCTCATCTACCGGGAAGCTTTTACTGTCAGTACGGGGCTGGCCCTGGGGCTGATCTTAATATCCATCATCATCATGAATAAAGGAGGAGAATCATGAGTACGACTATGACCCGGCAGGAAGCATACGACCTGCTGCACAAATACATGAAAGGCGAAAACTACCTCACCCATTCCTATGCGGTGGAGGCCATCATGCGGGGCATCGCCAAGGTCAAGGCCCCGGAGGACGTGGAATACTGGGGGATCTGCGGCTTGCTCCACGATTTGGACGAAGAGATCTGCCCCTGGCGGGAGGATTTTTCTACCCATGGGCCCACCTCCGTACAGATTTTAAAGGACGAGGGGTACGACGACCCCGTTATGTTCAATGCCATCTGTGCCCACAACCCCGAATCCGGCGTCACGGCAAAAACCGAACTGGAGAAGGCGCTTTTGGCGGCGGACCCCATGAGCGGCTTTGTCAAGGCGGTGGCCCAGATCTATCCGGACCGGAAAATCGCCAGCGTCAAGCCCAAATCCGTCCGGAAGCGTTTCCGGGAGGAGCGGTTCGCTGCGGGGGCCAACCGGGTGTACATGAAGGCCATCGAGGAGATCGGGATCTCCTACGATGATTTCATCCTCATCGCGTTGGAAGAGATGGGCGCCATCGCCGATCAGATTGGATTGTAAAAAAGACCCGGGTCTCAGAGAAGAAGACTTGCCTCCCCCCTCGGGGGAGGTGGCGCCGAAGGCGGCGGAGGGGGCATTGCGCAGGGCAGTGCCTTTTTTGTATAATAGGGGAAACGGGAACCAAAGGAGCAATTATGGACAGGAAGAAACCGGAACTCCTGGCGCCGGCCGGGGGCATGGAACATTTTGAAGCGGCGGCGGAAAACGGCGCCGATGCGATCTATTTCGGCGGAAAGGGCTTCAATGCCCGGGAGTATGCCGACAATTTCGAGCCGTCGGAGATGACCCGGGCGATCCGCTATGCCCACCGGAAGGGCGTCAAAGCCTACATGACCCTGAATACCCTGGTAAAGCAGGAGGAACTGGAGTCCGCCCTGAAGCAGGGAGCGGAAGGGGCGGAAGCCGGGGTGGACGCCTTCATCATCCAGGACCTGGGGCTGGCGGCCCTTCTGAGAAAGGAACTGCCGGAGATCCCCCTGCACCTGAGTACCCAGGGAACGGTCTACGACCGGGCCGGAGTGAAAATGGCCCGGGAACTGGGGTTCAAGCGGGCGGTACTGGCCCGGGAACTGTCCCTGGAACAGATCCGGGACTGCGCGGCGGAGCCGGGGATCGAGACGGAAATTTTCGTCCATGGAGCCCTGTGCATGTGCCTGTCGGGGCAGTGCGCCATGAGCCAGCTGATCGGCGGTCGAAGCGGCAACCGGGGCCAGTGCGCCCAGCCCTGCCGGCGGTGGTATGAACTGGAGACCGAAGGAGGGGAACCCCTCGGGGAAGCCGGCTACCTGCTGAGCCCCCGGGATCTTTCCTACCTGCCGGACCTGAATGCGCTGGTCCGGGCCGGAGTGGATTCCCTGAAGATCGAAGGACGGCTCAAGACGCCGGAATACGCAGCCCTGACGGTAAAGACCTTCCGGAAATACCTGGACCGGATCGCCGGCGGAGGAGAAAAGGCGCCGGAAGCCCGGGACATGGAACGGCTGGAGCAGGTTTTCAGCCGGGGGAAGTTCACCCGGGGCTATCTGTACGGCAAACCCAGCGGTGCATTGCTGTCGGGAGACAGCCCCAAACACAGGGGCCTTTTCCTGGGGGAAGTCCGGAAGGTGCGGCCCTCGGCCATGGGGAAGGAAAAATCTCTGCTGGAACTGGAACTGGCCCGGGACCTGAGAGTGGGAGACGGGATCGAGATCACAGCCCCCGGTTTTCCCGGCGGCGTGGTGAGTTATATAAAAGGAAGAAAACAGCCGGTGCGGGCGGCGAAGGCCCGGGAGAGGGTCTGGATCGGGGATATCCCGGGAACGATCCGGCCGGGGGACCCGGTGTATAAAGTGACAGACCGGCAGCTGCTGGAGGAAATCCGGCGGACCTATGAGGGCCGTATGAAACAGGCGGAGGAGCCTGGAAAGGCTGAAGTAAAAGGCGTCTTCATCGCCGCGGAGGGAAAACCGGTGCAGTTTGCCGTGTCGGACGGCCGGGGACACCGGGCTGCGGCCCGGGGTACCGTGATCCTGGAACGGGCGGAGAAAGCCCCCACGGACGAAGCGGCGGTCCTGACCCAGCTGAAAAAGACCGGGAATACCCCCTTTGTCCTGGCGGAGTGCCGGATGGAAATGGAGGCGGGGCTGATGATCCCCATGTCCGAAGTCAAAAAGGTCCGGCGGGAAGCCCTGGAAAAACTGCAGGCACTGCAGGAGAAGAACGATGACTGAGAAAAAGAATTTCTACATATATAAATGGGAGAGACGGTTCCGGAAAGAAGCGGAAGGCGCCTTCCGGGTCACCGTCAGCATCCGGGACCTGGCGGATGCCGGGTGCCGGGAAGACCTGAAGGCCCTGCGGGACGGCGGGACCCGGGTTTACTGCGCCCTGCCGGTGCTGTGGAGACCCGAACAGGGTCCTGATTTTGACGACGTCCTGACGGACATTGACGGCTGGTACGCCGGCAACCTGGGCCAGATCGAAACCCTCATCGGGACCGGAAAACCCGTCATGGGCGACGCCGGCCTCAACGTCTTCAACGAAGAAACCGCCTGCGTTTTGAATAACTTAGGCCTTAGCGGAGCAACCTTATCCTATGAGCTTGAAGAAGGCCGCTTTTGGGAGACAAACCTTTCCCGGGAGGCGATGGGTGACCGCCGGTCCACGGCGAGCGCGACCGGAAGGGAAGCGGGAGCCGATGTACCGCTGCGCGGAACCCCGAGCGAGAGCGTCCGACCGGGAAAGAGTTTGACTCCTTCGGCGGCCTTTAACGGGTCCTTCGAATACGAGGTCCTCCGCTATGGCCGCGTCCCGGCCATGGTCAGCGAATACTGCCCCCTGGCCGGCGCCGAAAGCCTCCGGGGCACCGGCTGCGGACTCTGCCGGGAACAAAACCCCGTATGGCTCAAAGACTTCAAGGGCGAACGCTACCCCGTCCTCCTGAACCCGGACGCCTGCACCTCCCTGATCCTGAGCCGCCGGCCCCTCGACCGCCCCTGGGCGGAACAACTGGCCGCCGACCGCCCGGACATCATTCAAAGAATATGCCTCTTCGATTAATTAGGAAGGCAAGTGTTTTCTGCTTCCGAGGCCTTAAAAGCTTGCCACCAGTGCCTTTTGAGAGTATGGGAAGCAAGCATTTTACTCGGTTACAAAGTAAAATGCTTGCCTTAAAAGCGGAAAAACAAGAAATCGCTTAAGATTTCCGCCTGCAAGGCAAGCTTTTTTACCTCAAACAAAGGAAAACGCTTGCCGGCAAAGGTCTTATAGAAACAGGAAGCAAGCATTGCATTCAATTTCAAGGCAAAATGCTTGCGTTGGAGAACATTTGTTTGCATATTCGGTGCATTCATGGTATAATACCAAGTGGTACAATTTGCGGAAAAAGAGAGAAGGAAGAGAGAAATGCCACAGTTCAAAGTCGTTTCCGACTACAAACCCATGGGCGACCAGCCCCAGGCCATCGACCAGCTGGCGGCCGGCATCCTGGCGGGGAAGAAACACCAGACCCTTCTGGGGGTCACCGGCTCCGGCAAGACCTTCACCATCGCCAATGTGATCGAGAAGGTCCAGAAGCCCACCCTGGTCATCTCCCATAACAAGACCCTGGCCGCCCAGCTCTACGGCGAATTCAAAGAGTTCTTCCCGAACAACGCCGTGGAATACTTCGTTTCCTATTACGATTACTATCAGCCGGAGGCCTACGTGCCCCAGACGGACACCTATATCGAAAAGGACTCCGACATCAACGACGAGATCGACAAACTGCGGCACTCCGCCACCTCCGCGCTGGTGGAGCGGCGGGATGTGATCATCGTGGCCAGCGTGTCCTGCATCTACGGACTGGGTTCCCCCATCGACTACGAGAACCAGGTGCTGTCCCTGCGGCCCGGCATGGAGAAGAGCCGCAGCGAGATCATCCGAAAACTGGTGGACATTCAGTACGTCCGCAACGACATGAGCATCGCCCGGGGCACCTTCCGGGTGCGGGGCGACATCATCGACATCTTCCCGGCGGGGTCGGAAAAGACCATCCGGGTGGAACTCTTCGGGGATGAAGTGGAATCGATCCGGGAAGTGAATTACCTGACCGGGGAGATCCTGGGCTACCGGAACCACGTGGCCATCTACCCGGCCTCCCACTATGTCACCAGCGAGGAGAACATCCTGAGGGCGGTGGACTCTATCGAAGAGGAACTGGAGGAGCGGATCCGGTTCTTTACCGACCGGGGGAAACTCCTGGAGGCCCAGCGGATCGAACAGCGGACCCGCTACGACATCGAAATGCTGCGGGCCACCGGGTCCTGCAAGGGCATCGAAAACTATTCCCGGCATCTGACGGGCCTGGCCCCGGGCCAGCGGCCCTACACCCTGATCGACTATTTCCCGGAGGACTGGCTCCTGGTGGTGGACGAATCCCACGTGATGATGCCCCAGCTGAGGGCCATGTATGCGGGGGACCGCTCCCGGAAGGAAGCCCTGGTGGAATATGGGTTCCGGCTGCCTTCGGCGCTGGACAACCGGCCCATGAAGTTTCAGGAGTTCGAACAGCAGGTGAAACAGGCGGTCTACGTCAGCGCCACGCCCGCTCCTTATGAAAAGGAAAAGAGCGGCGGCGTCTTCGTGGAGCAGCTCATCCGGCCCACGGGGCTGGTGGACCCGCCCATCGACATCCGGCCCACAGAGGGCCAGATCGATGACCTGATCGGCGAGATCCACCGGGTCACGGAGCGGGGCGAGCGGATCCTGGTGACCACCTTAACGAAGAAAATGGCGGAGCGCCTGACGGATTACCTGTCCGGCGCTGGCATCAAAGTCAAATATATGCACTCCGATACGGAGACCCTGGAGCGGACGGAAATCATCCGGGACCTCAGGCTCGGGGAATTCGACGTACTGGTGGGGATCAACCTCCTGCGGGAAGGGCTGGACCTGCCGGAAGTCTCCCTGATCGCGATCCTGGACGCAGACAAGGAGGGCTTCCTGAGGACGGAGACCTCCCTGGTCCAGACCGTGGGACGGGCAGCCCGAAACGTGAACGGACGGGTCATCATGTATGCGGATACCGTCACCGGCTCCATGCGGCGGGCCATCGACGAGACCAATCGCCGGCGGAAAGTCCAGGAGGACTACAACCGGGCCCACGGCATCACCCCGCAGACGGTCCAAAAGGGCGTCCGGGACAAGATCGAGGCCACCATGGCGGCGGAGGAGATGGAACCCTTCTATACCGGCAAATCATCGGAAATGACCGCCAGGGAGAGAAAGCAGCTCATCGAGAAGCTGGAAGCGGAAATGAGGGACTGCGCGAAGAACCTGCAGTTTGAACGGGCGGCGGAACTTCGCGATCAGATATTGGAATTAAAGAGATAGAAAAGGTACTGACATGAAGAACGACAAGATCATCATCCGGGGCGCCCGGGGACACAACCTGAAAAACATCGACGTGGACATCCCCCGGGACCAGCTGGTGGTACTCACCGGCTTGTCCGGCTCCGGTAAATCCACCCTGGCCTTCGACACCATCTACGCGGAGGGCCAGCGGAAATACGTGGAGAGCCTGTCGGCTTACGCCCGGCAGTTTTTGGGGCAGATGGACAAGCCCGACGTGGACCTGATCGAGGGCCTGTCGCCGGCCATCTCCATCGACCAGAAGACTACGGGGCGGAACCCCCGGTCCACGGTGGGGACCGTTACGGAGATCCACGACCACCTGAGGCTCCTCTATGCCCGGGCGGGGATCCCCCATTGCCCGGTCTGCGGCCGGGAGATCTCCGGCCAGTCCGTGGACCAGATCGTGGACCGGATCCTGTCGCTGCCGGAAGGCACGAAGCTGATGGTCCTGGCGCCGGTGATCCACGGCAAAAAAGGCGAGCACGCGAAAATCATCGACCGGATCCGCCGGGACGGCTTCACCCGGGTAAGGGTGGACGGTGAGCTGTACAACATCAATGAAGAAGAAATCACCCTGGAAAAGACGAAGAAGCACACCATCGAGATCGTGGTGGACCGGATCGTGATTCGGCCCGGTCAGGAGACCCGGCTGACGGATTCGGTGGAACTGGCTCTGGCCAATTCCGACGGGATCGTCGTCGCCAGCATCATCGGCGGGGAGGACCTGCTTTTCAGCACGAACTTCGCCTGCCCGGAACACGGGGAAGGGATCTCGGAGATGGAACCCCGTTCCTTCTCCTTCAATTCGCCTTTCGGGGCCTGTCCGGAATGCAACGGCCTGGGATTCATCCTGAGCGTGGACCCGGAGCTGGTGGTGGAGGACCCGGACAAGAGCCTGGCGGAAGGCGCCCTGGGAAGCGTCTTTTCCTCCATGGACGAGAACGGCTATTACTACCAGATCGTCTCCGCCCTGGCGAAATCTTACGGGGAGGACCTGGATACTCCTTACCGGGAGCTGTCGGAGGACTTTAAGCAGGCCCTGCTGTACGGATCCCGGACGCCCCTGACCTACACCTTCGACAGCCGGTTCAGCGGCGCCGGACGGACCCATTACAACCGGACCTTCGAGGGCGTGATCCCCAACCTGGAGAGGCGCTACAAGAGTACAAATTCCGACTATATCAAGATCAAGATCGAACAATACATGAGCATGGTGCCCTGCAGGTCCTGCGGCGGAAAGCGGCTGAAGCCGGAAGTGCTGGCGGTAACAGTGGGGGGCATCAACATCGATGACTTCTCCCGGTTCTCGGTGACGCAGGCCATCGAGTTCATCGACAGCATCAAACTGACGGACCAGGAGATGGAGATCTCCCGCCAGATCCTGAAGGAGATCCGGGCCCGGCTGACCTTCATGAAAAATGTGGGGCTGGAATACCTGACCCTGTCCCGGGCTTCCGGGACCCTCTCCGGCGGAGAGGCCCAGCGGATCCGGCTGGCCACCCAGATCGGCTCCGGGCTGATGGGGGTCCTGTACATCCTGGACGAGCCCAGCATCGGCCTGCACCAGAGCGACAACGACAAGCTCATCGGCACCCTGCGGAAGCTGACGGATACCGGCAACACCCTGATCGTGGTGGAACACGACGAGGATACCATCCGGGCGGCGGACCACATCATCGACATCGGCCCCGGCGCCGGCATCAGCGGCGGCGAGATCGTGGCCCAGGGCGGCATAGAAGACATTACTTCCTGCGAGGCGTCCCTCACCGGGAAATACCTGAAGGGGGAGAAAATCATCCCCGTACCGGATTCCAGAAGGCCCGGCAGCGGCCACTGGCTGACGATCCGGGGCGCCCGGGAGAACAACCTGAAAAATGTGGACGCGGCGATCCCTCTGGGGACCTTCACCTGCGTTACCGGCGTTTCCGGGTCGGGGAAGAGCAGCCTCATCAATGAGGTCCTGTACAAATCCCTGGCGAACAGGCTGAACCGGGCCAAGACCCGGCCGGGGAAGCATGACCGGATCGAAGGGATCGAGCACGTGGACAAAGTCATCTGCATCGACCAGTCCCCCATCGGACGGACCCCCCGGTCCAATCCCGCCACCTACACCGGGATGTTCACCCACATCCGGGACCTTTTTGCTGGACTGCCGGAAGCCAAAGCCCGGGGATACAAGAAGGGCCGCTTCAGCTTCAACGTGAAGGGCGGCCGCTGCGAATCCTGTCAGGGAGACGGGATCATCCGGATCGAGATGCACTTCCTCTCCGACGTATATGTGCCCTGCGAAGTCTGCAAGGGCAAGCGTTACAACCGGGAAACGCTGGAAGTGAAATATAAAGGAAAGAATATTTACGATGTGCTGGACATGACGGTGGAGGAAGCGATGGATTTCTTCAAGAACATCCCCCCCATCATGCGGCAGCTCAATACCCTCTACGATGTGGGGCTGGGGTATATCAAACTGGGACAGCCCTCCACCCAGCTTTCCGGCGGGGAAGCCCAGCGGATCAAGCTGGCCACGGAACTGTCCAAGCGGAGCACCGGAAAAACCGTATATATCCTGGACGAACCCACCACCGGCCTGCACTTTGAAGACGTAAATAAATTGATCAAAGTACTTGACAGGCTGACGGAGGTGGGTAATACTGTAATAGTGATTGAACATAATCTGGATGTGGTCAAAGTCAGCGACTACATCATCGACCTGGGACCGGGAGGCGGCGACCGGGGCGGTACCGTGGTAGCAGCGGGGACGCCGGAAGACATCGCCGAAACGGAAAACTCCCTGACCGGGCAGTATTTGAAGAACGTATTACGGAAAGGACGGAACAGATAGAAATGGAGAAAGCGAAGACCACCTTCCAGGGCATCTACGGAATGATGTGGGACAAACCGGCATTGAGAGGCACCCAGCTGGACAGAGACAAGACGGCCCTCGTCATCATCGACATGGTCAACGGATTTGTCCGGGAAGGCCAGATGCAGAATGAACTGGCGGAGGACATCATCGAACCCATCGTGGAGCTGATGCAGTATTTCAAGAACCATGCCATGCCAATCGTGGCGTTCGGCGACTGCCATGAAGAGGATTCCCCGGAATTCGACAAGTATCCGGTGCACTGCCTCAAGGGCAGTTCGGAAGCAGAGATCGTGGATGAGATCCAGCGGGAAGGAGGCTACGACTACATCCCCAAATCCTCCACCAACGGTTTCCTGGAAGAGGAATTCATGAAGTGGATGGAAGCGCATCCGGACATCACGGACTTCGTGGTCGCCGGCGTGTGTACGGACATCTGCGTGATGCAGTTCTGCCTGACCGCCAAGGCCTGGTTCAACAAGAAGGGCGTCAAATCCCGGATCATCCTGCCGCTGAACGTGGTGGAGACCTACGACAAGGGCGGCCACCAGATCACCCTGACCAATACCATGGCCGTTTACTTCATGGAAGAAAGCGGCGCGGAAGTATACTACGAGATCAACCTGAGGGGATACAATCCCATCCGGATCATCGACGAGTCGACAGGAGGTAAGGAATAACATGGAACGGAGCCATAACATGACCATGCTCGTGGATTTCTACGAGCTGACGATGGGAAGCGGCTATTTTGAAAGCGGCAAGAAAGACACCATCGCGTATTTCGACGTGTTTTACCGGAAGAATCCCGACAATGCGGGCTTTGCCATCGCCATGGGCCTGCAGAGCATCGTGGAATACATCCAGGCCCTGGAATTCTCGGAATCCGACCTGGATTACCTTCGGAAGAAGGGCGGGTTTTCGGAAGAATTCCTGGATTACCTGAGACATTTCAAGTTTACCGGCGACATCTGGGCCATCCCGGAAGGGACCCCGGTCTTCCCGGGAGAACCTCTCCTGACCGTGCGGGCGCCTCTGATCGAAGCGCAGCTGGTGGAGACCTATCTCCTGCTGATGATCAACCACCAGAGCCTGATCGCCACCAAGGCCAGCCGGATCGCCCGGGCTGCCAAGGGCCGTGCCGTCATGGAATTCGGCTCCCGGAGAGCCCACGGGGAATCCGCGGCGATCCTGGGCGCCAGGGCCGCCTACATCGGCGGAGCGGCGGCCAGCGCCTGCGTGAAGGCGGACATCGACTACGGCGTGCCGGCTACCGGCACCATGGCCCACAGCTGGATTCAGGTCTTCGACGACGAGCTGGAAGCCTTCCGGGCCTATGCGAAGCTGCACCGGGACAACTGCTCCCTGCTGGTGGACACCTACGACGTGCTGAAGAGCGGCGTGCCCAACGCCATGAAGGTCTTCGAGGAATTCAAGCCGGCGAAAATGTCCATCCGGATCGACAGCGGCGACATCACCTACCTGTCCCGCCGGGCCAGGGCCATGCTGGACCAGGGCGGTTTCCACGACTGCAAAATCATCGCTTCCAACTCGCTGGATGAATACCTGATCGAGGACATGCTGATGCAGAACGCGGCTATCGATTCCTTCGGCGTGGGCGAAAAGATGATCACTTCCAAATCCTCCCCGGTCTTCGGCGGCGTGTACAAGCTGGTGGCAGTGGAGGAAAAGGGGAAGATCCGTCCCCGGATCAAGATTTCCGAGAATATCGAAAAGATCACCAACCCCGGCTTCAAGAAAGCCATCCGGTTCTACGACAAGAGCACGGACAAGGCGGTGGCGGACGTGGTGATGCTCTGGAACGAGACCTTCGATGAAAGCCAACCCTACGAGATCTTCAACCCGGAATTCGTCTGGAAGAGAAAGAAGATCACGGATTATTACACCCGGGAACTGGCGGTTCCGGTCTTTAAAGACGGAGAGCTGGTCTATGACCTGCCTTCCACGGAAGAGATCCGCGAGTACTGCCGGGAACAGCTGGAGACCCTGTGGCAGGAAGTCCAGCGGTTTGAAAACCCACACACCTATTACGTGGACCTGTCGGATAAGCTCTGGACGCTGAAGCAGGAGCTGATTGAGGGTCACAAGGATTTTGAGTAATCATGTTTGACATACAGGAAAACCTGCGTATACTCCCGGACCAACCGGGAGTATACCTGTATAAGGATCGATTCGGCGAAGTGATCTACGTGGGCAAGGCGGTCTCCCTGAAAAACCGGGTGCGCCAGTATTTCCAGTCCCCGGAGAGCCTGACGCCGAAGGTAAGGGCGCTGGTGAAGGACATCGATGAATTCGAGTACATCATCACCGGTTCCGAAATGGAAGCCCTGATCCTGGAAAACAATCTCATCAAGAAATACATGCCCCGCTACAACGTGCTGCTGCGGGACGACAAGACCTACCCCTACATCAAGGTCACCCTGGACGAGGACTTTCCCCGGGTCATCAAGACCCGCCGGGTGGTCCGGGACGGGGGCAAGTACTTCGGGCCCTACACGGACGTGGGGTCGGTGAACCTGATCATCGACTTCATCAACAGGGTCTACCCGCTGAAGAAGTGCGCCGCCCGCAGTTTTCCCGAAGGGGCCGGCTATTGCCTGAACTACCACATCGGCTTCTGCCGGGGGGTCTGCGACGGAAAGACTTCCCTCGGGGATTACGGGGAGATGGTCCGGGAGGTCCTGGACTTTCTCCAGGGGAACAGCCGGGAGATGGAAAAGCGGCTGCAGCAGAAGATGGAGGAAGCTTCGGAGAAGCTGGACTTTGAAAAGGCGGCGGAGTACCGGGACGACATCAACGCCATCCGGATGCTGAGGGAAAAGCAGAAGATCGTCACCAGCGCCGCCAACGAGATCGACGTGATCGTGTCGGCGGAGGTGGACGAGGGCACCAACATCATGCTCTTCTACGTCCGGGACGGCAAGATGACCGGCCGGGAGAGCTACCGGATCGGCCCCACGGTGGAAAGCAGCCGGGAGGAGCGGATCGCAGCCTTCATGAAGCAGTATTACTGCGAGAAGTCCCTGATTCCCCGGGAGATCCTGGTGGAATCCATCGGGGAGGAATTCCCGGCCATTGAGGACTGGCTGTCGGACATCAAGGGCAGCCGGGTGAAGATCTTCGTGCCGCAGAGAGGGGATAAGAAGGCCCTGCTGGAGATGGGCCGGATGAACGTGACCCAGACCGTGGAGACCTTTGAGAAAAGGGTGAAGAACCGTCAGGACAAGACGGAGCGGCTGGAAGCCGGGCTCCGGGAGCTCCTGGGTCTGGACCGGGAGATCCGCCGGATCGAGGCCTATGATATTTCCAACACTTCCGGCGTAAATTCCGTCGGCGGTATGGTGGTCTTCGAAAACGGTGTCAAGCGGCCCAAGGACTACCGGAAGTTCAAAATCAAAACCATCGAGGGCCCCAACGATTACGGCAGTCTGCAGGAAGTGATCTACCGGCGGTTCAAAAACTATCAGGAAGCGAAGAAGACCGGAAAGAACAACGGTTTCGAGAAACTGCCGGACCTGCTGCTGATCGACGGCGGCGACAAACAGGCGGCGGCGGTGGATGCCGTGGTAAGGGCCATGGGGATCGATGTGCCCGTGGCGGGGATGGTGAAGGATGACAAACACCGGACCCGGGACCTGGTGATCGACGGACGGCTCACGGGCCTGAAGGACAAAGACGAATTGTTTAAGTTCATCTATTTCATCCAGGAGGAGGTCCACCGTTTCTCCATCGACTATCACAGGAACCTGAGGAGCAAGGCCATGACGAAGTCCGTGCTGGACCAAATCCCCGGCATCGGGGAGAAGCGCCGGAACATGCTTCTGGACCACTTCGGCAGCGTGGAGAACATCAAAAAAGCCGGCTTGGAAGAGCTGGCGGAAGCCCCCGGCATGAACGCCCGGACGGCAAAGGCCGTGAAGGAGTTCTTTGAAGAAAAGAAAACGGAAGAATAAAAAAACACTCCGGTTCGTCCAGCGAAACGGAGTGTTTCTTATAAGCAAAATGATTTCAGTGCCCGGCTTCTCAGTTTTTGGCATACAGTTCTTCGGCATCCACGATGCGAATCCCGTTCTTTTCGAACAGTTCGGAAGCCTCATCCATTTTGTCTACTTTCATAATGATCAGCGGTTTGACGTCTGATTTCATAACGAAGGAGTAGATGTATTCGATGTTGATGTCATTTTCGTCACAAATCTTGAAAATTTCATAAAGAGCGCCCGGCTTGTCGGCGATTTCCGCCGCCAGGATCTCGCTGATCTTTGCTGCATAACCGGCTTCCCGTACAGCACCCAGAGCTGCTTCCGGATCGTCCACGACCAATCTTAAAATCCCGAACTCGTTCGTATCGAAAACAGAGATCGCACGGATATCGATACCCATATTCTTGATGGCCAGGGCCAGGGATGCGATGTGACCTTTCTTATTTTCGATAAATACCGACAGTTGTTTTGCACGCATATATAACACTCCTTCCTCTCAGAGAGATTTTTCTCTCACAATTATCCTATATTACATTTTAACATATCACATTTTGCCTTATTTATCAACTGCCTGCCGTATTATTTTGTTGAAAAAATTTTTCCATTCTGTGTTATAATGGAGAAAAGCGATCGTCCGGAGGAACCGGGAGGAAACGGAGGAAGGGATATGGACAAAAAAGTATACGTGCATCTGGCGGAGGGTTTTGAAGAGATCGAAGCGATGGCCACCATCGACATCCTCATCCGGGGCGAACTGGACGTGGAAATCGTGTCGGTGACCGGCGAGAGAATCGTAAAGAGCGTCCGGGGCATCGGCGTGCAGTGCGACAAACTCTTTGAAGAAGTGGATTACAGCGAAGGCGGCATGATCGTCCTGCCCGGCGGAATCCCGGGGGTCGACAACCTGGGGGCCCACGAAGGGCTGGTGAAACAGCTGAAGGCCTACATGGCGGACGATGAAAAGTGGGTGGCGGCCATCTGTGCGGCGCCCATCATCCTGCACGACAACGGGCTGATCGAGGGAAAGACCCTGACCTGCTTCCCGGGCTGCGGGGACGGCTTCACGGAAGCCAACGTGGTGGAAGACAAAGTGGCGGTAGACGGGAAACTGATCACCTCCCAGGGACCGGGCACAGCCATCGAGTTCGGGCTGAAGATCCTGGAACTGCTGCAGGGCAAAGAGATGTCGGATTACGTAAGAGGGAGATTATTGGCATAGAAAGGAGAACGAAATGAGTGAAAATAAAGGAAGAGACGCGAACGCGCGTCCGGAAGATAACGATGATGACAACTTCCTGACCCTGGAATTCGAGGACGGCAAGGAAATCGAATGTGAGATCATGGGCGTCTTCGGCATGGAAGGAAAGGAATACATCGCCCTGCTGCCCAACGACGGCTCGGAAGACATCTATCTCTACGGATACCGGGAGATCAATGAGGATGAGTTCGAGATGCTGGACATCGAAGACGATGCGGAATTCGAAAAGGTCGCGGCGGAATTCGACCGGATCGTTTCGGAAGACGTGGTGGACCTGGAAGAAGAATAGAGAAACACGCACCGGCGGAAACGGGCGACCCGACGCCGGTGCATTTTTAAAGGGACCGGAAAGGATAGAGCAATGAGTGAGAAAGAAAAAAAGATGGTGAAACTGGAGATCCTGAAAAACGGAGAAAAGATCGATGAAGTCGAAGCGGCGGTGGGCACTCCCTTCATGGAGCTGGCCAAACCCTACGACAAGGACCCGAAGTGCCGGATCCTGATCTGCCTGACGGGGTACCGGATCCGTGAGCTGTTCCGGACGGTGGAGGAGGATCACACCTCCGTGGACTTCCTGACGGCGGAAAACTTCAACGGCTACCGGGCCATGGAGCGGGCCCTGGTCTTCATTCTGGTCCGGGCGGTCTGCGACCTTTACGGGCTGGAATCCGTGGTGCGGGTCCAGTATTCGCTGGACAAGGGCGTCCTGTGCAACATCCAGCCCTACATAGGATGGCTGGACGAAAAGGCGGTGGACCAGATCCGGGAACGGATGAAGGAGATCATCGCGGCAGACGAAAAATTCGAGAAATACAAGATGGAGACCGAGGGCGTCAAGGCCCTGCTGCTCTCCAGCAAATACACCAAGAGCAAGATCAAGCTGCTGGACTACCGCAACAAGCCGGTCTCCAGCATCTACAAGCTGGGGGACCTGTGGGACTACTTCTACGGAGCCCTGCCGCCCTCTACCGGGTGCGTGCCGGTGTTCGACGTAAAAATGGTGGACGGTTCCGTGATCCTGCGGCTGCCCACGGCGGAGGACCCCCGCAAACTCCCGGAATTCCAGCATAATCATCTCCTGAACGAGACCTTCAAGGAGACGGACCGGTGGATGGATATGATCCAGATCCCCTACGTGGCTTATCTGAACCGGGCCATCGAAAAGGGAACCTACCGGCGGGTGATCCAGGTATCGGAGGCCATGCATGAAAAGAAGATCGCCCTGATCGCCGACAACATCGTTTCCACCCGGAAGCGGGTGGTGCTGATCGCCGGGCCCAGTTCCTCCGGCAAGACCTCCTTTGCCCAGCGGCTGGGGGTCCAGCTGAACGTCCATGGCAGGAAGGTCACGGCCCTGTCCACCGACGACTATTTCGTGGATCGGGAATTTGTGGAGAAGGACGAAAAAGGCAATTACAAGTTCGAGGACCTGGAAGCGGTGGACGTGAAGCTGTTCAACGAACAGGTGAATGCCCTGCTGGCCGGGAAGGAAGTGGACATCCCCGTCTACAACTTCCTGACAGGCAAGAAGGAGTTCGGGAAGCGGATCACGACCCTGGATGAAAACGAGACCCTGATCATCGAGGGCATCCACG
Organism: Bacillota bacterium; assembly: GCA_017405645.1. Classification (GTDB taxonomy): domain Bacteria; phylum Bacillota; class Clostridia; order Peptostreptococcales; family Anaerovoracaceae; genus RUG14258. The sequence goes on from JAFQZZ010000016.1 coordinate 63,065, forward strand.
GACTGAATGAAAAACTGACGAAGAACATCCAGGGGAAGGACAAATTCAAGATCTACATCAGCCCCCTGACGGCCCTGGGGGTCGACGCCCATAACCGGATCTACACCTCGGACGCCCGGATCTTCCGGCGGCTGGTCCGGGATGCCCGGACCCGGGGCAAGACGGCGAAAGAATCCCTGAAGACCTGGAGTGTGGTGCGGGCCGGCGAGGAAAAGAATATCTTCCCCTTCCAGGAGGAGGCGGACATGATGTTCAATTCCGCCCTGCCTTATGAACTGGCGGTGCTGAAAAAGTATGCAGAGCCCCTGCTGAGGGAAGTGAAGGAGGAGGATCCGGAATACATCGACGCCCAGCGGCTGCTGAAGATGCTGTCGTATTTCCTGGAACTGCCGGACGAAAGCGCCATTCTCAATAACTCCCTGCTGAAGGAATTCATCGGCGGGACCTGCCTGTTTGAAGACTGATCACGGAGACACCCATGGATTATCTGAAAAACCTGAATGACAGACAGCGGGAGGCGGTCCTGTGCACGGAAGGCCCCCTGCTGGTCATCGCCGGCGCCGGAAGCGGCAAGACCACCACTATGACCCGGAGGATCGCGTACCTGATCGGGGAAAAAGGGGTGGATCCCTATAATATCCTGGCGGTGACTTTTACCAACAAGGCGGCGGAGGAGATGCGGTCCCGCATTGAGGCCCAGGTGGACGACACCCGGGGCATGTGGGTCATGACCTTCCACGCGGCCTGCCTCCGGATCCTGAGGCGGTTCATCGACCGGCTGGGATACCGGAAGGATTTCACCATTTATGATACCACCGACCAGAAGACGGTCATCAAAGAGTGTCTGGCGGAGGCGGAACTGGATGAAAAGGCGTTCCCTCCGGCGGGTGTGCTGTCCGCCGTCAGCAAGTGGAAAAACAGCGGCGCCTCCCCGGAGCGGGCCGCGGCGGAAGCAGCCACCATCCGGGAGAAGAACATGGCGGACCTGTACCGGCGGTACATGGTAAAGCTGATGAAGTACAACGCCCTGGATTTCGACGATCTGCTGGTGAAGGCGGTGGAACTGCTGAACCAGGAGCCGGAAGTGCTGCAGCTGTACAGCGACCGGTTCCATTACATCATGATCGACGAATACCAGGACACCAATGAGATCCAGTACGAACTGGTCCGGCTCCTGGCGGGCGCCCATGGGAACATCTGCGCCGTGGGGGACGAGGACCAGTGCATCTACCAGTGGCGGGGGGCCACGATCCGGAACATCCTGGAGTTCGAGGAAGACTTCCCCGGCGCGAAAATCATCAAGCTGGAACAGAATTACCGGTCCTGCGGCAACATCCTGGGAGCGGCGAATTCCGTTATACAGAACAATACCGAACGGAAGGGAAAGATCCTCTGGACCTCCCGGGAGGAAGGGGAACGGATCCGCATCTACAAGGCGGCCACGGACCGGGACGAGGCTTTCCATATCGCCCGGGAGATCCATAAAATGAAGGACAAGGGCTATGCCTATTCCGATATAGCGGTGCTGTACCGGACCCATTCCATGTCCCGGGGGTTTGAAGAAAGCTTCTCCCGGCAGGACATTCCCTACCGCGTGATCGGCGGCACCCGGTTCTACGACCGAAAGGAGATCAAGGACATCCTCTGCTACATGCGGCTGATCCAGAATCCCGGCGACAACATTTCCTTCCGCCGGGTCATCAACGAGCCCCGGCGGGGGCTGGGGGACAAATCCCTGGAAAAACTGGATCTGCTGGCGAACCTGACGGATACCACCCTTTTCGACGTGTTGGAGAAGGGGGACGGCCTGGAGGCCCTTTCCGGAAAGGCGGAGGTCAGCGCCCGGCAGTTCATGAACATGATCCGGCGCTTCTCCGAAGAGCGGGGCGAAAGGAAGATCTCGGAGATCTACGACGCGCTGCTGAGGGAATCCGGGTATCTGCAGACCCTGGAGGCCCAGAACACGATCGAAGCCGCCGGAAGGATCGAGAACCTGATGGAATTCAAGTCCGTCATCTACGATTTCGAGGACCAGGATCCCGACGGCACCTATGAAGAATTTTTGGAGAAGATCGCCTTGCTGACGGACGTGGACAATCTGGATCCCGGCGAGGACGCAGTCTCCCTGATGACGCTGCACAGCGCCAAGGGGCTGGAGTTCGCCGTGGTGTTCATCCCGGGAATGGAGGAAGGCGCCTTCCCGGTGGCACGGGCCTATGATTTCCCGGAGGACCTGGAGGAGGAGCGGCGTCTGTGCTATGTAGGCATGACCCGGGCGAAGGACATCCTGTACATGTCCGGGGCGGCCCAGCGGCTGGTGTTCGGCCAGGTGGACAGTTACCGGATGGATTCCCGCTTCCTGGAGGAAGTGGCGGAGGAGCATGCGGACCGGATCGATGCTGACGTCCATGGAAATGACCGGGGCCGCGGCTCGGATAGTCCGGAGAGCCTCTTCGATTTCGGCCGGCTGCAGAACGCGATTCGATTCAACGACCTGGGCAAGCAGATGATCGACCCTGCCCGGAAAAGCGGGAAAACGGCGGAAACGGCGCCTTCGGCGGCGGGCGGTTTTTCCGGCGGCGAGCGGGTGAAGCACAAGAAATACGGTGAAGGGATGGTCGTCGGCGTCCGGAAAGAAGGCCGGGACGAGATGATCACCATCATTTTTGATAACTACGGGACGAAAGTCTTCGATGCAAATATCGTGAAACTGAAAAAGCTGTAACACGAAAGGAACCGGAATGGATAAGGAACAGGTGAAAGCCCGCATCGACGAGCTTCGCGGGATAATCGAATATCACAATGACCGGTACTACAACCAGGACGATCCGGAGATCTCGGATTTCGAGTACGACGTTCTGTCCCGGGAACTCCGGGCTCTGGAAGCGGACCATCCGGAATTTGCCTCGGCGGACTCGCCCACCCAGCGGGTGGGGGGCACGGCCGCCAAGCGGGAACTGCGGAAGGTGGAGCACGACGTGCCGGTGATCAGCCTCCAGGACGGCTTTTCCAGGGAGGAGATCGAGGGCTTCTACCAGAAGATCCGGGAAGAGATCGACGACCCGGTCTTTGTGGTGGAGAAGAAGATCGACGGGCTGTCGGTGGTGCTGCGGTACCACGACGGCAGGCTGACGGAAGCCATCACCCGGGGCGACGGCGTGGTGGGAGAGAGCGTCTACGAGAACTGCCTGGAGATCCGGGCCCTGCCGAAGACGCTGAAGGACAAGCTCCCTTACGTGGAAGTAAGGGGCGAAGTTTACATGACGAAAGACAACTTCGAGGAGGCCAACCGGAAGCAGGCGGAAATTGGCGGGAAACTATACCAGAACCAGCGGAACATCGCCGCGGGGACCCTCCGGCAGCTGGACAGCAGCATCGTCCGGGAGCGGGGGCTGGACATTTTCGTCTTCAACCTGGAAGTCTGCGAGGGAAAGACCTTCGAGACCCATTCCGGGACCCTGGAGTGGATGAGGGAGCAGGGCTTCGATGTGACCCCGGAATACCGGATCTGCCGGACTTTCCCGGAGATCTGGCAGGCCATCGAAGACATCGCCAAAGACCGCTGGGACCTGCAGTACGGCATCGACGGGGCGGTCGTCAAGGTGGACAGCCTGGCCGCGCGGCAGCAGCTGGGGATGACCTCCAAGGTGCCCCGCTGGGCGGTGGCCTATAAATACCCGCCGGAACAGCAGGAAACGGTGGTGGAGGACATCACGGTACAGGTGGGACGGACCGGGCGGATCACGCCCCTAGCCATCCTGAAGCCCGTGCGGATCGCCGGATCCACCGTCAGCAAGGCCACCCTCCACAACCAGGACTACATCGACCTGAAGGACGTCCGGGTGGGGGATACGGTTGTGGTCCAGAAAGCCGGGGACATCATCCCGGAGATCTCCCGGGTGATTCCGGAGAAGCGGCCGGCGGATACGGTGCGCTTCACCCTGCCGGACAAATGCCCCATCTGCGGCAGTGAAACGGTCCGGGTGGAGAACGGCGCGGACCTTCGGTGCCCCAGCCGGGACTGCTACGGCAAGCGGGTGCGGGCCATCGAGTATTTCACCTCCAAGGACGCCATGAACATCGACGGATTCGGCCCCAGCACGGCGGAAGCCCTGTACGACAGCGGCTACGTGGAGGATATAGCCGATCTTTATACATTGAACAAATACCGGGAGGACCTGATCGAAAGCGGCGTCGTGGGACGGGAGAAGTCCGTGGACAACCTCCTTGCTTCCATCGAGGCCTCGAAGGCCAACGGCCTGACCCGGCTCCTGACGGGGCTGGGGATCCGAAACATCGGCAAGCAGTCCGCCCGGGTGCTGGCGCAGCACTTCCCGGACCTGGACGCCGTGAGGGCGGCGGACGAAGAAGCGATCAAGGCCCTGCCGGATTTCGGCGACATCGCTGCGGCGGACCTGACGGCCTATTTCTCGGAACCCCGGAACCTGGAGCTGATCGAAAAACTGCGGGAGCGGGGCGTCAGCATGGTGTCCGATGAAACGGCGGCGAAAGAAGACGACCGGTTCGACGGCATGACCTTCGTGCTGACCGGGACCCTGCCCACATTGACCCGCAGCGAAGCCTCGGAGATCATCCAGTCCTTCGGCGGGAAAGTCTCCGGCAGCGTCTCCAAAAAGACCACCTATGTACTGGCGGGCGAAGAAGCCGGGAGTAAACTCACCAAGGCACAAAGTCTGGGCGTGCCGGTGATTTCAGAAGAGGAATTCAACGAAATGGTTGGAAGATAGATGAGGGAGGAAAGCAGATGCGTTACGACGGAAGACAAAATGACGAGATCCGCCCGGTGAAGATCACGCCGGACTACCTGATGCATCCGGCGGGCTCGGTGCTGATCGAAATGGGCGACACCAAAGTGATCTGCACCGCATCGGTGGAAGAGAAGACCGCCCGCCACCTGACCGGCACCGGCCAGGGCTGGGTCACGGCGGAATACGGGATGCTGCCGGGTTCCACCGGAAGCCGGAAATCCCGGGAGCGGAATAAAGTGGACGGCCGCAGCCAGGAGATCCAGCGGCTGGTGGGCCGGGCCCTTCGCAGCGTGGTGGACATGGAAGCCATGGGCGAGCGGTCCGTATGGATCGACTGCGACGTGATCCAGGCGGACGGCGGCACCCGGACCGCTTCCATCACGGGAGGCTACGTGGCCCTGGTGCTGGCCTTCCGGAAACTGGTGGAGGAAGGCATCCTGGAGAAAGTGCCGGTGACGAACTACATCTCCGCCATCAGCGTGGGGATCATCGACGGGGAAGTCCGGCTGGACCTGCCCTATGAGGAGGATTCCCGGGCCGGGGTGGACATGAACATCGTCATGAACGATGCCGGCGAATACGTGGAGATCCAGGGCACGGCGGAAGACGGCGCCTTTACGCCGGAGGAACTCCGGCAGATGCTGGCCTTCGCGAAAAAGGGCTGTGAGGAACTGATGAAAATACAGAAGGAGGTGCTGGAAGCATGATGACAGTCATTGCGGCAACAGGAAACGAACACAAACTCAGGGAACTGAAAGAGATCCTGGGGAAATACGGGATGAACGTGATCTCCCAGGAGGAAGCCGGATTCGGCGATGTGGACATCGTGGAAGACGGCGAAAGTTTTGATGAGAATTCCTTTATCAAGGCGGAGGCGATCATGGAACTGTCCGGCCAGATCGCTGTGGCGGACGATTCCGGGCTGGAAGTGGATTACCTGAACGGGGCGCCGGGGGTGCATTCCGCCCGGTACGCCGGTGAGCATAAAAGCGACGAAGACAATAACAATAAACTCCTGAAGGAACTGGAAGGAGTGCCGGCGGAACAACGGACGGCCCAGTTCGTTTCCGTGGTCACTTTAATGTATCCGGACGGAAGAATGGTTTCCGCCCGGGGGTTCTGCCCGGGGCAGATCCTCTTTGAACCCCGGGGCACCGGCGGTTTCGGCTACGATCCCCTGTTCCTGCCGGACGGCCAGGACCAGACCTTCGCCGAGATGGACCAGGAGACCAAGAATAAGATCAGCCACCGGGCCAACGCGCTGAAGAATCTGGAGTCCATGCTGAAATAGCAAAAAAAAAAAAAAGAACGTGAGCTTTCGATTTGGAAACGCTCACGTTTTTTATGATTCCGGTCGGGTATCCCGGAAGGCTACGTTCACGATGATGCCGAAGACCAGCATGAAACTCATCATGAAGAACCACAGGATCAGGACGATGATGGAGGTCAGGGCCCCGAAGATCGCGTCCAGCCGGAAGAAGTACCGGATATAGATCAGGTAGGCGATGGAGGCCACCATGATCCCGATGGTCGCCGTGATGGAGCCCGGCAGCACCTCCCGGTAGGGAAGGTTCGTGGCCGGCATCCGGCTGTAGATGAAGGTCAGGATCAGGAAGGACAGCACCATGACCACCGGCAGGGCAAACAGCCGGTAGATCCGGTAGATCAGATCCGACAGCATGCCGACTTCCACGTGGGAAACCCAGATGTCCAGGAGTGTCCGGCCAAATACGAAGAACACCAGGGACAGTACGACCAGCAGGATCAGCAGCAGGGTCAGCGCCAGCGCTTTCATGAAACGCCGGAACATGGCCATGGGCACGTCCCGCATGCTGGCCTGGATCAGGTTGTCCGTGGCGTAGTCGGCCACCTTGATCAGCGTGTACATCCCCCGGGTCGACAGGTACAATGTGATCGCAAAGAAGATCAACGTTGCCAGAAACCCGGAACTCTGGTTCTGCTGGGAGAAGAACGGGATGAGTATGCTGCTGATCTGGGCCGGCAGGTAATTCCGCATCAGGCTGACGATCAGGTTGGTGCCGGAGAAGAAGAAGTTGGCCATGTAGTTGAACAACAATACGACCGGCGCCGTGGATAGCAAGAAGTAATACGCCAGACCCGGTGAAATGTTCAAATAAAACGGGTCTGACATATCTCTTACGATACACTTTACAATACTCTTAAACCGCTGAACAACAGAGGGTTTGATATTCGGTTTTGGTGGTTTGTTCAAGTGTATATTCGGTTTGTTCATGGATCCTTTATTTAATGACCCGGACGGAAATCAGACCGTCGAAACGGATCGCGGCCGCCTCTTCCTCGTCGATGCTTCTGTCGATGTCGATGAGGGTGTAGGCAACATTGCCCCGGGTCACTGCGGTCATGTTTTCGATCTTCACTTCCAGCAGTCCGTCGCAGACGGAGGTGATGTTGGAAATGCCGTCGTTGGTGTTTTTGTGGATAAAGGCCAGCCGCCCGGCGGTTCTCGGAACACCCATCCGGCAGGCGGGGAAGTTCACCGAGTTGATGATGTTGCCGTTTTCGAGATACTCCGCGATCTCGGAAGCCGCCATCATCGCGCAGTTTTCTTCCGCTTCTTCGGTGGATGCGCCCAGGTGGGGCAGCATCATGACTTTGTCATTGCCCTGGAACTGGGGGGTGGGGAAATCCACGATATACTTGGAAACCTTGCCTTCCGCCAGAGCCGCTTCCATGTCGTCGCCGTTGACGATCTCCGCTCTGGAGAAATTCAGGACCTTTGCCGGTTTGGTCAGCTTGTTCAGGATCTCTTCGTTGATCATGCCCTTGGTTTCCGGAAGCGCCGGAACGTGCACGGTCACATAATCCGCATCCGCCAGCAGCTCATCCAGGTCCGCCGTGACTTTGGAGGTGGAGTAGAGGTGCAGCGCGGAGCTGACGGAAATATAGGGGTCATAGCCCATGACGGTCATGCCCAGGTCGGAAGCCGTGTTGGCAACGGCAACGCCGATGGCCCCCAGGCCGATGACGGCGATCTTCTTGCCGGCCAGTTCGGTGCCGGCGAAGCTGGACTTGCCCTTTTCCACTTTTTCACTGATGCCGTCGGGTTCCAGGCTCCGGACCCATTCCACGCCGGGAACGATGTTCCGGGCGTCGGCGAACAGGGCAGCGATCACCAGTTCCTTGACGGCGTTGGCGTTGGCGCCGGGGGTATTGAATACCACGATGCCTTCGTCCGCGCAGCGTTCCAGCGGGATGTTGTTGACGCCGGCGCCGGCACGGGCGATCGCCTTCAGGGAAGGAGCGAATTCCATTTCGTGCATCTTATAGCTTCTTACCAGAATCCCGTCCGCTGTGTCCAGGTCTTCGATGACAGCATACTTTGCCGCATCCAGCTTGGCCAGTCCTTTCGGCGAGATTTTGTTCAGTGTTGCGATTTTATACATTATGATCCCTTCTTGTCTGTTATTTGTTTTCCTTTTCGAACTTTTCCATGAATGCGATCAGCGCGTCCACGCCTTCTTCCGGCATGGCGTTGTAGATGCTGGCTCTCATGCCGCCCACGGTGCGGTGCCCGCCCAGATTTACCAGGCCGGCCGCCTTGGCTTCAGCAACGAACTTCTTGTCCAGGGCTTCATCGCCGGTGACGAATACCACGTTCATCAGGGAACGGTCTTCCTTGTTCACCGGGCACTTGAACAGCTCGCTCTTGTCGATGGCGTCATAGAGTTTCGCGGCCTTGCGTTCATTGATCTCCTGCAGGGCCTTCACGCCGCCCTTGGCCTTTACCCATTCAAAGACTAACTTCGCGAAGTAGATGGAGTAGGTCGGCGGGGTGTTGTACAGGGAATCCTTTTCCGCCTGGGTCTTGTAATCCAGCAGCACCGGGCAGTTTTCCGGCGCGAAGCCGATCAGGTCTTCCCGGATGGCCGCCACCACCAGGCCCGCGGGGCCGATGTTTTTCTGGGCGCCGGCGAAGATCAGGCCGAACTTGCTGATATCATATTCCTGGGACAGGATGTTGGAGGACATGTCCGCCACCAGCGGAATGTCTCCGGTGTCCGGGATATAGGGATACCGGGTGCCGTAAATGGTATTGTTCATGCAGATGTATACGTAGTCCGCATCTTCCCGGAAATCTTCCCTCTTCACTTTCGGGATGTAGGTATACACATCCGGTTCGGAGGTAGCCACGACACGGATGTCGCCGAACTTCTTCGCTTCCTGCATGGCCTTCTTTGCCCACTGGCCGGTCACGATGTAGTCGGCTTTCTTGGAGTTCCGCAGCAGATTCAGCGCCACCATGGAGAACTGGGTGGTTCCGCCGCCCTGCAGGAACAGCACTTTGTAGTTGTCCGGCACGTTCATCAGTTCCCTGAACAGCGCCTCGGCTTCTTTGATAATGTTGTCGAATTCCTTGGAACGATGGCTCATTTCCATGACGGACATACCGGCTTCGCCGTAGTTGGTCATTTCACTTGCGGCTTTTTCCAGTACTTCCAGGGGGAGCATCGACGGACCGGCTGAAAAATTATACACTCTTTCCATTTAAAACATCTCCTTTGTCTGTCTATAAATACACATAATGGTCATAAATCAACCTTTATTTTATCAGAAAATCGACGGTTTTTGAATAGAATTTTTGGCGAAATTGAAAAAAATTTAACGAATAGGTGAAATTCTTCGTATGTTGTGATATAATAGTATGAATTATTGTATAAAGAAGCAGAACTTTTGCGTTCACAGGAACAATAAGGAGAAACTTATGACTACATACAATAGAAGGCTTCTGAGAAGAAAACTGGGCGTTGCGGTCCTGGCATTCGTGCTGGCGTTCGCGCTCCTGGGCTCGGGCCCTGTTTACGGGATCAACCTGGTGGGCAAGGACGTGCCCGGTGTCACGGACATCGAAGGCATCGGCACCGTTCCGGAGCTCTCCGCACAGTCTGCGATCCTGATCGATGCTGACACGGGGCAGATCCTGTATGAAAAAGAAGCCTATACCCAGCGTTATCCGGCCAGTCTGACCAAAGTCATGACGGCGCTGCTTGCCATCGAGAATCTGAGCATGGACACCGTGGTCACCTGCGACGGCGAAGCGGTCGGCATGTCGGGCAGCCAGATCTACCTGCAGGAAGGGGAAGAAATGCGGGTGGAGGATCTGGTGATCGCGACGCTGCTGGCTTCCGCCAATGACGCGGCGGCTGCCCTGGGCATTACCGTGGGCGGATCGACCGACCAGTTCGTGGACATGATGAATGAGAAGGCGGCTCAGGCCGGCGCATTGAATACGCAGTTCCACAACGTGACCGGACTCCCCGATGAACAGCACCTGACCACGGCTTATGACCTGGCGGTGATCACCCGGGCGGCTTTCCGCCACGAGAAGTTCCGGCAGATCGTTGCGACGGTCAATTATACCCTTCCGGCTACAAACAAGAGCGCTCCCCGGGAAATCAAGAACGGAAACTGCCTCCTGTTTGACGACCAGCCCCGGTATACCCTGAACGGGGAACTGGTTGGGGCGAAATATGAAGGCGCCACCGGCGTCAAGACCGGCTATACGGATTCCGCCGGCAGCTGCCTGATCGGCTCCGCGGAACGGGACGGCCATGAACTGATCGGCGTCGTGCTGCTGTGCGAGACCGAACAGCATTATCCGGATATGATCCAGCTGCTGGATTACGGATTTGAAAATTATGAAAAACTGACCCTCTGCAAGGCGGAGGACCACCAGTTCACCGTCAAGGTGAAGAATTCCGAGACCCGCAAGATCCCGGCCGCCATGGCGGAAGACGTGAGCATCACCCTGCCGAAGGGCGCGGACCCGGACAAGGTCACCGTGAAGGAAAAGATGGAAAAGTCCTTTGTGGCGCCCATCGAAGTAAACCAGGAACTGGGCACGGTGGAAGTTTCCTATAACGGACAGGTCATAGGAGAGGTGCCGATCGTGGCCAAGACGGCCGCGCCGGCCAAACCCCCGGGACAGGTGAAGAAAGTGATCAAGAAGACCCTGAAGATCGCGGGGCTGATCATCATCATTCTCTTTGTGCTGTTCCTGATCATCGGGTGGATCTCCCGGACCATCAACCGCCGCAGAAGAGCGAAGAGACGCCAGCAGCAGCGGGCGGCTGAGGCCAGACGGCGGAGAGCAGCCGATCCTTACCGGAACGGGCAGCGGAGAAGACCTCCAAGCGGCAGCGGGAGCGCGCCTTCCCGGAAACGCCGGCCGGAGGACAGCGGCAGCGAGGTCCGCAGAAGACCACCGCAGAACAAGAGATAAAAAACGGGGCGGCTGAGACCGCCCCTTTGGTTTGGTATAAAAGGGAGAAAAAGAGATGAGAAGGAAAAAAAGCCTGATACTGGTACTGGCAATGGCGGCAGCCGCCATCCTGCTGACGGCCTGTTCCGTTGCCAGCGCATCGAATTTTGAAGACGTGGATGAAAGCCAGTGGTATTACGATTCCGTGCATAAAGTGGCGGACGCGAAGATCATGTCCGGCGTGGCGAAGAACGTTTTCGATCCGGAGTCGGCGACGACCCGGGCCATGCTGGCCACGGTGCTGTGGCGGGCGGACGGCGCACCGGCTGACGTTGAAGGGACGCCGGCGGATTTCAGCGACGTGACGGAGGACTGGTACCGCACAGCCGTGGAGTACATGTCCGCTGAAGGACGGATTCAGGGCTATCCGGACGGGACTTTCCGGCCGGACCGGGAAGTGACCCGGGCGGAAGCGGCGGTCATGATCGGCAATTCCCTGAGTACCCGGGAGATCGGCGAAAACCACAAGCTGACCGCTTTTGCGGATGCGAAGAAGATCCCGGCCTGGGCGAAGGAAGGCATTGAAGAGTGCCAGCTGGCGGGGATCCTCAGCGGATACGAGGACGGGACTTTCCGGCCGGACCAGACCATTACCCGGGCGGAGATGGCGAAGATGCTGGCGGCCTACCAGGAACTGCCGGTGCGCAGCGAAGAGCCGGTGACGGAGGAAAATGATATGGATACGGTAACGGATCAGCTTATCCGGAACGTGATCGGGGACAGTCACGACAACTATCTGATCTCCCCCCTGAGCCTCAAGGCGGCATTCGCCATGGCGGCCAACGGCGCCACCGGCGAAACCCGGGCGGAGATCCTGCAGACCCTGGGGCTGGGAGACCTGGATGCATACAACACCTATTTCAAAAACCTGAAAAAGAAATACACAGCGGCGGAGGAAGCCATCACGGTGGACCTGAACGATTCCTTGTGGGTAAACGAAAGCCGGAGCATCGGTTTCGGTTTCGATGAAGACTACGTCAAGCAGATGGAGAAGTTCTACGATGCCGAGGTCGGTGTGGTCCATGACGATGATGCGGTGAAGACCATCAACGACTGGATCAGCGACAAGACTCGGGAGAAGATCAAAGACTGCATCAGCAGCAGCGACTTCACCATGGCCCTGGTGAACACCCTGTACTTCAAGGGAGCCTGGGCGAATTCCTTCGATGAAGCCGGTACTCAGAAAGGGACATTCACCAACTACGGCGGAAAGAAAGTCAGGACGGACCTGATGCACCTGACGGAGACCCTGCGCTATTACGAAAGCGGGTCGACCCAGATGATCAGCATGCCCTACGACAAGGCGTCCTATGAGAAGGACGAGGAATACGGCGGCGACAAGATCAAGAGCTACTTCTCCGACATGGACATCAGCATGTACGTGGTGCTGTCGGATGAACCGGTGGACATCGCTTCCTTTATCAAGAAGAATGAGCCCCGGATGACCTCCCACCTCATCGAGGTCACGCTGCCGAAGTTCACTTTCGAAAGCAAGTTTGAACTGAAGGAGCCGCTGATGGCCATGGGCATCCGGAAGGCCTTTACCGATGAGGCGGAGTTCAGCGCCATGTCGGATCTGGAACAGAAGATCTCGAACGTGATCCAGAATACCTACATCGCGGTGGACGAAGAGGGCACGGAAGCGGCGGCGGCCACGGTGCTCATGATGGAGGCCACTTCGGCCATGCCGGAGGAACCCTTTGCGGCATTCACGGCGGACCGGCCGTTCCAGTTCGCGATCCGGGACAACAAGAGCGGGGAGATCCTCTTCGCCGGCGCCTACAACAAAGTGGAATAATCGATTTGTTACTCAAGGAAGGACGAAAGTCCTTCCTTTTTTTACGATAAGAAACCGTCACGAAACCGTAACGGAATTGTAAGAGGGTGCACAGGGAAGGGTGGTATAATTAAAATGGCAAGTTGTTTATAGAGCAAGGAGGAAAGAGGGATGAGAAGGAACACGAAACGAGTCCTGACGATCCTGCTGGCGGCGGCGCTGGTACTGGGAATGTTCCCGGCGGCAGTTTTCGGCGGCGAAGGATTTCAGGATGTGAATAACAGCGACTGGTATTACGATTCCGTCACGGAAATGGCGGAGGATGGCCTGATGAACGGCGTGGGCGACGGCACTTTCGATCCCACGGGGGACGCCACCCGCGGCATGTTGGTGACGGTGATCTGGCGGATGGAAGGGTGTGTGAAGCCTTCTCACGGAGCGGTATGCAGATTTCCGGACGTGACAGAGGACTGGAACAAGACCGCCATCATGTGGATAACGGACGGAGGGACAGCCATCGAAGGCTATCCCGACGGGACCTTCAAACCGAACAAGGTCCTGACCCGGGCGGAAGCGGCCAAAATCATTGGTTTTGCCGCATCCAACAGACTGGATCGCTGTGAAACAGAGGAGACCCCTGTTTTTGCGGACCAGGATCAGATTCCGGAATGGGCGAAGCCCTGGGTGGAAAAATGCCAATGCCTGGGGATCATCAGCGGATATGAAGACGGGACTTTCCGGCCGGACCAGACCATTACCCGGGCGGAGTTGGCCAAGATGCTGGGCGTGATGAAAAAGCTGGAAAAGCACACGGTGCCGCCGGTCCCGATTCGTGAGGATTACGACCCCAATGCGAAAACGGACGCCATGATCGAAGCTATCGTAGGGGATACCAAGGACAATTACCTGATCTCGCCCCTGAGCCTGAAGGCGGCCTTTGCCCTGGCGGCCAACGGGGCGGAAGGGGAGACGCAGCAGGAGATCCTGGACAGCCTGGGAATGGGAAATCTGGGACAGTTCAACGATTATATGAAAGACCGGAAGGAGAAGTACGGCAAGGCGGCGGACGCCATTACCATCGACCTGAACAACTCCATCTGGGTGAATGAGAGCCGGACGTTCGGAGCGGATTTCCGGGAAGATTACAAACTGCTTCTGGATGACTTCTACAGCGCGGAAGCCGGCAAGGTGAACGACAGCAACGCCGTCTCCACCATCAACGGCTGGATCAGCGAGAAGACCCGGGGGAAGATCAGCAGTGTCCTGGATTCCTCGGCATTCACCACCTGTCTGGTGAACACCCTGTATTTCAAGGGCGCCTGGACGATGCCCTTCAATAAACACGCCACCCAAAAGGGCACCTTTACCAATGCGGACGGAACGCAGAAACAGACGGATCTGATGCACCTGACGGAGGACATCCAGTACTACAGCAAGGACGGCGTCCAGATGATCCGGCTGCCCTACGAAAACCTGGTGCGGGATGAGAACGGAAAGCGCAAGGGGGACGGCCCCTTCGTGACCGCCAGCATGTACATCGTGCTGTCGGAAGAGCCGGTGGAACTGGCGAAGCTCATCGATGAAGCCCGGGACGAGATGTCCGTGAAGCTGGTGGCGGTGACCCTGCCGAAATTCACCTTCAAGTGGAACGGAGAACTAAATACCGCCCTGCAGCAGCTGGGGATCAACAAGGCCTTTACGGAGGCGGCGGAATTCGATCCCATGTCGGAACTGCCCCAGTGCATCTCCCAGGTGCTCCAGAGCACCTTCATCGCAGTGGATGAAGAGGGCACGGAAGCGGCTGCTGCCACGGTGATCCTGTCCAAGTCCACCACAGCTCTGGACCCGAAGGTCCCGATCCCCTTCACGGCGGATCATCCCTTCCGGTTCGCCATCGTGGACGACGACAGCCATGAAGTCCTCTTCGCGGGGGCGTATAATAAAGTCGAGTAAATGCTGATGACCGTATCGGTCCGATATATCAGGCCTCCCGAAAGGGAGGCCTTTTTTGTGCGGGAGAATTGTAAAGAGATTGTAAGCCGTGTCCGGAGCGAAAAGGAGTATAATAGAATCATAATAATGAAAAACAACGTCTTTTGATAGGAGAATACAGGAGGAAATCCAAATGAAGAAGAAATGGCTGAGTTTCGGACTGGCGGCCGTGATGGTGCTGACCATGATCCCGGTGACGGGAATGAAGGCCTATGCCGGAGATGAGGATTCGGACTGGTTCGTAACGAACAAAAAAACGATATATGCCCATGAGATCCCCGCGGGGGCCATGGTTAGCCTGGAACAGGATGCGACGATCCTCCTGGACAAGGATCTTACCGTGGAGACCATCGACGCAGGGTCCTTTGAAGACGGGAGCAGTTACTCCCTGACCATCAAAGACAGCGGCGGCCACAAACTGACGGTAAAGAGTGATGAACTGGACGGGATCAACGCCCATACTTTTACGATGGAAAGCGGTACTGTTGAAGTCATAGCCGGGGATGACAATACCCGGGGCATCAATACAGAACAGGGCGACATCGTCATAAAGGGAGGTTCCCTGAAAGTATCTGCGTCAGACGCGGGGCTGTATGCGGAGAAGGGAGGTATCCGGATCACCGGCGGGACGGTCGATGTGATCACTACGGCATCCGGGTCGGACGGGATCGTGGCGAAGAACAACAAAAGCATTGCCATTTCCGGGGCGAAAGTGACGGTAAAGGCCGATGTGGTGGGCATTCGAAGCCTGACTAATGGAGCGATCTCTGTCAGTGACAGTACCCTGCAGATCGATGTCAACAAGAATGGCATCGTCACCGGCGGCTCCCTGAAGATCAGTAATTCCACGGTCAACATCAAAGCCAAAGTCTATTCGTTGGTCTCCGGCGATTCCGCGCTGGTCATTGACGCGTCCACCCTGACGCTGGCGGGCAATCCGACGACTGTTCCGGAATTTACCGGGTATTCCCCGAAACCCTCCATTGTGTATGGGGAAAGCCTGGACGGGAGCGTTGTCAACGAGTGGACCGGGACGCCGGCCCTGGATTCCGTCCGCATCCGGTATCTGGAGATCCGCAAGCCGGGGGACACCACGCCGACGGCTGTGACCGATGCAGTGAGCCTGACTTATGCCGTGCCGGCTGCGGGCAATAAACAGGACGCTTCGGTGAAGTGTTCCGGCGCCACGGTCACCTCCGCGATCTGGTACCAAAAGATAATGACGGAACGGGGGATCGTGGACTGGGAAGCCATGAAAGCGAACCGTACCTTCGGTGCAGGAGGGGAATACATGATCCGGATCCGGCTCAAGCCTGTTACCGGCAGGAAGTTTGCCCTGGGAACGAAAATGAAGGTCTACCTGAACGGTATCCCGGAGCCGCTGATCATCAAGGAACTGACGGAAACCTCCATGATCATCGAGATGAAATACACTCTTCCGGAAGGGCTGAAGAACCCCTTTGTGGATGTGTACAAAACCGATGCGTATTACGATGCGGTCCTCTGGGCATATTATGCGGACCCCCAGATCACCAACGGGATCGACGAAACCCATTTCGGGCCGAAGAAGACGGTGACGAGGGGCCAGTGCGCCGCCTTCCTGTGGCGGGCCATGGGCTGTCCGGAACCGACATCGACCTATAATCCCTTCGTGGACGTGCCTGACTGGCAGTACTACTACAAGCCGATTCTCTGGGCGGTGGAAAACGGCATCACCAAAGGCACCGATGCCACTCACTTCTCGCCGGATCTGGAGCTGACAACAGCGCATATCATCACCTTCCTGTACCGGACGAAGAACACCGGAAAGGATGGGTGGTATCAGGAAGCCGCGAACTGGGCCGTGGAGGGCTACGGCGGGAAGCCCTTCGGGGTGGACACCGTCGTGAATGATATGACCTACTGCCCGAGAGCCTATGTCGTAATGTTCCTGCAGAAGGCGAAATAAAGAGTGACAGAAATAGCGTTATATGGTATAGTATTCGCAACAAAAACGAGTGTATACGGGAGGTAGAACCATGGCATGTTTTCTGGTGTCGGCTGCGGAAGCCGTCGTCGTGACCGCCGTAGAAAAGGCGGAGGAAAAGAAAGAAAAGAAACCGGAGGAGATTCGTCCGGAAGGAGTGGCGGAGACCCGGATCCCCCTGAGCCGGAAACTGAAATGGCTCACCTGGATGCTGTGGGGCGGCGCGGCCCTGCTGGCCTTCGAACACATCTGGCACGGGGAAGTCGTACCCTGGTTCCCCTTCCTGACGGCTATGTCGGACCCGGCGGATAAAGCGGCAATGTTCCACGAAATGGCCACCGTCGGCGTGTGCATGGCGGGACTGATCACCCTGGTGTGGGTCGGGATGTGCCTGGCGGCGGACCGGATCGCGAACAGACCGGAACCGGAGGCGGAAGGAGGCCGGTCATGACGCTGCTCATCACGGTTTTCGCCGCGGTCATCGCCACGGTGAAATGGTACAACCGGGAAGACGATAACATGAAACTGGGGATCCTGTGCTTTTTGTACTGGGGAGCCGCCATCATGTGGCTGGTGGACGCCTTGTTCGAATACGCGGAGCTGGGAATGGAGTACTTCCGGCCGGCCGCGGCGGATATGCTCAACGACGCCTTCCTGGGGCTGTCGGTGGTGGCGCTGGGACTGGTGATCTGGCTGGTCCGGCTGCTGATCACGGACCCGAAGGGATCGGTCCGCAGGGCCCTCAAAAAAGACTGAAGATGGGAGATCAGAGATTGGAGATGAAAGAAAAAGGACGCCGGAAGGCGTCCTTGTTTTTTATATGTTCGCTGATATTTTGTACAGGTCGAAGGCCTTTCGGATGACCTCTTCGGGAGGGGAGATATCCTCCGGCAGAGCGTCCATGGCGAACCAGCCCACGTTCTTGCTTTCGTAACTGCACCGCAGATTGCCGTACAGGTACATCCCCACGTAGATCAGCAGTCTTGCCCGGACCTCCGGGAATTCGTAGTCTCCCAGGGGCGCCATGACCTCGCAGGTGATGCCGGTCTCCTCCAGGACTTCCCGTTCGATGGTCTCCCGGGGAGATTCCCCCCGGTCCGGAAAGCCGGCAGGCGGGCCCCAGGCCTGGGGCGGAAACCGCCGCTGGACCAGCAGGACCTCGTCTTTTTCATTGAAAATGATCCCGCAGGGAGCATTTCGCAGTTCCTGGTCAAAAATATTCATAAAAGCTCCTTCCGGATCATGCTTTGCCGCTGGCGTTCAGGACGTTGCGGATCTTGTGCTGGACCATTCCTTTGATGGCTGCCCGGCCGGGACCCAGATACTTTCTCGGGTCGAATTCCGCGGGATTCTCCACGAAGACTTTCCGGATGGCCGCTGTCATGGCCAGTCTCAGGTCGGTGTCGATGTTGACCTTGCAGACGTGGTGCTTGACCGCTTCCTGGATCATGGCTTCCGGTACGCCCTGTGCGCCGGGGATACTGCCGCCGTACTGGTTGCAGGTATCCACGAATTCCTTCAGCACAGAGGAAGCGCCATGGAGTACCAACGGGGTGTTCGGGATCAATTTTTCGATCTCGCCCAGCCGTTCGAAGTCCAGGTAGGGGTCGCCCTTGAATTTGTAGGCGCCGTGGCTGGTGCCGATGGCGATGGCCAGGGAGTCCACGCCGGTCCGTTCCACGAATTCCTGTGCCTGTTCCGGGTTGGTGAATTTCGCGTCCCGTTCGCTGACGCTGACCGCATCTTCGATGCCCGCCAGAGTCCCCAGTTCCGCTTCCACCACCACGCCGTGGGCGTGAGCGTATTCCACGACCTGTTTGGTCATTTCCACGTTCTTCTCGAAGGGGTGCTTGGAGCCGTCGATCATGACGGAAGTGAAGCCGCCGTCCACGCAGCTCTTGCAGATGTCAAAATCCGCGCCGTGGTCCAGGTGCAGCACGATGTCCAGATCGGAATCCAGCATCGCCGCTTCCACCAGTTTCAGCAGGTAGGCCGGTTTCGCGTATTCCCGGGCGCCGGCGGAAACCTGCAGGATCAGGGGAGCCTTTTCCTCCTTGGCGGCGTCCACGATGCCCTGGACGATCTCCATGTTATTTACATTGAATGCGCCGACGGCGTAGTCGCTCTCCAGCGCTTTCTTGAACATTTCAGTAGAAGTAATAAAAGCCATTTGGTTCATCCTCCTTATATGAATGCATTTGGTTTATCAGTTATATTTATTATAGATCAAATCCGAACAAAAATACAGGGGGTTTTGCAAATTATCCGTCGATTGACAGAACCCCCCGGATAATGTAAAATAGAATAATCTATGAAAACGATTACATTTGAAAAAAGAAGAGAGTATAGAAATCTGTCGGCTAATTTGTTTGAAAGTGTATGAGGAGGAACTATGAGAGACAACAGAGACATGGAGTTTTCCACGATCCAGGCCCGGGAGATGTACTGCCGCATGATGTGCGACCGCATCAACCGCTGCAACGAGGTGGACCAGGAACTCTACGAGAAATATGACATCAAGCGAGGCCTCAGAAACAGCAACGGCACCGGGGTCCGGGTCGGTCTGACCAAGATCGGCTGCGTGGAAGGGTACCGGGAGATCGACGGCGTTAAGACCCCCTGGGAAGGCAATCTGTACTACCGGGGCATCAACGTCAAGGACATCGTCAACGCCTGTATCGAGGAAAAGCGCAGAGGCTACGAAGAGACCAGCTACCTGCTGCTCTTCGGCGAACTGCCGGACCAGCGCCAGCTGGACCTGTACAAGCAGTATTTGGGGGAACGGAGAGAGCTGCCTTTCTCCTTCGTCCGGGACACGATCCTGACAGCGCCCAGCCTGAACATCATGAACAAGCTGGCCCGCTGCATCCTGACCTTTTATTCCTATGATGAGAATCCGGACGAACTGACCCCGGAGAACATCCTCCGGCAGTCCATCGACCTGATCGCCCGGATGCCGACCCTCACCCGCTACGGCTACCAGGCCAAGGTGTCCTACGACAAGAATGCCAGCCTCCATTTCCATCAGCCCCTGCCGGAGCTGTCCACGGCGGAAAACGTGCTGCGGATGATCCGGGCTTCCGGGGAATACACGGAACTGGAAGCGATGCTGCTGGACCTGTGCCTGATCCTTCACGCGGAACACGGCGGAGGGAACAATTCCGCCTTCACCACCCACGTCATTTCCTCCTCCGGGACGGATACCTACGCGGCGATCTCCGCGGCGGTGGGTTCCCTGAAAGGCCCCAAGCACGGCGGCGCCAATGCCAAGGTGGTTCAGATGATCCGGGAACTGAAGGAGAGCGTCAGCGACGCGGGCGACCGGAAGGCCGTGGACGATTACGTGATCCGGATCCTGCGGGGCCAGGCCGGGGACCGCTCCGGGCTGCTGTACGGTTTCGGCCACGCCGTCTACACCAAGTCCGACCCCCGTGCGGTGATCCTGAAGAAGATGGCGGAGAAACTGGCGGAGCAGAAAGGCCTGCAGGAAGAATTCGAACTGTACAACTACATTGAAGAGAATGCGTCGGAACTGTTCTTTAAGGCCCGGGGCATCGAGCGGGAAATGATGGCCAACGTGGACCTGTATTCCGGCTTCGTGTATTCGGCCTTGGACATCCCCACGGAGATCTCCACCCCCCTGTTTGCGGTGGCCCGTATTTCCGGGTGGTGCGCCCACAGGATGGAGGAACTGTTCATGGCCAGCAAGATCATGCGGCCGGCCTACATCGACGCCTCCGAGCGGATTCCCTACACACCCATCGACGAGCGGTAGGATACAAGGAAATTCAATGTATGAAAAGAGTAGAAAATCCGTTGAAAAGTATTGCATAAAAATTTATCCTGGCGTATAATTATGCAGGTAAATAGAAAACTTTTTCTGAAGAAAGGAAGAAACACAATGAAGAAATTTTTAGTACTGTTATTAGCGCTGTCCCTGGTATTTGCCATGACAGCTTGCGGCGGTTCCTCTGAAGAGGCTGCGGACGATTCCGATGCAGCGGCAGTGGAAAGCGTAGAAGGCATGACCTTTAAAGTAGCGACCGAACCCACATTCCCGCCTTTTGAACTGGTAGACGAAGAAACCAACGAGATCACCGGTTTCGACATCGAACTGATCAAGGCGATCGCGGAAGACCAGGGCTTCAACGTGGAAGTGGAGCAGATGGGCTTTGACGCAATTGTCGGTGCGGTACAGACCGGCGTGACCGATATCGGCGCATCCGGGATGTCCATCACCGAAGAAAGACTGGAAACAGTAGACTTCTCCGATCCTTACATCGATGCCGGCCTGGCGATCGCTGTACAGGAATCCAACAGCGACATCAACGGCGAAGCGGACCTTCAGGACAAGACCTGTGCGGTACAGCTGGGCACCACCGGCGCTGCCAAGGCTATGGAACTGCAGGAAGCCGGCGTGCTGAAGGATGTCAAGACCTTCAACACCGTGGACGTTGTTATGAATGAACTGAAGACCGGCGGCGTGGACTGCGTCATCAACGACCTGCCCGTAACCCAGGCTTACATCGCCAAGATGGGCGGCATCAAAGTCGTGGGCGAAACACTGGTTTCCGACAGCTATGGATTCGCTGTCATGAAGGGCAATACCGCTCTGCTGGATGCCATCAACGCAGGTCTGGAGAATGTGAAGGCCAGCGGCAAGTACGACGAACTGATCGCCAAGTACTTCGAATAGTACTCACAGCAGCTTAAAGTAGAATTGAAACACAAAGGTGCGTGGTTCACTGCGCACCTTTGAACCTTTTATAAAGGAGATCATAGTTTGGGAGATTTTTATATTTGGTTTGGCGGATTCTGGAACAATGTGATCGTGCCAGGCTTTGCCAATCTCTGTGTAGTGATCCAGAAGATCCTCACCATTGGTGTGGTGGAGACACTGAAAGTCACGGCTGTGGCCCTGTTCTTTGGTGTGATGATCGGCCTCGTTGCCTGTCTGTGCAAGATGTCCAAGCACATCATCCCCAAGGCCATCGCCACAGTCTACATCGAAGTCATCCGGGGCACGCCGCTCCTGGTCCAGGCCTTGTTTTTCTACTTCGGCATCAACGGACTGCTGGTGAGCGCCAGCGGCGGTTCGATCCGAATGGCCCCTCTCTTTGCCGGAATGTTCGTGGTGAGCCTGAACTCCGGCGCTTACGTGGCGGAGATCTTCCGGGCGGGGATCCAGTCCGTGGACAAGGGCCAGATGGAAGCGGCCCGATCCCTGGGCATGCCGGAGAAACTCTCCATGCGGGAGATCATCCTCCCGCAGGCGGTGCGGACCATCCTGCCTTCCCTGGGCAACGAATTCGTCGTGCTGGTGAAGGAGACTTCCATTCTTTCCGTTATCGGCGTATCGGAGATCACCCGTGTGGGACAGATCCAGGCTTCCATCAACTACCGAACGTTTTCCGCCTATCTGGGGGTAGCGATCGTGTATTTCTGCCTGACATTCTTTTTGTCCCGGTTGGTGAATCGGCTTGAAAGGAGGATGGCGGTCAGTGATTGAGGTCAAGAACTTACATAAATACTTCGATAAACTGGAGGTGCTCAAGGGCATCGACGAGGTCATCGACACCAACGAGGTGGTCTGCGTCATCGGGCCTTCCGGCTCTGGCAAATCCACCTTCCTGCGGTGCCTGAATCTGCTGGAAGCGCCCACAAAGGGCGACATCATCATCGACGGCGTCAAGATCAATGATCCCAAGCTGGACATCAACCAGGTCCGGCAGAAGATGGGCATGGTGTTCCAGAGCTTCAACCTCTTCCCCCATAAGACGGTGATGGAGAATATCACCATCGCACCGATCAAAGTGAAAGGCCTGTCCAAAGAAGAAGCGGAGAAGATCGGCCGGGAGCTGCTGGAGCGGGTCGGACTGCTGGACAAGGCGGACGCCTATCCCAGATCCCTTTCCGGCGGTCAGAAACAGCGGGTGGCCATCGCCCGGGCACTGGCCATGAAGCCGGAGATCATGCTCTTTGACGAACCGACTTCCGCCCTGGACCCGGAAATGGTGGGCGAGGTGCTGGAAGTCATGCGGGAACTCACCCACGAAGGCATGACCATGGTGATCGTGACCCACGAAATGGGGTTTGCCCGGGAAGTGGCCCACAGAGTCCTGTTCATGGACGGCGGGTACATCGTGGAGCAGGGAAGCCCCTCCGAGATCTTCGACAATCCCCAGAACGAGCGGACCCAGTCCTTCCTCAGCAAGGTCTTATAAAGCGTAAACGATTACAGACGGATATTTACGAATAATTTACAGATTGTTCGAAATATAGTTCGTCTTTTTCAAAAAATATTCGGAATATTTAGCGAAAAACTTGTGGTTTCTTCGGAAATATGCTATAATAACTCGTCAGTAAAACGAAAATTACCATTTCGGAAAGAGAGGAACGAAGTATGAAAACATTGTACGATGGCAAAACCAAGACTGTAATGCTGGACGAAGCCACTGAAGTAGTGTACCTGTTCTTCAAGGACACTGCGACCGGCGAGGACGGAATGTTTGACCCGGGCTTCAATACCGTAGGCGGCAGCGTGGAAGGCAAGGGCAAGATCGGCCTGGAGGTTTCCAAGTACTTCTTTGAGCTGATGGAAAAGAACGGGATCCCGACCCACTACATCAATGCGGATATCGACCAGAACCTGATGCAGGTGAAACAGCTGACCGTTCCAAAACTGGAATTCGTTCTGCGGTACTTCACAGCGGGCAGCATGTGCCGCCGCTTTACCCTGGAAGAGGGCATTCCCTTCGATCCTCCGTATAAAGAAGTTACCCTGAAGGATGACGAGCAGGGCGACCCGCTGATCACCGAACGGATCTGCTTCATGAAAGGCATGCTGATCCCCGGCGTCTGGGACAAGGGCCTGGAACTGGTGGAACAGGTGGGCGAAGTCCTGAAGAAGGAACTGGCCGGCATGGGGCTGACCTTGATCGACTTCAAGATCGAAGTAGGTTTCGACCAGGACGGCAATGTCTACGTGGTGGACGAGATCACACCGGACATCTGGAGAGTGAAGGATGAAAACGGCGTCATTCCGAACCAGATCGACTGTGCGAAGATGATCCTCGAGAAGATCAAATAAACAACTGTTCAAAAAGAATAAAAGCAGGCTTTAACAGCCTGCTTTTTTATTTTTGTGCCAGTTTCAGGCCTCGTTTCAGTTTTGAATCGTTCAGCGGACTGAGGCCGAAGCGCTTTTGCAGTTCTTCGCCGAAGGCCTTCAGGTCTTCCTCCCGGCCTTCCTTCAGTTCGCATTCCAGTTCGCAGACCGTCTCCTGGCGGTCGCCCGCCTGCAGTTCGCCGGTGTCGCAGGAGAGTTCGATCCGGGATTCCCGGAAGCGGATCTCCGCCAGCTGCCGCCGGCAGTCGGAAATGAAGAGGGGCCGGAGATTTCCGCAGGACTGCAGGGCATACCCCAGCTGTCCGGCTTCCGGAAAGGGCTCTTTCCGAAGGAGAGGCAGGAACGCGGTCAGATCCGGGTCTTCCCCCTTCGCCGGCAGGTTGTATTCCAGACGGCGGGAAAAGCCGGCTGTTTCCTTTTCCGCGGACCACTTCAGGGTGGAGATGTATTCTTCGCCTTCCCGCCGCACCCGGTAGCCGATCCGGTGAGCGGCCAGGTGCCGGCCCGGGTCGTCGTAGTAGACTGCCCGCATGGGAAGGGATCGCTCCGAATCCGGCGCGGTCAGCGCCCGGATCCAGGGGTCCGAAAACACCACGTGACCCTGCTTAGGGTCACGGAGCGCAAACTTTATTTCCAGTTCTTTATTCTTCATGGATGATCGCCTCGGAACCGAGCTGTACGATTCCTTTTTCCAGGTTCAGCAGCAGGGTGTTCAGGGCTTCCGCCTTGTCGGCGCTGATGCCCTTGCCGTCCACTGCCAGGGTCGCATTGTACAGAAGTTGTTCGAAGTCTTCATGCAGGTTGGACATCTTTTCCCGGATGGCTTCCACGTCCTCCTCGGAAGCGATCTTCTTCGGAGCCGGTGCGGCTTCCGCAGCGGGCGCTTCTTCGGGCGCGGGTTCCGCCGGAGCCTCGGCCGGTTTCGCAGCTTCTTCCGCCGGAGCCGGAGCCGGTTTTTTGGCTTTTTTCTTCGAAGCCGGTTTCCGGAAATCGTAGCGGGAGGAAGTGTCGTCCGGTTCCGCGGCTTCTTCTGCTGGAGCCGGAGCGGGCTTCGCGTCTTCCTTCTTCGGAGCGGGCTTCCGGAAATCATACCGGGAGGAGATTTCGTCCGGTTCCGCGGCTTCTTTTGCAGGAGCGGAAGCAGGCTCGGAAGGCGTTTCAGCCGGTCTCGGCTTCGCGCCGCCGGTCTTCACCAGGTCAAATTCAGCGATATCGTTGACCGGAATGGCGTCATAACCCAGTTGGGCTTTCACCAGTTCTGCAAAGTCCCGTTTGGAATCTTCTTCACCGTGGACCAGGAAGAGCATGGCGGGTTCTTTCTTGAAGCCGCTCAGCCAATCCAGAAGAGCATCCCGGTCCGCGTGGCCGGACATGCCTTCCAGGTTGTGGATCTCGGCGTTGACGTAGATGTCTTCCCCGAACAGCTTGATGTTCTTTTCCCCGTCCAGGATGAGCCTACCCAGGGTCCCTTCGGCCTGGTAGCCCACGAAAACGACGGAGTTCTTGCCGTTCCAGATGTTATGCTTCAGGTGATGCTTGATCCGGCCGGCTTCGCACATGCCGCTGGCGGAGATGATCACCTTGGGTTCCTTATTGAAATTGATGGCCATGGATTCCTCGGAGGTCTTGCTGAAGACCAGTCCCGGGAATTCCAGGGGATGGTCGCCGGACAGGATGTAGGCCCTGGTTTCCTCGTCGAAGACCTGGGCGTTCTGGCGGAATACCTCCGTGGCTTCCACGGTCATGGGGCTGTCCACATAGACCTTGATCTTGCTCAGTTCTTCCCTGTAATCCGGAGAGCCGGGCTCGTAGAACCGGTTCAGGTCATAGAGCAGTTCCTGGGTCCGTCCCACCGCGAAGGAGGGGATGACCGTGGTGCCGCCCCGCCGCGCGGTTTCCAGGATGATGTCCACCAGGTCGTTGACGCTCTTCTCGTTGGCCGGATGCACACGGTTGCCGTAGGTGGTTTCCATCAGCACATAATCCGCGTCCTGGATGTATTCGGGATCCTTCAGGATCGGCCGGTCTTTCATTCCCAGGTCGCCGGAGAATACGATCTTGGATTCCTCGCCGTTTTCCGTAGCCCAGATTTCAATGATGGCGGAACCCAGGATGTGTCCCGCGTCCCGGAAACGGATCTTGATCTCATCGCAGATCTGTTTGGTCTCTCCGTATACCAGCGGTGTGAAGAACTTGAAGGAAGCCTCCGCATCTTTCGTTGTATACAGCGGTTCCACCAGAGGCCGGTTGGCTCTCATATTCTTCCGGTTCTGCCATTCCGCTTCTTTTTCGTGGATGTGGGCGCTGTCTTTCAGCATGATGTCCACCAGGTCGTAGGTGGCGTCGGTGCAGTAGATGACGCCTTTGAAGCCCCGCTTCACCAGAAGGGGGATCCGCCCGCAGTGGTCCACGTGGGCGTGGCTCAGGATCAGGAAATCGATTTCCGCCGGATCATAGGGGAAATCTTCCGAATTGAGCTTTTCGGCGGATCTGCTGCCCTGGAACTGTCCGCAGTCCAGCAGCAGTTTCTTGTCGCCGATGGTGATCAGGTGATTGGAGCCTGTCACGGACTGGACTCCGCCGCAGAATTTTATCTTCATAGAAGTATCTCCTTTACAGTTTCTTTGTTCTCTACCTTCCTATTATACTCGTTATGCGGGGAAAAAGAAAGAGAGAAATCGCTTTTAGCGTTTTCTCTCTGGATAAAACACTTATTATTCGATAACCGAAACACTGTACGGAATACCGTTTTCGGGTTCGAAGTCGTCGGCGATCCCCGCCGAAACCAGGATCTCGTGGTCTTCCGTCACCAGCACCATTTCGAAGTTCCGGTGAGCCCGCCAGAATTCGGCGGCCTTTTCCGGTCCCATCACAAAGAGGGCGGTGGACAGGGCGTCGCAGCGGATGCCGGAGTCTCCCACAGCGGTGGCGGAGATCAGGCCGTTCTTTGCCGGCCGGCCCGTGGCCGGGTCCATGATGTGCCAGTAGATCTCGCCGTCTTCTCCCTGGAAATACCGTTCATATCCGCCGGAGGTCACCACGGCTTTATTGGTGACCGGCAGGATCCCGATGACGCCTTCCGATTCCGGGTCCTGGATGGCCACCCGCCAGGGGCTGCCGTCGGGCTTGCTGCCCAGGCACTGGATATTACCCCCCAGGCTGAAGATCGCGGAGGTCACGCCGGCTTCCGAAAACAGTTCCGCCAGCATGTCCCCGGCATATCCCTTCGCCACGGCCCCCAGGTCGATCTCCATGCCGTCGTCCAGGGTCACCGTGCCGTCTTCCTTCACTTCGATCCGGCTGCAGTCCACCTTTTCCAGAAGGGAAGCGATCTCCTCATCCGAGGGGATCCGGTAGTCCTTCGTGGTGAATCCCCAGACCTTGACGATGGGGTAGATGGAGATGTCCAGTGTGCCCTGCATCTCGCCGCAGAGGGCCAGGGCTTCTTCCAGGAGTTCCGCGGCCTCCCCGGTGACGGTCCCGGTGCCGGCTTCGTTGATCTGGGCGATCTCGCTGGCATCGTAGGTGGTGGAAATCAGTTTTTCCAGGTCCGTCACGGCTTTTGCCGCGCTGTCCAGCAGTTCATCGTCCGCCTCGTATCCCCGGACCGTCATATAGGTGTCCATGGCGAAGAATTCCTTGCCGTTCAGCTCATCGGCGCTGCCTCCCTGACAGCCGGTAAGCAGCGTCAGGATCAATATTAAAACCAATGAAAGGGTGAATACTCGTTTCAAAGCGATCCCTCCATACAAAGTATCTCAGTTAGCAATAACAATACTAATATTTTTACCCGCCGTTGTCAACGGGGGGCGGTTTTGACAGATGCCGGTTCGGGCGGTATAATCGGAAGCAGAACAGAAGACGGAGAAGAGAGCAATGGAAAGCAACATCGACACACAGACACAGAGAGCGATCCTGGTGGGCGTGCAGATCGGCCCCCGGGACATCGATTATTATATGAAAGAACTGGAGCAGCTGGCGGAGGCTGCCGGGCTGGAAGTGGTTGGCGTCATGACCCAGAAGGCGGACCGGGTGAACCCGGCCACTTATATGGGGAAGGGCAAGCTGGAGGAACTGCAGGAAGCCGTGCAGACCCTGGAAGCGGACGTGGTGATCCTGAACAACGAGCTTTCCGGCCGGCAGATCCGGAACCTGGAGGACGCCACCGGCGTCAAGGTCATCGACCGGACCATTCTGATCCTGGACATCTTCGCCGCCCGGGCCGTGTCCCGGGAAGGGAAGCTCCAGGTGGAACTGGCCCAGCTGCAGTACCGGATGCCCCGGCTGGTGGGCTTCGGCAAGGCCCTGTCCCGGACCGGGGGCGGTATCGGCACCCGGGGTCCCGGTGAGAAGAAGCTGGAGACCGACCGGCGACACATCGCCAGGCAGATCGATGAGATCCGCCGGGAGATCGAGAGCGTGAAAGCCACCCGGGAAGTCCAGCGGTCCCGCCGCAACAAGTCCGGCCTGCCCATCGTGGCTATAGCCGGCTACACCAACGCGGGCAAATCCACACTGATGAATGCGCTGCTGAAGGAATCGGAGAAGGAAGACAAGGACGTCTTCGTGAAGGACATGCTCTTTGCCACCCTGGACACCTCCCTGCGGAAGATCCGGGTGGACACCGACAAGGAATTCATCCTCATCGACACCGTCGGCTTCGTCAGCGACCTGCCCCACACCCTGGTGAACGCCTTCCGGTCCACCCTGGAGGAGATCCTCTACGCGGACCTGATCCTTCACGTGGTGGATGCCTCCTACGAGGACTGCTTCTTCAACATGAAGGTGGCGGACAAGGTGCTGGACGAGATCGGGGCGGAGGACATCCGGAAGTTCTATGTCTTCAACAAGATCGACAAGGTGGAGAACTACGAAGACACCCTGCCCGGCGGGCCGGACTGCATCTTCATCTCCGCCAAAAACGGCACCAACCTGGACGTGCTGATGGAGAAGATCTCCGGGGAACTCTTCTCGGACCGGGTCATCGCCGAACTCATGATCCCCTACGACCAGGGCCGGATCACCTCTTACCTCTGCGATAACTGCAAAGTCCTGAAAATGGAGTATAAAAACGAGGGGACCTACTTTGAAGTCGAGCTGTCCGGAGAGGATTACGGGCGGCTGAAGGAATACCTTATTTGAATTGAGATTGAGGGTCGACCAAGAGACCCGGAAATGGAAGAATAGATGTCAGTACGTTATAAGACCGTTTTAAACGAAGCCCAGGCGATGATCGTGATCGAAAAGTCCAAGTTCATCGGCTACATCCGGCCCGTGGAGACCCAGGAAGAAGCCGAGGCCTTCGTCACCTCCATCCGCGTCATGAACCGGGACGCCACCCACAACGTGCCGGCCTACGTGCTGGGCGAGAAATTCGAGATCCAGAAATACAGCGACGACGGGGAACCCTCCGGAACGGCGGGAGTGCCGGTGGTGCAGATGCTGGTGAAGGAAGGCATCACCAACGTGGCCATCGTCATGACCCGGTACTTCGGCGGGATCAAGCTGGGAACCGGGGGACTGGTGCGGGCCTACACGGGCATCGCCAAGGAAGCCCTGTCGGCGGCCGGCGTGGCGGAAGTGAAGGATATGGACGTCATGAAGGCCACGATCCAGTACACCCACCACGGCAAGGCGGAGAATGCGGGGCAGAAAGGACTGTTCTCCATCCGCAGCACCGAGTTCACGGACAAAGTCACTCTGGAGGTGGTCTGCGACCCCTCGGACACGGAGGAAGTGAAGAAGAATTTCATGGAAATCACCGCCGGAACCGTTGAATTTTCAGGGGAACATACAGAGCTGGTGAAAGTCCCGGTGTAACAAGAAAAATCTAAAAAATATGTTGACAAATGAGGGTGGGATTTGGTATATTAAATAAGCGGTCTGTAAGACGCTTGTACGTGGCCCTATGGTCAAGCGGTTAAGACACCGCCCTTTCACGGCGGTAACCCGGGTTCGAGTCCCGGTAGGGTCACCAATTCCCTTTTTTGGGGAAGTAGAAATGTGGGGGCATAGCTCAGCTGGGAGAGCACCTGCCTTACAAGCAGGGGGTCATAGGTTCGAGCCCTGTTGCCCCTACCATTTGCGGCCCGGTAGTTCAGCTGGTTAGAATGCCAGCCTGTCACGCTGGAGGTCGACGGTTCGAGCCCGTTCCGGGTCGCCAATTTCTACAATTTCATA
>JAFQZZ010000017.1 GCA_017405645.1 Bacillota bacterium
ACAGAGAAGAAAACGGTAGGCTTGTCATGCCTGTGACCGTTCGTCTAAATCATGCAATCGCTGATGGCTATCTGGTTGCAAACGTATTTCGTCTCTTGGAACAAGAAATCAAGTCTTTCATGAAGCTCTAATCGCTAAATTCCAGTTTATCGATATGTGAGTAATACACACGTTTTTCGAAACCTGTGTCCTACTCGTCGGGGAAATGGCTGACAAGTAAAAGGTGATCTTGGATGCCTATAGACATTTCAAATTAAATAAAGTTGTATAATTGGGATTCTCAATGATGAGTTTTCGATAATAGCGGTTGAAAGAGAGTGTGAAGTCTCTCTGGCAGCCGCTTTTCTTATTTGTCTGTCTTTGATGATTCAAATGATGTTTGCAGTTGCTTGAGAAATCTATCGGCGATCGGTGTAAAAGTCTGATAGCGGTTCCAGGCAATATAGAGTTTTGTCTCTGCTTTTGGCGTGAGGGGACGAAATACAAGCCCGCTTTCCTCAGATGTGTTGATCAGGTGGTCGAACGTAAGAAGATATCCGAGACCTTCTTTAGCAAAGATGGAGCCGTTGTAAGACAGACGAAAAGAGCCTTCCAGTTTCATCCCGGAAAAGGATGTTCCTGCCCAGTCCTTAATCTCATTATTCCATGCCTGTTCGGAGCAGAACAGGGGCAGCCCGATCAGATCTTTCGCACGGATCATCTTATTGTTTGCCATAGGATCATCTTCAGGCATCACAAGTCCCCATTTGTCGCTTTCCGGGAATTCAATATATTCATATTTTCGGCTGTCAGGGTATTCTGCCAGAACAAGGAAGTCCAATAGTCCTTTATCAAGCTTGTCGGCAATCTGTTCCGTATCGCCGCTTGTGATGTGGTAATGCAGGTTGGGATAGCATGTCTTAAACTCTTTTATAACTCTGGCAAGATACTTGATCTGATAGGATTCTGCGAGACCAAAGTAGAGATCGCCTCCGGTGATGTCATCAAGGGATACGAATTCCTGTTCAATCTTGTCAGCCATGCTGATCAGGTCTTCCGCACGGTTCCTTAAGAGGATGCCTTCATCCGTCAGGCGGATGCTGAAGCTGTGTCGGGTAAAGAGCTTCTTTCCCAGTTCGTCTTCCAGGGATTTCAGCTGCTTTGAAAGCGTTGGCTGTGTCACATGCAGGAGCTCTGCAGCACGGGTCATATTCTCTTCCCTTGCAACGGCGAGGAAGTATCTAAGGGTTCTTATTTCCATGAGATGGTTCCTTTCATGTTCTCTATGATATGCTATTATGGAATATCACGATATTCATTATAACCATTAGCGAGGATTCTTTCAAGCGTTTATGATAAAACTGTAAAGAAAAATATCGATGCAGGATGCGAGGAATGCTATGGATCTGAAACGATTGAAGCAAAACCTGTCTGACGCAGGGTGCTGCAAAAAGGCATCTGAGGACATCATAAGGATGTGTGAAGCCGGGAACATGGAAGGTGCGCTGCGGATGATGAGGAAAGACCGGTGCAGGCTGATGGAAGAGCTGCACGAGAGCGGAAGGAAGGTCGATTGCCTGGACTTTCTGATCCGTATCACGGAAAAAGAAATGAAGCAGGCAGACATATAAAAATGGAGGTAATCATGATGAAGAAAGAAGAACTGAATCTTACACAGGAATGGGATAAGACTTTTCCGAAGAGCGATAAGGTGGATCACTGCAAGGTGACTTTTGTGAATCGTTACGGGATCACACTGGCGGCTGACATGTATGTTCCGAAGAAGGCAGAAGGAAAGCTTCCTGCGATCGCAGTGAGCGGACCCTTCGGAGCGGTAAAGGAACAGAGTTCGGGTCTGTACGCTCAGACGATGGCTGAGAGAGGATTCCTGACCATCGCTTTTGATCCTTCCTTCACCGGTGAAAGCGGAGGATTCCCAAGATATATGGCTTCCCCTGATATCAATACGGAGGATTTCATGGCGGCGGTTGATTTTCTCTCTCTGAATGAAAAAGTGGATCCGGACAGAATCGGCATTCTCGGAATCTGCGGGTGGGGCGGTATGGCACTCAATACAGCGTCGCTGGATACCAGGATCAAGGCTACCGTAGCGTCTACCATGTATGATATGACAAGAGTAGGGGCAAAGGGATACTTTGATTCCGAAGACAATGAGGAAGCACGCTATAAACAGAGGGAGGCTATGTGCACACAGAGGCTGGAAGACTTGAAAGCCGGAGAATATAAGCGCGCAGGCGGAGTTGTAGATCCGCTTCCGGAGGATGCACCGTTCTTTGTGAAGGATTACCATGATTATTACAAGACAGACCGCGGATATCACGCAAGAAGCCTTAATTCCAACGAAGGATGGAATGTGATAGGGTGCGAGTCTTTTGTGAACCAGCCGATCCTTAAGTATACGAATGAGATCCGGAGCGCGGTTCTTCTGATACACGGTGAGAAAGCCCATTCCTGCTACTTCAGCAAGGACGCCTATGCGGATATGATAAAGGACAGCAAATATACCGACAACAAGGAACTTTTTATCATTTCGGATGCTGTTCATACGGATCTTTATGATGGCGGTGAAAAAGATTACATTCCATTTGATAAACTTCAAAACTTTTATGAGCAGTATCTGCAGTAAGGGAGGACGTTATGAGTAAAGTGCTTGTTATTAAGACCAGCCTTCGGGTAAAGAGCAATTCGGATATCTTGACGGAGCAGCTGATCGCAGGTGCTAAGGATGCCGGACATGAGGTGGAGCATATCAGCCTTAAAGATAAGAAGATCGCTTTTTGTATTGGCTGCCTTGCCTGCCAGAAGACACAGCAGTGTGTGATAAAGGATGATGCTGTAGAGATTGCAGAAAAGGTAAAAAATGCGGACACACTGGTATTTGCCACTCCGATTTATTACTACGAGATGAGCGGACAGATGAAAACGCTCCTTGACAGGCTGAATCCGCTTTATCCTTCTGATTATGAATTCCGCAAGGTATATATGATCTCTACGGCAACGGAAGATGAGGTTTGGGTTCCGGAAAAAGCGGTAAGCGGACTTCAGGGTTGGGTGGACTGTTTTGAAAAAGCGGAATTTGCCGGTTCACTGTTCTGTGGCGGGATTTCAGATCCGGGAGAGGCAGACGGAAAGGATACCGAGAAAAATGAAGCATATCAGTTTGGAAAGACTCTGGAATAAAGGAAGAAAAACAGGTGTAATCTTATTTGTATTAGTGATGCTGATATCTGTAACTTCGTGCGGATATATTGAGACCGCGAAGGAATCACCGTCT
Organism: Bacillota bacterium; assembly: GCA_017405645.1. Lineage (GTDB taxonomy): Bacteria > Bacillota > Clostridia > Peptostreptococcales > Anaerovoracaceae > RUG14258. The sequence goes on from JAFQZZ010000017.1 coordinate 3,275, forward strand.
GAATCACAGGAAACAGAGATAGTTCAGGACAATGAATCAGAGCAGGAGGCAGATACAATGGTTTTTGCGATAAATGGAGAAATAGTATCCGTAGATTGGGAAGATAATGAATCGGTGGTATCACTAATGGATCTTGTTATGACAGAGCCGTTATCTATCCAAATGTCCATGTACGGAGGTTTTGAACAGGTCGGCTCCATTGGAACGAGCCTTCCGAGAAACGATGTACAGACCACAACAGAAGCCGGAGACATAGTTCTCTATTCCGGAAATCAGGTTGTTGTTTTCTATGGCTCTAATTCCTGGGCATATTCAAGGCTTGGAAAAGTGACGGATAAATCGAAGGCTGAAATGACGGAGCTTTTCGGAAACAAGGATGTAAAAATCACAATCAGCATGGAATAAGAGTCAATGGGGACGGTTCTTTTTGACTCGCGACTTCCCTATGAAATCCGCCCCGGATGTGATATAATCTAATATCAGTCCGGGGTGTTTTATTGGAACACCGGAGCAAAAAACAGAGCAGAAAGAGAAGCTTTTATGGAATACAGGATTCTTTTCACTTGCCACGGCAGCACACTAACATCGGCCCTGAAACCATTGGAACTTCAACATTTTTGAGGCCCTACATTTTGGCTTTACAACTTTTTTGCAACTTTTGCAGGATGATTCCTGATATGCCACGATATGATTTGTTAAACTGTTATATGCAGAAATCTGGAAACAGGTTCATGATGAATGAGCCTGTTTTCTTGTAGAAGAATTAAAGCAACGCCTGAATCTGTGTAATTGTACCAATAATATTAAAATGATATAATTAGCTTACAAATCGGGATTTAACGAGGTAAAGATAATGAGAAACGAAAGAATGCCTGACCCGAGTGTGATCCATCCGGTTGCGGGCTATGACAAAGAAATCTATGTAAAACCAACGATCACCAATCCAAACATTATCGTCGGAGACTTTACTTATATTGCTGATTCTGATTTTGAAAGTCATGTTACCCATCATTATGAATGGAACGGTGACAGGTTGATCATCGGGAAGTTCTGTCAGATAGCTGCTGGTGTTGAGTTTGTTATGAATGGCACGAATCACCAGATGAATGCGGTTTCCACTTTCCCGTTCTACACACTGGAAGGCTGGAGCATGAATCCGCCTGTACCTGCTGACCTTCCACTCAAAGGAGATACGATAATCGGCAACGATGTCTGGATTGGCCAGAACGCGGTGATTCTTCCGGGCGTCCACATTGGTGATGGGGCCATCATCGGGGCGAACAGCGTTGTTGGAAAGGATGTTGATCCCTATACAATTGTGGTTGGGAATCCTATGAGAGTTCTCCGCAAGCGTTTTGACGATGACCTGATTGATCTGATGCTCAGGTTCAAATGGTGGGATAAGAGCATAGAAGAAATAGACAACCTGATTCCAATTCTGACCTGCAGTGATTTGGAGAAGGTCAGAGAAGAAATTGAGGAAAGACTATGATCATACTGATTACGGGAGCATCTCACACAGGGAAAACACTTTTGGCACAGAAGATGCTCGGAAAGTACCAATACCCATATCTGTCAATAGATCATTTGAAAATGGGCCTTATTCGAAGCGGCAATACGGGATTGACGCCAAAGGATGATGAGGCTTTAACAGAATACCTGTGGCCAATTATACGGGAGATCATGAAGACGGCGATTGAGAATCGGCAGAATCTCATCGTTGAGGGATGCTATATCCCATTTCGCTGGAGGCAGGACTTTGACGTGCGGTATTTACCATCAATCCGTTTTATTTGCCTTGCCATGAGCGAAAGATATATAGAGAACCACTTCGATGAGATTATTGGATATGAATCGGAAATAGAATCCAGATTAGTCGATGCTGATTGTAGAATGGATGTTCTAAAAGCAGACAACAAGAGCATCATCGACGGGTTTCAGCATGTTGGAGAACAGATTGTGCTGATTGATTCTGACTACGAAAAGACGATAGAGAAGTTGCTAGGAGTCAATGGGGACGGTTCTTTTTGACTCGCGACTTCTCTATGAAATCCGCTCCGGATGTGTTATAATCAAATATCAGTCCGGGGTGTTTTATCGGAACACCGGAGCAAAAAAATAGAGCAGAAAGAGAAGCGTTTATGAAATACAGGATCCTCTTTACGTGCCACGGCAACACACTAACATCGGTCCTGAAACCATTGAAATTTCAGCATTTTTAAGAATCCGCATTTTGGTTTTACAACTTTTTTACAACTTTTGCAGTTAGATTCCTGATATGCCACGATATGATAGTTGGTGCTTTGATATGCAAGAAGGAGCTTTAAAAATGTCTTTTGAAGTAAAAAAATGTTTGGATACGGAAATCATAAAAGGGCTATTCTTAGAGTATTCTCAAATTAAGGGAGCTGAAAGCTGCTTTGTATCATTTGATAAAGAAATGAATAATCTTGAAGAGTATTATCAAGGGGGAACTGTGCTTGTTGGATACGAGAATGATAGGCCGGTTGCCTGTATCGCAATCAAGAAAATAGATGACGATATCTGTGAAGCAAAAAGGTTATTCATAAAACCGGAATTCCGAGGAAAAGGGTATGCCCGGAAGATGCTTGGCACGATGCTTGATAAATGTGAGGAACTAGGGTTTAGGGAAGTGACATTCACGACCAAGCCTTCCGTTATGCAAATAGGATATGAATTATACAAACGCATGGGCTTTGAAGAAGTATCTGAAAAAGATGGAATCGTACTGATGAGAATGGGACTATAAGACGGATCATCTAATATATGAAAACATCCCCGGATGTGATATAATTTGGTGTTAGTCTGGGGTGTTATATTGGAGTACCAAGTCCACTGAAATACATCAAATAATAATACCCTGAGTTGTTTACAATTTGTAGACAACTGATAGTAGCTGTGACGATGGCACTCGCTACAGCATCGAAGTGCAGCTGTGAGATCTATAAAACACGGACTGACTTGAATTTCAGCGTATGTCACAATGTACATAGAGGGCGAATGATGAGAACAACAAAAGATAATAATGCAGTTATGATCGGCGAGGATGAATACAGAGGGCTTGTTGAAACTCTTTATTTGACTTCGATTCCAGGAATGGAGAAAAAACTCACAGAAGGGATGAATACACCTCTGGGTGAAACGGTATCGGGAGAAGAGGTGCTTTGGTAAATGTACAAAATCGTTTTTAGATTCTGACTTCCTATGAAATAACATTGAAACAGGAAAACAGGTTCATGATTATTGAACTTGTTTTTTTCATGGATGAAGATATGTACTTGCAAATACGCTAACAAGAGAGCTTAATGTTAGCGTGAAAGGAAGTTGTTGGATGGAGAAGTGTTTTAAAAGTACTGGACGTGAGATTGTTGACAATTACACGATAATGTGTTAATGTCAAAACAGAGGTGATGGTTATGTCAGATTACTATACTGTAACGGAATTCGCCGCTCATGTTGGCAAGGATCCGGGGAATATCAGGCGGATGCTGATCAATGGAACGCTCAAAGGGGAAAAGCTTGGAAAGCAATGGATGATACCAAAGGACACAGAGTATCCGGATGATCGACGCTACAAAAGCGGAAACTATAAAAACTGGAGAAAAAGAATGAATATCAATCGAAACCATCCTGGCCTGTTGAAGGCATTGACGGAGATGAGTTCTCAGATTGGAAGGATCTATGGAGACACATTGGACAGAGTGATCCTTTACGGCTCGTACGCCCGCGGGGAACAAACAGGAGAGTCCGATGTAGATATTGCCATCCTGGTCAAGGAAGGCAACACAGAGAAGATGCACGATGAAATGTTAAACCTCGTAGTGGATTATGAACTGGATCTGGCGGTTACTTTATCCGTTGTGCCAATAGAGTATAGTAACTATCAGGAGTGGAATAAGGTCTTGCCGTATTATAAGAATATTGACAGAGAGGGGATCATACTATGGAAGGCGGCGTAGCGGGACTTCTTGTTTTTTCCTTGCGCCCAAGGAAGAGGCGGAAAAACAGATCGAAAGAGCGACATCTTTTGCAGAGATCATTGGAGACTTCTTAGATGAAAAAGGGATCGTTTAGGGATTGAAATAGTTGGTTTTGTTCTGTTAGATATGATAGAATAGCGGTGACAGCAGGTTAAATAAAAATGCTATACAAATCGGAATTTGTGAGGTAGATAAATGTACAGAATCGCTGATATGCAGGATTGTGAAGCGGTTTATCAAATGATTTGCGATATGGAATCAAAAGCACTGCCATATGATCGCTTTCAGGAAATCTTTCGAAGGCAGCTGGAGGATGAAAGATATGACTGTATCCTCTGTGAAGAGAACGGGGAAACGATTGGAGTTTTAAATCTACGCTACGAAGAACAACTCCATCACTCTGAAACTATCGCTGAGATTATGGAATTTGTTATTGCAACTGGGTATCGCAAAGAAGGCCGTGGAAAAGACATGCTCGCATATGCTACACAGCATGCGAAAGAAAAAGGGTGTACACAGATCGAGGTTGCTTGCAATCAGCTGCGTAAAGATACACACAGATTCTACTTAAGAGAAGGAATGAAAAATTATCATTTCAAGTTTTCCAAGAGATTAATAGGACCGGATTCAAACGAAAATGTGTTAGGACGATAAATTCCAGTATATGCTTCCAATTCGATATTTGATAAAGGCTATTATGCAAACACTAATTCGAATGAAACCAAATTGTATATGAAAACATCCCCGGATGTGATATAATTTAATATCGGTCCGGGGTGTTTTATTGGAGACCCGGAGGGAAAAGCAGAGCAGAAAGAGAAGCGTTTATGAAATACAGGATCCTCGTCACTTGCCACGGCAATATTTGCAGAAGTGCCATGGCTGAATTTATGTTAAAAGATATGGTGCAGAAGGCCGGACGGAGCGATGAGTTTTACATCGAATCTGCTGCTACCCACAATGATGAGATCGGGAATCCGGTGTACCCGCCGGCGAAGGCGAAGCTGGCAGAGCACGGCATCGGCTGCGAGGGAAAGACTGCCCGGCGGATCCGGCGGGAGGACTACGACCGGTTCGATCTGATCATCGGTATGGACCAGGCCAATATGCGGAATATGGAGCGGGCCTTCGGCGGGGATCCGGAAGGGAAGCTGAAACTGATGATGGACTATACCGACCGCCCCTGCGAAGTGGCGGATCCCTGGTATACCAGGGATTTCGAGGCCACCTGGAGAGACCTGTCCGAGGGACTGCAGGGGTTGTTGAAGAGCCTGAAGGAAGACGGGGTTTTGGAATGAAGCACATCTATTTCATGAGGCATGGGGAGACGGAGCTGAATAAGCGGATGCGGCTGCAGGGCCGCTACGACGAGCCCCTGAACGAAAAAGGCATCCGCCAGGCGGAAGAAGCCGGGAAGCAGATCCGGGAAATGGGCATCCGGTTCGACCGGGTTTACAGTTCGCCGCTGCAGCGGGCCGTGAGAACGGCGGAACTGGTGACCGGGCTGACGAAGGCGGACCTGATCCTGGACGAAAGGATCCTGGAGTTGGATTACGGGAAGTTCGAACGGATGCAGTTCGGCGACCTGCCCCAACAGGTATGGGATTTCTTCCGGAAACCGCTGGAAACGGAGGCGCCGGAAACCATGGAGACCCTGGAGCATCTGGAGGAGCGGACCGGGTCCTTTCTGAAGGATCTGGCCGGACAGGCGGATGAGACTGATGAAAACTGGCTGGTGGTCTGCCACGGCATCTGCATGCGGGGGATCCTCAGCAACCTGGCAAGGGGGGACCGGGCGGAAGCCTGGCGGTCTTCCATCGAAAACTGCGTGCTGTACGAGACCAGCCTGGAAAACGGGGTATTTACCAAAGGCGTCCTGGTGGAAATGCCGGGACGGATCAGATAGATCGGAGGAAGAAGACATGAAAACATCCAACAGCTTTGTGTTCAACGTGCCGACCAAGGCTCTGGTGGGTCCGGGAAAGCTGAATGACCTGCATAAGGAAATCAATACATACAACGGGGCCATTACCGGAACGAAGGCCATGGTGGTGATCTCCAACGGAAAGTCCGTCCGCAAAAACGGTTATCTGGGCCGGGTGGAGGAACAGCTGAAGCTGGCCGGCGTCGATTACGTGATCTTCGACAGGATCGGTGCGAACCCGGTGATCGCCATGATCGAGGACGGACGGCAGTTCTGCCTGGAAAACGGCTGTGATTTCATCGTGGCCTTAGGCGGCGGTTCCGTTATCGACGCAGCCAAGCACATTTCCATGCTGGCGACGAATGACGGGAGCATCTGGGATTACGCCCAGGGCGGCACCGGCGGGAAGAAGAATCCGGAGAACCGGGCGCTGCAGTCCGTGGCGATTCCCACTACAGCCGGGACCGGGTCCGAGACCGACGCCGGCGGCGTGGTCACCAACGTGGAGACCAACGAAAAGATCGGCATCAAAGGCAAGGGCACGGCACCGGAGCTGGCCATCGTGGATGCGGAACTGATGATGAGCGTGCCGAAGGATTTCAAGGCTTACCAGGGCTTTGACGCGGTCTTCCATTCCACGGAGAGCATCCTGACCCACAAGCTCAATGCCGTCAGCAAGATGATCGCCTGTGAGGCCATCTACACCGTGTGCCACAACCTGGAACGGGCCGTCAACGACCCGGAGGACGTGGAGGCGATGCAGGCGGTGGCCTACGGCAGCTACCTTTCCGGCATGGGGATGATGACGGGGCTTCTCACCGGGGCCCACGGTATCGAGCAGTCCATGTCTGGGCGGTACGGGGACCTGCCCCACGGTGCGGGACTGATCATGATCTGCAAACAGTATTACCAGTACTTTATTGACCATCACGCCTGCGACGACAAGTTCGTGGAAATGGCCCGGCTGATGGGAGCCGACGGCACGGACGATCCGCAGGATTTCATCCGGATGATGGAGAAGATGGAGAAGGAATGCGGCGTGGACCAGCTGAAGATGACGGATTACGGAATGGATCCGTCCACCTTCGAGGACATCGTCCGGATCGCTTTCGATTCCACCCCCTGGCTCTTCGACAATGATCCCATTGAGATGGACCGGGCGGCGTATCTGAAGATGATGATGGATGCATATAAATAAAACGGGAGGGAAAAGAGATGAACGAGACTATTCTCGTCGTGGACGACGAAAAGGAAATCGCGGATCTGGTGGAGATCTACCTGAAAAACGAGGGCTACAACGTCAAAAAGTTCTACAACGGCAAGGATGCGCTGGAATGCGTGAAGGAAGGTCAGATCAGCCTGGCGGTGCTGGACGTGATGATGCCGGACATGAGCGGCTTCGACCTGCTGCGGCAGATCCGGGAGGAGCATCTGTTCCCCATCATCATGCTGACGGCGAAGGTCCAGGACATGGACAAGATCACCGGGCTGACCCTGGGGGCGGACGACTATATCACCAAGCCCTTCAGCCCGCTGGAGCTGGTGGCCAGGGTGAAGACCCAGCTTCGGCGCTACACCCGCTACAACGTGCCGGGGGCGGCGTCGGAGAACCAGGAGATCACCATTCGGGGGTTGTCTATCGACAAGCACAACCACCGCTGCAGACTCAACGGGCAGGACCTGGACCTGACGCCCATTGAATTCGATATTTTATACTATCTGTGTGAACACCGGGGGAAAGCGGTCTCTTCCGAAGAGATCTTCGAGCAGGTGTGGAAAGAGGATTTCCTGGACCAGGACAACACGGTCATGGCCCACATCGCCCGGCTTCGGAAGAAAATGAATGAATCCCCCCGGAATCCGAAATACGTCAAGACCGTATGGGGAGTGGGATATACCATTGAGTAAGATGAAAAAAAGATACAAGCACAACAAGGCGGCGCTGCGCTCGTCGCTGATGTTCTGGATCTTCCAGCTGATTTTCCTCGTGATCGGGGCGGGGACCCTGTACCTGAGGAATGAGCGTATCCTGGGACGATACTTTTCGCATCCGAACCTGGTGCTGGTTGGGGTGTTCGTGGCTTGGGTCCTGGTGGATGCGCTGATGTTCCAGCGGCAGGTCCGGCTGATGGACAAGACCATCCGGGCCACGGAGATGCTGGCCTACGGGGACACCGGCGAGATCCGGCTGCCCCGTTCCCTGAAAAAGCTGCAGGATGAACTGAACATGGTGCGACGGCAGATGCTGCGGGCGAAGCAGGACGAGACGGAGGCGGAGCAGAAGAAGAACGACCTGATCATGTACCTGGCTCACGACCTGAAGACGCCCCTGACCAGCGTCATCGGCTACCTGAACCTGCTGAGGGACAATCCGGAGCTGAGCATCGAGAAAAAGACGGAATACGCCGGGATCGCCCTGGACAAGGCGGAACGGCTGGAGGAACTCATCGGCGAGTTCTTCGACATTACCCGGCTGACCATGACTACTATGACGCTGCAGCCGGAGAAGCGCAATCTCTCCATGATGTTGGAACAGATCATGTACGAATTCCAGCCCATCCTGGAGGAGAAGGGCATGTACTGGCGGGCCATGATCCAGCCCAACGTGGTCTGCTATTTCGACCCGGACAAGATGGAGCGGGTCTTCGAGAACCTGATCCGAAACGCCATCAACTACAGCTACGACAATACGGAGCTGGTGATGGGAATGAAGGTCGCTGGCAATATGGTGCGGATCCGGCTGATGAACCACGGAGCCACCATTTCCGAGGAAAAACTGAAGCATCTGTTCGAGCAGTTTTTCCGGGTGGACAATTCCCGCAGCACCGATACCGGCGGCGCGGGACTGGGACTGGCCATCACCAAGGAGATCGTGGAACTCCACGGAGGAAGGATCCGGGCAGCCAGCAAGGACGAAACCGTTTCCTTCATGGTGGAACTGCCCCTGAAGAGAACGAAATAACGATTGGAACAAGGACCCGGACGGCGGAGATGCTGTCCGGGCCTTTTGCTATCTGTACTGATAAATTATTAAAAAAGTGTACCTTTACTTAAGTACAGTGAGGTGATACAATGACCCCGGAATGAATACAGAAAGAGAGGCACCAATATGAGTTACAAGAGGATTTTAACGATTCAGGACATTTCCTGTGTGGGACAGTGTTCCCTGACCGAGGCACTGCCGATCCTGTCCGCCTGCGGACTGGAAACGGCGATTCTGCCATCCGCTGTCCTGTCCAATCATACCGCCGGATTCACGGGCTTTACCTTCCGGGACCTGACGGACGATATGCCGGACATCGAAAAGCAGTGGGAGAAGGAAAACCTGAAGTTTGAAGCGGTATACACCGGCTATCTGGGAAGCACCAAGCAGATCGGTTTTGTCCAGAGCATCATGGAGTCCAGCACCGTGCCCGGCGCGATGAGAATCGTGGACCCGGCCATGGCGGACGGCGGCAAACTCTATCCCATTTTCGACATGGAATACGTGAATGCCATGAAGCCCCTGGTGTTCGGCGCGGACATCACCCTGCCCAACATCACGGAAGCCTGTTTCCTGACCGGCATGGAATACAAAGAAGAGTATGACGAGGCTTACATCGACGAACTGCTGCAGAAGATGGCGGATGCCGGCGCAAAGACCATCGTCCTCACCGGCGTGGGATTCAAGCCCGGGAAGACCGGCGTGATGGTCTATGAGAACGGGGAGAAGAAGTACTACGAACACGACAAGATCGCCAAGGGCTGCCACGGCACCGGCGACGTTTACGCTTCCGCATTCGTTGGGGCCCTGATGCACGGAAAAGACGCCTTTGAAGCGGCGAAGATCGCGGCGGATTATACGGTGCTGTGCATCGAAAACACCCAGGACGACCCGGACCACTGGTACGGCGTAAAGTTCGAACCGGTGCTGGGAGATCTCATCGAGATGTTGAAGTAGTGAGATTGGAGATAAAAAAGGACGCTCGCAGGAGCGTCCTTTTTTTAAGCATTATTCTTTTCCGCTTCCGCAGCGGCCATCACGGCCCGGGCCAGCTGGTCGCCGCAGGAGGTGGGCTTGTATCCGCAGGTGATGCCGGTGAGTTTGCCGGCGATCTCTTCCGGCGTCCAGCCGTCCACCAGAGCGGCAATAGCTTTCAGGTTGCCGTCACAGCCGCCGAAGAACTGGATGTTGCTCACTTTCCCGTCCTCCAGGTCGAAGCGGATGATCTGGGAGCAGGTACCTTCGGTCTGATAATCGTATGTCATGGTTCATCCTCCATTTGAATTCGAATAAGGCATTGTTTTCCCGTGATCCGATTGTATGCAGAAGACCGGTCTCTGTCAAGTTTTTCTTGCTAATATGTTGAAGCAGCATCGCTTTTATTGGTATAATCATCCCAAGAGAAGCGAATAGAAAGGATAATGAGATGAAAAAGAAACTGATGTTTTTCGGTGACTCCAACACCTACGGTTTCGATCCTCAGAGTTTCTGGGGATATCCCTATGAAAGAGATATCGTCTGGACGACGAAACTGGCGAAAGCCCATCCGGACTGGGAGGTTTACAACTGCGGCCAGAACGGCCGGGAGATCCCCCATTCCAAGATGCAGTATGATTTTCTGGACAGGGAAATGAAGAGGCTCGGCCCCCTGGATCTGTTCGGGGTGATGCTGGGCTCCAACGACCTGTTCTGCATGGTCCATCCGACGGCGGAAGCCATCACGGCCAGAATGAACGAACTGGTGTGGTTTGTCAAGGAGCATCCTTCCGTGACGGAAGAGACGAAGATCCTTGTGATCGCGCCGGCTTGGATCCGGCTGGGTCCCGGGGTCGACCCCGCCATCGAACAGTCCGCCTACGGACTGGGAGCAGCCATGAAAAAAATGGCGGAGGAGCAGGGGGTCGCCTTTGCGGATGCCTGGGGATGGGAAATCGCCTTGGGCCGGGATGGCATGCATTTCTCCCCGGAAGGCCATCATCAGTTCTATGAACAGATGGAACGGGTTCTGGCGGAACTGATGTAGCAAATTGTGGAAAACTAATTCGGTTATACACTTTAATTGCAGCACCTTCTGAATTATAATATATGTGACAGAATGAACACAGGAGGAGATAAAAATGGAGCGAAAAAACTGCTTTGCATTATACAATGAAGAAGAACGGGCACAGATGGAAAACACCGCGGCCCTGTACCGTAAATTCCTGAGCGACTGCAAGACGGAGCGCGAATGCGTGAAAGAGATCGTCCGTCAGGCGGAGGAAAAAGGATACCGCAACATGGAGGACGTGATCGCTGAGGGCGGAAGCCTTTCGGAAGGGGACAAGGTCTACAGGGTCTGCATGAAAAAGGCCGTGGCAATGTTCCAGATCGGAAAGAAACCTCTGACGGAAGGGATGAACATCCTGGGAGCCCATATCGACTCCCCGAGGCTGGACATCAAGCAGAACCCGCTGTTTGAAGACGGGGAACTGGCCTTCCTGGACACCCACTATTACGGCGGGATTAAAAAATACCATTATGTGGCCCTGCCGCTGGCGCTGCACGGCACCATAGTCAAAAAGGACGGCACCGTGATCGACATCAACATCGGGGAAGCCGAAGAGGATCCGGTGTTCTGCGTGACGGACCTGCTGATCCACCTGGCCCAGGAGCAGATGCAGAAGAAGGGCGCCGTCGTAGTCGAGGGCGAAGATTTGAACGTCCTGATCGGCAACGAGGCCCTGGCGGGTGAAGAAAAGGAAGCAGTGAAGGCCAACATGCTGAAGCTGCTGAAGGAACAATACGATATCGACGAAGAAGATTTCATTTCCGCGGAGATCGAAGCGGTGCCGGCGGGAAAAGCCCGGGAATCCGGCTTTGACCGCAGCATGATCCTGTCCTACGGCCAGGACGACCGGGTCTGCGCTTATACCTCCCTGAAGGCGATGCTTGAAGTAGGGGAGACGGAGAAGACCGCCTGCGGCCTCTTCGTGGACAAGGAGGAGATCGGCAGCGTGGGAGCCACCGGTATGGAATCGAAGTTCTTTGAGAATACGGTGGCGGAGCTGATGATCCTGACAGGGGAGTATTCCGAGATCAACCTGCGGCGGGCGCTGCAGAAGAGCCGGATGCTGTCCTCCGACGTGAATGCGGGCTTTGATCCGGCCTATGCGTCGGCTTTCGAAAAGAAGAACGCCTCTTTCCTGTCCCAGGGACTGGTGTTTAACAAATTCACCGGGGCCAGGGGCAAGTCCGGTTCCAACGACGCGAACGCGGAATACCTGGCGGACCTGAGACGGATCATGGATGACAACAACGTCCATTACCAGACCTGCGAACTGGGCAAGGTGGACCTGGGCGGCGGCGGGACCATCGCCTATATCCTGGCCCTGTACGGGATGGAGGTCATCGACAGCGGCGTGCCCGTGCTGAGCATGCACGCCCCCTGGGAAGTGACCAGCAAGGCGGATATTTACGAGGCGGAAAAAGGTTACCGGGCCTTCCTGCTGTACGCCTAGACCGGCATCCGGCCCGGCCGCATCCACAGAGAATGGGGTGAACATCCGTAATGAAAAGAAGAATGAGCAGAGAGGAATACTATCGGCGCAAAAAGCTGCAGCGAAGACGGATCTTCTGGTTCATCGTCGTACCGCTGATCATTGTCATCGGATTGGGAGCCTACGGCGTCCATTCCCTGATCGACAAATTCGGCAATGACACGCCGGCGGTCAGCGCTGGGGGCTCGGAAGAGCAGGCCCAGACCCAGGAAGACGCCGAGTCGGAAATGGCCGCCAGCCAGAAGCTGGACCGGCTCCTGGAGGGAATGACCCTGCATGAAAAGGTCTCCCAGCTGTTCATCGTCACGCCGGAAGAACTGACCGGTTCGGAAGGAGCGGTGACGGCGGCCGGGGACGTGACCAGAGCCAGGCTGAAGGAGTACCCGGTGGGAGGCGTCATCTATTTCGCCGATAACCTGGTCAGTAAAGAGCAGACGCAGTCGATGATCACCCGCATCCAGGGCTTTGCGAAGGATGACATCGGGATCCCGCTTTTCATTGCGGTGGACGAAGAAGGAGGGGTCGTTGCCCGGGTGGCGGACAATCTGGGAACCACCAAATTCCAACCCATGTTCACTTACCGCAATGACGGGGCGGAAAAGGCGAAGAGCAATGCGAAGACCATCGCCTCCGATATCTCGGAACTGGGATTCAACCTGGACTTCGCGCCGGTGGCGGACACCTGGTCCAACGAGGCGAACACGGTGATCGGCCAGCGGGCTTACAGCGATGATTACAGCCAGGCGGCGGATCTGGTTTCCGCGGCGGTCAAGGGCTTCCACAGCGGCGGCGTAGCCTGCACGCTGAAGCATTTCCCGGGCCACGGCGACACGGCGGAAGACACCCATGAAGGTTCCGCTTATGTGAACAAGACACTGGAGCAGCTGGAAAGCGAGGATTTCATCCCCTTTGTGGCGGGGATCAAGGCCGGAGCGGACATGATCATGGTCGGGCACATCACGGTGCCTGCCATCGAAGCTATGCCGGCGACGTTCTCTTCCGCGGTCATCCAGGACATCCTCCGGGGCGAACTGCGGTTCAAGGGAGTGGTCGTCACCGATGCGCTGAACATGGGGGCAATCGCGAACACTTATTCCCAGGCCGATGCGGCGCTGAAGGCCTTCGAGGCCGGCAATGACGTCCTGCTCTGCACCGGTGACTTGGAAGGAGCCGTCCAGGCGCTGGAGAACGCGGTGAACACCGGCGTGATCACCGAAGAACGTCTGGATGAAAGCGTCAGACGAATTTTGAAGCTAAAGATTGACAGAGGCATACTTTAAGTGGTATGATAAAAGGGCGGAAACGGAAGATTCGCCCGTATGGGGTTATAGCTCAGCTGGGAGAGCGCTTGAATGGCATTCAAGAGGTCAGGAGTTCGATCCTCCTTAGCTCCACCAATGAAGAGAGGCAGTACAAAGGTGCTGTCTCTTTTCGTCACTTTGGGTATGTGTTATAATGCATAAAAACAGATTTCATGAGGAAGGGAGGCATCCCCATGTCTTCGAATAAATATGATGTATTTTTAAAAGTGGTGGATCTGGGCAGTTTCAGCCGGGCCGCCCGGGAACTGGGTTATACCCAGTCCACCGTCAGCCAGTCTGTGATCCAGATGGAAACAGCTTTCGGATTCAAGCTTATGGACCGGAACAAGAAAGGCCTGAACCTGACGCCGGAGGGAGAGGCGTTGCTTCCCCTGATCCGGGAAGCGTCGGAGAGCGAGCGGCGGATTGAGGAAAAGGTCGCCGAACTCAGCGGCGTTCTGAAGGGCAGGGTTTTCGTTGGTGCTTACCATTCCATCTCGAACCGGTGGATGCCCCGGATCCTGGAAAACTTCAAAGAGCTTTATCCCGAAGTGACGATCGATCATATTTACGGGAACTCGGATATTCTCCACGAATTATTGGAATTCGGCCGTCTGGACTGCTGTCTGATGGATATCCTGCCGGGGGAATCCTTTGAAACACATTTTCTCCATCGGGACAGCTATAAAGTGCTCCTGCCGATGGATCACCCTCTTTCGCAGTCGGAAACCTTCCCCTTGTCTGAACTGGATCCGGCGGGCGTGGATTACGTACTGAAGGGAAGAGGACAGTGTCTGTTCCGAAAGGGTTCGGAAGAAGAGGTTTCCTATTTCACCACTGACGACAGTGTGATGGTGATGATGGTGGAACAGGGGCTTGGGATTGGTCTGATCTCGGATCTGTCCCTCAGTTACCGTTCCGCCGACGTCGTTGTCAAGGACACGGACGTTCCCCTGACCCGTGACCTGGGGATCCTGGTCAAAAACGAGAAGAATCTTTCCCCCGCTGCCAGGACTTTTATCCGGCATCTGAGGAAAAACGACTATTATCTGAAAGAAAAATGATAGAAGAACGCCATTGCAAATGATGATAGTCCCATCGGTTCTATCGATAATGCGATAATACGAAGGCTATGCCGGAGAGGCATGGCCTTCATTTTTGTTGAAATTCAGGGGTTTTTGACGGGGACCATCTTCCCGGCGACCCGATTTGCCATCGGTTTTTCCGATAGTACTATCTTACCGTTTAATTTTACTTTTTTCTCTTTTCGCGTTACGATGGACTCAAGAAAAGAACATCAGACCCCAACCCCTAAAAGAATAAGAGGAGGAGAAAAAATGAGTGATTATGTAGTTGAAAACAGAAATGTCAGACAGAATGAAAAGAGCGAAATTGGCACAAGATCCTGGTTACTGCCGGTGGTGCTTGTGGCAGCTGCAGCAGCAAATCTGATGCTGGCTTACATCTTCTAAATCATAATTGATGCCTGTCAGACAGAATCATCCGGAAGACCGCACCCCGAAAAGGTGCGGTCTTTTTTTATTGGAAAAAAGAAAAATTGTACCTGAATTCCAAATCATATATAATAATGGCAAGAAGAAACCATTACCGGGTTCATTATGATTGATTATGGAAGGAAGTGTATACTATGAAGATGATGCATGTGACGATCCAGACCTGCCGTTTTGAGGAGGAGCTGGCGTTTTATCAGAAGATCCCCGGACTGAAGATCGTGGGGGACATGAGAGACAAGGGAAAGAACCTGGTGTTCCTGGCAAACAGCGAGGGGGAGACCTGCGTGGAAGTGATCGATAATCCGGAAGCGGAAAACAGCGGCAATGCAAACCTGTCCATTGGCTTCCATGCGGAGGACGTGGAGGCGCTGCGGGAGCAGCTGCAGCAGGAAGGGTTATCCCCGACACCGATGATCACACCGGTTCCCGGCGTGAGGTTTTTCTTCGTGAAAGATCCGGCCGGGGTAAATGTGCAGTTTATTTAAAACATTTATGTGGTATAATTAAAGTATAAGGAATTGGTGAAAGAGTAAGAAGGAAACGAAGGAGGGGGAATCAATGAAGAAATCAAAGAAATTATTGTCCGTGTTCCTGGCGCTGGCGTTGGTGATCACGCTGATGCCGGCCATGACCTTCACCAGCCAGGCCAAGGCAGACTATAAAGTCAGCACCATGGCTCAACTGAAGTCATATATGGAAAGTGACGGACTCAATTGTGCGGTCCTGCAGAAGGACATCACCGGCCATGCGGACGGGGACTACGAGTTCTGGTGCACCATCAAGGGCACCAAGTGGATCGATATGAACGGCTACGATATTGACATCAGCAATGACAACGGCCGGTACGTTTCCACGTTATTCAGCGTTCCGGCGGGAGCGCACCTGACGGTGTATGACAGCACGAAATCCGGGGACAGCAACGTTCATTATGACGGCTATATCAACGATGACGGCAGCTACAGATACCGGGGCATTTTTTCGGTCAGCGGGGATCTGACCCTGACCGGCATCACCGTTGAGGCCGGCCGTTCCAAGGATTTTTACAGCGCATACTATGCTACGACGGTCTGGAAACAGATCTATGGAACAGCCGTTATTGCTAAAAACGGAAGCAAAATCGACATCACCAGCTGTACGCTTTTCGGCAGAGGGGATAACGCTCATTCAACAAATGGGCCTGATTCCGGAAGAAATGCCGGAATCGAGGCGAATTACGGATCCCAGGTATATTTCAATAGTGGCGAAATCAAAGCTAAAGGCAGCGCCAACTGTTTCAATGTTTACAGCGGAGCGACCGTAAAGGTGCTGAGCGGGACCTTTACCTGCGACAAGCTGGATGCCGTCAAATGCGATGGAAAAATCACCAAGGGCACCGGATTAGGAAAAGTCGGACTAATTGAGCAGCGTATCGGGAACTATGCCACCACAACCACCCAAAGCCCTTCGAACGCCGAGCTGAGCACCGTGAATTCGTTGAAGGTCCTTCCGGCAGGAAACGGTGACGGCAAGTTTACGGCCGCCAGCGGGGACCAGGTCCAGGAGAACGGCGTTACTGTGAACTGGCTTCCTTCCTCCGATCCGAACGTGAGCCTGGATATCTTCCTGAAGAATTCCTCGGGTTATTATTTCCATAATGTAAATCTTTCGACCCTCGGGGTGGATTTCGCCTGGACATACACCATGAAAATCTATCAGAACGGGTCTTTGCTCAAAACCAAAGTTTACAACACTACGGCGCAGAGGACCTTCAATGTGAACGAGATCTTCGACGGTTTCACCCCCAGCAAAAACGTAACGTACAACCTGGTGTGCGAATTTGACCAGATCCTGAACAACAAATTACATGCAACCGGGAAAACCAGTGATTTCTACTTCAAAATCGTGGACTATGAAAAGCCGGTGATCACGTCCCAGTCGCCGACGGATGTTTACTACGATAACAACAACACGGTCAACATGACCGTCAACGCGACCGGAACGAATCTGCATTACCAATGGAGTTACATGAAACCGGGAACAAACTACTGGGTGCCATTAACGGAGGAGACGGGCAAGACCATGAAAGCCGGCCCGCTGACGGCGGCGGATGACGGGGCCCAATACGCCTGTGTAGTTTACAACAGCAAAGGAAACGCCACGTCCAAGGAAATCACCCTGCATTATAAACCGAAGGATACCGGGAAAACCAATCCCTTTGTGGACGTCTTTGCAAGCGACTACTATTATGATGCAGTGCTGTGGGCGTATTATGCGAGCCCCCAGATCACCAACGGCATGGACGAGACTCACTTCGGACCGAATATAACGGTTACCCGGGCTCACTGCGTGACTTTCCTGTGGCGCGCGGCGGGGTGCCCGGAACCCACCAGCAGTTACAACCCCTTCGTGGATGTTCCTGCAGGTGAATACTACTATAAACCGGTGCTATGGGCGGTGGAAAAAGGCATCACCAAGGGCATCGCAGACGACGTGTTTGCTCCGAATGACACCCTGACCACCCAGCACATCGTCACCTTCCTGTACCGGTCCATGAATCCGGGCAAGGACGGATGGGATGGCGAAGCGGCCCAGTGGGCCTGCCAGTCCTACGCCGGCAAACCCTTCGGCGTGGACATCGAAGTCAACAACTGGACCGATTGTCCGCGGCGCGATGTAGTGGTATTCCTCTACCGGGCCAATGCGAAAGGGTAAAGAGATTGGAGATTGAAGAATTAAAGATATGCAAAAACCCCCTGAGGTTTCAGCCTCAGGGGGTTTTGTATTCATCGGTTTACTGTCCCATAAAGCGGGCGTTTTTGGCTACCAGGATATCTTCCGCTTCTTCCAGGAAGAGCTTGGCCTTGGCGGTGAAGTAACCGCATTCCGGCTTGGAGATTTCCGGTTCGCATCCCCGCTGCATTTCGTCATAGGCTTCGTCCAGCCGGACCAGGATCTCACTGAGCTCGTCGCTCATCAGCCCGTTGTCGATGTATTTCTGGCGGAAGAACCGTTCCGCCGCTGCGTCGTCCTCTGTCAGGTAATCGTCCGTGGCCAGGAGTCCCTTGATGGCCAGAAAAACGGATTCGTAGTTCTTCCGGAGACATTTCGGAAGATCGTTTTTCCTCAAGAGCGCTTCGGCTTCCTCGTGGGCTTTCGTCGCTTTCATGATGCATTCGTTGCAGTAGATATCCCGTTCGTATTCGTTCATTCGTCCCACCTCGTTATTTATAACTGTTGAAGAAGTTCATGATACCGTTGACGTTCAGCTGCGCGGCCTTCTGTCTCCATTCGGAAGACTTGAGTTTTTTGATCTCCACGGAGCTGGTGTAGAATCCCTGTTCGATCAGTACCGCCGGCATGCTGGTGTATTTGATCACGTAGAAGTTGGCGGTTTTGATGCCCCGGTCTTTGATGCCCAGACCGCCGCCGCCGGACGGGAAGTTGGCGTCATGGATGTAGGTGGCCAGCTTCTTGCCGTTGGTGCTGGTGGGGTAGTAGTAGATTTCCCAGCCGTTGGCCTGGTCTTCCCAGTTCTCGCCGTCGCCGAAGGCGTTGGCGTGGACGCTGACGAAGATGTCCACGTTCTTATTATTGGCTGTGGCAACTCTGGAGGCCAGGGAAGGATCCGAGGTCTTGTCGCTGACCGTCATGTAGACCGTGACTCCCTTGGCTTTCAGCAGGTCCCGCATCCGGTAAGCGATGTCCCGGTTCACTTCGTATTCCTTCAGGGTCCCGTCGGGGCTGCGCTTGCCGGCTGTGGCAGCGCCGTGGCCCGGATCCAGGCAAACCGTCAGCTTTCCGTCTTTGTAAGGATCAAAGTTGGAAGCCGGCACAGTAGTGGCGGAATCGGAAGCCGTCGTGGATGTCGAGGTGCTTGTATTTGTTGTAGTCGTTGTCGTTGTAGTTGTCGTTGTGGATGTCGATGTTCCGGAAGAGGAGGACTTGTTCTCCGTAAAGGTGATGAACAGGGACTTCTTGTCATCGGACAGGGCGATCGCCGGAGTGGAGGCCGCGCTCAGGTCAAACACCAGACGGAACTGGGTGTTCGTGTGCATCGCCGTGCGGACGCTCTTGACCAACGCGCCGGACTTGGTGTTGGCGGGGAAGGTCTTCAGACTCGCCGTTGTGCCGGTGAAATTGTTGAAGTCCACGACGTACCGCGCCGGATTCGACAGGGTCATGGTGGAATAATCCGATTTGCTCATGGCCACGTTGGCGGTGACCTTTGCCCCCGAATACGGATAGGAATCCGTTCCGTAGGACACGTTGACGCCGGTGATGCTTCTGGAAGATGAAGCTGATGTGGTCGTCTGTGACGTGCCATAGGAGATGGAGGCCGTCCGGGTCTTACTATCCCAGCTTACTGTGGCACCCAGGGCTTCCGCCACGAAGCGGATGGGGATCAGGGTCCGGCCGTTGTACAGCCGGGGCACAGCGTCCATCGTCTTTACTACTCCGTCCACGGTGGCATTCAGGTTCAGGATCGTTAAAACCACCGTGTGCCCGTTCAGCTTGACGGTGACCTGCTGTTTGGCTTCGTTCCAGGAAACCGTCCCGCCCAGCTGTTCGAACACCGCCCGGGCCGGGATCATGGTCCGTTCGTTGATGATGATGGGCATCACGTCCGCAGTGACCGAAGTTCCGTTCACCACCAGACGCACGTCGCTGGAAGTCCGGACTTCCTGAGTTTCCCCCTGGACGTCCGGAAGGACGGCGGCGGCCATCAGAAAGACGGCTGCGGCAGCCAGCAGATAAAGCAAGATTCGTTTCGTTATAGATCGGCTCACAGACATGATCGTTACCTCCTGTTTTTCCTTCGTATGTACATGCAGAAACAGGCCTTCCGGCCTTTTTCCGCGTTTTATTAAAAGAGTCGTATGGATATTCTATCAGAATATCAAAAAAGTACCACCGAATTCACCGAAAATTGACAGAGACGTAAAGAAGCCGTAATATTACTGCAACAATTCCGTTGTGTTTTCGGCCTCTGCAAGGTATAATGAAGGATAACGATAAATGAAATTTTACAGAAATGGAGGATCAAACATGGAAGCCAAAAAAGAATTCATGAGTTGGTTCAGAAATCGATATATCACGGAAGAAGACGTGGATTTTCTGAGAGGGATCGTCGATGATGACGAAAAGATCGAAGAGTGCTTCGGAACGGACCTGATTTTTGAAGGCAACAAGCTGGAAGGAAAACTCGGCGTCGGGACGGCGTTTATGAACAATTTCCAGGTGTGCCGGGCGGTCCAGGCTTATTCCGCTCACATGATCCGTCTGGCCGGCGGCCATGTGGACGGCCGGGTGGCGATCGGATACGACGGCCGCTCCCTGAGCAAGGACTGGGGGGAGACCGTGTCCCGGATGCTGCTGGGAAACGGCATCGGCACTTCTCTTTTCCAGACACCCGTGTCTACGGAGCAGCTGTGCTTTGCCATCAACTACCTGAGACTGGAGGGCGGCATCATGATCACGGCGGATGAGGACGATCCCCGGTTGTATGGCCTGAAGTTCTTCAATGAAAAGGGTGAACCCATGGATGAAGAGGAGATGATGGGGACCGTGCTGGGCTTTGCCGATATCCACACCCAGTCCCAGATCAAGTCCTATATGGGCGCCATGAGGATCAACTCGATCCACCTGAAGATCGGGATCTCCAATGATTATAATTTCATCAAGAGCATACAGACCCTGTCCGTGTCAGAGGATGTGGACAAGGACCTGAAGATCGCCTATTCCCCGCTATACGGGGCAGGGGTGGAATTCATCCCGAAGCTGTTCGGGGAAACCGGCTACAAAAACTTCTATCCCGTGAAAGAAGAATCGGTGTTCAACGGGGAATTCCCGGGCCTGGAACGGCCGGATCCGTCGGATGAAAGAGTCTTTGCGAAGGTACTGGAAAAAGCAAAGGAAAAAGATGCGGACATCGCTATCGTGACCAATCCGAACCTTTCCGAATTCGGCGCGGCGGTGAAGACCGGCGAAGGGGAATACCGGATCCTGACACAGGAAGAGCAGAAAGCGATGCTGGAAGAATACAAGGCGGGATTCACCGGCGAAAAACCGGCTCATGCGAAGATCCCGGGCCCCAGCGACATCTTCCTCTTCGCGGAAATGATGGCTTACAATAAAAAGAACGGAAAACTGTAATGGCAAATATGGAACTGATCGCCACCGCCACCTTCGGGCTGGAAGCGGTGGTCAAGAGGGAAGTGCAGCGGCTGGGATACACGGTGCTCCGGTCGGAGGATGCGAAAATCACCTTCGCCGGGGATGAATCTGCGGTCCCCCGGGCCAACCTGTGGCTGCGCTGCGCGGACCGGGTGCTGGTGAAGATGGGGGAATTCCGGGCGGAATCCTTCGAGGAACTGTTCGAGGGGACGAAAAAACTCCCCTGGGAGGAATGGATCCCGGAGGACGGGAAGTTCACCGTTAACGGGACCTCCGTCAAATCAAAACTGTTCAGCCTTTCCGACTGCCAGAAGATCATCAAGAAATCCGTGGTGGAACGGCTCAAAAAAACCTATCCGGTGGAGGTTTTCCCGGAGACCGGGGCCCTTTACGGTATACGGTTCACGATCCTGAAGGACGTAGTGACGCTTTCCATCGACACCTCCGGCCCGGGGCTCCACAAGCGGGGTTACCGGTCGGCGAACGTCCAGGCTCCCATCAAAGAGACCCTGGCGGCGGCCATGGTGGAACTGAGTTTCTGGAATCCGGACCGGGTCCTGGTGGATCCCTTCTGCGGTTCCGGCACCATTCTCATCGAGGCGGCGATGATCGGAAAGAACATCGCGCCGGGACTGTCCCGCAGTTTCGTCTCGGAACAGTGGGGACGGATCGATGAGAAACTCTGGAAGGATACCCGGGCGGAAGCCTTCCGGGCGATCCGGAATGACAAAGAACTGAAAATCTACGGGTCGGACATCGATCCGAAAGCGGTTTCGGCGGCCCGGGTGAATGCCTCCCGCGCCGGTCTTTCCGACGATATCGTGATCCGTCGGCGATCCTTCGAGGAACTGAAGATGCCCGGGGAGCACCCGATCATCATCACGAACCCGCCCTACGGGGAACGGATCGGGGACCGGGAAGCCCTGGAACGGATCTACTATAAAATGGACCGGATCCTGGCCAGGGACAAGACCTGTTCCCTGTATCTGATCACGGCGGACAAGGATTTCGAGCGTTCGCTGCGGTCCCGGAAGAAGGCGGACCGGCGGAGGAAACTCTACAATGGCCGGATCGAGACCACCTATTACCAGTATTACGGAGAAAAACCCAATCAGACCGAAAGGAAAGAGATAAATGATAACGATCAAAGCAATGGATGAAGTGCGGGAATTCGACAATGACCCGGAAAAAGTCGGTGAAATGATGGATACCATCATGCTTCTGGTGGAAGCGGATAACCTGGTGGTGGATCATCTTCTGGTGGATGGAGTGCCGGTGATGAACAATCACCGCCAGTACATCAAAGAACACATCGATGAGATCCGGGAGATCGAAGCGATCCCGGCGGGGAAAATCGATCTGGCGCTGGACAATATCGAGCAGATCGCCGACGGGATGGAGCCCTTCCTGCCCATGATGGACATTCTGGCGGAGGATTTCCGGCAGGGCGTATCCGAACGGGGCTGGAACGAGTTCGAAAACCTGATCAATACGATGATCCAGGTGGACGGCTGGCTGAAGGAGACCTTCATGATGGTGCTGGATGCGGACGACAATTCGTACAACACGAAGTTCGACCGGATCCGCAATGAATATATGAAGCTGTACAGCGTGCTTCACGATATCGAGGACGCGCTGAATTTCGACGATCCCGTCAAAGCCGGGAACCTGATCGAAAACAAGGTAAAGAAACACATCGCGGAGACCTGCAGCAGGATCCGGGAGACCCTGGCGTTCGCTGCGGAAAGACAGGGGGAGAAGAATGGACAATAACAACATCAAATGGGCGCAGATCGACCTGGATGCCCTGAAATGGAATATGAGACAGATCCGCCGGCTGACGGGACCGGATGTGAAGGTGGCCGCAGTGGTCAAGGCCAATGGTTACGGCCACGGTGCGCTGGAGATCATGGACGCCCTGACGGAATCCGGGGCGGATGTGATCGTGGTCTCCTCGGTGAACGAAGCGGTGGAGATGCGGAAGAAATACGATGAAGCGCAGATCCTGGTGCTGGGGGCTGCCCAGAAGGACGACATTCTGGACGCCATCCGGTATGGGATCGTCCAGACACTGAGTTCGGAAGAACAGGCGGAACTGGTTTCCAGGGCGGCCCAGCGTCTGGGCATTGGCGCCAACTGCCATATCAAGCTGGACACCGGCATGAACCGGATCGGTTTTCCGGTAAATGACGAAACGGTGGAGACGATCCTGAGGATCTCCAAAATGCCGGGGATCCGCCTGAACGGGATGTTCTCTCATTTTGCCGTTGCGGACGAAGCGGACAAGGCATTTACCCGGCTGCAGTTCGAACGGTTCTGCCAGATGCGGGAAGCGCTTCTGGACAGAGGCCTCCGGCTCCGGGTATGCCACATCGCCAACAGCGCCGGCATCATCGATTTCCCGGAATCGTATATGGACATGGTCCGCGCCGGCATCATCACCTACGGCCTGTATCCGTCGGACGATGTGGACAAGAGCCGGATCGAACTGAAACCGGCCATGGAACTGAAAGCCCGGATTTCCCATATCAAGACCATTCCGGAGGATGCGGGAATCAGCTACGGGCTGACGGATACCGTGAAAGCCGGGAGCATCATCGCTACAGTGCCCGTGGGCTATGCGGACGGGTATATGAGAGCCTTCAGCAATAAGGCGGACGTCCTGGTGAAGGGACACCGGGCCCGGATCCGGGGACGGGTGTGCATGGACCAGCTGATGATCGACGTGACCGATATTCCGGATGTCAAGGTGGGCGACGTGGTCACCCTGTTCGGAAAAGACGGGAAAGAAGAGATCACCCTGGACGAACTGGCGGCACTGGCCGGCACCATTTCCTACGAACTGCTGTGTATGATCGGACGCCGGATTCCCCGGGTCTATATCGAAGGCGGAAGGATCGCGAGTATCACGAATTACCTGGAGTAACCATGAAAAAGTATGTCATCGCCCTGGATCAGGGGACTACCAGTTCCAGAGCCATCATTTTTGATAAAGACCGCAATATTGTGGAGATGAAGCAGCGGGAATTCCCGCAGATCTTCCCGAAACCCGGCTGGGTGGAACATGATCCGATGGACATTTACAGCACCCAGATGGCCGTGCTGCATGAAGCGGTGGCGGCGGCGGGGATCCCGGCGGAGGAGATCGCCGCCATCGGCATCACCAACCAGCGGGAAACCACCATCGTCTGGGACAGAAAGACCGGCGAACCGGTGTACAACGCCATCGTCTGGCAGTGCAGCCGGACGTCGGCGGAATGCGAAAAATACATCCGGCAGGGACACGGCAAAATGGTGCGGGAAAAGACCGGCCTGCTGATCGATTCCTACTTTTCCGCCACCAAGATCCGCTGGATACTGGAGAACGTGGAAGGGGCCCGTCAGCGGGCGGAAGCCGGGGAACTCCTCTTCGGCACGGTGGACACCTGGCTGGTATGGAAGATGACCGGCGGGAAGATTCACGTGACAGACATGACCAACGCGTCCCGGACCATGCTGTACAATATCCGGGAACGCTGCTGGGACAAAGAACTCCTGGAACTCTTCGGCATCCCGAAAAGCATGCTGCCCCGGGTCTGCAGTTCCAGCGAAATATACGGGATGTACGACCTGCCGGGAGAAGGGCCGGAGATTCCCATCGCCGGCATCGCCGGGGACCAGCAGGCGGCACTGTTCGGACAGGCCTGCTTTGAAGCGGGCCAGGCCAAGAACACCTACGGTACCGGCTGTTTCATGCTGATGAACATCGGCGAGGAATGCCGGATCTCCGACGGAAAACTGGTGACCACCATCGGCATCGGCCTGAAGGACCGCGTCCAGTATGCGGTGGAAGGCAGCGTTTTCGTCGGCGGAGCGGTGATCCAGTGGCTGCGGGACGGACTGCAGATCCTGGCGAAGTCTTCCGATTCGGAAGCGGCGGCGGAAAGCGTCCCGGACAACGGCGGCGTGTATTTCGTGCCGGCGTTCACCGGCCTGGGGGCGCCTTACTGGGATATGTACGCCCGGGGAGCGGTCCTGGGGATCACCCGGGGAACCACCCGGGAACACATTATCCGCGCCGCAGTGGAATCCATGGCTTTCCAGAGCATGGAACTGCTGGAATCCCTGCAGAAGGAATCCGGCATACCCATCGAACGCCTTCGGGTGGACGGCGGCGCCTGCAGCAATGACTTCCTGATGCAGTTCCAGTCGGATATCTGCGGCGTGACCATCGAACGGCCCGTAATACGGGAAACCACCGCCTTGGGGGCGGCTTACCTGGCGGGACTGGCCGCGGGCTTCTGGGAGAGTCTGGAGGACGTGAGCCGGGGCCGGGAAGTAGAGCGCATTTTTGAACCGTCCATGGAGGGTTCGGAACGGGAGCGCCTTTCCGAAGAATGGAGAAAGGCTGTCGGCCGGACACTGGACTGGGCAAAATAACAGGAATGGAAAGGGAATAGAGAAAAATGAAGTATAAACAACGAGGGAAAAGAACCTTCGCCGTTTTGATCATAACGCTGACAATGGTATTCACCTCCGTGGTGCCTTCCTACGCGGCCGGCAATTTCATGACGCTGAACCAGGCGGTCATTTGCCTGCGGGATGCGATGCTGGCCCGTCAGACCAGCATCACGATGAACATCGAGACCACGGTGGACTTTCGGCAGGTCTATGCCACCCGGGACTATCTGCTGTTCCCGGCGTTCAGCGAGGACATCGCCACTACCGTGAACTCGGGCGGATATCTGCAGAGCGTGTGGAGCCGCCACAGCTATATCATTCGGCAGGGAACCAATAACAGGTGGCAGATCACCTTCAAAAATATCGAATACAAAACGACACTGGCCCAGGAAGAGGCCTTCCTGCAGCGGCTGGAGGAGGTCATGGACGAGCTGGACGTATGGCCCATGGCGGACTACATGAAGTACCGGACGATCTACCGGTATGTGACGGAGCACGTGGACTACGATTACGACGCCTATCAGGAGTTTCTGGATCACAACGGCAGCGCGGACGGACATGAAACCGCCTATACGGCCTACGGTGCACTGGTGGAAGGCAAGGCCGTCTGCCAGGGGTATTCGGCCCTGTTTTACGCCATGTGCCGCTATGCGGGGCTTCCGGTGCTGATCCTGACCGGCCAGGCGGAAGGTGAGGACGGATACGAGAACCATGCATGGAACATGATCCAGCTGGGCGGCCAGTGGTACCAGGTGGACACCACCTGGGATGAGGGCCGGCCTGTCTGGGCGCACAGGTATTTCGCCAAGGGCACCGAAAACATGACCGATCATATACTGGACCATCGTTTCATGACGGAGGAGTTCCATAATAAATACGGGCTTTCCGCGGAAGATTACCGGGAAACCGATGCGGACTTTGAGAATGTCTGCCGTTTCCGTGATGTATCGGAAAGCGATTATTTCTATTATCCCGCCTGGGAACTGTCCGAGCTGGGCATTTTCACCGGGACGAACAAATACACCTTTGCACCGTATCTGACCATGAACCGGGCCATGATGATCACTCTGCTGTACCGGATCGCGGGATCGCCTGAAGTGCAGGGCGAAAATCTCTTTGCGGACGTGCCGGAGGATTCCTGGTACCGGGATGCGGTGGTCTGGGCCACGGAAGAAGAGCTGACCTACGGGGTGGGCGAGGACCGGTTCGGACCGGAAGGCACCCTGACCCGGGAGCAGCTGGCCACCTTCCTGTACCGGTTTGACTGGCTGAGCGAAGAAGAACCGCCTCTGCCGGAAGAAGACTATCTGTCCGGATTTGATGATGCGGATACGGTTTCGGATTACGCACTGGATTCGCTGAACTGGGCGGCGGGCCACGGCATCATCAACGGCATGCCGGGGAATAAGATCGAGCCTGCCGGCGCGGCCAACCGTGCTCAGGCGGCGACGATGCTGTACCGGTATCTGGATCAGGAAACAGAAGAAGATGAAACCTCGTTATAATGGTTTGCAAAAGTTCATAATCCTGGCGCTGGTGCTGGCGCTGTCGGCATCGCCGATGACGGTTTTCGCCGCGGGTTCACAGAGCCTGGACAGTTCCGTGGTCAAGCTTCGGGACGCCATGGTGGCCCGGCAGGATGTCGTTCAGATGTATTTCTATTCCTGGAAGGATTTCAGAAAGGACGAGGCCATCCGGGATGAACTGTTTTACGCCGCCTGCAGCGAGGAGTATTCCAACGCCTATTATACCGGCGCGTATTTGAAAAGCAATGTGAAGAGCTGTGAAGTCTCCACCGAGCAGATCTCTTCGGATCCGCCCCGGTGGAAGGTCACATTCAGCAACTTCGTATACCGCACGACGGCGGAGCAGGAGGCGGAATTCGACGCCCGGCTCCAGGAGGTCATGGCGGAGCTGGCCATCGAAAATGAGACCGAATATGAAAAATGCCGGGCTATTTACGATTACATCACTTCCCACGTGACCTACGATCGGGAAGCGTACCAGGCCCACCTTCAGGGGGACGACAGCGGGTACGACCTGGCATACACTGCCTATTCCGCCCTGATCGGCGGCCGGGCCGTCTGCCAGGGATATGCGACGCTGTTCTACGCCATGTGCAAGTGCGCGGGGCTCAACGTGCTGATGGTGGATGGGATCGCCCAGGGCCAGGACGGCTGGGGAGAGCACGCCTGGAACATGGTGCAGATCGACGGTTACTGGTATCAGGCGGATTCCACCTGGGACTCCCAGCGTTCCGCCATGGGCTATAAATACTTTCTCCAGGGAACGGATACGTTCAAAAAACACCGGCTGAACCTGGACTACACGCAGCAGTCCTTCGTTTCCGCCCACATCATGCCGGTGAACAGTTACAAGAACTCGATCAACGAGAATCCGCTGATACAGCTGTTCAAGAAAATAAAAGAATTGCTTTTAGGACATTAAAAAACCCCAACCTGCGTTGGGGTTTTTCGATTCTGATCAGTCCGCCAGTGATTTGATCAGGGCGGAGGAGCCCAGCCGGTCAGCACCCAGGGAGAGGTACATTTCCGCGTCCTCCCAGGTCCGGATCCCGCCGGAGGCTTTGATCTTAACGTTTGAGCCCTCCAGGCACCGGGCGAAGAGGGTTACGTCTTCCGGCGTGGCGTTTCCCGTGCCGAAGCCGGTGGAGGTCTTGATGTAGTCCGCGCCGGCGTCACGGACGATCTTGCACATCCGAATCTTTTCCTCTTCCGTCAGGTAGCAGGTCTCCACAATCACCTTCAGGATCTTCCCGTCGGTCTCTTTCCGGAGTGCTCCGATTTCCTCCCGGACGGCGTCAAACCGGCCGTCCTTCAGAAAAGCGACATTAATGACCATGTCGATCTCTTCCGCACCGTCCTCCAGGGCCTGCCGGGTCTCCTGCACTTTCGCGGAAGGAGTTGAGTATCCGTTGGGGAAGCCGATCACGGTGCAGACCGGGATCCTTCCGGCGAGAAACACCGCCGCATCTTTCACGTAGCAGGGCGGGATGCAGACGGAAGCGGCGCCGTATGCCAGCGCTTCCTCGCAGATCCTGCGGACCTCCGGCCAGGTGGATGTTGGCGCCAGCAGCGTATGATCGATATGAGGGCAAATACTCTTAATATCCATGATGAGTTTCCTTTCAAATTGTTCTCATACTATCATATCACATCCCGCACTTTACAAAAAGACGGGAGATACGATATAATCAAATAGATATCAAGACGGAGGAAGCGCAATGTCCTACAAGGTCAAACTGGAAATATTCGAAGGCCCCTTCGACCTGCTGGTGTACCTGATCGAACGGGCGGAAATGAATATCTACGATATCCGCATCGCGGAGATCACCGAGCAGTACCTGGCGGCCATCGATGAATATAAAAGCCAGAATATCGACATATCCACCGAATTCCTGGTGCTGGCGGCGACATTGATCGAGATCAAGTCGAAAATGCTGCTGCCGGGGAGTGCGGTCGCTTCGGAAGAAGAAGTGCCGGAG
Source organism: Bacillota bacterium (assembly GCA_017405645.1). Taxonomy (GTDB): domain Bacteria; phylum Bacillota; class Clostridia; order Peptostreptococcales; family Anaerovoracaceae; genus RUG14258. The sequence continues at coordinate 32,632 of JAFQZZ010000017.1, forward strand.
GATCCCCGCAAGGAACTGGTGCAGAAGATCCTGGAATACAAGAAGTTCAAGCAGGCGGCGCAGCTCCTGGAAGGACGGGAAGAGACCATTCTGGACCGGTGGTACAAGCCCCAGGAGGACCTGGCGGAATACGACAACGACCACGCGTTTGACGTGCTGGTGCTGGATCCGGACCGGTTCCTGGCGGTATTCAAGGAATTCCTGGAGAAGAAGCGCCGGCTGGAGGAGATCCACACCCGGTATGACCGCAGCGTTCATTCCCGCACCCGCGTCGGGATCCGGGACAAGATGAGGCAGATCCGGAAGTATCTCAGCGTCAGCAGGAAGATCACCTTCCGGGACGTGATGTCCGAATGCGAAGACCGGTACGAAGTGGCAGTGGCCTTTGTGGCCATGCTGGAAATGATGCGTTCCGGACGGATCAAGGTGAAGCAGAGAGTGAGTTTCGGAGAGATCATGATAGAGGGGAAAGAGCAATGACAGAAAGAGCAAGCATCAAATCCGCGCTGGAGTCCATGCTGTTCGTGTGGGGAGAACCCCTGGATGCCAAGACGGCGGCCCAGGTGTTCGGCGAAGAAGAAGCGGTGATTACGGAATGCCTGAAGGAACTGAAGGCGGAATACGAAGAACGGGAAGGCGGCATCCTGATCCAGCGGTTCGGGGACTGTTTCCAGCTCTGCACGGCGGAAGGAAACCGCGAATACATCGAACGGCTCTGCAACCCCGCCCGTGAGAAGAAACTGTCCCGGTCCGCTCTGGAGGTGCTGGCCATCATCGCCTACCGGCAGCCGGTGACCAGGGGTGAGATCGAATCCATCCGGGGCGTCCGCTGCTCTTATGTACTGGAAGGACTGACCCAGAAGGGCCTGATCGAGGAGACCGGCCGGTCCGAAGCCGTCGGGCGGCCGATCCTGTACGGGACCACGGACCTGTTCCTGCGGCATTTCGGCATCGAAGACCTGAATGAACTGCCGGACCTGGAAGATGAAGCCTTCATGGATCCGCCGGCCAGCCTGGACGGTGGGATACAAAGCGAATAAGGAGGAGATCTTATGAGAAAAAGTGTGATCGCATCGCTGTTGGCGGCGGTATTTGTGATGACCTGCTTTTTGGCGGGCTGCGGGGATGCACCCACCAGCGAGGACCTGGAGAATTACCGGGAACTGTCCTGGGAGGGCACGGAACTGACCATTTCGCTGGGAGAGAACAAGTCCACCGGGTGCAACTGGTCCACCAAGCCCCAGGATGACAAGGTCATCGATTATTCCGTCAACCGGGTCTTCCATATGTCCGATGCGTCCGGTACGGAAGGACAGGCAATCGGCATCCTGGATGCAGGATTTGAAGGAAAGGGCGCCGGGACCACCACAATCGTCTGCACGACGCCGGTGAACTGGGACGGTACCGGAGAGGGATATACCTACACGGTTACCGTTACTGTGAACGAAGACGGCACCATTGAAAATGCCGTGGGAGAATAACTGACATCAGAAAAGGGAAGACCCGATCGGACCGGTCGGGTCTTTTCGGATTACAGGAGGATAGTGCCATGAAATTCGATTCGAAAACCAACCGGTATGCTTCCGGAAGAAATACGGTGTACGCGAAAGGCGGAATGTGCTGCTCCGTTTCCCCGCTGGGGTCCGGTATAGGAGCTGAGATCCTGCGAAAGGGCGGCAATGCCATGGATGCGGCCATCGCCATGGCGGCGGCCATGCCGTTGCTGGAGCCAACCGGAAACAGCCTGGGCTCCGATTGTTTCGTTATTGCCTGGATGGACGGAAAACTCTACGGACTGGACGGCTCCGGTGTCTCACCGAAGGGGCTGAGCCGGGAAACCGTGCTGGAGAAGGGATTTCAGGAAGTGCCCAAGGACGGTTGGCTTCCGGTCATGGTGCCGGGGGCGCCGAAAGCCTGGGCGGTGCTGCGGCAGCGGTTTGGAACGATGTCCATGCAGGAGTTGATGGCCCCGGCGATCCGCTATGCGGAGGAAGGATTCCCCTTTCCGGTCACCGGGTTAAAAGAACTGGAGAGGGATACGGCTCATTTTCAGGATCTGGCGGAGAAGGAACCGGAACTGTTCGGGCCCTGGCTCGCGTATTTTACCCGGCAGGGAAGGGCGTTCGGGCCGGGTGAGGTGTTCCGGAATCCGGATATGGCGAAAACTCTTCGGACCCTGGCGGAAACGGATTGCGAAGCTTTTTATTCCGGAGAGGTGATGCGGGCAATCGTAGATCATTCCCGGAAGACCGGCGGGTACTTTTGCGAAGAGGATTTTACCGGATATAATGTCCGCTGGGCGGATCCGGTTTCCACGGAATACCACGGGTATACGGTCCATGAAATGCCGCCGAACGGCCACGGGATCACAGCGCTGATGGCGCTGAACATCCTGAAGAACCTGCCCATGGACGAGGAGAGAGAGACGACAAGGAATTACCATCATATGATCGAGGCGGTCAAGCTGGCCTTTGCGGACACGAAAAAATACGTGGCGGATCCGCGGTTCATGAAGACGAAGACGGAAGACCTGTTGTCGGAAGAGTATGCGAGAAGGCGCAGACTCCTGATCGGAGAACGGGCCATCGAACCGGAAGCCGGCAATCCCTGCTGCGGCGGCACCGTCTACTTTTCCACGGCGGACAGAGAGGGAAACATGGTGTCCTTTATCCAGTCCCACTATGACCGGGGGAGCGGCATAGCCGTCCCGGGCACCGGGATCACGCTTCAGAACCGGGGAGCGGGATTTTCCATGGACCCGGACAGTGATAACGTGCTGGAAGGCGGAAAGAAGTGCTACCACACCATCATCCCCGGGTTTCTGACCAAAGACGGAAAGCCGGTCGGACCGTTTGGGGTCATGGGCGGCTTCATGCAGCCCCAGGGCCATGTGCAGGTGGTGCTGAATGCAGTAGATTTCCACATGAACCCCCAGGAATGCCTGGACGCGCCGAGGTTCCAGTGGGTGGGCGGCAGAAAAGTCCAGTTGGAAAGGACCGTACCTGCTGAAATCGCGGAAGATCTGCAGAGAATGGGACATGAGATCGAGATCGTCCCGGACGAGCTGGATATGGGCCGGGGGCAGATCATCTGGAACCTGGACGGCGTCTATGCCGGGGGCACCGAGCCACGGGCGGACGGAACCATCGCTGTAATATAAGATAAATAACAAGAGGGTGCTTTCTCAGTTTGCTCTGAGGAAACACCCTCCTTTTGACCTCTTTTATCTACAATCTCCAATCTTAACCCTTCATCTTTCGATACGCTCTCGTTAGCGCCGGGATGACTTCGTTCAGGTCTCCGACGATGCAGTAGTCGGCGATGTCGAAGATCGGGGCGTTCGGGTCCTTGTTGATGGCGATGATGGTCTCCGCGCCGGTGATCCCGGCCAGATGCTGGATCGCACCGGAGATTCCCACGGCAAAATAGACCTTCGGGGCAACGGTTTTTCCGGACTGCCCGACCTGATAGGTGTGGGGCAGCCACCCGGCGTCCACCACGGCACGGCTGCAGCCCAGATAGGCGCCCATTTCATCGGCGAATGCCTTCAGAATCTTGAAATTGTCCGCGGAACCCATCCCGCGGCCTCCGGCCACGATGATTTCCGCATCTTCCAGGTCCAGGGCCAGGGCCAGGGCGTCCGCCTGGTAAATGATCCGGGTCCTGATCTCTTCCGGCGGGATATGAACGTCCTCCATGACGATGGGACCGGTGCGGGAGGAATCAGGTGTTCCTTTCCGGAAAACCCCCGGCCGGACGGTCCCCATCTGGGGCCGGCTGTCCGGGCAGATGATGGTCGCCATCAGATTCCCGCCAAAGGTGGGCCGGGTCCAGGCAATGTTCTCACCGTCTTCCTGGAGCCCGATGCCGGTGCAGTCCGCCGTCAGCCCGGTCTTCAGATGGCAGGCCACCTTCGGGGCCAGGTCCCGTCCGTTATTGGTGGCGCCGAAGATCACAGTGTCGGGGCGGTGTTTTTCGATCAGATTGATGAGCACCCGGCTGAACGCGTCGGTGCTGTAGGTCTCGAATTCATCGCCTTCCACCGCCAGGACCGAATCGGCCCCGAAGCTCAGGGCCTCGCGGCAGACCGAATCGATGGCGTGACCGATGATCACTGCCACCAGATCGCAGCCCTTTCCGTCCGCAATGGGGCGGGCGGCGTTCAGCAACTCGTATCCGACGTTTTTTGCTTCTCCGTGTTCGGCCTCGATGAAGACCCACACATTTTTATACTCATTAAAACGTTTCATCTTCATCCCCCCTAAAGCCTTCCCGACCGGACCAGCAGCTCCATGAGTTTTTCCGCCGTTTCATCCGCCGTATCGCCGGTGAGACGGAGTCCTTTTTTCTCCCGCACCGGCACGTAGGTGGAGACCACACGGGTGGGGGAGCCCTTCAGCCCGCAGAGGCTCAGGTCCAGCTCGGCAAGGTCTTCCTCCGACAGGATATGGATCTCTGCATTCCGAGCCTTTTTCCAGGAACGGATGTCGGGATAACGGGGCTCCACCGGCAGTTTGGATACTGTGACCAATGCCGGCAGCCGGGTCTCCACGATGGCTACGCCTCCGTCGATCTCCCTGCGGACCCTCAGGCTTCCGCCTTTTTCCACCATGCCCAGCGCATAGGTCACGTGGGGCAGGGCCAGGTGCTCGGCGATCTCCGGACCTACCTGGGCCGTGTCGCCGTCCACTGCCTGTTTGCCGCAGAGGATCAGGTCGAAAGTTTCCATCCGAAGTTCTTCGATCCGCCGGATCGCCGCAGACAGGATATAACTGGTGGACAGGGTGTCGGATCCGCTGAACCGACGGCTGGTAAGCAGGTAACCCTCGTCAGCGCCGACGGCCAGGCAGTCCCGAAGGGCCTGTTCCGCCTGGGCGGGGCCCATGGTCAGAACGATGACGGAGCCGCCGTGCTGTTCCTTCAGCCGGACCGCCGCCTCCAGCGCATAGTTGTCATATGGATTCACGATGCTGGGGACACCGGCCCGTACCAGGGTATGGGTCTCCGGGTCGATCCGGATCTGGGTGGTGTCCGGCACCTGTTTAATACAAACACAAATATTCATGATTCACTTCCTTACAGACTCTCTTCATCAAACCGGACGACTTTTCCGGGGTTTAAGATCAGTTTCGGGTCGAAGACCTTCTTGATCCCTTTCATCAGTTCCACGTTGATCTCACCCACGGATTCCGCCAGGTAAGCGGTCTTTCCGTGGCCGATGCCATGCTCGCCGGAAATCAGGCCCCCGAGGCGGGAGGCTTCCCTGTAAATGGTATCAAAGAAGATTTCTCCCTTGGCCAGGAATTCTTCTTTGGAAAGGGAATTGGAACATTGATAAATGTGGATGTTCCCATCCCCGGCGTGACCGAAGGAACGGACTTCAAAGCCCAGGTCGTCCCCGGTCCGGTTCACGAATTCCATATAGTCGGCAATCTTGTCCACCGGCACCACCACGTCGCATTCATCGATGAGTTCGTACTGGTCCATGATGGCTTCCAGGAAGGAGGAGCGTGCCGACCAGGCGTTGCGGATCCGGGTGGAAGTGTCGGCGATGAGCACATCCAGCGCTCCGGAGTCCAGGGCGATTTCCGCCGCTTCGTCCGTCAGCCGGTTGACGTCCTCTTTGGTGCTGCCGTCGAAGGTCACCAGCAGGAAGGCTTCGATCTCGATGCCGTTCCAGTTGGCGGGAAAGACTTCTTTGCCGATGTATTCTTCCGAAGCCAGGACGATTTCCCGTTCCATGAATTCCACCGCCTGTGGATCCAGACCGGCGGTCTTGAACTTCGGTACGGTAGCAAGGGCGGTCCCCAGGTCCGTAAAGGGGATGATCAGTGAGATCACTTCCTTTGGCGCGGGGATGATCTTCAGTGTCAGTTCCGTGATGATGCCCAGGGTCCCCTCCGAGCCGATGATCAGGTCCTTCAGGGAATAGCCCGAAGAGGTCTTGGATACGGCGGCGCCGAACCGGGTCACTTCGCCGGTGGGGAGCACCACCGTCATGGCCTTGACGTATTCCCTGGTGGTTCCGTACTTCACCGCCCGCATGCCGCCGGCGTTGGTGGAGACGTTGCCGCCCAGGCAGGCGTACTTTTCACCGGGATCCACCGGGTAAAGCATGCCCCGGGTCATGCAGTCCGCCACCAGGTCGCTCAGCAGGACCCCCGGCTCGATCCGGACATCGAAATTCTCCAGGTCGTATTCCAGGATGCGGTTCATTTTAGACAGGTCCATGGTCACTCCGCCGTACAGGGGCACGCTGCCGCCCACCAGACCGGTGCCGGCGCCCCGGGGAGTCACCGGGATATTGTTTTCGTAGCAGATCTTCATCACCGCCGCCACCTCTTCCGTGCTGCGGGGCTGTACCGCCATCTCCGGCATGTGGGTGCCGTAGATGGGCATCTCATCTCTGCTGTAATCGGGATTCACTTCATATCCGTAAAAAGTATGGTCCGAGACCGCCCGGATCTTTGCGGCGATCTCTTCCGTCAATGGATTATACAACTCTCTCTACCTCCGTGAATTGTGAAATAGACAAAACCATTATAGAGGAAATCTTAAAAAGTGTAAACAGGAATCGTTTTTACTTTGAATTATCTTTGAAGTATGGTATAATATTTCTTGTTATTAAAGAAATGAAATCGAGAACAAGGGGGTAACTGATGAAAAACAATTGGCTGAAACGCGGACTAACTTTTTTCCTGATCGCGGCGGTATGCTGCTGCTTCATGCCGGGCCTGGCATTGGCGGCGGAGGGCACTGACGCCGAGCAGGCCGCAGCGGCTGCGAAAGGGGCAGTATCCATCCAGGGTGTCCTGGCGCCGGCCGCTAAAGATGCGGTCGTGGTGCAGGCTGCAGCGGATAAGAAGGACAAGAGTCTGCTGAATATCAAAACCGTCAACGGGTCGAAGGAAGACGTGACTGTGCAGGTGTTCCTGTGGAAGAACGACAAGTCCCTGACGGACGGGAAAAAGGACAACGATAAAAAAGAAAAAGCGGCGGAGGCTACTGTTGCCGGACTGGACAAAAAGACCGGTGAAGCGACCATCAGCGGCACGAAGGTGAAACTCACCGACGGCAAGGACGGCCGGTATCTCGAATACACCGTCAAGGCCGGGAAGACAGTGGCATTGAAGATCAAACTGGAACCGGTGGAAGCGGCCAAGGACAAGACCGTGGAAGTCGTCGCGGAAGTGAAGATCCCGGAAGCGAAGGCTGCGGAAACCGCACCGGCGGAGGCAAAAACCGAAGTTCCCGCTGCGGCGGAGGATGTAACGGGTACGGAAGCCAACAAGAACGCCGCTGCGAATGACGCCCAGGCAAAGGAAGAGGAAAGCAAGGACGCTGCAGACGGGGACAAGAAGGACGATCCCGCGGAAGCCGATAAAGTGGAAGTGTCCGTGACCAAGGTCTGGAGCGACGAGGAAGACAAGGATAAGATCCGTCCAACCAATGTCACCATCAAGCTTCTTGCGGACGGAACGGATACCGGAAAGACCCTGATCCTGGATGCGAACGCCAACTGGAAGGGCAGCTTCAAGGATCTGGACAAGCAGAAGGACGGCAAGGATATCGCCTATACCGTTCAGGAAGTGGAAGTCAAGGACTACACAGCGGCAGTGACGGGCGATGCGGCAGCGGGATTTACCGTTACCAACACCCACACGCCGGCCGCCGTGGACAAAGTAACGGTCAGCGGCACTGTGACCTGGGACGACAGTGACAACAAAAACAAGAAGCGGCCCACCAAAGTGACCGTGCGTCTGTTTGCCAACGGCGAGGAGATGCAGCTGACACGGCCCACCGCGGATACGGAGTGGAAATACGAATTCAAAGATCTGGACAAGGTAGACAGCAAGGGCAAGGACATCACCTACACCGTGAAACAGGACGCCGTGACCAGTTATACCACCACGTACAAGGGCTACGATATCACCAACAAGTACAAGACCACTTCGTCTTCGTCCACTACGAAAAAGTCTTCCAGTACCACCAGTAAGAAAACCAGCAAGAACGCCAAGACTGGTGACAGCACCCACCTGGGGCTGTACCTGGCGCTGATGCTGATCGCAGCTGCGGGTGCAGTGGCGATGGTGCTGAAGAGAAGACGGGGATAGGACCAACAGCAAACAGAATGAAAAAGACCGGCAGGTGAATACCTGCCGGTTTCTTTTGTGTTGATTAAATGTCTTCCCGCACGATGGTGGGGTCCACGTGCCAGTATTCCTTCAGCTCCCGGATCTGCTCCGGGGCTTTTTCTTTGGGCTTTCCGGTGCGGACCGCCCGGATCATGATGTTCTTGGCGGTGTGCTCCAGACTGGTGAATTCGATCATGGACACGTCGTAGCCCCATTCCTCCAGTTTCAGCTGCCGGAAGGTGTCTGTCAGGATGGCACAGAAGCGGTCCTTCAGGATCCCCTGGCGGAGCATAGGCTCGTGGAGGGGGTTCTTCAGTTGACGGAACAGTTCGTGCTGGCAGCAGGGCACCGACAGGATCACGGAGGCACCCCATTTTTTGGCGTTCAGCAGGGCGTAATCCGTGGCGGTGTCGCATGCGTGCAGCGTGACTACCATGTCCGCTTCCGTGCCCTGATACTCCGCGATATCGCCAATCTGGAACTGCAGGCCCTCATAGCCCAGGTCTTCCGCGACATTGCTGCAGAAGCGGATCACGTCTTCCTTCAGGTCCAGGCCGATGATCTGAACGTCCCGGCCCAGCTGTTTTTTCAGATAGTAGTACAATCCAAAGGTCAGGTAGGCCTTGCCGCAGCCGAAATCGATGATGCGGATCGTCCGGGCTTCCGGCAGCGCATCCAGCACGTCCCGGGTGATCTCCAGAAAGCGGTTGATCTGGCGGAACTTCCCATAGTACTTCGCATGGACCTTGCCGCTCTCGTTCATGACCCCCAGCCGCACCAGAAAGTCCACCGGCTCCCCGTCGGGGATCACGTATTTCTTGATCTGGTTGTGGGACAGACCCTGCCGCTCCATGGTGGGGTCTTTCCGGATGATCCGGGGATTCTCCGGCTTTGCCGCCAGGACCTGATAGTCCGCGTCGGCGGTAAAAAAGTTGGCCTGCTTGAAACTGTTTTCCATTAGAAAAGCAATCTGCTCCAGCAGTTCTTCCGGATCCAGGTTCTCATGCAGGACCTTGTTTTCATAGACGTATTCCGCCTGATATAAAACGCCGTCCCGTCCGGCAAAGGGACGGATAACCACCTTGCCGTAAGGGACGCTCTTTTTCCGTTTGTTGCCCAGCACCAGCCGGATAAGGCTGCCATCCTCCAGAATCTGCCGGGTCAGCGTCAGGATCTCGTTCATGACTGGGCTCCTTCAATGGCTTTATTCAGCTCTTCCTCCAGAAAATCGTGGATCTTGTCCGAGAGGGTGTTGATCTCCGCCCGGTCCATACCGTCGGTGACGATGGGCGGGTAGTAGGTGATATATACCGTGGAGGGCACCATCCGATTCCCGTTTTCTTCAAACATTTTATAGGTCCCGTTGATCAGGAAGGGCACAACCGGCACTTTATTGCGGGTGGCGATCATCAGGGCGCCGGGGCTGAATTCCCGCATGAAGTCGCCCTTGCTGCGGGTCCCTTCCGGGAAGATGTGGATGCTGCGGCCTTCCCGGATCAGATCCGTGGCTTCCTTCACTGCCAGCATCCTTGTACGGGTGTTGGTGTTGTCCAGGAAGACGCAGTCGATAGTCTCCATCCAGGTCTTCAGGAAGGGCACCTTGCCAATGCCTTTTTTCGCCAGGTAGGCGTACATTTTCTTCGTATCACAGATGGAGAGAATGGACAGGATATCGAAATAGCTCTGGTGATTGCCCACCAGCACGCAGGTCTCGTCGGGGATGTTTTCCTCTCCGGTGACGATGACCTTGTGGCCGCCCCACCAGAGGATCCGCCGGCTCATGTACTGGATGAGCTTCGGGGCGATCCGGTCCCGCTTTTTCAGGTTTTCCTCCCCCCGGACCTTGGTCAGGTGCTTGCAGTAGAGCATGATGGGGGTGAACAGGAAGAATTCCAGGGTCACGTTGATCAGTGCCACCAGGGTTCGCAAATGTTTCATGGTTTCTCTCCTCGTCATTCATTTTCTACTGCAGATTATATCATATCTGTTTTACAAATGGCATGAATTTTGATAGAATTAATAAAAGAAAACAAAACAGGGAGGAATGATCTATGGCATTGACAGGAAAAGCGCTGATCGCCCAGGGCGGCGGCCCCACCGCGGTAATCAACCAGACGCTGGTGGGCGTGATCCAGGAGGCGAGAAAGCATGCGTGTATTACGAAGATCTACGGCGCCGTCAAAGGCGTGGAAGGCATCGTGAATGAAGATTTTCTGGACCTGACCCAGGAGACGACGCACAATCTGGAAGAAGTGGCCCTTTGCCCGTCTTCCGCACTGCGTTCTACCCGGGTAAAGCCGGATGAGGAATTCTGCAAGGAGATCTTCAAAGTCTGTTCTGTTCACGATATCCGTTACTTCTTCTACATCGGCGGGAACGATTCCGCGGACACCGTCCGGATCGTCAACGAGGAAGCGGCAAAGGCCAACTATGAAATGGTCTGCATCCACATCCCGAAAACCATCGACAACGACCTGAGACAGAACGACCACACCCCGGGATACGGTTCGGCGGCCCGGTTCGTGGTGCAGGCATTCAAGGGCATCAACCTGGATGTGAATTCCCTGCCGGGCATTTACATCGGCGTGGTGATGGGCCGGGATGCCGGCTTCCTGACGGCGGCTTCCGGGCTTGCCAGGGAATTCGAGGACGACGGTCCCCATCTCATCTACGTGCCGGAACGGCCCTTCAGCAGGGAGCAGTTCGTGGAAGACGTACGGGAAGTATACAATAAATACGGGAAATGCATTATCGCGGTATCGGAAGGGATCCGGACCGAGTCCGGCGAGCTGTTCCTTGCTTCGCTGAAAAAGGACCTGGAAAAAGATCCCCACGGCAACGTGTCCCTCTCCGGTTCCTCCGCCTTGGGCGAGGCCCTGGTGACGGAACTGAAGAACGCCAACATCGCCAGCCGGGTCCGCTGCGACACCTTCGGCTATCTGCAGCGCTCTTTCTTTGAATGCGTTTCCGACGTGGACAGAAACGAAGCCAGGGAAGTGGGCGAGCGGGCCGTGCAGTTTGCGGTCTGGACCGAAAAGGACGGTTCCGTGTCCATCAAGCGGACCGGGAACTATTCCGTGGATTTCGTCCTCAGTGAACTGAAAGACGTGGCGCGGGTCTCCAGAAGCATGCCGGAGAACTTTATCAACGAAGCCGGCAACGACATCACCGACGACTTCCGGCTGTACTGCAGACCGCTGCTGGGTTCCGGCGTCCGGAGCACGGCACGGCTGAGAGCGCCGAAAGTGCCTAAACTCCTGCGCAACAATGAATAAAGGAGAGTGAAAACATGGATATGGAAAAGATCAACCAGTTGAAAGAGATCATCGATGGAAGCCAGAAGATCGTCTTCTTCGGCGGGGCGGGCGTTTCCACCGAAAGCGGCATTCCAGATTTCCGGTCTGAAAAGGGGCTGTACAAAGCCAAGACCGAATACGGACGTTCGCCGGAAGAAATGATCAGCAGATCCTTCTTCGACATCCATCCGGACATCTTTTTCGATTATTACAAAAAGAACCTGGTCTACCTGGATGCGGAGCCCAACAAGGCCCATAAGGCTTTAGCGAAGCTGGAAGAGCAGGGGAAACTGCTGGCGGTGGTGACCCAGAACATCGACGGGCTGCACCAGAAGGCCGGCAGCAAGAGGGTTTATGAACTCCACGGCTCGGTGTTGCGGAATTACTGCATGCGCTGCCATGAATCCTACACGGCGGAAGAGATCGTGGCCATGGAGGGCGTGCCCAAATGCGAATGCGGCGGCACCATCAAGCCGGACGTGGTATTGTATGAGGAAATGCTGGACGACCAGGTCATTTCCGGTGCGATCCACGCCATCCAGAAGGCGGACACCCTCATCGTAGGGGGCACCTCCCTGGTGGTTTACCCGGCGGCGGGGATGATTCACTACTTCCGGGGCAAAAACCTGGTGGTGATCAATATGAGTTCCACCCAGGCGGACCGTCAGGCGAACCTGGTGATCAACGATTCCATCGGCGAAGTCCTTGGCGCAGCCGTGGGCATCGAATAAGACATCAACGGTGAGAAAGGGACTGCATCCGGCAGTCCCTTTGCTTTACAAAATCGGGAGAACACTATGAAACTGATGCATTTGGGAGACCTTCACCTGGGAAAGTCTCTGAACGAATTCAGTCTGATCGAAGATCAGCGATACATACTGGATCAGCTGCTCGCCATTGCGGAAGAAGAGGCGGTGGACGGGGTGATGATCTGCGGGGATGTGTACGACCGGGCGGTGCCGGGGGAGGCGGCCGTCCAGCTTCTGGACGCTTTTTTGACCCGGCTGAAGGAAGCCGGGAAGGCGGTGTACATGATCAGCGGGAACCATGACTCCGATGAACGGCTGAATTTCGGCAGCCGGATCTTTGAAAACAGCGGCATCCACATTGCCGGACGATATGACGGGGAACTGGGGCACGCGGAGGCATCGGATGGGTACGGACCGGTCCATATCTGGATGCTGCCCTACGTGAAGGCATCCCGGGTCCGGCATTTCTTCCCGGAGGAGAACATCGAAAACTACGATGACGCGGTCCGGGCGGTGATCCGCCATGCGGACATGGATCCCGCCGGACGGAACGTGATCCTGGCGCATCAGTTCGTCGTCGGGAAGACCGAGCCGGAACTGGCGGGGTCGGAGAGCGCTGTCAGCAGCGTGGGAACGGTGGACCGGATCGGCTGGGAATGCTTCGCGGATTTCGACTACGCCGCGCTGGGGCACATCCACAAAAACCAGGCGGCGGGACGGGAGACCGTCCGCTATGCCGGCTCACCGCTGAAATATTCGCTGGAAGAAAGGGAACTGGAGACGGACAAGACCGTGACCTTGGTGGAGCTGAAGGAGAAGGGGACGGTGGAGATCCGGCAGATCCCCCTGAAGCCCCTGCGGGAGATCCGGCACCTGAAGGGCAACCTGGAGAATCTGATCCGCCATGCGGAGGATACCCAGGACTACATCTACGCCACCCTGACGGACGAGCAGGCCCAATATGATGCCATGGCCCGGCTGCAGGAGTTCTATCCCAACACGATGAAACTGGACTATGACAACGAATCGGTCCGGGCGGCCATGGACGGACTGCCGGCAGACGGAACAGAAGAGAAGAGTTTTCCGGAACTGATCCGGGACTTTTATCAGTATATTATGGGCACGGAGCCCACGGAGGAAGAAATGCGGATCCTGGAGGATGCCGCACGGGAAGCGGAGGTGACGTCATGAAACCGATTCGTTTGGTGATGAGCGCCTTCGGCCCCTATGCGGGCGTGACGGAAGTGGATTTCACGCAGTTCGATTCCGGCGGGCTGTTTCTGATCACCGGGGACACCGGCTCCGGCAAGACCACCATCTTCGACGCGATTTCTTTTGCGCTGTTCAATAAAACCAGCGGATCCCTTCGGGACGCGGGGAGCATGCGGAGCGACTTTGCATCTCCGGAAGACGATACCTACGTGGAACTGACCTTTGAGCACGGAGGCCGTACCTATACCGTGCGGCGGTTCCCGGCCTATGCGTCGGCCAAGAAGCGCGGTCAGGGGATCACGATGCGGCCGGCAAAGGCGGTGCTGATCCGGGAGCCGGAGACACCGGTGGAAGGCGTGGATGCGGTCACCCGGGAGGTGGAGGAGATCCTGAGGATCCAGTACGACCAGTTCCGGCAGATCGCCATGATCGCCCAGGGTGAATTCCGGCAGGTACTGAACGCGGACCCGAAAAAGCGTGGGGAGATCCTGCAGAAGATCTTCTGCACGGAAAAATACGAGGCCATGGGCCGGATCCTCCGGGAAAAGGCCGGAGTTGCGGAGAGACAGATCGGAGAATTCCTCCGCAGTATGGATCAGTATATGGAAAGTGTGGACTGCAGCCCGGAAAGCCCCCTGTCGGAGGAATTGGCGGCGGAGAAGCGGACAAGTCTTGCGGGGGAGACCCGCTATGACGCAGGGGACCGGATCGGCCTCGTCGAACGAATCATCGAAGAGGAGAGCAGACGGATCCCGGAACTGGAAAGAATCTATCAGGACAGGAACCGCACCTATGAGGAACGTTCGGCGGAACTGACCATGGCGGAAGCTCTGGAGGAACGTTTTGAACGGAACGACCAGTTAAGAGAAGAAGAAGAACTGCTGTGGCTGGACGAACCCCGGATCCGGGAACTGTCCGGTAAGATCGAATGCTGGAAAAAGGCCGTATACGAGGTGGCGCCTTCCTGGAATGCCTTTGAAGACGCTGCAGAGCGTCTGAACACTACGGAATCGGACCGGCAAAAAGCCGGACAAACCCATCAGGATGCGGAAAAAGACAAAAGGGAAGCGGAGGATGCTCTCCTGGAAGCGGAGAAGCATCAGCCGGAAGCCGAAGAGAAGAAGATCCATGCCGCGCGGACCCGGGAGGACCGGGAGAAATATCAGAAACTGGATGAGCTGGCCGAAAGGGAAAAGCATCTGGCAAAAGAAGCGAATACGCTGACAGCAGATGAAAAGAAGCTTCGGGAATCCCTGGATGCGCTGCGGAAAGATCTGGAGGAAAAGGAAAACCTGCTGACGGAAACGGCGGATGCGCCGGAACAGGCCCTTCGGGCGGAACAGTCGGCAAACGAACTGGATCAGCGCCTGAATGCAGTGGATCGTCTGCGGAAGGAACTGCTGAAGGATCTGTTGGAGAAACGCAGCGCCGCTCTTCAGGCCACGGGGGAATTCCAGAGGGCCCGGGATGATTATGACCGGGAACGGGAAGCCTTCGCGCATGCGGAGCGGATGCTGGAACTGTCCCGGGCGGGGATCCTGGCCGGGAAACTGGTACCGGGAGCACCCTGTCCCGTCTGCGGCTCTGTAGACCATCCCGCTCCGGCAAAGATCCCGGAGGACGGAATCACGGAAGAAGGGGCGTCGGAACGGAAAACCGCCCTGGAAACGGCGGAACAGAAAAAGAATGAGGCGTATGATACAGCCGTACAGGCCCGGGGCAGCCTGGAAGCGGCGGAACAGACATTCCGGAACGAAACGGAACGGGTCCTGGGTCGTCTGCCTGCGCCGGAAGAAACGGCAGGATCCATCGACCGGACCCTGCAGACGCTGTGGGAAAGCGTGCGGAAGGATCTGCTGAAGGCGAAAGAGGAGAAAAAGGCCCTGGATACGGTCCTTGATCAGCGCAAAGAGGCGGAAAAGAGTCTGAAAAAAGACCGTGAAGGCATCCTCGCAACCGACAGGAATCTTCAGACCATACAGGAAAAGCTGAATCTGAAGAATCAGGAACTGGCCGGCTGCCGGGGAGAGATCGCTTCCCTGGCGGGGCTGGAGTACGGAAATTGGACCGCGGCGGAAACTGCCGCTAAGACGATGGAAGAAGAGGCGGAAGAGCTGATTTCGGCCATCGAAACGGCCAGGAAAGCCTCCGCTGCAGCGGCGGAAGCCCTGTCGGCTGCCGCCAGCCGCCTGACGGACACGGAAAAGCAGAAGGAGAGGGCCCGGGCGGAAACGGAAGCGGCGGAAAAGGAATTCCGGCGGAACCTGAAGGCCGAAGGCTTTGAAAGCGAAGAAGCCTTCCGGGAAGCCCTGGTCAGCAGGGATCAAATCCGGGAAGCGGAGGATGACGTCAGGGATCACCGCAACCGGGAGACCGTCAACCGGGAAGCCCTGAAACAGAGCGATGAGGAAGTGAAGGACAAGGCCCGTCCGGACAAAGAGAGCCTGGAGACCGCTGTGGAGGATGCCCGGAGCGAAAAGGACCGGGTCCATGAGATCCTGGGCGCCGCGGAAAACCGGCAGACCCGGAATCGGGAGATCCTGACGAAAATGAAGCGCCGGCAGGCGGAAACGGCGGAACTCCTGGAGAAGGTCGCCGTGCTGAAAAACCTGGCGGATCTGGTCCAGGGGAAAGTCATCGGGCGGAACCGGACGTCCCTGGAGACCTATGTGCAGATGGCAGGATTCGATGCGATCCTGGCGGCGGCCAACCAGCGGCTCCTGCCCATGAGCGGCGGACAATACCGGCTGTACCGGCATGAAGACCCCCAGGCCAAGGGCAATATCGCCCTGACCCTGGACATCCTGGACCATTACACCGGGAAGAAACGGCCTGTCAGCACCCTGTCCGGCGGGGAAAGCTTCATGGCTTCCCTAAGCCTGGCACTGGGCCTGTCCGACCGGATCACCGCCTCCGCCGGCGGCGTGAAGGTGGATGCCCTGTTCGTGGACGAAGGCTTCGGGACTCTGGATGAAAAATCCCTGAACGATGCCATCTCCATGATCCAGGAACTGACCTCCGGCAGCCGGCTGGTGGGAATCATCAGTCACCGGCAGGAACTGAAGGAGGAGATCCCGGGAAAAATCATTGTGGAGAAGAGCCGGAACGGGAGCAGTATTTCCATTGAAACGGGTTTTTAATGCTATACGAGCGAAAAAGATTCTGAAAAATCGGGAAACGGATTGCATTTCTCCATTCGGAAGAGTATAATTGTTAAAAATGTATTTAAGAGAGAAGGGAAAACCTATGGAGAAAAAGAATCTGGATTGGGGAAGCCTGGGATTTGATTATACCCGGACAGACTATCGGTTTGAAGCGCACTACAAAGACGGAAGATGGGATGAAGGCAAGTTGCTGCAGGACGAGAATATCGTCATCAACGAATGCGCCTGTGTTTTCCAGTATGCGCAGACCGTATTTGAAGGATTAAAAGCTTATACCACGGAAGACGGACGGATCGTCTGCTTCCGGCCGAATCTGAATGCGGAAAGAATGGCGGAATCCGCCAGAACGCTGGTTATGCCGCCGTTCCCGGAAGACCAGTTCGTGGACGCGGTCCTGCAGGTGGTCAAGGCGAATGCCGCCTGGGTACCGCCTTACGGCAGCGGCGCTACCCTGTATGTCCGCCCCTTTATGATCGGTTATGACCCGATCATCGGCGTCACACCGGCCAACGAGTTTAAATTCCGTATTTTCTGTACACCGGTAGGCCCATACTTTAAGGGCGGAGCGAAGCCGGTTACCATTTGTGTCAGTGACCTGAACCGGGCGGCTCCGGCAGGCACCGGTCACATCAAGGCCGGACTGAACTACGCCATGAGCCTGCGGGCCCATGAAGTGGCCCATGCCAACGGTTTTGATGAGAATATGTTCCTGGATCCGGCAACGGGCACCAAGGTGGAGGAGACCGGCGGGGCGAACTTCCTGTTCGTGACCCACGACAACAAGATCGTGACGCCGAAATCCAACAGCATCCTGCCGTCCATCACCCGGCGTTCCCTGGTGTATGTGGCGCAGAAGTATCTGGGAATGGAAGTCATTGAAAGAGAAGTCTATGTGACCGAATTGGAAGACTTTGCGGAATGCGGCCTCTGCGGAACCGCAGCCGTCATCTGCCCTGTAGGCAAGGTGGTGGACCATGGAAGAGAGATCTGTTTCCCCAGCGGAATGGAAGGAATGGGTCCGGTAACAAAGAAGCTGTATGATACGCTGACAGGGATCCAGATGGGGCGGATCGAACCGCCGGAAGGCTGGATCTACGAGATCAAATAATCAATCAGAAGATCAGTTGTTTAAATTTTTGTTTACTCCAATCGAATCCGGGCGGGGCGATGAATCATCATCGCCTCGTTCGGATTTTCAGGCTATTTTTCCAGATAATTCGTTAATTCGCCGATTTGGCTGATCACGCATTTGATTTCATTTCCCGGCTGCAGATACCGGGGCGGGTCGAAGCCCATGCCCACGCCCTTCGGCGTGCCGGTCATGATCATGTCGCCGGGGAACAGTTCGTACCCCTGGGAGAGTTCGTGGATGATGGCCGCCACGCTTCGGATCATGTCCCGGGTATTCCCGTCCTGCCGCAACTCGCCCTCCACATAGGACTGCACGGTCAGATCCTGGGGGTCGGGGATCTCGTCAGCGGTGACGATCCAGGGGCCCACGGGGCAGTGGGTGGTGAGGCTTTTCCCCTTGAACCAGTTCACATGGCGGTTCTGGACGTCCCGGGCGGAGATGTCATTGCCGATGGTGTAGCCGAAGACGTATTCCAGGGCCTCCTCCTCGGGAATGTACAGGCCCTGCCGGCCCATGACAACGGTCAGTTCCGCTTCATAGTCGATGTATTTCGTCACGGTCTCGTGGCGGAGGATGGTGCCGCCGGGCTCCAGGCAAGGATAGGCGGCCTTGGTGAAGTAGATGGGCCATTCCGGCGCCGTGTCTTTCGGCCCGCCGGTGATGCCGCCGATTTCCTTCACGTGGGCCAGGTAGTTTTTGCCCAGGCAGACAATGTTGCGCCTGGGATAGGGGATCGGGGAGAGGAGTTTCACCTCCGGGGCCTTCAGGGACAGAAGGTCTTCCCGGCGCCGCACCGCGGCTTCCCGTTCGCATTCTTCCTGCAGAACATCGTAATGGTCGATCAGGTACTGCATGTCTCTGCCTTCCGCGGCGATCAGCGGGAGCACTGCGTGCTCTTCCGGAAAGACGGCGCAGACCATTTCCGCGCCTTTGTATTCGATGGTGGCGTATTTCATACTGATTACCTCGTGTTCTGGATGAGTAAGTATACTTTTTTGAGCACCGCCCAAATGGCCTGTTATTTGCCGCAGGGGCAGTAAGGAACGCCGGTCCACTGCGATTGGCGAGCCGCAGGCGAAGACAGAGCAGATGTACCGCTGCGTGACGCTGGTGAGCGAGAGCGTCCCCGAGGTAAATAAACAGGCCGTTAAAGCGGTGCCATATAGTTCGTTGCTATTGCATTATATCATAACAAAAACTGAAAGGGGACCATTCTGTGACAATACTCACCAATATACTGATTATTACGATTTTGGCGGCGCTGGCGGTGATCGATGTGCAAAAGCGGATCGTTCCAAATTTGGGCACTGTCCTGATCGCCGCACTGGGTCTTTGGCGGGTTCTGGCCGGGATCGTCAGCCCGGGCTCCGCCGCCGGCGGGGCGGCACTCCTGGGGGTCACCATGCTGATGCTGGCGGCCTTTACAGGCGGCGTTGGCGGGGGAGACGTAAAGCTGCTGGCCGCCCTGGGATGGGCCGTCGGGGCGCTGCAGGGAGCGAAACTGTTATTTCTCTCTTTTTTTCTCTCGGGTATCTTCTCGACAGGGCTGAAGATCGTGCCGGTTTTCGTTGAAAACTCAAGGCTTTCCGGGATTCGGGAGATTCCGTTCGTTCCCTTCATCGCTCTGGCCGCCGCCTTGATTTTTTTCTGAAATCCGATATAATCAATATAAAAAACGAAAGGATGATAGTATGCTTCAGATCAGACACCTGATCGAGCCCACTGACTTTTCCGTCAAGGAGCTCGAGGATCTGTTTGAACTGGCAGATCTGATCATAGAAAATCCGAAAAAATACCTCCACCAATGCGACGGGAAGATCATGGTGACCCTGTTCTATGAGCCCAGCACCCGGACCCGCTTCAGCTTCGAGGCGGCCATGATGCGGCTGGGGGGCAGCGTGCTGGGGTTTTCCGACCCCAACTCCAGCTCCACCGCCAAGGGGGAGAACATTCCCGACACCATCCGGATCGTTTCCGGCTACTCGGATATCGCAGTGATGCGCCACCCGGTGGAAGGGGCCCCGAAAGCGGCGTCCCTGTTCTCCCGGATCCCGGTGATCAACGCCGGGGACGGCGGGCACCAGCATCCCACTCAGACCCTGACGGACCTGTACACCATCCGCTCGAAGTTCGGACGGCTGCAGGACCTGAAGATCGGGATCTGCGGAGACCTGAAATACGGCCGGACCACCCATTCCCTGGTGAAGGCCATGTCCCGGTACCCCGGCAATGAATTCGTCTTCATCTCGCCGGAGGAGCTTCGGATGCCCGCATACATCTGCGACGACCTGAAACGGAGCGGCGCGGCCAATTACACGGAGTGCCGGACCATCGAAGAAGGCATCGGCGATGTGGACATCCTCTACATGACCCGGGTCCAGCGGGAACGTTTTTCGGACCTGGATGAATACGAGAGAGTGAAGGACTCATGCATCCTGAACATGGACAAGATGAAGCTGGCGAAGGAGGATATGATCGTCCTGCATCCCCTGCCCAGGGTCAACGAGATCCACTACGATGTGGACAATGACAAGAGGGCCTGCTATTTCGAACAGGCGGAAAACGGGATGTACGTCCGGATGAGCCTCATCATGCTGCTCCTGGACGTGACCGGCGATTTCTACAACGGCAGGGTGCTTTCCATGAATGATTCCGTGATGACCTTCCTGGAACTGGAGACCTGCAAGAACCCCAAATGCATCACCCGGATCGAGCCTTCCCTGAGGCAGCGGTTCCTTACCTATGCGGACGGGATCAAGGTGTGCGATTACTGCGGCGCGGTGCTGGAGAAGGAGTAGCACTTTGGCCTGAAAGAGGTTGTACAGAATAGGAAACGATGGTATAATACTCACAGTATATTGATATGATCCATGATCGGAGGACAGGATATGGAACCGAAATACAAACGGGTATTACTGAAAATAAGCGGAGAAGCCCTGGCCGGAGAAAAAAGGTTCGGTCTGGACGAGGAAAAACTGCAGATGGTAGCCCTCCAGGTAAAGAGCGTGCTGGACCTGGGCGTCCAGGTGGCCGTCGTCGTAGGCGGCGGGAACTTCTGGAGAGGCCGGACCAGCAAATCCATGGACCGGGCCACCGCGGACTATATGGGCATGCTGGCCACGGTCATCAACGCACTGGCCCTGCAGGACGCATTTGAAAGAAACGGCATTCCCACCCGGGTGCAGACCGCCATCGAAATGAGAGAAGTGGCGGAACCCTACATCCGCCGGAAAGCCATGAGCCATTTGAGGAAAGACATCGTCGTGATCTTCGGATCCGGCACCGGCAATCCCTTCTTCTCCACGGACACCACGGCGGCCCTGAGAGCGGCGGAGATCGAAGCGGAAGTGATCCTGCTGGCGAAAAAGGTGGATGCGGTGTACGATGACGACCCGGAGAAGAACCCCAATGCGAAGAAGCTGGACAAGCTGACTCACCGCGATCTCTTGGACCGGGGACTGGGAGTCATGGACTCCACGGCGGCATCCCTCTGCATGGAAAACAAGATCCCGATCCACGTGTTCGGGCTCAACGAAAAGGACGGCGTCGTACGGGCCGTCTGCGGCGAAAAGATCGGCACATTCATTGAATGATTGGAATAGAAACACCGGAATAATGAAAGGAGAATGATTATGGCTACTCGTTATCAGCAGCATGAAGCAATGATCGAAAAGATCGATAAAACAATGAATTATTTAAAGGACGAACTGAACACCCTCCGGGCAGGCAAGGCCAATCCGGCGATCCTGGACCGGGTCATGGTAGAGTATTACGGCACCCCGACGCCCCTGAAAGCAGTGGCGAATATTTCCGTTCCGGATCCGCGGCAGCTGCTGATCTCTCCCTTTGATCCCAGCAGCATTCCGGATGTGGAAAAGGCGATCAACATCGCCAACATCGGCATCAATCCTTCCAACGACGGCAAGGTGATCCGCCTGGTGATACCCCAGCCCACGGAGGAAAGAAGAAAGGAACTGACCAAATCCGCCAAGAAGATGGGGGAAGAGGCCAAGGTAGCCGTCCGGAACATGAGAAGAGACATCAACGACGAACTGAAGAAGATGCAGAAAGCCAGCGAGATCACGGAAGACGACCTGAAAGGCGCGCTGGATGAA
The DNA here is from genome assembly GCA_017405645.1 of Bacillota bacterium. GTDB lineage: Bacteria > Bacillota > Clostridia > Peptostreptococcales > Anaerovoracaceae > RUG14258. The sequence continues at coordinate 54,435 of JAFQZZ010000017.1, forward strand.
GCCCAGAAGATCGTGGATGAAAGCATCAAGAAGATCGACAGCATCGTGGGCGAAAAGGAAAAGGAGATCATGGAGGTATAGGCTTGGCTGAAATACCGGATATGACCGGATATCTCAGGGAGGAAGCGGAAGCGCTTCTCCGGGCGTCCGGCGTACAATATGTGATGTCGGAGACGACCCCGCCCCGGGGACCCATCGAAGGGGAGGAACTGCGGGTCGTTCGTCAGGTTATGAAAACGGATGTACTTCATATCACCTTATGTAGATACTGATCATTTACGGACGGTTCCTGGCGGAGCCGTCCGCTGTATGTGAAATGAGTGAAACTATGCAAGACAATACGATAGCGGTGATGCCTGCCCATGTGGCGGTGATCATGGACGGAAACGGGCGCTGGGCGAAGAAGAACGGCGTGCCGAGGCTGTCCGGCCACAAGGCCGGCATGGAAGCCCTGAAGAAGATTGTCCGCCGTTCCGGCGAACTGGGGATCGATTACCTGACGGTCTACGCTTTCTCCACGGAGAACTGGAAGCGTTCCGACGAGGAAGTGGGCGGCATTTTCAAGATCCTGGTCTACTATATGGAACGGGAGATCCGTGAGATCCACCGGGAGAACGTGAAGGTCAACATCCTGGGGGATTACACCATCATCCCGGAAGCGGCCCGGAAGGCCGTGGAAGATGCGGTGGAACTGACCAAAAACAATACGGGACTGAACTTCAATATCGCGCTGAACTACGGGGGAAGGGACGAGATCCTGCGGGCGGTCCGCAGCATCGCGGAGGAAGCCCGGGCGGGAGACCTGGACCCGGAGAGCCTCACGGAGGAATCCGTTTCCGAGCGCCTGTATACCGGCGGCATGCCGGACCCGGACCTGATCATCCGGACCAGCGGGGAGCTCAGGCTGAGCAATTTCCTCATCTGGCAGAGCGCCTACAGCGAGTTCTATTTCACCGATATCTTATGGCCGGATTTTGACGAGTCGGCCTACGAGGAAGCCCTCCGGGACTTCTCTCACAGAAAACGAAATTTTGGAGGAAGATAACATGAAAACGAGAATCATCTCCGGATGCATCCTGGCACCGCTCCTGGTGTTCGTATTCCTGGGCGGGATCTGGCTGAAACTCTTCGCGCTGGCAATCACCATACTGGCGCTGTATGAATTCTTTACGGTCCATCACAAGGATGAGATCAAGGCCAGTTTTCCCATCGCGGTGGGCTCGGCGGTGCTGCTGTACTGCTTCAGCTTTTTCCACCTGGATCCGGTGTTCTATCTGTTCTGGCTGTTCATCAGCGTGCTGGCCAGCCTGCTGTATCTGTTCAACATCCATAAACGGATCTCCGAGGATGCGATGCTGACCATCACCGGGATCACCTACATCACCTTCTTCCTGTTCCACCTGGCGTGGATAGCGGACCTGGGGGATTACGCGCGGCTGGCGTGGCTGGTGGTGATCACCGCCTTCATCACGGACATCACCGCCTATTTCGGCGGTTACTTCCTGGGCGGGAAACTCTTTGGCGACAAAAAACTCTGTCCGTCCATCAGCCCGAAAAAGACCCGGGAGGGAGCCCTGTTCGGCGTGATTGGTTCGGCGGTGGTTTCCCTGCTTTTCGGGATCTTCTTCACCGAGGGACTCGCGCTTCACTGCCTGCTCATCGGCATCATCGGCAGCGTGTTCGCCCAGCTGGGCGACCTGACCGCCTCCATCTTCAAGCGTAAGCTGAGGGTGAAGGACTACGGCAAGCTGATCCCGGGCCACGGCGGCGTGCTGGACCGGGTGGACAGCCTGCTGTTTACGGCGCCGGTGGTATGCTGGTACATCCTGCTGATTTTAATGAAGATGGAGATCCACTAAATGGCGAATCAGAAAAAGATCGGGATATTGGGATCCACCGGTTCCATCGGGACCCAGGCCCTGGACATCATCCGGAAGAACCCGGAAGGGTACCGGGTGAACGTTCTGTCCTGCGCCCGGAATATCCCGCTGCTGGAAGAACAGCTCCGGGAGTTTGAACCGGTGCTGGCGGTAACGAAAGAAGAAATAGACGCCCGGGAGCTGGCTGGCAGATTCCCGAAAACGGAATTCGCTTTCGGCGAAGAAGGACTGAAGGAAGCAGCGGCTCTTTCCGGGAACGACCTGGTGCTGAATTCCCTGGTGGGGATGCAGGGCCTGGTGCCCACCCTATCCGCCATCGAGGCGGGAAAAGACGTGGCTCTGGCCAACAAGGAGACCCTGGTGGCCGGCGGTGACCTGGTGATGAGGACCGCGGCGGAGAAGGGCGTAAAGATCCTGCCGGTGGACAGTGAGCACAGCGCCGTGTTCCAGTCCCTGCAGGGAAACGAATCAAATCCCTACCGGAAGATCATTCTGACGGCATCGGGAGGCCCCTTCCGGGGCTATACCCGCGAGATGCTGAAGAAGGTGACCCTGAAGGATGCCCTGAAACACCCCAACTGGAGCATGGGTAACAAAATCACCATCGATTCCGCTACACTGATGAACAAGGGACTGGAAGTCATCGAAGCCCATCACCTCTTCGATGCGCCGCCGGATAAGATCGATGTGGTGGTCCACCCCCAGAGCATCATCCACTCCATGGTGGAATACGAGGACCGGGCGGTCATGGCGCAGCTTGGACTGCCGGATATGCGGGTGCCCATCGCTTATGCTTTTGCTTATCCGGAGCGCATTCCCATGGAGGAGAAGAGCCTGGATCTGGCGGAGCTTTCGCGGCTGACCTTTGAAAAGCCGGACCGGGAAGTGTTCCGGACGCTGGACCTGGCCTACGGGGCCCTGCAGACCGGCGGAGGCGCCTGCTGCACGCTGAATGCGGCGAACGAGGAACTGGTGGGACTGTTCCTTAAGGAAAGGATCTCCTTCACGGACATCCAGGATCGTCTGGTGGACTGGATGATGGATTTTGCGCCGGTGAAGGCGGATACATTGGAAGACATCCTGGCACTGGACCGGGAGACCCGGATCCGGATCCGGGAAACAGTAAGGATCTAGACGAATGATAAAAACCATTATAATCGTCATTGTGATGCTCGAAGTATTGATCATCGGTCATGAATTCGGGCATTTTATCACGGCGAAGAAATGCGGGATCACGGTCAACGAATTTGCCGTCGGCATGGGGCCGCTCCTGCTGAAAAAAGTGAAGAACGGGACCCAGTATTCCCTTCGGGCCTTCCCCATCGGCGGTTACTGCGCCATGGAAGGGGAGGACGTGGACACCGGCAGCAGCGGCAGCTTTGTTTCCAAGTCCATCCCGAAACGTATCCTGGTGGTTTCCGCCGGCGCCATCATGAACTACCTGATGGCCATCGCCATCCTGATCGTCCTGCTGATGATCGTGGGCTTTGCCACCAACACACTGTCCGGCGTGGTGGAAGGGAGCCCGGCGGACCTGGCGGGACTGCGGGCCGGCGATACGATCATTCGGGTGGATGATACACCGACGAAGGACTGGAGCGCCGTGGTGGACGCGATTTCCGAGGCGGAGGAGGGGGATTCCCTGACCGTCACGGTAGACCGGGACGGGGAAACGCTGGAAATGAAAGACGTGACCGTCCTGAAAAACGAGGAAGGGAACCTCTATATCGGCATTTACGCCGGGCGGTCCCGGAGCCTGCCGAAGGCGGTGATCAACTCCTTCAAGGAATCCGTCGAGCTGGTGAAACTCATGTACCAGTCCCTGTGGATGCTGATCACCGGAGGCGCATCGGTCAATGACGTGGTGGGCCCGGTGGGAATGGTGTCCGTGATGGACGAAGGAGTGAGCACCGGCGGGCTGGTGTACGTGCTGTTCATGGCGGCCCTGATCAGCGTCAACCTGGCGGTGATCAATCTGCTGCCTTTGCCGGCGCTGGACGGCGGCCGGCTGCTGTTCCTGCTGCTCTGCGCCATTACCCGCAAGGAACTGGATCCGGAGATCGAAGGACGGATCCATTACATCGGATTCCTGCTGCTGATGCTGCTGGCAGTACTGATTACGGTGAAGGATATCCATCAGTTTATTCTTAAGTAAAGATTGGTGAATAAAGATTGGAGATTGGAGAAAAAAGATGAAGAAGACGAGACAGATACTCTGCGGCGGCGTCCCCATCGGCGGCGGCGCAACCGTGAGCATACAGTCCATGACCAATACAAAGACCGAAGACGTCAATGCGACCGTGGATCAGATCCTGCGGCTGCAGGAAGCCGGCTGCGAGATCATCCGCTGCGCCGTGCCCACCATGGAAGCGGCGGCGGCCCTGGAGAAGATCCGGGAGAAGATCTCCCTCCCCCTGGTAGCGGACATCCATTTCGACTACAGGCTGGCGGTGGCGGCCATCGAGGCCGGGGTCGACAAAGTGCGGATCAATCCCGGGAACATCGGGGACGATGACCGGGTCTTCGCCGTGGTGGAAGCGGCGAAAAAACGGGCGATCCCCATCCGGATCGGCGTGAATTCCGGCTCCTTGGAGAAAGACCTGGTGGAAAAGAACGGCGGCGTGACGGCGGAAGGGCTGGCGGAAAGCGCCCTGCGGAATGTGCGCCGGGTGGAAGCCATGGGATTTGAGGACATCGTGGTGTCCATGAAGTCTTCGGACGTCCGGCTGAATTACGAAGCCCACCGGATCCTGCGGGATCAGGTGGACTATCCTTTCCATATCGGGATCACGGAATCCGGCAGCGCCCGGGGCGGCATGGTGAAATCCGCCGCGGGGTTGGGCGCTTTGCTGATCAACGGCATCGGGGACACCCTGAGGGTGAGCTTGACGGGGGACCCGGTGAAAGAGATCGGGGTGGCGAAAGACATCCTGAAAGCCTGCGGCTGCCGGGCTTTCGGCGTGAACCTGGTATCCTGTCCCACCTGCGGACGGACCAAAGTGGATCTGGAACAGATCGTGGACCGGATCGAGAGGGAAACGGCCGGCATCGATAAAGACCTGACGGTGGCGGTGATGGGCTGCGAAGTGAACGGCCCGGGAGAGGCAAAGGAAGCGGACTGCGGCCTGGCTTTCGGAACAGACAAGGCAGCGGTATTCTGCCGGGGAGAGATTCTGGAAACGGCGGAAACGGAAAAGGCGATCGGGCTGCTGATGGAACTCATCCGCAGCATGTAACAGGAAACACATCATGGAAGAACTGATTTTACGATACATCGATGCAAAAGAACTGGGTTTCCCGGAAGGGGAGACGCCGAGGCTGCAGGTGGACCGGGCGGTCTTCAAGGAAAACGAAGGCCGGCTGGAGATTGGGCTGACCTCCAATTTCGTCGTGCCTTCTTATGTGCTGGACGTGGTGAAGGATTCTATTTGCCATAACATCGAAGGCGTCCGGGACGTTACGATGGATTTCAACTACGAGAATCTGGTGGAGGTCGTGATCCCGAAAGCGGCGGAAACGCCCCGTGAAAACGGCACCACGAAGATCCGGAACCTCAGGATCTCCAATGGACGCAGCGAGATCGAGGGCATCGTCCTGGGGATGGATGTCCGGCGTCTCAAGAGCGGGAAATCGCTGCTGACCCTGCAGGTGACGGATTACACGGAAACGATCCTGGTCAAAAAGTTTTTGACGGCGAAGCAGGCGGAGAAGATGCCGGGGAAGCTTCATAAGGGCTGCACCGTGCTGGTCTCCGGAGACCTGCAGTACGATGAATTCGAGAAGAGCAACATCTTCATGGCCCGGAAGGTCAGCTATTCCGGCGAGGCCCAGGACCGGCGCCGGGTGGATACAGCAATCGAAAAACGGATCGAGCTCCACGCCCATACCAAGCTCAGCAAAATGGACGGGATGACGGATCCGAAGGCCCTGGTGAAGCGGGCGGCGGAATGGGGTCATGAGGCTGTGGCCATTACGGACCACGGAGTGGTGCAGGCCTTCCCGGATGCGATGCATGCGGCGGAAGACCTGGAGCGAAAGGGAAAGAAGATCAAGATCCTCTACGGGATGGAAGGATATCTGGTCAACGACGTCGACGAGTCCGACCCGATCCCGCTGGATTCGGAGTTCGTGGTATTCGACATCGAGACCACCGGCTTTTCGCCGGTCAGCGATGAGATCATCGAGATCGGAGCAGTCCGGGTGAAGGGACGGGAAGTGCAGGAACGGTTCCAGACCTTCGTGCATGCTTCCCTGCCGATACCGGAACGCATCACGGAGCTGACGGGGATCACCGACCAGATGCTGGAGGACGCCCCGGGGATCCGGGACGCGCTGCAGAGTTTCCTGCGTTTCTGCGGGGACGCGGTGCTGGCGGCCCACAATTCCTCTTTCGACATGTCCTTTATCCGGGAGAAGGCCGGAAAGTTCGGTATGCCGGTCCATAACCGGGAAGTGGACACTCTGTACCTTTCCCGGGCGCTTCTGACGGAACTGAAGCGGCATAACCTGGCGGCGGTGGCCCGTCATCTGGACATCAGCCAGACCCATCATCACCGGGCGGATGACGACGCCTGGGTGGCCTCCATGATCCTGCTGAAGTGCATGGACATGCTGGAAGCCGCCGGCATCGGCAGCCTGACGGAGGCGGACAAGGTCCATGGGATCATGGGCGCCATCAAAAGCCGGCCCAGTTATCATATCGTCCTTTTCGCGAAGAACCGTGAAGGACTGAAAAACCTGTATAAACTGGTGAGCCTGTCTCACCTGGAATATTTCTACCGGCGGCCCCGGATCCCGAAATCCGTGCTGCTGGAATACCGGGAGGGGCTGCTGATCGGCAGCGCCTGCCAGGCGGGGGAAGTGTACCAGAGCCTCCTGAACGGGAAGAGTTACGAAGAGTGCCTCAAAACGGCTTCCTTCTACGACTATCTGGAACTGCAGCCCCGGGAGAACAACCTCTTCCTGACGGAAGGGGAGGAGAAAAGGCTGGGCAGCGAAGAAGACTTGATCGCCATCAACAAGACCATCCTGGATCTGGCACGGGACCTGGACAAACCCGTTGCGGCCACCTCCGACACCCATTACCTGGATCCGGAAGAAGCCATTTACCGGCAGATCCTGATGAAGGGCATGGGCTTTGAGGACGTGGAAGGCGAAAGCGGCCTGTATTTCAGGACAACCGATGAAATGCTGGAGGAATTCGCCTACCTGGGCGAGGACATGGCCCGGAAGGTGGTTATCGACGGGCCGAAGGAGATCGCGGACGCCATCGAGGACATCCGTCCGGTCCCCTTGGAGAAGTACCCGCCGAAGATCGAGAATTCCGAGCAGGACCTCCGGGAGATGTGCTTTGCCAAAGCCCACAGCATTTACGGGGATCCCCTGCCGGAAATCGTGGAAAAACGTCTGGAACGGGAACTGAATTCCATCATCGGCAACGGGTATTCCGTCATGTATATCATCGCCCACAAACTGGTGGCGAAGTCCCTGTCGGACGACTACGTGGTAGGGTCCAGGGGCTCCGTGGGTTCTTCCCTGGCGGCCACCATGAGCGGGATCACGGAAGTGAATCCGCTGCCGCCCCATTACATCTGCCCGAAGTGCAAACACTCGGACTTTGATCACGGGGAGGAGGCGGACTGCGGTGTGGACCTGCCGGACCGGAACTGTCCCATCTGCGGCACGCCTTACATCAAAGAAGGATTCAACCTCCCCTTCGAAGTATTCCTGGGATTCAAGGGGGACAAGGAGCCGGATATCGACCTGAACTTTGCCGGGGAATACCAGCCCACGGCACACAAGTTCATTGAAGAGCTCTTCGGGGAAGAGCACGTCTTCCGGGCCGGAACTATCGGCACGGTGGCGGACAAGACCGCTTTCGGTTTTGTCAAAAAGTATTTCGAGGAGATGAAACAGCCTGTCAGCAAGTGGGAAGTGAATCGGCTGGCGAAGGGCTGCGTCGGCGTCAAACGGACCACGGGGCAGCATCCTGGTGGCATCATCGTGGTACCGAAGGAAAACGATATCCACGAATTCTGTCCGGTGCAGCATCCGGCGGACGATACCGGCACGGACATCATAACCACCCATTTCGATTACCATTCCATTGACTCGAATCTGCTGAAGCTGGACATTCTCGGCCATGATGGTCCTTCCATCATCAAGATGCTGAAGGACATCACCGGGGTGGATCCGATGGGGGTGCCCCTGCGGGACGAGAGGGTCAACGGGTTGTTCCTGGGAACGGAAACCCTGGGGCTGGTGGACGACCGGTTCACCGGCACGAAGGGGAGCCTGGGGATCCCGGAATTCGGGACCGGCTTCGTCATGCAGATGCTGGAGGACACGAAGCCGAAGACCTTCGCGGACCTGGTCAAGATCGCGGGGCTGTCCCACGGAACGGACGTATGGCTGAACAACGCCCAGGAGATCGTTTTAAGCGGCACGGCGGAGTTTAAGGACGTGATCTCGGTCCGGGACGACATCCTGAATTACCTGCTGAAGAAGGGTCTGGAGCCTTCGAAGGCTTTTAAAATCATGGAAAATGTCCGGAAGGGCAAAGGCGTCAAAGGGGATGAAGCGAAATACATGCAGGAGCACGACGTGCCGGACTGGTATATAGAGTCCTGCCGGCGGATCAAATACATGTTCCCGAAGGCCCATGCAGTGGCCTATGTAATGCTGTCCTACCGGATCGCCTGGTTCAAGGTCTATTATCCCCAGGCGTTTTACGCAGCGTATTTCACCATGAAGGTGAACGACTTCAATTACGAAGTGATCATGCAGGGTATCGACGCGATACAGGAACACAAACGGAAGATCGAGGAAAAGGGCCGGGATGCGACGCCCAAGGAGAATGCGGAGCTGCCGGTCATGGATCTGGCATTGGAGATGTACTGCCGTGGATTCGAATTTATGCCGGTGAACCTGCTGCATTCCGATGCGGTGCAGTTCCGGGTGGAAGAGGACAAGGTCCTGCCGCCGTTCTCGGCGCTTTCCGGGGTCGGGGAAAATGCAGCCAGGTCCCTGTACGGCGACCTGAAGGAAAACGGTATGTTTTTCTCCATTGAGGAGATGAAGGAACGGACCGGGCTGAACCGGACGGCGGTGAAAGCCCTGGAGGACAGCGGCGTGCTGAAAGGCATTCCAAAGACCGATCAGTTATCCTTTTTCTAAAGCGGAGGAATGTCATGAGAGAAAACGAAAACGTGCTGTATCATTATACGGATTATCAGGCCCTGGACGGGATCCTGCGGGAATCGCAGCTCCGGCTCAACAATGTGCTGAACATGAATGATGCCTCGGAACTGCGGCTGTTCATGCGGGGACTTTGTGAAGCGGTCGAAAAACGGTTTTTGGACCTTGGCCGGGAGGAGACCGCCCGGCAGGTGAGAGAACTGTTCCTCCGGGAACTGAAACGGGAGTTCAATTATTCCGGCTATGCCGCCTGCTTTTCCCTGTTCCGGGACGAGGCCTCCCAGTGGGAACGCTACGGAAACCGGGGGCGGGGAGTGTGCATCGGCTTCCGGCGGGATCTTTTGGAGAGGATCTCGGTGGGAGCGGTGTCCCTGAAGACCGTGTTCTACAAGGATGAAGATGATATCAATGAGCATGAACTGGTAGATGTGTTCTGCGATCTGATGGGGTCGATGGACCGGCTGGATGAGGAAAATCCGAAGATCCGGGAGGTTTTGAACGAAGCCTGGGTCAGTTCGGCGGCTTTCAAACATCCCTCTTTTGCGGCGGAGCGGGAAGTCCGTCTGGTGGTGTCTCCCTTCGGAAAAGAGTATTTTGATGTGGAGCCCCAGTATCATGTTTCCCGGGAACGGATCAAAAAATACTATCCGCTGAACCTGAAGTTCATGTGCATGCGGGAAGGACTGGTGGTGGAGGACCTGATTACGGAGATCATCATCGGACCGGAATCCACCCAGTCACAGCCCATCCTGGTGGATTATCTGAAAGATAACCGGATGGAAGGGCTGGCGGATAAGGTCTTTGTGTCGGATTGTCCGCTGCGAAGGACGCTGGACAGAATGTAAAAAAGTCCTGCCGGAAAAACCGGCAGGACTTTTGGCAGGGGCAGAAGGACTCTCGTGCTTCGCACCCCGGCGCGCGGTGTCCAAAAGGCCCGGCCGCTCGCGTTTGCTCGCTGTGCCTTTTGACCGCTGCGCCTGCTCCGTCTCGCTTCATCCGCCACCGGCGGCGCTCGACTCCACAGCCCGGCACGTTCCCCGTGCCTCGGGTTCGTCTGTATCTACGAAAAAACCTCTCCGTGCTAACACGAAGAGGTTTTTTGGCAGGGGCAGAAGGACTCGAACCCTCGGCACGTGGTTTTGGAGACCACTGCTCTACCAACTGAGCTATGCCCCTATATCACAACGTGTATTTTACACGAAAGACAAGTTCTCGTCAATGGTTTTTTTATAATCTGTTTTCTTGTTGATACCAACCTTCTGTTTCAGTATAATAATGGCATAAGATATCACTGTGAATTCAAAGGAGTTTATGATGAGATACGAAATCAAAGGAGAACCCCTTCCGGTAGTCGTCTGCGAACTGGAAGCAGGAGAGACCATGGTCACGGAAGCCGGTTCCATGAGCTGGATGAGCCCCAACATGCTGATGGAAACCAGCGGCGGCGGCGCGAAGAAAATGTTCGGGAAACTGCTTTCCGGCGAAAGCATGTTCCGCAATCACTATACCGCCCAGGGCGGGCCGGGCACCATCGCCTTTGCGGCCAGCTTTCCGGGATCCATCCGGGCCATTGAGATCACGCCGGACAAACCGGTGGTGCTGCAGAAACGCGCGTTCCTGGCCTGCACGGCAGGCGTGGAATTCAATGTATTCTTCCAGAAGAAACTGGGAACGGCTCTGTTCGGCGGGGAAGGATTTGTCATGCAGCAGCTGAGCGGAAGCGGTCTGGCCTTCGTGGAGATCGACGGTTCCGCGGTGGAATACGATCTGGCCCCCGGACAGCAGATGGTCATCGACACCGGCCACATCGCCATGATGGATGCATCGGTGAAAATGGATATCCAGCAGGTGAAGGGCGTGAAGAACATCATGTTCGGCGGCGAGAGCCTTTTCAACACCGTGGTCACCGGCCCCGGAAAGATCGTTCTGCAGACCATGCCGCTGAGTCGGTTTGCCGGACTCATCGCATCCATGATGCCGTCCAAAGACTGAAACACATCGCCGAAATAAAGAGAGGATGAAAAGATGATCAGGGATTATGATTTTGATCCTGAGAAAAGAGGAGATGCGGCGGCGCAGATCCTTGAGTATATAAGAGAGTATTTGTCAAGCTTTCGCATGAAGCCCAGGGACGAGAACCGTATCATGCTCATGTTTGAAGAAAGCCTGATTGTCCTGATGGATCATGCGGAATCTGACGAAGTGACACAGATCCGGGTGAAGGCATACCGGGTCCTGGACACCATGAGCATATCCCTGACCGTTCCGGGGGAGGAGTTTTCTTTTGCGAAGGAAATAGTCCCGGTGGGTATCGGTGATCTCTTTGCAGAGGACAGTGACGGAATGGAGGCGGTCCGAAACCTGCTGCTGCAGTCGTTTGGCGACCGTCTCAGGTATAAGCACCGGAACGGCCGGAACACTGTCAGGATCCAGGCTGTCCGCTCGACGTATTCTTTCCTGTATCAGGTGATGGCATGTTTGCTGCTGGCAGTGATCCTGGGAGTCCTGTGCAGAGCAGTGATGCCGGAGGCGGCATATCTGGCTCTGAATGACACATTTTTGGAATCCATCCGGACGATGTTTCTGAATGCGCTGAAGATCGTTATTGCTCCGATAGTATTTTTGTCCATAGTGGTGAGCATCGCTCAGTTCAACAGCCTTTCGGAAATAGGCAGACTCGGAGGGAAACTGATGCTGCTGTTCCTGATGCTGGAGGCCTTTGCCTGCGTCATCTCCGGCGGGATCTATTATTTGACCCGGATCATCGGCCTTCCTTTTGCGGGGAGCCTGGCCGGATCCGGCGGAGGAGAAGTGGAAGCTGCGGCGTTTTCCATCCGGGACATGCTGATCAATATCGTTCCATCGAATTTTGTCCAGCCTTTCCTGGAGTCCAATGTTCTCCAGCTCATGTTTCTGGGAGTGTTGTGCGGACTCGCGGTGGGGTCCATCGGCGATTATTCCAGACCGCTGCAGGATTTCTTCAAATCATGCTATGAACTGTTCATAAAGGCTACCGGGATCCTGACCCGGTTCATTCCGATCCTGGTACTGTGTTCCATCTGGTCGCTGATCCTGACCACCGGGACCGGTCTGCTGTTTTCTTTGGCAGGTATTCTGCTCATTGTTTGCGCAGGGATCCTGGTGCTGCTGCTGGCGGACACCCTTCGTCTGAAAATGACGGGGCTCAGCGTTTCACGATTCCTGTCCAAATATACACCGGCCATGGCGTATGTATTCAGTACAGCATCCAGTACGGCGTCCCTTCCGGAAAACATGAAATCGGCAAAGTCATTGGGCATTTCGGAAAGACTCTATTCGCTGTCGCTTCCGCTGGGCGTCATCTTCTCAAAAAACGCAAGTATATTTTATCGTTCGCTGACTGTGCTGCTGATGGCTCAGCTTTTCGGCGTTGAAGCAACCTTTACGGAAGTAATCTCCCTGCTGGTGACCGCTGCCGTGATCACTCTTGCAACGCCGGGAGTGCCGGGCGGCGCATATATCGCTTTTTCCGCCCTGATCTTTCAGATGGGCCTTCCGGCCGAGGCGCTGGCTTGTGTGATCAGCATTGATGCGGTAATGGATCTGTTCATTGCGGCGGTGAATTGTTACGGTACCATGGTGTCCACGCTGACAGTGGCTCAAAGGGAAAACATGCTGGATCTGGATCAGTATAATGATCTGGAGAAAAGGTAAATCCTCTGATAAAACAAACGATAGGGAGGCACAGAAAAAATATTGTTCGGAATAATACGAAACTGAAAATATTTTTCCGGATTTTTTTCGGCTTTTACTTGACAAACAGGAAAATGGTGCTAGAATGAGCAACAAGAAACCGATGAGGAAGAGTGAGTAAGTCACATCCCTTCCTGCACAGAGAGCCGCGGATGGTGGGATCGCGGTGAGGAACATGAGACCGAATGGACTTCTGAGGGCGAGCGGAAAGGTTTTCCGAGTATGCGAGCCGGGGCTGGACTCCCCGTCAACAAAGGTCAGCATATGATGGTATGCGTTGAGTGGGCGTTGAAAAACGTCAAGCCGGGTGGCACCGCAGGAATGTATCCTGTCCCAGCATTACTGGGACAGGTTTTTTTTATTATCTCTTGTCCCGGACCATCAACCAAATTATTTCATGGAAAGGAAAAGGAGAAGAATCATGAAGTACAACGAGATCCCAACAAAAATCTATCTGGAAGAAAACGAAATGCCCAAAGCCTACTACAATGTACGGGCCGACATGAAAAACAAGCCGGCGCCGCTGCTGAATCCGGGCACCGGGAAACCCTTTACCGCAGAGGAACTCAGCGGCGTATTCTGCGAAGAACTTGTGAAACAGGAACTGGACGATGACACCCCCTACATCCCCATTCCCGAGGAAGTCCAGCAGTATTATAAGATGTACCGGCCGTCCCCGCTGTTCCGGGCCTACAACCTGGAAAAGAAACTGGGCACGCCGGCCCACATCTACTATAAATTCGAAGGCAACAACACCAGCGGCAGCCATAAACTGAACTCCGCGCTGGCCCAGGCCTACTACGCGAAGAAGCAGGGCCTCAAAGGCGTCACCACCGAGACCGGAGCCGGTCAATGGGGGACGGCGCTGTCCATGGCCTGTTCCTACTTCGACCTGGACTGCAAGGTATTCATGGTAAAGACCTCTTATGAACAGAAACCCTACCGCCGGGAGGTCATGCGGGTTTACGGCGCATCCGTCACCCCGTCTCCCTCGTTTGTTACCAACGTCGGGAAAAAGATCCTGGAAGAGCATCCCGGCACCGGCGGCAGCCTGGGCTGCGCCATCTCCGAAGCGGTGGAAGTGGCCGTGACCAACGAAGGCTACCGTTATGCGCTGGGCAGTGTGCTGAACCAGGTGCTGCTGCACCAGTCCATCGTCGGTCTGGAGGCAAAGGCGGCGCTGGACAAAATCGGCGTAAAAGCGGACATGATCATCGGCTGCGCAGGCGGCGGTTCCAACCTGGGCGGCCTGATCTCCCCCTTCATGGGCGAGAAACTCAGGGGAGAAGCTGATTACGAGATCATCGCTGTTGAACCCCAGTCCTGCCCGAGCTTTACAAGAGGCGTCTTCGCTTACGACTTCGCGGACACCGGGCGGATCTGCCCCCTGGTGAAGATGTACACTCTGGGCAGTGACTTCATCCCGGCACCGGACCACGCCGGCGGACTTCGGTTCCACGGCATGAGCGGCATCCTGTCCCAGCTTTACCACGACGGATACATGAGAGCTGTAGCCGTCAAGCAGACGGACGTATTCGCGGCGGCGGAACGGTTCTCCAGGGCAGAAGGCATCCTGCCGGCACCGGAATCCAGCCACGCCATCAAGGTCGCCATCGACGAAGCCCTCAAGTGCAAGGAGACCGGCGAAGCGAAGAACATCGTCTTCGGCCTGACCGGCACCGGGTACTTTGACCTGTATGCATTTGAAAAGTTCCATAACGGGGAAATGATCGACAGCATCCCCACGGATGAGGAACTGGCCTCCTTCCGGAAAAACCTGCCGAACATCGCGGAATAAATCTTTCAGGAATAAGAGTTGACAAACAGTCAAAATGTGATAGGATAGTTTAAGCGTGAAAACGCAGTATATGTCAAGGCTACGAAGGAAAGAAGTAGCCCGGGCGAGGTCTTCCAGAGAGCGGCCGGAAGGTGCGAGACCGCAGACGGACCCGGGACGAATACATTCCGGAGCCGCTGCCTGAACCGCAGTGAAACTGCACAGTAGGGTCAGACGGGTGCGCCCGGTACAGCGCGTTCTGTGTGATGGCACAGAAAGAGCGGCATTTTGTGAAGAATGCCGGAACCAGAGGTGGTACCGCGAAGTTTCGTCCTCTGTCCCAAACGGGGCAGAGGACATTTTTTATGGAGGTAAGGAACAATGCAAATCTATGAAGAATTACAGGCAAGAGGGCTGATCGCACAGGTGACCGACGAGGAAGAGATCCGTGAACTGATCAACAGCGGCGGAGCCAAATTCTATATCGGCTTCGATCCCACGGCGGATTCCCTGCACGTAGGGCATTTCATGGCGCTGTGCCTGATGAAGCGGCTTCAGATGGCCGGCAACAAACCGGTGGTCCTGGTGGGCGGCGGAACCGGAATGATCGGAGACCCTTCCGGCCGTACCGACATGCGTCAGATGATGACGCCGGAAACGATCCAGCACAACTGCGACTGTTTCAAGGTGCAGATGGAACGGTTCATTGAGTTCGGCGAAGACAAGGCCATCATGGTCAACAACGGCGACTGGCTGCTGGACCTGAACTACATCGAACTGCTCCGGGAAGTCGGCGCGCATTTCTCCGTCAACAACATGCTTCGGGCGGAATGCTACAAGCAGAGAATGGAGAAAGGCCTGAGCTTTTTTGAATTCAATTACATGATCATGCAGGCTTACGATTTCTATTATCTCCATCAGCATTACGGCGTGAACATGCAGTTCGGCGGCAACGACCAGTGGAGCAACATGCTGGCGGGCACCGAGCTGATCCGGAGAAAGCTGGGGGAAGACTCCTATGCGATGACCATCACGCTGCTTCTGAACAGCGAAGGAAACAAGATGGGTAAGACCGCCAAAGGCGCCGTCTGGCTCGATCCCGAAAAGACCACGCCCTACGAATTCTACCAGTACTGGAGGAACGTGGACGACGCGGACGTGATCAAGTGCATGAAGATGCTGACCTTCCTGACGCTGGAGGAGATCGCGGAGATGGAAAGCTGGGACGACAGCCGGATCAACGAAAAGAAAGAGATCCTGGCCTACAGCCTGACGGAACTGGTCCACGGCAGGGAAGAAGCCGACAAGGCCCAGGCTACGGCGAAGGCGCTCTTTGCCGGAGGCGGGGATGACGCGAACATGCCCACCACCGAACTGACGGAAGAACAGGTCGGCGGGGAAATCGGCATTCTGGACCTGATGGCGGCCTGCAAACTGATCCCGTCCAAATCCGAGGGGAGAAGACTGGTGCAGCAGGGCGGCGTATCCGTCAACGACGAGAAGGTCACCGACCCGGCAACGGTATTCACGGCGGCGCAGCTGAGAAAAGGACTGAAAATCAAAAAAGGCAAAAAAGTCTACCATAAAGCGATCCTGAAATAGGGACCTCATTTATGTAAAACGTTTACACGTTTTTCTTGCACATCATACTTTGTTTATGGTATAATGTTTTAACACGTTATCCGACTAAATCGGGAACGATCTTTTCACGAAAGTTAAAAACAGAAGGAGGAATGAAACAGATGAAAAAAACATTAGCAATCATCATGTCCGTATTTATGATCATGCTTCTGGCAGCCTGCGGCGGCGGCGGTGCAAGCTCCGATGGCGGTGACGGCCCGGCTTCCCTGAACATGGCAACCGGCGGTACTTCCGGCACATACTACGGCTTCTGCGGCGTCGTAGCACAGGTCCTGAATGAAAACCTGGGCGACCAGCTGAACATCACCGTGGAATCCACAGGTGCTTCCGCTGCGAACATCGACCTGATCGATACCGGCGGGGACCAGATCGCGATCGTACAGAACGACGTTATGTACTATGCGGCTACCGGTACCGACATGTATGAAGGCAAGACACCGATCGACAGCTATTCCGCAGTAATGTCCTGCTATCCGGAATACGTACAGATCGTTGCAAACAAGAACATTACATCCATCGACCAGCTGAAAGGCAAGAAGGTCAGCGTTGGTGACGCAGGTTCCGGCGTGGAATTCAATGCCCGCCAGATCTTAGCGGCTTACGGCATCGACATCGATTCCGACATCACGAAGAACAACCAGTCCTTCGCAGACTCCGCTGACTCCCTGAAGAACGGCACCATCGATGCCGCGTTCGTAGTAGCCGGTTATCCGACCACCGCTGTTTCCGAACTGTCTTCTTCCTACACCTTCAATCTGCTGGAAGTGGATCAGGAACATGCTGACAAGCTGATGAGCGATTACGGTTTCTACACCTACGGCGTGATCCCGGGCGGCACCTACAGCCCCGTTGCGGATGACGTTCCGGCTGTGGCTGTAATGGCTACAATCATCGCCAGAAACGATGTTCCGGAAGATGCGATCTACAACTTCGTAAAGGGCATCTTCGATTTACAGGATCAGATCATCGCCGGTCATGACAAGGGCAATGAACTGAGCCTCGAAACCGCTGTTTCCGGTATTGAAATCGACTTCCATCCGGGTGCTGTGAAATACTTCACCGAACAGGGAGTAATGTAGTCAAGGGAAACAAACGTTGAAACCTTTCGTAAAGTTTTATAAGAAATTTACGGTTGCGACCGCTATAATGATCTTCATTACTGCGGTCGCTTTACTTCCCGGCTGCGGTCCGGGACAGACGGTACTGGTCCTGTCGGATCCTCAGACGGACCGGATCTACGCATCCTATCCTGTGGAAGAGGGCGATGTTTTTACGGTGGAATTCATCCACTCGGTGAATAAAAGCCCGGTCCGGGACTATTACGAGTGCCGGCCGGACGGGATCTGGAATACCCAGTGCGTGTATTACGGATTCGGCGCCGGGGTGGAGGAGATCCTCCTGGAGGGGGAGACCCTGGAATACGGAGACAACGGTGAAATGATCGTCTCCGGCATCGACCACAAAATCGACCCGCTGATTATCGTCGTGGGGACCATTTCGGATCACATCCTGACCATCGGCGGCGAGGAGGTGAGCCTGCGGGATCTCTGCGGGCGCAGCAGCAAGGTGCTGTTCACCCTGAAGCAGGAATAAGGAAATCTGGAAGAGGGAGGAAAAGCATTGTCATTTTTCAAGAAGATCGAAGATGAAGCGAAAGATCTGACACATAAGATCGAAGACGAAGCTTCGGAGATTGGGCACAAGATCGAAGACGGCGTAAAAGAGATCAAAGACGACATGGATCTGGACATGGCCGATCCGGATGCGCCGGTGGAAGAACCGCCGGAAGCCACGGAAGAGCAGATCCAGGCCGTGATGGAAAAGTATGACCGGGAAGCCAATGTCCGCCACTGGCAGGGCGTGCCCCGGGTCGTCGTCCGGTATATGCTGGTGGCCTTTGCGCTCTACAGCATTTTACTGAACTTCGGTCTCGACTGGGAGACCCGGATCGAACGCGCGTCCTTCGTAGGGATCCTGGTGTTCCTGATCTTTATCGTATTCCCCGCCAAAAAGGGCGGCGGAAAGCGAGTCAATTACATTCCGTGGTACGATCTGATCCTGGCCATTATCGGCGGCGGTTCTTATTTCTATTTTGTGTTCAATCTGGATAAAATCATCGCCAACACGATCCGTCTGGAGCCCATCGACCTGGTGATCGGGCTGTTGGGCGTCATCGTCACGCTGGAGGGCTGCCGACGGGCAGTCGGGATACCGATCGTTGTAGTATCTTCCGCCTTCATCATATATATGCTTGGCTTTACGGGGAAACCCCTGGCCATCAACGTATACAATCTGTTTTATACCACAGAAGGTGTCATCGGCACGCCGATCCGTGCCTGCTCCACCTTCATCGTGCTCTTCGTTATTTTCGGGGCCTTTCTGGAAAAGACCGGCATTTCCCAGTTCTTCATAGAACTGGCCAACTCCATCGCCGGCAGCTCCAGCGGCGGGCCGGCGAAAGTAGCTGTACTGTCCTCGGCATTGTGCGGGATGGTCTCCGGTTCCTCGGTAGGAAACACGGTCACCACCGGTTCCGTCACGATCCCGATGATGAAAAAGAACGGGTACCGACCGGAATTTGCCGGCGCGGTCGAAGCGGCTTCTTCCACCGGCGGCCAGATCATGCCGCCTATCATGGGCGCTGCCGCCTTCCTGATGGTGGAATATACCGGGTTTGAATACAAGTACATCGCGGGGCGGGCGATCCTGCCGGCGGTGCTGTACTTCACCGGCGTATTCATCGCCGTACATCTGGAAGCCAAGAAAATGGGTCTGAAGGGCCTGTCCAAGGATCAGCTGCCCCAGTTCGGGAAACTGATCATCCGCAGAGGGTACCTCCTTCTGCCGCTGATCATCATGGTCATCATGATGGTCAAGACGACCCTGAGCCTTGCAGCCATCGTTGCGACCGCTTCGGCGATCGCCGTCAGCATGCTGTCCAAGGATACCCGCATCAACATCCACAAATTCTTTGACGCGCTGGAAAACGGCGCCCGGTCCACCCTGACCGTAGGTATCGCCTGCGCGGTGGCGGGCACCATCGCCTGCGTCATCACCACCACCGGTATCGGGGCCCGGCTGATTTCCACCATTGTCAGCCTGTCGGGAGGATACATCTTCTTCGCGATGGTGCTGACGATGCTGACCTGCATCATTCTGGGCATGGGGGTGCCGACCACGGCGAACTACGTCATTATGGCGACCACCTGCGCGCCGATACTGATCCGGATGGGGATGGCGACCCTGTCCGCCCACATGTTCGTATTCTACTTCGGTATCGTTGCGGACATCACCCCGCCGGTCGCGCTGGCAGCTTACGCCGGCAGCGCCATTGCGGGATCGAGGCCGATGAAGACGGCAATCAACGCATCGATGCTGGCCATAGCGGCCTTCATCGTACCGTATTGCTTCGGACTGGATCCGGCGCTTTTATTCATCGACTGCACATGGATCCAGGCCGTTCAGGTCATCGCCACCTCCCTGCTGGGGGTATTCGGCGTGGCTGCAGGCCTGAGAGGATATATCTTCTCGAACCTGAAGATCTGGGAACGGATCCTTTCCATCGCCGGCGGCCTGACGCTGGTGTACCCGGGCACTTTGACCGATATCATCGGCATCGTCCTGGTGTTCGGCGTCTGCTTCCTGAGCAAGGCCCGGGCCAAAAAGGACCCGCAGAAGATCGAAGCGGATCATTTAGAGCCTCAGAACTGAGGAAAACCGCTGAAAAATGCAAAAATATTGCGGAATTCGTTGACAATCGGTTCAATGGAGCATATAATATCCGTGTATTAAATAGTTATTTCTCCGGAGAGTGGGCAAAGCCCACTCTCTTGATTTTAGCGGAGCGCCCGCGGAAAGGAGGACGAACGGATGGCAAAGGAAAAACTGACGGACGTAGTGGAACGGGAACTGGCCGGATTCCTTCCGGAGCACGGGTACGAACTGTATCTGACAGAGTACTCGAAGGAAGGGAAAGACTGGTACCTGAAAGTCTTCGTGGACAAGCCGGAAGGCGGCATCACCGTCGACGACTGCGAAGTGGTGAGCCGGTGGCTCAGCGACCGTCTGGATGAGTTGAATCTCATCGACAAAAACTATTATCTGATGGTGTCTTCCCCGGGGCTGGACCGGCCGCTGGTCAAAGACGAGCATTTTGAGAAGAACAAAGGCAAGCTGGTGGACATCACGCTGTACAAGGCTCTGGAAGGTTCCAAGGAATGGACCGGGGAACTGGTGGGGCTGGAAAACGGCGAGATCGTCATCACCGATGAATCGGGCAGGGAGATGCGGTTCGAAAGAGAGCTGGTCTCCAGGATCCGGCTGGCGGTTATTTTTTAGAAAAAGGAGGGTTTCACAAAATTGAACAGGGAATTCATAGAAGCGATCGATGAACTCGCCCAGGAGAAAGAAGTCTCCACGGAGGTGATTCTGGAAGCGATCGAAGCGGCGCTTCTGTCCGCTTATAAAAAACACTACGGGTCCAACAACAATGTACGGGTGGACATCGACCGGGAGACCGGCGAGATCACCATCTACATGAGAAGGGTCGTAGTGGAAACGTTAGCAGAAATCAACAGCGACAATACCGAGATCCACATCGAGGATGCCCAGGAGATCGATCCGAATTACGAGGCAGGCGACATCGTCGAGACCATCGTCAAGCCGAAAGATTTCGGACGAATCGCCGCCCAGACCGCCAAGCAGGTGGTGGTGCAGCAGATCCGGGAGGCGGAACGCGCCATCGTTTACGAGGATTACATCAACCGGGTCAGCGAGATCGCCGTGGGTATCATCCAGCGGGTCAGCAACGACACGGTGTACATCAACCTGGGGAAGACCGAAGGGATCCTCTCCCGGGCGGAACAGGTGCCGGGAGAGACCTACACCGTCAATTCCCGTATCCGGGTCTACATCATGGATGTGCGCAATACCACCAAGGGCCCACAGATCTTCCTGTCACGGTCCCATCCGGGCTTCGTGAAGCGGCTCTTCGAGCTGGAAGTGCCTGAGATCTACGACGGCATCGTGGAGATCAAGAGCATCTCCAGGGAAGCGGGTTCCAGGACCAAAATGGCGGTCTGGTCCGCCAACGAAAACGTGGACGCGGTCGGCGCCTGTGTAGGGACCCGGGGTGCGAGAGTGCAGGCCGTTGTGGACGAGATCTTCGGGGAGAAGATCGATATCATCCTTTGGGATGAAGACCCCCAGACGCTGATCAGCAGCGCCCTGAGCCCGGCCAAGACCGAGAAGGTCCTGGTCAACGGCCCGGAACGGATGGCCCTGGCGGTGGTGCCGGATCAGCAGCTGTCCCTGGCCATCGGCAAGGAAGGCCAGAACGTCCGGCTGGCGGCGCGCCTCACCGGCTGGAAGATCGACATCAAGAGCCACAGCAAGTACGAAGAAGGCGTGGAAAACGGGGAATACACGGAATACTCTGACAAGTATGAGCCGGAATATTACGATGACGACGAATACTACGATGACGAATATTATGACGACGACGAATACTACGATGATGAGTATGACGACCGCGAATATTCAGACGAAGAGTACGAAGAAGGGGAATACGACGACCGGGACTACGACGACGAGGAATACGACGACCGGGATTATGATGACGAAGAGTATGACGACGACTACGATGAGGACTACGACGATTACGACGACGAGGAATACGACGACGATTACGACGAGGACTACGAAGACGGCGAATACGATGAGGAATACGACGACGAGGAGTATGACGACGAAGAATACGACGATGAGGAATACGATGATGAGGAAGAGTATTCCGATGAGGGGAATGACAGGAAATGAAGACTAAAAAAGTCCCCATGAGACGCTGTATCGGCTGCATGGAATCCAAACCGAAAAAGGAACTGATCCGGGTGGTGGCGGCAAAGCCGGAAGAAGAAGGCGGAGTTGCGGAAGTGATCCTGGATCCCACCGGAAAGGCCCCCGGCCGGGGCGCCTACCTGTGTCCGAAGGCGGAATGCTTCGAGAAGGCGGTGAAGAAGAGAGCCATCGCCCGAAGCCTGAACGCAGAGGTCACCCGGGAAAACCTGGACCGGCTTTCAGAGGAGCTGAAACAGTATGAACAACAGTAAACTGCAGGCCTACTTCGGATTTGCCAGAAAGTCCCGCTCTCTGGTATCCGGGTACGAAACCTGCATCCAATTGATAAAACGAAATAAGGTAAAGCTTGTTTTGATTACCCGCGGAGCTTCGGAACGGACGAAAGAAAAGTTCCGGAAGCTTTGTGAAAAACAGAAGATCCCGGTGGTCTGGGCGGAGGAATCGCTTCGGATCGAAGAGATCACAGGGTTATCCGGCCGGAATATCTTCGGGATCACCGATGTAAATCTAGCAAAAGCGATAGCAAAGGAGATCGAAACCATGAGTATGTAACCAGGAGGTGTTGGATTTGTCCAAATTCAGAGCATTTGAAATTGCAAAAGAGCTTTCCGTCAGCAGCAAGGAAGTCATGGAAGCGCTGAGGGAAAACGGCATTGAAATAAACAGCCATTTTGCCATGATCGATGAAGCGCAGGAACAGCTTCTCCGGCAGAAGTTCGGCAAAAAGGAAAAAGCGTCGGAACCGGAAAAGAAACCGGCTCCGAAGAAAGCGGAGGTGCCCAAAGAACCGGCAGCGCCCAAAAAAGCGGAAGCCCCCAAGAGCGAAGAGGCTCCGAAAGAAACGGTCCGCACAGCGGTCCGTCCGGAAGGCGAGAGACGTCCCCGTCCGGAAGGTGAAAGACGTCCCCGCCCGGAAGGCGAAAGAAGACCGAGACCGGAAGGGGAAAGACGTCCCCGTCCGGAGGGCGAAAGACGCCTGAGACCGGAAGGGGAAAGACGTCCCCGTCCGGAAGGCGAGAGACGGCCGAGACCGGAAGGGGAAAGACGTCCCCGTCCTGAAGGCGAAAGACGGCCGAGACCGGAAGGTGAAAGACGTCCCCGTCCTGAAGGCGAAAGACGGCCGAGACCGGAAGGTGAAAGACGCCCCCGTCCGGAAGGCGAGAGACGGCCGAGACCGGAAGGTGAAAGACGCCCCCGTCCGGAAGGCGAGAGACGGCCGAGACCGGAAGGTGAAAGACGCCC
>JAFQZZ010000018.1 GCA_017405645.1 Bacillota bacterium
GTGACGGTTCTTTTTGACTCATGCCTGCCATGAGTCAAAAAGAACCGTCCCCATTGACTCATCTCCCAACTTGTAACTTCCGGCGAAATGTAGTATAATTTTTATGTTAACTTTATGAAAGGAAGGGAGCGAGGAAATGGGGAAATTCGTCGAAAAGCCCTACCCGGTGCGGCATCTGCCGGACATCCGGGATCTGATCCGTTACGGACAGGGGCATTTTGCGGACCGGATCGCCTACGAGGACCGGCACATCCCGGGCAAGGCGGAGCGCCGGAAGATCACCTACCGGGAACTGGCCGATGACGTCAATGCCCTGGGAACGGCGCTGATCCACCGGGGCCTGAAGGACCGGAAGATCGCGGTGATGAGCGAAAACCGGTACGACTGGGTCCTGAGTTATTACGCCGTGGCCTGCGGCGTGGGAGTCATCATTCCCCTGGACCGGGAACTGCCGCCGGCGGAACTGGTCAATCTCCTGAGCCGGGCCCGCGCATCGGCGCTGATCTATTCCAAAAAGCAGAAAAAAACGGTGGAAGCCGCAGTGGCGGACCTGTCCTTCGTGGAGTATCTGATCGGCATGGACGACGACGTCCACCAGTGGCGGAATCTTTCCCTGCAGGCCCTTCTGGAAGAAGGGCGGCAGCTGCTGGCGGAAGGCGACCGCAGCTACCTGGATGCGGAACTGGACCCGAACGCTCTGATGGGGATCTACTTTACCTCCGGCACCACCGGAAAATCCAAGGGCGTCATGCTTTCCCACCGGAACATCACCGCCAACGTGGAGAACATGCTGCGGCGGATGCATATCGACACGGAATCCAAGATCCTGTCGGTGATGCCAATCCACCACACCTTTGAATTCACCTGCAGCATCATCACCTGCCTGTCCCAGGGATCCTGCGTCTGCTTTGCGGACGGGCTGAAATACATCCAGAAGAATCTGAAAGAAGACGATCCCACCGTCATGCTGGGGGTCCCGCTGGTGTTCGAGACCTTCCACAAGAGGATCGGGACCGCGGCGCGGCTGGCCGGAAAGGAAGAGAAGCTGAAGCAGGGGATGAAACTCAACGCCATCCTGCAGCGGTTCGGAATGGACCGGTCGCGGAAACTGTTCAAGGACATTTACAATATCATCGGCAACTCCATCCAGGTGTTCATCGTCGGAGGGGCGCCGATGGATCCGCAGATCATCCGGGATTTCCGGGTGCTGGGGGTCAATATGTTTGAAGGATACGGGCTGACGGAAACCTCGCCCATCATCGCCATGAACGCCGATTACCGGGAGAAGCCCGGGGCGGCCGGGGCGCCGCTTCACGGCACCGAGATCCGGATCGACGACCCGGACGAATCCGGAGTCGGGGAGATCCTGGCCCGGACGGAGTCCCGGATGCTGGGCTACTACGAGGACCCGGAAGAAACGGCGAAGGTGCTGCTGCCGGATGGCTGGCTGGCCACCGGCGACTACGGGTATATGGACGAGGAAGGTTTCCTCCACGTCACCGGCCGGAAGAAAAACGTCATCGTCACCAAGAACGGCAAAAACATCTTCCCGGAGGAACTGGAGTACCTGCTGAACAAGAGCGATTGCATCAAGGAATCCGTGGTGTGGGGCGACGAGGACGAACAGCTCGGGGACCTGATCATCACCGCGGAGATCGTGACGGATCCGGACTTTGTGAAGGACCTGACGGAAGAGGAAATACAGCGCATCATCAAGGAAGAAGTGGAAAAGGTCAACAGCTCCACCACCTCCTACAAACGAATCCGCAAATTCAATATCCGGGAAGAGGAGTTTGAAAAAACGACCACCCGCAAGATCAAACGGCACAGCCTGGATCTCAAAAGACCGGCAGAGGAGGTGAAAGATAATGGCTAAATTCGTGGAAAGACCCCATGAAGTCCGTTATCTTCCGGACATCCGGGAAATCATCCGCTACGGTGCGGAGCACTACGGCGAGCATCCGGCTTTTGAGGACCGGCACTTCCCCGGACAGGCGGAACGGCGGTCCATCTCCTACCGGCAGGTGCTGGAGGACGTGAACGCCCTGGGCACCGCCCTGCTGAACCGGGGGCTGGAAGGCAAGAAGATCGCCGTCATGAGCGAGAACCGCTACGACTGGGTGCTGACCTACTTTGCGGTGTGCTGCGGAGTGGGGATCATCATCCCCCTGGACCGGGAACTGCCTTCGGCGGAACTGGTGAACCTCCTGAAAAGAGCGGAGGCCTCCGCCCTGGTCTATTCGAAGAAACAGCAGAAGATCGTGGACGCCACAATGGCGGAGATGGACTTCGTGGAATACCTGATCGAGATGGACGGGGA
Organism: Bacillota bacterium; assembly: GCA_017405645.1. Lineage (GTDB taxonomy): Bacteria > Bacillota > Clostridia > Peptostreptococcales > Anaerovoracaceae > RUG14258. The sequence goes on from JAFQZZ010000018.1 coordinate 2,321, forward strand.
CACCCACCAGTGGCGGAACCTGTCCCTGAAGAAACTGCTGGAGGAGGGCTATGCCCTGATCGCGGAAGGGGACGACCGGTATGCCTCCAAGGAAATCGATCCGAATGCCCTGATGGCCATCTACTTCACTTCGGGCACCACCGGCACCTCCAAGGGCGTCATGCTTTCCCACCGGAACCTGACCTCCAACGTGGAGAACATGCTCAGGCGGATGCACATCGACACGAACGACCGGGGGCTCCTGGTGCTGCCGGTCCATCATACCTTCGCGTTCACCTGCGAGGTCCTGCCGGGCCTGGCGGGCGGCGGCACCGTGGTCATCGCCGACGGGCTGAAGTACATCCAGCGCAACCTGAAGGAAGACCGGGTCAACATCATGCTGGGCGTGCCCCTGATCTACGAGACCTTCCACCGGAAGATCCTCATCGCCGCCCGGCACAAGGGCATGGAGGAAAAGCTGAAGAAGGGGATGCGGCTGAACGAAAAACTGCAGAAGTTCGGCATGGACCGTTCCCATAAGATGTTCAAGGATATCTACGATCTGATAGGCAACGAGATCCGGACCTTCATCGTGGGGGGCGCCCCCATGGATCCGGAGATCATCCGGGACTTCCGGGCCCTGGGGATCAACATGTTCGAGGGCTACGGCCTGACGGAAACCTCGCCCATCATCGCCGTCAATGCGGATTACCGCCAAAAGACCGGCACGGCGGGGCCGCCGATGCCCGGCACGCAGGTGCGGATCGACGAACCCGACGAAGACGGGATCGGGGAGATCCAGGCCCTGACGGAGTCCACCATGATCGGTTATTACGAGGATCCGGAAGAGACCGCCAAGGTCCTGCTGCCGGACGGCTGGTTCGCCACCGGGGACTACGGCTTCATGGACAAGGACGGCTACCTGCACGTGACCGGCCGGAAAAAGAACGTCATCGTCACCAAGAACGGAAAGAACATCTATCCGGAGGAACTGGAATACCTGCTGGACAAGAGCGAATACATCAAGGAATCCGTGGTCTGGGGCAAAGAGGACCCGAACGGGGGCGACCTGAAGATCACGGCGGAGATCGTCATCGACACGGAGGTCCTGAAGGGAAAGAGCCCCGAGGAGATCGAGGAGCTCATCGACCGGGAAGTGGAGCGGGTCAACGCCGCCACCACCTCCTACAAACGGATCCGGCGGTTCAACATCCGGGAGGAGGAATTCGAAAAGACCACCACCCAGAAGATCCGCCGCCACACCATTCAATACAAGTAAGAAAGGACCGAAGAATCTTCGGCCAACAACGGTCTAAAATTCGGGGGAAGGTATTTACTTCCCCCGGTTTTTTTGGTATTATTATATGCGGTAAAAACTCTCTTTTACCACGGTAGTGAATTCAAAAGATAAGGAGGAAGGTATTTTGAAAAAATTTTCACTTTTGTTAGTGCTCGTGCTGGTATTCTCCGTATTTGCTATGGGATGCGGCGGCAGCAGCGATGACGCGGCAGGCGACGATTCTGCAGCAGGAGACAACGTGATCAAGATCGGCGTATTCGAACCGGCTTCCGGCGACAACGGAGCAGGCGGCAAACAGGAAACCCTGGGTATCCAGTATGCAAATGAAATGTGCCCGACCGTTGAGATCGACGGCGTTGAATATCAGGTACAGCTGGAAATCGTAGACAACGAATCTTCCACAGACAAAGGCCCGACAGCGGCACAGAACTTAGTAAGTAAAGGCGTATCCATCGTCCTCGGTTCCTATGGTTCCGGCGTATCCATCGCCGCTTCCGACATCTTCGCGGATGCTGGGATCCCGGCTCTGGGCGTAACCTGCACGAACCCGCAGGTAACCGAAGGCAACGATCACTATTTCCGGATCTGCTTCTTAGACCCGTTCCAGGGCACCGTACTGGCGAACTTCGCGAAGGACAACTTCGATGCCAAGACCGCTTACGCTCTGGCGAAATTAGGGGATGACTATTCCGTCGGTCTGTGCAACTACTTCAAGCAGGCGTTCGAAGGCCTGGGCGGCACAGTTGTTTATGAAACATTCCCGGATGGCAACTCCGACTTTACTTCCTACGTAGCAAATGCTGCAAAGGCGAATGCGGACGTATTCTTTGCTCCGGTATCCACTGAAGCTGCTGCTCTGATCATCGACCAGGCTTCCGCACAGAATCTGCAGATGCCGATCCTGGCCGGCGACACCTGGGACAGCAACGTTATCACAGGCGCAGCAAAAGGCAAGAACGTTGATATCAATGTAACCACATTCTATCAGGAAGGCGGCAACGCGGAATTTGACGAAGGCATCAAGGCCTGGATCGAAGCGGATTCCACCAACCTGGCCAACAACGGCGGCAACACAGACCTGGCTGCGGTAACCGCAATGGGTTATGATGCATATTTCACCGCCCTGGAGGCAATCAAACTGGCCGGCTCCGGCGATCCGGCGGCTGTTATGGCAGCTCTGCCGAATGTACAGTATGAAGGCGTGACCGGCATGATCACATTCAATGAAATCGGCGACGCGAACAGAACCACCGCTTATGTAAAACACTGCAACACGGATGAAGGTATCTGGGAATTCGTCGCGGAGCAGGGCGTAGAATAATCCGCGCATTGTTCTGACAAACGTTTCGGCAACGTGATTTCGCGGGGGCGAATTCCGCCCCCGCCTATTTCTATTTTAGTACACTTACCATTGTGAGGGCGGGAACCTGAGGGGTCTCTCCTCTCGGGAGTCGGCTCCTGCAATGGAAGTAGTCTGGAGGTAATGTATTTATGGATTTTATCCGGGACAATCTTCCGTACATACTGGCGGGGATCTCCGTAGGCGGACAATATGCCCTGATCGCCATCGGGTACACGATGGTATACGGCATCCTGCGGCTGATCAACTTCGCCCACGGAGATATGTTTATGATCGCCGGCCTGATGGGCGTCTACGCCGTGACGTGGATGCCGCTGTATCTGGCGATCCCCTTTGTGATCATCTTTACCGTGGTCCTGGGTTTCCTGATCGAGCGGGCGGCTTACCGGCCGCTGCGGAATGCGCCCAGAATGTCGGTCATGATCTCGGCCATCGGCGTCAGCTATCTGCTGCAGAACCTGGCGCTGTATGTCACCGGCGGTCTGACCAAGACCTATCCGACCATTCCGTGGATCTCCAGCACCATCACCGTATTCGGCGCTACCACCAAAGTCGTGACGGTCATCACACCGATCCTGACCATCGCCCTGGTGGTCCTGCTGATGATCCTGATCCACAAGACCAAGATCGGCATGGCCATGCGGGCCGTGTCCAGGGACTTTGAAACATCGAGACTGATGGGCATCCAGATCGACAGCGTCATCAGCATGACCTTCATCATCGGTTCGTTCCTGGCAGCCGTGGGCTCCATCCTGTATTTCTCCAACTATACAGGAGTTATGCCCACCGCCGGCGCGATGCCCGGACTGAAGGCCTTCGTTGCGGCCGTATTCGGCGGCATCGGCTCCATCCCGGGTGCGGTCATCGGCGCGTTCATCATCGGTATCTGTGAAAACATCATCAAGGGCATGGGTCTGACCACCTTCTCCGATGCGTTCACATTTGCATTTCTGATCATCATCCTCATCGTACGGCCCAGCGGGCTGTTCGGCGAGAAGAACATTGATAAGGTATAGGAGGGCAGGGCAATGACGAAACATCGTAAATGGCTGCTTTCCTGTATCGCGATCGCAGCGTTCCTGGCAGTGGTTTTCCTGCTGGAACAGACAATTCCGAAATCCTCCAACTGGTCGATGCTGTTCACCGTGCTGGAGAAGGGTTCCATCTACGCCCTGGTGGCCGTGTCCATGAACCTGGTCAACGGCTTCACCGGTCTGTTCTCCCTGGGGCAGGCGGGCTTCATGCTGATCGGCGCCTATACTTATGCGATCTTCACCATCCCGCCGGAACAGCGGGCTTCGGTGTACCAGTATTTTGACGGAGGCATCATCACCTTCATGCTTCCGGCGATCCCCTCCATCCTCCTGGCGGGCATCGTGGCGGCATTCTTCGCCTTCCTCATCGGTCTGCCGGTACTGAGGCTGAAGAGTGACTACCTGGCCATCGCCAGCTTGGGTTTTGCGGAGATCCTGCGGGCGATCTTCCAGTGGGACAAGCTGGGCCCCATCACCAACGGGTCCAACCTGCTGCGGAAGTTCACCACGTACCATACTTCGCTGTATCCCATCATCGCGGCGGGCATCTGCATCGCCATCATGCTGCTGGTGATCAATTCATCCTACGGACGGGCCTTCAAGGCGATCCGGGAAGACGAGATCGCCGCGGAAGCCATGGGGATCAACCTGTTTAAACACAAGGAAATGAGTTTCGTGATCAGCTCCTTCTTCGCCGGCATCGGCGGAGCGCTGCTGGCCATGTTCCAGACCACCATCCAGGCGTCGGTATTCCGGGCGGCCCTGACCTACGAGTTCCTGCTGATCGTCGTAATCGGCGGCATGGGCTCCGTCACGGGCAGCATCATCGCCTCCTACCTGTTCATCGCCTGCAGGGAATGGTGGCTGAGGTTCCTGGATTCCGAACAGTACATCGGAGACTTCAAGGTGCCGCTGCTGAGAGCGGGCTTCCGGAACGTGGTCTTCTCCGTGGTCATCATGATCATCGTGCTGTTCTTCAGCCAGGGCATCATGGGCACGAAAGAGTTCTCCTGGCAGGGCCTCGGAGGGTTGATACGAAAGATACCAACCATACCCGCCCGGCTGAGGCGGAAATTCAAGAAGGAGGCGCAGGTCAATGAGTAAGGAAAATGTACTTCGCGTCTCGGACGTGACCATGCAGTTCGGCGGCGTCGTGGCCGTCAATAACTTCAGCATGGAAGTCAATAAAGGCGACATCATCGGCCTGATCGGCCCCAACGGCGCCGGCAAGACCACCGCCTTCAACTGCATCACCGGGGTGTACGCCCCCACCAACGGACGGATCGAGTTCATGGGCAAGACCATCGTGGAGAACCATCCCTCCGGAAAGATGAAGAACCTCTACAAGGGGGAGAATGCCGGCAAGTATACCAAGGCCATCGCCCCCACGCCGGACAAGATCACGAAGATGGGCATTGCCCGTACCTTCCAGAACATCCGGCTGTTCTCCAGCCTGTCGGTCTTTGAAAACGTGCTGATCGCCAAGCACCTTCATGCGAAGCAGAACATCTTCACCGCCACCTTCCGCCTCAACCACAAAGAGGAGAAACGGATGCGGGAAGAATCCATGGCGCTGCTGAAGGAGCAGGGGCTGGACAAGTATAAAGACGATGTGGCGGGTTCCCTGCCCTACGGGCTGCAGCGGCGGCTGGAAATCGCCCGGGCCCTGGCCACGGATCCCAAACTGCTGCTGCTGGACGAACCGGCGGCGGGCATGAACCCCCAGGAATCCGACGAACTGATGGAATTCATCCGCCAGATCCGGGACGAATACGACCTGTCGATCTTCCTGATCGAGCATCACATGCAGCTGGTCATGGGGGTCTGCGAACACATCTACGTTCTGGATTACGGCATCAAGATCGCCGAGGGCAATCCGGAAGAGATCCAGAACAATCCGAAAGTTATTGAAGCGTATCTGGGGGTGGATGAATAATGCTGAAAATCGAGAATCTGAACGTCCACTATGGCGGCATCCACGCTCTCAGAGGCGTCAATATGCATATTGAACAGGGAAAGATCATCTCCCTCATCGGCGCCAACGGCGCCGGCAAAAGCACGACCCTTCGGTCCATCATGGGCCTGGTGCCCAAGTCCGACGGGAAAGTGATCTACAAGGGAGAGGACATTACGACCACGCCCACGATCAAGATCGTAAAGGGCGGCATTTCCCTGACACCGGAAGGCCGGAAGGTCTTCCCGGACCTGACCGTTAAGGAAAACCTCCTGCTGGGGGCTTACCTGCGGAAAAACAAAGCGGAGATCCAGAAAGACCTGGAATGGGTTTATGAACTGTTTCCGCGGCTGCTGGAAAGAGAATGGCAGATCGCCGCGACTCTCTCTGGCGGGGAACAGCAGATGCTGGCGGTAGGCCGTTCGCTGATGAGCCGGCCGCAGCTTTTAATGATGGACGAGCCGTCTCTGGGACTGGCCCCCATCATCGTCAAGGGCATTTTCGACATCATCAAGCAGATCAACGAAGCGGGCGTGAGCGTGCTGCTGATCGAGCAGAACGCCAAGGCGGCCCTGGAGATTTCGGATTATGCCTACGTTTTGGAAACCGGCACCGTTGTATTGGAGGGCCCGGGGAAGGAACTCATCACCAACGATGAGGTCAAGAAAGCCTACCTCGGCGCTTAAGAGAAAAGGAGAGTAAAAATGGAAATGGAAATCAAAGATCAGATCAAGGAAGCCATCGATGACATCCGGCCGTACCTGCAGTCCCACAACGGGGACGTGGAATTCGTATCCTTCGAGGACGGCATCGTCAACGTGAAACTGCAAGGCGCCTGCCACGGCTGCGCCGGCGCGACCATGACTTTAAAGAACGGCATCCAGAGAGTCCTGCAGGAAGCCTTCGGCGAAGACACCGTCAAGAGCGTCGAAGCTGTCTAATGGGAAAAGGCAGGGGGCCGATGCCATTATCGGCCCCCGTTTTGTTTACGGAGAAGAACTATGAAATTAAAAGCACTGATCGGCATCGTCATTGTCTGTCTGGCGGGGATCGCGCTGGGCGCCAACCTGTCGGGGCACATCGCCGGGGACGGGGACGGCAAAGGCCTGTTTGAACCGGAACCGGTGGTGGAAGTGTCCCAGATCACCATGGTCTGCGCGGGCGACATCATGGCCCACAAGCCCCAGTACAACAGCGCACTGCAGGCGGACGGGACCTACGATTTTACCGACAACTATGCCTATATCAAAGACTATATCGAAGCTGCGGACATCGCATTCTGCAACGTGGAGACCGTTTTCGGCGGTCAGGCGCCCAGGGGGTATCCCACTTTCTGCGCGCCGGATGAGCTGGCGGCGAACCTGAAAAGCGTCGGGTTCGACGTGGCCATCACCTCCAACAACCACATGCTGGACTGCGGCAGCGACGGGGTGCTGCGGAACCTGGAAGTCCTCCAGGCGGCAGGGCTCAGGACCGTCGGTTCCCAGCTGACCGAGGAGGAGGCCAACTTCATCATCGTTCCGGCCCAGGGCCTGAACGTGGGCGTGGTGGCTTACACCTACCAGACCTCGCCGACGACCATCAACGCCATCAACATCCCCTCCGCCATCGCCACCCGGGTCAACAGCTTTGATCCGGACAACTGGGAAACGGACATCGCCAAGATCGAGGCGGATGTGCAGGGTGCCCGGGACGCCGGGGCGGACATGGTGGTCTGCTACTTCCACTGGGGCGAGGAATACTCCCCCGTGCGGGATTACCAGAGAGAAATGGCCTCCCGCCTGGCGGGGGATTCCGGCATGGACGTGATCTTTGCGTCCCACCCCCACATCTGCCAGGAAGCGGAAGTGCTCTGGAGCGATAAATACCAGAAAAACGTGCCGGTGTACTATTCCATCGGGAACTTCATCTCCAACCAGCGGCAGGAGACCCTGGGGGGAAGAAAGAACGTGGAGGACGGGATCCTGGCCGGGGTGACCTTTGACGTCACCCGCACCGACGGCGTGCTGACCTCCATTACCCTGTCCAAGGCGGACGTGCTGCCCACCTGGGTAAACCGGTATCAGAGAGGCGGCGCCTGGGCGTATCATGTGGTGCCCCTGGACAACAACTTCGCGGAATGCCCGTCCATCACTGCCTCCGGCATGCTGAGCCGGGCCACGGCTTCGTTGGAACGTACAACGGAACTGATCAACAGCCAGTACCCGAAGGATGAGGCCGGGCGGCTGGTGATCTTCGACGCCAGCCAGTGGGTCGAACCGGAACCGGTCGTGGAGGGAGAAGACGCGGCAGCGTCGGATGAGTCCGCGGAAGACGTGAGCGACGAAGAGGCGCAGGATTAAAGCAGCCCCTCTCAGTCCGCTGCGCGGACAGCTCTCCCCGGAGGGGAGAGCCAAGACAGCAAATTACCTATGATCTTGCCTCTCCCCTGGGGGAGAGGTGCCCCGAAGGGGCGGAGAGGGGGAAACCCGGTATGTGGGAAAGAATGGACACCGTCCTGGAAGACTGCAAAAACATTGCCCGGGAAGCGGGCCGGGAGATCCTCCGGTATTACGAAAACGAGGAATTCTGGGTGAAAGAGAAATCCGACCACACCCCGGTGACCCAGGCGGATGTGGCGGCCAACGAGATCATCCTGGGCCGGCTGAAGGCAAAGTACCCGGAAGCGGCCTTTCTGGCGGAGGAATCCGCCGATGACCGGTCGCGGCTTTCGAAGGAGTGGTGCTTTATCATCGACCCCCTGGACGGCACCAAGGAGTTCATCAAGCGTTCCGACGAGTTCACCGTGAACATCGCCCTGGTGCGGGACCACCACCCGGTGATGGGGGTCATTTACCTGCCGGTCTACGACGACCTGTACTGGGCCGTGAAGGGCCGGGGAGCCCGGTCGGAGAAGCACGGGGAACCGGTGCGGGAGATCCATGTATCGGACCGGACCGAGGACATCCGGGCCTGCCTGTCCAAGTCCAATTCCGCCCCGAACGCGCCGGAGATTTTGGCGGGTTTCGGCATCCGCCACGTCATCTTTGCCGGCAGCGCCCTGAAGGGCTGCATGATTGCGGCAGGCGATGCGGAGATCTATTACCGCAGCGGGCTCACCAGCGAGTGGGACACCGCCGCCATGCAGTGCATCGTGGAAGAGGCCGGCGGCATTCTGCGCCAGATGGACGATACGGAAATGACCTACAACCGGGAAAACACCCTGAACGAAAAGGGGTTTTACATTCTCAACCGGGAAGAGAACCGTCCCCATTGACTCCCTTGTTTTTTGGAGGAAGCCATGCAGATGGACATGACCCGGGGCCCGATCCTGCCCCGGATAATCCGATTCATGATTCCAATCCTGATCGGGAACATCTTTCAACAACTGTATAATATGGTCGACACGATGATCGTGGGCAAATTCCTGGGTTCCTCCGCCCTGGCGGCGGTGGGTTCCACCGGGAACCTGATGTTCATGGTGACGGGCTTCGCCATGGGCGCCGCCATCGGTTTTTCCGTGAGGACTTCCCAGACTTTAGGAGCGGGCCAGACGGAACAGCTGAAAAACAGCGTGGCCTGCAGCATCATTCTGGCCGTCGCCCTGTCGGCCGCCCTCACGGCGGTCAGCCTGGCGGGGGTGAACGGGGCGCTTCACCTGATGAGGACGCCGGCGGATATCTTTGCGGAAGCGAAAACCTATATCACCATTATCTTCGGCGGGATCACGGCGACCTTCTTCTACAATCTCCTCTCCGCCCATCTCCGGGCGGTGGGCAACAGTACGGCTCCGCTGTTCTTCCTGATCCTGTCGGCGGTGCTGAACGTGGCACTGGACCTCCTGCTCATCGCCGGCCTGGGCATGGGCGTGGAAGGAGCGGCTTTCGCCACGGTGCTGTCCCAGACCCTGTCGGCCCTGTTGTGCCTGGTCTATATCCTGAAGAGGATGCCGATCCTCGTTCCGGGAAGGGAGCACTGGAAGATGAGGAAGGAAGTCGCGGCCTATCATCTGAAAATGGGGGTTCCCATCGGGCTGCAGCACACCATCACGGCTTCCGGGATGGTGGTCATGCAGGCGGCGATCAACGGGTTCGGTTCCGCCGCCGTTGCATCCATTACGGCGGCCACGAAGCTCCAGTACCTGCTGATGCAGGGCTGCACGGCCATGGGCCACACCATGACCACCTTCTGCGGGCAGAACACCGGCAGGGGGGATTACCGGCGGCTCCGGGAGGGCTTCCGGAAGGCGATCCGCCTGGAACTGGTGTTCAGCATCTTTGCTGCCCTGGTCCTCATTTTCGTGCTTCCCAAACTCCTGTTCCTGTTCTTCCGGGCGGGAACGGACATGGAAACGGTGATCCGGCTGGCGAAGCCCTACCTGTACATCACCTCCGCCTTTTACTTCCCCCTGAGCCTGATCTTCATCTTCCGGAACGGACTGCAGGGCTGCGGCTATGCCATGATCCCGCTGTTCAGCGGCGTGGTGGAACTGGCGGCCCGGTGCGCTATGGCGTTTCTCAGCATCCGGTTCGGCAGTTATCTGATGGCCGTCAGCTGCGATCCGGCGGCCTGGCTGTGCGCGGGCCTGTACGGCGCGGCGGCCTATCTGATGCTGAGCCGGAAATGGCCGGCGGAAAAAACGGTCCCTTAATGGAAATGTAATGGAACAGAAGCGGTGTTTTGAGGTATAATGAAAATGGATAAGTATATTGTTTCAGGAACGTTTGAAAAACACTTTAGGAAAGGAGAAGGATCATGAAGACGAAAAGAAGAATGCTGGCCGTCCTGATGGCGGCGCTGTTCCTGATGGGGACTTTCCCGGGAACGGTATTCGCCGGCGACATCCCCATGGACGGGGACTGGGAGACCATCGCGATCACTTCGGACACCCTGGATCTGTCCGGAGGCAGCGAGACCCGGCCGGTGATGAATTTTTACGATGTAGCCAATACCCTTTTCGGACTGGCGTACATTGGCCAGATCAACACATCGGATGTGGCGGAGATCACGTATTTCGACCTGGACAAGGACGGGACCAACGATCTGGTCATGTCCTATGATTCGGTAAAGGAGGCTACCACCATTTCGGCGACGGACGAACGCAGCCAGCTTTTGAGCCGGACGTTCACCCTCAACGGTATCGCCATCGATTACCTGAAGAGCATTGGCGCTCCCGGCTACTGCGAGGAACTCAAGATCATCATGCCGGGCATCGGCGATCCGGGGGATGAAGACGGAGACTTCCGCTTTACCTTCCTCTCTTTCGACCCCAAGGACATGCGGGCGGAAAACAATGGCTCCGTGAAGGTGACCTACCACCTGAACGCAGACCCGGAGGAAGTGTACCTGGATTACATGAATGAATACGGGAACTGGATCGAGACCAGCATTGTGCAGGATCCCGCATGGGCTGACGTAAAGGAAGTGTACGGCGAAGACTGGAAAAACAGAGCAGTGGTCTTCCGGCTCCACGCCAACAAGGACAGCGGCTACACCAATGCCTGGAGCCAACCCTTCACCCTGTACTTCGGCAGCGCCGGGAACCGGACCAATCCCTTCGTGGATGTAGCCAAGAGCAATCCCTACTACAAGGCGATCCTCTGGGCTTATTACGCAAACCCACAGATCACCAACGGCATGGACTACAACCACTTCGGGCCGAACAGCACCGTGACCCGGGGCCAGGCCGTGACCTTCCTGTGGCGGAGCCAGGGATGCCCGGAACCCAAGAGCACGAAGAATCCTTTCGTGGATGTGCCGAAGAGCCAGTATTACTACAAGGCCATCCTCTGGGCGGTGGAAAAGGGCATCACCAAAGGCACGGATGCTACCCATTTCACTCCGGATCAGACCCTGAGCACGGCCCACATCATTACCTTCCTGTATCGGATGCGTATGCCGGGACTGGACGGCTGGTACAGTGAAGCCCAGAGCTGGGCGGAGGACGGAAACGGCCTGCCCCTGGGCGTGAACATCGAAGTCAGCGATACAGTGAACTGCCCCAGAGGCCCTGTCGTGCAGTTCCTGTTCAATATGGAAGAAGTTGCGGATTAGGAATAACAGGAGAAAGCCATGAGAATCAAACATAGAATCTTCAGCATCCTGCTGTCCCTGGCCCTGGTGGTCGCCATGGTCCCGGCCTTCGGGGTCCACGTGAGCGCCAATGAAAAGCTGGCGACGCCGGAGGGCGGCTGGAACGGGCTTTGCATCCAGTGGAAAGCCGTTCCGAATGCGACGGAGTACAATCTGACCTTGCAAACCGTGAACCCGAATGATATCCTCGGAGCGCATACGGATCTGATCGACTTCATTGAGCTGAAAACAGATGGATCGTATGTCAATCGAGTCAACGATGACTATATCCATAACCCGGATCCGTATAAAGTGGAATATGATGCTGGGACCGGCATGTTTACGATAGACTGCACCAATCTGATCACGGTCACGACCAATGAGTATTGGTATTACATCAAGGCGATAGACAAAACGGGCAGTTTTGACGGATCGCTTGTCTGCACTGAGGACAGGAGAACAGGCCAGGAGCTGATGGATGGATATCAGTCGGAAGCGCTCCTGAGAATGAATGTGCCGACTTATGTGCCGACTCATATCGCCAAGGGTTTTTACTCGATCTATGCGAGTCCCGGAGGGGGAACACCCTTTGCGATCGTCAATGAGGGCCGGAGGGTGACGGTGACGGAGACACAGGACGGCTGGTCGAAGATCATCTTCGGATCCGGCTATGGATGGATCAAGAGCTCGTTCCTGGAACCCATTGAGCATAAAGCCACCCATGTGGTCATTCCCAACGCCCTGAACGTGCGGAAAGGCCCGGGGTCGGATTGGGGACGGATCGGCGGTGTGCCGGGAGGACGTGAAGTAGAGGTCACTCAGACCAAGGGCGAGTGGTCGCAGATCGTGTACGGCAATGTCTACGGCTGGGTCCAGAGCAAGTATCTGGAGCCCCTCCAGAAGCTGGTCAATCCCTTTGTGGACGTGTTTGAGACCGACGAATACTATGATGCGGTCCTGTGGGCCTACTATGCGACGCCTCAGATCACCAACGGCATCGATACTACCCACTTCGGTCCCAAGCAGACGGTGACCAGGGGCCAGTGCGCGGCCTTCCTCTGGCGTGCCATGGGCGAGCCGGAGCCGAAGAGCACCTACAATCCCTTCGTGGATGTGCCTGCCTGGCAGTATTACTACAAACCGATCCTGTGGGCGGTGGAAAACGGCATCACGAAAGGCACGGATGCGACTCACTACTCCCCGGATCAGACCCTGAAAACCGCACATATCATCACGTTCATGTACCGGATGAAGAACCCGGGGAAGGACGGGTGGTACACAGAAGCCGCCTCCTGGGCCGGCAATGGCTACGGCGGCAAGCCCTTCGGGGTGAACACGGCAGTGAACGACATCACCGACTGCCCCAGAGCCTATGTGGTGATGTTCCTGAAAAACGTGAAATAAGTCACTCATCATAGTCAGACAAAAGAGCCCCGGGCCGTTGTGAGGTGACCCCAAAAAGTTAGACTTTTGCTCCAGCGAGAAATCGCTGGAGTTTTTCTATGCAGCTAACATGGTTTTTCGGTACTCGACCGGACTTCGGTATCCGAGAGATGCCTTGCTGCGTTTCTCGTTGTAATAACA
>JAFQZZ010000002.1 GCA_017405645.1 Bacillota bacterium
CCCAAGATAAGTATAGCCGCCTTGCCCGTTCAAGTACTCATTTACAACCATCATCTTAAACTCAAAACTGTATTTCGCCATAACAAAACTGACCTCCTCAAGTTAGATTCTTGGTCTAACTTTTGGGGGTCAGTTCACGCTGCTCCGGGCATGTTTTTTTGTTTTTTATTCACTATAGGGGAGTATTTTTCCGTCCCGGATCTCGAAGATTTTCCGCTCTTCGAAATGGCTCAGGATGTCTTCCCCCACGGCCGCCGCCGTCAGGAAGATCTGGGTGCCGGTGAGGGACTCGATGAGGTATTTCTGTCTCTTCTTATCCAGTTCCGACAGGGCGTCGTCCAGAATCAGGACGGGTTTTTCGCTGCTTTCCTCTTCCATCAGGTCGATCTCCGCCAGCTTCATGGCCAGGGAGGCGGTCCGCTGCTGTCCCTGGGACCCGTAACGCCGGACGTCGACACCGTTGATGGTTACTTTCAAGTCGTCCCGGTGGGGGCCGCAGGAAGTATTCCCCCGGGAAAGGTCGGTCTCCCGGGAAGCCTCCAGCTTCTCCCGGAACATTTCCCCGATCTTTTCCGGATCCTCATCGTAGGGGATGCTGGCGTCGTAGCCGATCTGAAGGTCTTCCTTTCCTTCGGTGATCTCCTTGTGGATCCGGCTGCTGATCGCGTTCAGCCGGTCGATGAAGGTCTTCCGCCGGATGATCAGACGGACTCCATACTGGACCAATTCCTCGTTCCAGACGGACAAAAGGGAAGGATCCGCCGCTCCTTCTTTCAGCAGGGTATTTCTCTGGGCTACGATTTTTGTGTAAATGGCCAGGTCTTCGTAATAGTTGGGGTAAAGTTTGGAAATCTCCCGGTTCAAAAACCGCCTTCTCCTGTCCGGCTCTTCTTTTAAGATCTTCAGGTCGTCCGGTGAAAATTCCACCACCAGGATATGGCCCGCCAGGTCCACGGCTCTTTTCCGGACGCCGTTGATCTTGACGTTCTTTTTGTCGTTTCGGTTTAAAATGATCTCCGTCCGCACGTTCCGCTCATTTTTAAAGACCGTGGTCCGAACCACCGCGGTTTCTTCACCGAAGCGGATCATCTCCCGGTCTTTCTGCGTACGAAAAGAACGCCCCAGACACATGATGTACAGGGCTTCCGCCAGGGAAGTCTTCCCCTGGCCGTTTTCACCGATGAAGATGTTGATGGCCGGGTGGAAGGTTTCCTTGCAGTATTCATAATTTCGGAAATTTCGGAGTTCGATCTCTTTAAAAAACATGATCAGCTGATTCTGACCGGCAGAATCAAAAATTCAAAGGAATTGCCATCTTCCGGTTTCACCATGCAGGGAGTGACGTTGGTATTCAGCTCCAGCAGGATCTTTTCATCATCCACGGCTTTCAGCGCATCCAGCACATACTTGGAATTGAATCCGATCTCCAGGCCATCCCCTTCAATGAGCACATCCATCTCTTCCCGGATGTTTCCTTCTTCGGACCGGGAGGAAATAACCAGCTTGTCTTCCTGGAACAGCAGCCGGATCAGATTGTTCTTGTTGGAAATCAGGGATGCCCGTTCAATAACGTCCACCATTTCATTTTTGTCCGCGATCACGGCGTTGTTGTGGATCTTCGGGATGATTTCCTTGTAATTGATGTAATTTCCTTCCAGCAGGCGGGAAGTGATTTTAGTGGTTCCGATGATGAAGACCGTCTTTTTGTTGTCAAAAATCATGACGAAGTCGTCTTCTTCCTCTTCATCCGTGAGGATCTTGGTGATTTCATTCAGGATCCGGGCGGAAATGACGATGGAGATTTCCTGATCCGTTTCAATAACTTCCCGGACGATGGACATTCTAAATCCATCCAGGGCTACCATGGTCAGAACACCTTCTTTTGTCTCGATCAAAATACCCGTCAGAATTCCCCTGGATTCGTCCATGGAAGCGGCAAAAGCCGTTCTTCTCACCATTCTCTTAAAAGTTTCCTTATTGAAAACGATCCGTTCAATTTCTTCCACTTCGGAAATGTCCGGAAATTCATCTGCCGGCAGCGAAACGATCTCGGAATTATAGGAACGACAGCGAATCGCCACGACTCCGTCTTCTTCCACGATCATAATGTCATCATCCGGCAGTTTTTTGATCATATCCGTGAATAATCTGGAACTGACAACGATTTTACCGGGTTCCTGGACCTGACACTCGATTTCTTTTTCAATGCTGATCTCGGAATCCGTGGCTGTCATTTTCAATGTATGGTCAGAAGTCGTTTCTAAAAGAATGCCTCTTAAAATCGGAATAGTGGTTCTGGTCGGTACTGCTTTGAATACCGTGTTCAATGCTTTGTTCAGGGTTTTTTGAGAACAGGTGATCTTCATGGGATCCTCCTTTTTTATTTATACACTTTTAGTATTATTAGTTATATAGGGCGTGGATTTGTGGATAGATGATCCTTCCCCTTGAAATTGCTGAAAAGGGTTTCTGAACTCTCCGTGGAAAAGTGTGTGATTCTGCTTTTTGGCATGTGGAAAATCACCGGAGTTGTTCTTCGATTTCCTTAATGACCTCTCTTAATTCGTTATTTACCTTCATGGCAGCTTCGATATCGCGGCAGGAAGTAATAACAGTGGAATGGTCTTTTCCGCCAAATAATTCACCGATCCTCTGATAAGGAAGACCGATCTTTTCCCGGCATAAATACATGGCGATCCGGCGGGAGTATACAATATTGCTGCTCCGTTTGTTGGATTCCATGTCCTTGACGTCCACTTCCAGGCGGTCGGCCACCGCTTCCTTGATCTTGTCCGGGGTGACTCTCAGCTTGTTGTCCTGGATGATATCCTTCAGGACTCGCTGGGCGTATTCCCTGTTGATTTCCTCGTTTTCCAGCTTGGAATGGGAGATCAGCCGGGTTAGGGCGCCTTCCATGTCACGGACGTTGGATTCGATGTGTTCGGCGATGTATTCAATGCCTTCCATCAGTCCAGGCGTAATGGGGAGGCCTTCATTTTCCGCCTTTTTGTTCAAAATGGCGATACGGGTCTCCAGTTCCGGGGGATTGATGTCCGCCGTCATGCTCCAGCCGAAACGGTTGGTCAGACGGATCTGGATATCCTGCAGTTCTCCGGGGGGTTTGTCGCTGGTGATGATGATCTGCCGGTCGCCGGTGTGGAGTTCATCGAAGGTATGGAAGAATTCCTCCTGGGAGGAACCCTTTCCGGCCAAAAACTGAATATCGTCCACGATCAGCACGTCCACATGCCGGTACTTTTCCCTAAATTCCGTCTGGGTCTTGTCCCGGATCGAGGAAATGTAGTCGTTGACAAAGGTCTCTGCCGTGATGTACATGACATCCAGTTCCGGCATCCTTGTCATGATCTCGTTGGCGATGGCGCAGATCAGATGGGTCTTGCCCAGACCGACGCCGCCGTAGATGAATAAAGGATTGAAAGTTTCAAACGGGCCTCTGGCGACCGCCAGGGCGCTGGCTGCCGCAAAGTGATTGGATTTTCCCTGTACAAAGTTGTTGAATGTATATCTCGGATTAATGGGATTTCCGTTGTATTTCGTTGAAACGGCTGCTGTTTTCCGCACCGATTTTGCCGGCTTGACGTCTTCCGGCAGAACGAGTTTGAAGTCATACTCCGGTCCCAGGATGTCCCGGATGCTGTCCCGGATCTGGTTGTTGTACCAACGTCCCTCGATCCGTTCTTTTGTCATTTTGTTCGGTGCTTTCAAAGTGACCAGTTTCTTTTCCTTTTCGACAGAAACCGGTTCCAGCGGCTTGATGAAGGAATTGAAAGGAGCGTCTTTCATTTCCTCTTTGATGAGTACGATTATTCTTTCCCAGGTTTCTTTGATAGCTTCCATTATTGTATTCTCTCTCTTGTCTTTTTTCCGCTGTACTATAGTAACACATTCAGTTTTCCACATCAACAACAAAATTTTCCACAACCCGCCATCAGATATTTTGAGGGCTTCTCTCCTTTTCAACAAATAGTGTATTACTGTTCTTCACATATCAACATCGTGAGATTTCGGACCGGATCGACCCTCTAAAATTTTTTTCATAAAATTAAAGCGGGACGTCCGGGCCTAAAAAAGGATTGACAGGCATTATATAGGAAGGTATAATCATAAAGCGGTGTTATTTTTTGATTGTACTTTTACAATAATATAGATACCTGATCGCTCTGGACAGGCGGCGTTTTTTTATCGTCTCGATCACGGTAAAAGGCCTGTCTGCGAAATGTTGGAGAAGGAGGTGGCACGACTTGAAGAGAACATACCAGCCCAAGAAAAGACAGAGAAAAGTGGAGCATGGCTTCAGAAAAAGAATGAGCACAAAAAACGGTAGAAACGTTTTAAAAAGAAGAAGACTCAGAGGAAGAAAAAGATTATCAGCATAAGGCCGCGAAAGTGGTCTTTTTGTTTAATCGCGGAAAGAGTGATCAGACATGTTAAGACCGGAAGTCTTACGCAGTAAAAAGGATTTTACTGAGATCTACAGCAAAGGAAAGTCTCTCGGAGACAGATACGTGGTGGTTTTCCATCGGGAAAACCATTTGGATTACACCAGAACTGCTTTTCTTGCAAGCAAAAAAGTAGGCAAGAGTGTTCAGCGAAATAAAGCGCGCAGACTCATGAAGGAGTCTTACCGGGAACTGAAGGACCAGGTAAAGCCGGGCAACGACATCATCATCATCGCCCGCAACACCATCAACCAGGCGGACTTCCGCCAGGTGAAGCGGTCCCTCAGAAGTGCATTGAACAGAGGAAAACTGTTGAAGGAAACAAAACAATGAAACATATATTGATCTTTTTGGTCCGGTGTTATCAATGGTTCATTTCTCCTCTACTGCCAAAGACCTGCCGATTTTATCCGACCTGTTCGGAGTACTTCATTCAGGCAGTCACCAAATACGGAGCTTTAAAGGGAACATGGTTGGGAATTAAAAGGATTCTGAAGTGTCATCCATTTAACCCGGGCGGGTACGACCCGCTCAAATAGTACGAATGGAGGAAAAGTTGTAATGTATCAAGTGTTCGCGGTATTTGCCAAACCGATCGCATTGCTTCTGAATTTGCTCTACAATATCGTCGACAAACTGGATCCCCCCAGTATCATCGGCAGCTACGGGATCGCGATCGTCCTGCTGACGCTGATCGTCAGAGGCATTCTGTTCCCGTTGTACAGTGCGCAGATGAAGCAGTCGGCAAAGATGTCGGAACTGCAGCCGAAGATGCAGCAGCTGCAGAAGCAGTACGGGCAGGACAAGGAAAAATACAATCAGAAGGTCATGGAACTGTATCAGGTGGAGGGCGTCAACCTGGCCAAGGGCTGTCTGCCGCTGATCATCCAGATGCCGATCCTCTTCGGATTGTTCGCCGCTTTGAGGAACCCCCTCATGTACATGAGCCAGGATATGGTCCTGGCGGTGCACGAAAGATTCCTGTGGATCCCGGACCTGAGCCAGCCGGACAAGTGGATCCTGCCGATCCTGGCGGGTATCACCACCTATTTCTCGTATAAGATCACCATGAGCGCCAACCCGACCACATCAGGCAATTCCATGAAGGTGCTTCAGTACATCTTCCCGCTGATGATCGTCTGGTGGGGCCGTTCCTTCCCGGCAGGTCTGACGATCTACTGGTTTGTGGGGACGCTGTTCATGTGCATCCAGCAGCATTTCGTGCTGTCGGGCATCAAGAAGAGAAGAATAAAGAAAGAAGAAGAAGAAAAATACCGGAAGGAGCATCCGGAACTCTTCCCCGAAGAAGTCGAGGAAGTGAAGCCCGTGAGACCTTCCGAAGTGAAGATCATCGAAGAAGAAGACGAAGAAGTTTTTGAAGAGCAGACGGAACTGGAAGAGGTGGAAGACGAATACGCCGACTTCTACACCGAAGAAGAACTGCAGCGGATGAAAAAAGAGCAGGAAGCTGCCCGGAAAAAGAACAAAAACAAGAGGAAGAAATAAAACTGTGGAGGTAAACAGGTGGAATATTTAGAAAGATACGGAGATACCGTAGAAGCGGCAACCAAACTGGCCGCGGATGAACTGGGCTTAAGCGTGGACGAAGTGGAAGTCGAAGTGCTGGAAGAGGCGAAGAAGGGCTTTCTGGGCCTGGGCGCCAAGCAGGCTTTCGTCCGGGTAACGCCGAAGCAGAGCCCGGAAGGCCTGGCCCTGGCCTTTGTGGAGGACATCACCTCCAAGATGGGCCTGGAACTGAACATCAGCTCCAGTGAGGAAGACGGCATCATTTACATCGATATCGACGGCAAGGATTCCGGCACGATCATCGGCAAGCGGGGACAGACGCTGGATTCCCTCCAGTACCTGACCAACCTGGCGGTGAACAAGAACACCGACAAGTACGTGAAGGTCGTGATCAATGCGGAAAACTACCGGGAAAAGCGGGAAAGCACCCTGGAACAGCTGGCGATCCGGCTGGCCGGCAAGGTGTCCAAGACCAAGAGAGCGGTCCGTCTGGAACCCATGAATCCCTATGAAAGAAAGGTCATCCACACCACCCTGCAGGATGATGTGAGAGTCAATACCAGAAGCGAAGGCGACGAACCTTACCGGAGAGTCGTGATCGAAGTCCGGAAGCTGCCCCGGGAAAAGGGCCGTGAAAAAGGCCGCGGCCGGTTCGGCAAGGACAACAAGTTCCGCAAGGAGCCTGTAAACGAGACGCCGGCGGAAACCGTGGAAGAAGTCGTGGAAAGCGATAACGAATAATGAACAGAGAAGATACTATTGCAGCCATTGCCACTGCTCCGGGAGAAGGCGGGATCGGAATAGTACGAATCAGCGGAGAATCGGCGGAAACCATTCTCCGTTCTGTTTTTGTACCGATGAAACACAGGGGCGAAACAGAATATATATATAATGTAGAAAACCGGAAGCTCACCTACGGCGTGGTGCGGGACCCGAAGACCGGCGCCGAAGTGGACGAAGTGCTGGCGGTATTCATGAAGGGGCCTAAGACCTATACAGCCGAAGATGTGGCGGAGATCCACTGCCACGGCAGCATGGTGTCCCTGCAGAAGACCCTGGAACTGGTGCTGGAGAACGGCGCCCGGCTGGCGGAGCCCGGCGAATTCACGAAAAGAGCCTTCCTGAACGGCCGGATCGACCTGTCCCAGGCGGAGGCGGTGATCGACGTGATCCGGGCCCGGACGGAGGACAGTTATAAAGCGGCACTGGGCCAGCTCTCCGGACGGCTGTCGGAACAGATCGGTCAGATCCGGGAGCGGCTGGTGGACGCCTTGGTGGAGCTGACGGTGAACATCGACTATCCGGATGAGGACATCGAGGTGATGACCTACGAAAAGCTGGAAGGGCAGATGGAAGCGGTCCGGGAAAAGATTTTCGAACTGACGGAAACGGGCCACACGGGCCGGATCCTGCGGGAAGGACTCAATACCGTGATCGTGGGCAAGCCCAACGTGGGGAAATCCTCCCTGATGAACCGGCTGCTGCGGGAGACCCGCTCTATCGTGACGGAGATCCCGGGCACCACCCGGGACACCATCCAGGAACAGCTGAACATCGGCGGGATCTTGTTGAATATCACGGATACGGCGGGGATCCGGACCACCGGGGACCTGGTGGAGAAGATCGGCGTGGAGAAAAGCCTGGAGAGCCTGAAACGGGCAGACCTGGTGCTCTTCCTGCTGGACCTGTCCCGGCCTCTGGATGAGGAAGACCGGCTGATCGCCGCCGAGTTGAGGGATCGGGAGGACGTGATCCTTTTGATCAACAAGAGCGATGAGGAGCCCTGCTGGCGGGAGGAAGAGCTGGAAAGCCTGTTCCCGGTCCGGGAAATCATCCGCACCTCCATGGTCAGCGGAGAGGGCCTTCGTGAGCTGGAGGAGAAGATCCGGGAGAAGGTCTACGGCGGCCGGACAAAGCCGGCGGAGAACGTGCTGGTCACCAACGTCCGCCATCTCCATCTGCTGAAAAAAGCCCTCAGTTCCGCTGAGGACGCCTTAAACCTGATCCGGCGGAAAGAACCCCTGGAGTTCATAGAAATCGACGTGAATGAAACCTGGAGGCTTCTGGGGGAGATCACCGGGGATACCGTGCAGGAGGACATCATCAACGAAGTCTTCGCCCGGTTCTGTCTGGGGAAATAAAAAAGAAAACCGTCCGGTTAAACCGGACGGTTCTTTTTTATCTTTGATTCGGGATCACAGCCCCATCATCCGCGCCATGATGGCGGCGGCTTCGCTGCGCTTGATGGCGCTCTTCGGGGCGAAGGTGCCGGATTCGTCGTTGCCGGACAGGACGCCCGCCCGGTAGAGGGTGTAGATCTCCTTGGCGTATTTATGCCGCATGGACACATCCGGGATGGACCCGTCTTCCACGGTCTTGACCTCGGTCAGGTAATCCGAAGGCACCGCCTTGTAGAAGATGTGCACGAATTCGGCCCGGGGGATGTTGGCGTTGTAGTCCTCGTATTTCCAGGGAATGCCGTGCTTCTTCGCGTAATCGAGATAGGGCTGGTACCAGGGATCGACTTTCCTCGGATAGGAGTCGAAGTCCTCGCCGTTGCACATGGCGTACATCCGGGTCGCCAGGGTGATGGCTTCCGCGTAGGTGATATTGTCATTCGGCGCAAAGCGGGTGTCGCTCTTGCCCTTGATCAGGCCCACGGAAGTGGCGGCGATCACCGGGTCATGGAACCAGTCGCTCTCCAGGACATCTTCAAAACTGTAGACGACCGGGTAGCCGGCGCCGGAACTGATCTCGTATTCCTCCATCAGTTTCTGGGCGATCTCCGGGCTCATGATGTAGTTGCTGCGGGCGGAAAAGCCCCCGTTGTAGATTTTGATCGTCAGCTTCGAGAAGGCCGTGTACGAGGCGTTCTGGGCCGTCGGGACGCCGTCCTCGCCGTTGTGGCAGATCATGGCTTCATAGTCGCCGTAGCCTTTGACGGTCAGGGCCGCCGTGGCATAATCCAGATGCTTGTCCGACAGCACCAGCGGCGTGGCGGAGTAGAACTTTCCGTCCTTTGTCAGGTAGACATAGGGGTTGCATTTCCGGACGTAGTTCTCCAGATAATCCTTGTCCTTGGGCATGGTGAAAGCCACGACGATGTGGATCGTCTTGTTGGTGCGGTTGTATTTGTCAAATGCATCGCTGACCCGCTGATTGTACAGATTCAGGTAAAATTCGATCTGGTCGGCGGTCCACTCGTCCATGGAATTGGTGTCCCACATCTGATTGCATTCCGACAGGGTCTGCTGTTCGATGGCCTTGGTGTCCACCTGGTCTGAGCTGTCCTCTTCGGACCAGCTCCAGGAGGCCACGCCCCATCCTTCCTCGGTTGTCGTCGCCGCCAGCGACGGCACAGCCATCAGGCTGAACAGAAGACCGATCACCAGCATCCAGCTCAGCAAACGCTTCATTCTTTTCATCTCCGTTCTCCCTATATATAAATGTACGGTATTTTCCGACCTTATTGTAACACAAGCTTTCCGGCTTTTGGGGCTGTTAAACAAAACGTAACAATTTTACAACAAAAATGAAAAAAGACCCGGCAAAAAGCCGGGTTTTCATTGTCTATTTCCTCAATATCCGTCGCTGGAGTCGGTCTGGGTTCCGGTCTCCCCATCCACGCCGGTGAAGTCCATGGACTCCTCATCCAGCTGGTCGGAGTAGATCTCGGTCAGCATCTCCCGGATCTTGGTCTTGCTGGAGTACCAGAAGGACAGGTCCCCTTCGCCGATCCGGGCTTCACCCGGCACGGTATAGGTGTTGACCTTGTCCGGCGAAAGACCGGTGGCGCTCTTGGCGATGCTCAGCACCGTGTCGACCTTCACGTCGGATTCCACGTTGTTCAGGACGGACTTGGCCACCTTCACGATGTTCAGGCCCATGGCCTGCCGGAACGCGGATTTCATGAATTCCTGCTGGGTCTTGACCCGGCCGATGTCGCCTTCCTTGTAGCCCGGATAGCCCTTGTCGCCCTTCCGGAAACGGATGAACTGCATGGCTTTCTGGCCGTCCAGCACCTGGTAGCCTTCCTCGATGTCGATGTACAGCGGCGGTGTGTCGTAGATGTCCGTGTAGTGCATGTGGAACGGCACGTTCATGGGCACGCCGCCCATGGAATCGACGATCCGCGCCACGCCGTCATAGTCCACCTTCATGTAGCAGTTGATCGGAATGCCCTCCAGCAGGTCACTGACCGCCATGGCGACGCCCAGGGCGCCGTCCTGGTAAGAGGCGTTGATCTTCTTTTCCGACGGATGGCCGTGGCCCTTCCGGACGTAGTAGGTGTCCCTCGGGATGGAGATCAGGTCGATGATGCCGGTATCCTTGTCGTAGGAAGCCAGCATGATGGTGTCCGCCAGTCCGGAATTGACCCCCAGCAGGAGGACGTTGATCCGGTTCGCATCGGAGAAGGCCTGGAAGAAGGGGCTGTTCTCATCCACCAGGGACGGAAGAGCTTCCTCCAGATTGACTTCGCTTTCGTGGAATACCGTTTTATCCTGAATATTGTTCCACCAGGCAAAAGCCGGCGTGAATATGCAGGTGAATATCAACATCGTGACGATGAGTGTTTTAAAAAAGATTTTCATGATTTACCCCTTATGTACGTTCATATCATGCAGTGTGGTTATTATACCACATTTCCGGGGAAATGTTTTCTTGATTCATTACAACTTTATTACAAATCCGTGGAATTTAATTAAACTCCACCCGGGGCTCTTCTTCTCCGGGGCCGCTGACGTCGATGGACAAGGTGTTGGCCGCCACGTCATGGAGAGCCCTGCTGTTGGGACGGATATAGGCCACGATAATGGAAGCGATGTTCATCAGCCCGAAGGAACAGAGGTTGCAGACCCCCTTGATCAGGAATTCCCGGATAAAGGCGTCCTTCAGGGTAAGGGACTCGCCGTCCAGCCGGACGACCCGCTGCTTGAACATCTTCTTGCCCGGGGTGCGGCCGTTTGTCCGCCACAGGAAGATCCAGGTGATCAGCTGGCCCACGTTGAGGTAGACCGCCAGGAACAGCCGGACCAGCACGTAAGCGGGGTTGAAGGGCTCGATGGGCAGGAATGCCGGCAGCACCAGGTAGTACACCAGCGTGGCGGGAATGTAGACCAGCATGGCGTCCACAAAATGGGACTTGAACCGGTCCCAGATATCCGGTTTGGGGTATTTGGCGTACCAGTCCGCCGGTTCCGCTTCCTGTTCCGGATCCAGGTTGCCGATGGCCAGAAGATCCACTTTCTTTTCTTCGTTTTCCATTCCGTTCCCTCCGCTGCCTTGCGCATTCAGATAAAGAAAAAGCCTTGAAACAAAGGGATTTCAAGGCTTTGTATTGGTACACCCTCGGGGGCTCGAACCCCGGACACCCTGATTAAGAGTCAGGTGCTCTACCAACTGAGCTAAGGATGCACATCTCGTAACGACTTGTTTATAATAGCATTTTGCGCACAAGGTGTCAAGCCTTTTTTCGCTATCGGAAATGTTTTTTCCCATGAAAAAGTTCAGGGACGGTTGCCCGTCCCTGAAGCAATATTACTTAACTAAATCAGGATTATTCTGCGTGGTTAGCCAGATATTCCGCATTGTCCCATTCAGCGATGATCTGCGGGATAACCTTGTACAGGTCGCCTACGATGCCGTAGTCCGCAACTTCGAAGATCGGAGCATCCGGATCCTTGTTGATCGCAACGATGCAGTCAGAGGTCTGCATACCGGCTAAGTGCTGGATAGCACCGGAGATACCGCATGCGAAGTAGATCTTCGGCTTAACGGTTGTACCGGTCTGACCTACCTGGTGGGAGTGATCGATCCAGCCGGCATCTACAGCCGCTCTGGAGGAACCAACAACGCCGCCGACTTTGTCAGCGAATTCTCTGATGAGGTTGAAGCCTTCCGGTCCGCCTAATCCACGGCCGCCGGAGCAGATGATGTCAGCGTCTGTTAAGGAAACCAGTTCCTTCGCAGCCTTGACAACTTCCACTACCTGAATGTGGATATCGTCTTCGGTCAGGTTGACTTTCACTTCGATCGGAGTACCCTTCAGGGAGTCGTCTCTGTCTCTCTTCTTCATAACGCCAGGTCTTACTGTGGACATGGTCGGTCTGGTTCTCGGGGTGATGATGGTAGCCATCAGGTTACCGCCGAATGCCGGACGAGTCTGCTTCAGCAGGTCTTTCTTCGGATCTTCCGGAGTGAGGCCCTTGGTGTTGCAGGTGGTGTCGCTTACCAGGAAGTTGATGTAGTTGTTCATGTCGATGTCCAGTCTGGTGCAGTCCGCTGTTAAACCGGTGTCCAGTCTGGCCGCTACTCTCGGAGCCAGGTCACGGCCGATGTGGGTCGCGCCGAAAATCACGATTTCCGGAAGGAGCTCTTCAACGGCATCTGCCAGTACCTTGGTGTAACCGTCGGTGGTGTACTGTTCCAGAAGAGGATCAGCCAGCAAATAAACTTCGTCAGCGCCGTAAGCAAACAGTTCGTCTGCCAGCGGAGCGATATCTTCCTGAGAACCGATGAGCACGCCGCAAACCTTTGTGCCTTCCGGCATTTCTCTGGATAATCTGTAGCCTTCACCGATCAGTTCCAGGGCTACATTCATGAGTTTGCCGTGTCTCTGTTCGGCATATACCCAAATATTTTTAACAGCATTGAAATCTTTGATTGCCATCTTTGTCCCTCCTAATTAAATGATGTGTTTCTTCTTCAGAGCAATGAGTAAGTTCTTCGCCAGATCGTTGTCGGTATCGCCTTCGATCTTCTTGCCCGGTTCTTTCGGTTTCGGTGTGAAGGACTTGAATACGTTTGTCGGGGAAGCTTTCAGACCAACTGTGTTGAGGTCTACGCCGATGTCAGCCGCGCTCCAAACCTTGATGGGGTACTGCATTGCTTTGTAGATACCGTTGATGAACATGTATCTCGGGGTATTCAGTTCTTTGATCGCGGTCAGCAGGCAGGGAGTCTGCAGCTTGATCAGTTCATAACCATCTTCGAGAGCTCTCTTAACGGTGATTTCTTTGCCGTCGATGGAGAATTCCTTAACGTAGGAAACCTGAGGGACGCCTAATTTTTCAGCAATCTGCGGACCTACCTGAGCGGTGTCGCCGTCGATCGCCTGTCTGCCAGCGAAGATGATGTCGAAGTCGCCTTCTTCTTCAACGACTTTCCGGATACCGGCAGCTACTGCATTGGAGGTTGCCCATGTGTCGGAACCGCCCAGCGCTCTGTCGGATAACAGGATCGCATCGTCAGCACCCATAGCCAGACATTCTTCCAGCATTTCGACCGCCTGCGGAGGCCCCATGGTGATGACTGTGACCTTTGTTCCCGGATAAGCATCTTTCAGCTGTAATGCCTGTTCCAGTGCGTTTGCGTCGTCATTGTTTAAGATACTGGGTACGCCGTCTCTGATAAGAGTTCCTGTTTCAGGATCTGTCTTGATTTCGTTGGTATCAGGAACCTGCTTCGCGCATACGATGATTTTATATGCCATTGTCTATGCCTCCTTGACTTATTTCTTTCCGAAAATTTTATTAGCGATAACGATTTTCTGAACTTCAGAGGTACCTTCGTAGATCTCTGTGATCTTCGCGTCTCTCATCATTCTTTCAACCGGATAATCTGCTGTGTAACCATAACCGCCGTGGAACTGTACAGCCTTGGTGGTTACGTACATAGCTGTTTCAGCAGCAACCAGCTTAGCGATAGCGGATGCTTCGGAATAATCCTGGTGCAGATCTTTGAAGTTCGCTGCTCTGTAGATCAGCAGTCTGGAAGCTTCGATCCGGGCTTTCATGTCAGCCATTTCGAACTGCAGGGCCTGGAATTTGCTTAAGGTCTTGCCGAACTGCTTTCTGGCTTTCATGTATTCAACGGTCTTGTCGAAAGCGCCCTGCGCAATGCCCAGAGCCTGGGAAGCGATACCGATACGGCCGCCGTCCAGTGTGGTCATAGCTACCTTGAAGCCTTCGCCTACTTTACCCAGCATGTTTTCCTTCGGAACGATGCAGTCCTGCATGATCAGTTCTGTCGTGGAGGAAGCGTGGATACCTAACTTGTCTTCTGTTTTACCAATGGAGAAACCTTCGAAGCCTTTTTCTACGATGAAGGCTGTGATACCGCCGTGGGTTCCCTTGGATTTGTCTGTCATCGCAACGATAACGAATGTGTCAGCAACACCGCCGTTGGTGATGAACACCTTTGCGCCGTTCAGGACATAGTGGTCGTCCTTTTCGATCGCTACGGTCTGCTGTCCGCCAGCATCGGAACCGGCGTTCGGTTCGGTCAGGCCGAAAGCACCGAGCTTTCTGCCGGAAGCCAGATCCGGAACATACTTTTTCTTCTGCTCTTCTGTGCCCCATCCGAAGATCGGCCATGTGCAGAGCGAAGTATGAGCGGAGCAGATAACGCCCGTGGAACCGTCTACTCTGGATAATTCTTCTACAGCGATGGCATAGGAAATGTGGTCCCCGCCGGCGCCTTCGTATTCTTCCGGATAAGGAATACCCATGATCCCGTACTGACCCATTTTCTTGGCCACATCCCAGGGGAATTTGTGTTCCTTGTCACATTCAGCAGCAATCGGTTCAACTTCGTTTTCAGCAAACTTTCTTACCATTTTTCTAACTGCTTCTTGTTCTTTGGTAAGATTAAAATTCATTTGAACTCCTCCTTTTTTAGTCAAGTAAATTTTTTTATCTGAAGAGAAGATGCCCAAAAAAGGGCATAGCAATCCTCTCAGAATTACCCTATCATCTAACATACAAAAAATATCTGCCAATGTCAATAGCAGCGCCCGGATTCCGCCGAAAAAAACGGATTCTTCGGAAAAACCCGTTACTGTCTTGGAAAAGCAGATTTTTCAGTATTTAAGCCTTGATGATACGTTACCTTAAGTTTAATATATTAGGGGACAGGATTCAAGTATTTTTTGTCTGAAAATTAACAAATGTAAACGATTCCAAAAGATTTTTTGCAAATAGGTTTTCCACAGGAGAAAATACGGAATTATGAACGTTCATGTAGTAGTTTTTTTGAAGAAAACAGAAAAGTTTTACGAAAATGCCGCCGCGGAATACGCCAAAAGGCTGGGCAGGTATTGCAAACTGCAGATTTCCCGGATCCCGCCGGGAAAACCCTTCCCGCAGCCGGAGGGTTTCTGCGTGCTGGTGCAGCCCGGAGAGCGGATGCTGTCCTCCGAAGAGCTGGCGGCCGAGATCGAAAAAGCCCAGGTCCGGGGGGTGTCCCGGGTGACGGTGGTGCTGGCCGGGGATGAGGAGATCGCCGGGGACTGGAGCCCGCAGCCGGCACAGCTGGCGCTGAGTCCCATGGAGATGTCGCCGGGGCTGATGCTGACGGTGGCGCTGGAGCAGCTCTACCGGGCGTATAAGATCATTAACGGAGAATCATATCATAAGTGATGAGCGATTTGCTCCATGAGCATGATGCGCATCAGCTGGTGGGGGAAGGTCATCGGGGAGAAGGAGAGTTTTTCGTCGGCCCGGCGGAGGACGGCCTCCGACAGCCCCAGAGAGCCGCCGATGACGAATACCAGGTCGTCGCCCGGTCCGGTCCGGTGCCGGCGCAGGAAGGCCGCGAATTCTTCCGAGGTCCGGTAATTGCCGTCGATGGCCAGGGCCACCACATACTGTTCCGGACGGATCCGCTTCAGGATCCCCTCCCCTTCGGTCTGCTTCACGCTTTCCGGGGGCCGGTGCTCCGTGCTTTCGTCCGGCACTTCCAGGATGGAAAAGCCGCATTGCCTGCTGATCTCTTCCGAGAAGCGGGCGGCGGCTTTTTTTAAATAGTCTTCTTTCAGTTTTCCCACTGCCAGTACGGTGATTTTCATAGTACGTATACTCCGCTCATTTCATCCCGCTTCAGGAGGCTGATCCGCAGGTCGTCGTTCAGGTAGATCCGGCGGGATTCCAGTACGTTGACCACGGTCTGCCAGGCCATTTCCGGGAAGTTGTTTTCCTTGCTCAGGTGGGCCAGCAGCACCTGCCGGGGACGGGGGTCCGATTCCACCGCCAGGGCCAGGGCCAGGCCGGCCGCCTCGTTGGAAAGATGACCCAGGTCGCTGAGGATCCGCTGTTTCAGGAACCAGGGGTACCGGCCCATTTTCAGGATATCTTCATCGTGATTGGCCTCCAGGACCATCAGGTCTGCGGCGGTCAGTTCCGACAGGATCTCCTCCGTGATGCAGCCCGTGTCCGTGGCGGTGCAGATGGTGGCGCCTCCCTTCTGCAGGGAAAAGCCCACCGTGTCCGCTGCGTCGTGGGACACCGGGAACGCCCGGACCTCGAGATCTCCCAGCAGGAAGGTCTCGCTGTTCTCAAAAAGACGGATCTCCATATCCTCCCGGTTCCGGCACAGGGTCCGGAGCTGTTCCTCCGTGGCCCGGTTCATGTACAGAGGGAGATGGTATTTCTTCGAAAGGGTGTCGATGCCCTTGATATGATCGGTGTGTTCATGGGTGACCAGGATCCCGGAAAGGTCTTCCGGCCGGAGTCCCAGCCGCTTCAGCCGTTCCGTGATCTGACGGGCGGAAATGCCGGCATCCACCAGGACCAGAGTCCGGTCCGAGCCGGCCAGATAGCAGTTGCCGCTGCTTCCGCTGGACAGCGAGCAGAATTGTAGGGTCAATGGAACGCTTCCTTTCTGTTGGGTTACTGATACGCCGGGATGTAAACGCTGTTGCCGTCGGAGGCATCGAACCGCCAGGCTGGGAAGGCCGTATCGGAAGCCACGGTGCCGTCGTAAGGCGTATTGACGGTGTAGGCGACGGAAATGCCCGTCACGGTCTTTTCGGCGCCGGGTTCATCGCTCAGCACCCGGTCCATATAGTGCAGAAGGGCGGAGGTGACCGGGATCAGGGCCCGCCGGTTCCGGCCGGCTTCCGTGACCTGCGCCCACTGTTTTTCCATTCTCAGGACGCCGGAGGAAGAAACGGTGCAGGTGACGTACAGTTCCTTGATCCGGTAGTTTTCGTAATAGCCCCCGTAGGTGACGACGAACCAGTCCGGCCGGCTCTCCGAGACGGTGATGCTGTCCGCCCGGATCTCCTTTCCCAGGGTGCCGAAGGTCCCCTTTTCGGTAATGAACCGGTCGGCCTCCTCCAGGGCGGAGTCTTCGTTCAGGTACAGGGATTTTCCCGACGGTGCATAATCGTAAGTCCCGTTGTCCCCGTCGAACTGCAGGGTCAGGATGGGCAGTTCCGGCGCGTCAAAGCCGGTGTCCGCCCGGACGGTGATGCCGTTGTCTTCCAGGACGGACAGGGTATCCGCCAGGAGGGTCTCCTGGTTTCCACCGTCGGATTCCGCCCCGGAGGGCTGGGCCATCATGTAGAGGAAGAGGACATTGATCAGGAGCAAAGCGATGATCAGGATGTTTTTGATTTTCGACCATTCCATGCTGCGTCCCCCCTAAGCTATCGTACCGAGGTATTCCCCCGTGTACAGATCGTAGAAGATGCGGGCGTTGCCGGGGAAGGTCAGGATCCAGGCGGGCCGGCAGACCTTCCGGTGGTTTTCCGTGATCTCGTAATAGCCGGTGTTGATGCCTTCGATCTGTTCCAGCACGGCGTCAAAGAGCGCGTCCGGATCCGACGGCGGATCCATGAGCTCCAGCCGCTGCAGTTCCCGGGCGATGGATTCATATCCCCCGGAAACCACGTCCACGAAAGGATAATTTGCGGTGCCCGTATTCGGGGTGACGGAGAAGTCCTCCTCACCGGGGATCATCAGATTCCGGCTGTAATAGGTGACCTGGCCGCCGGTGACCACGATGGTCAGCACGTTGTCGCTGCCGTAGATCTTCCGGCCGTTGTAATGGGAGCGGAACCGGAAGGTATAGACAGAGCTGCGGTCGTAGGTTTCCCGGTCCAGGTCCTCCAGCAGGAAGTGGATCGTCTTGCCGTCATGGGCGGACCAGGTGCCGTGCTCCGCGATAAAGGCGGTGGCGGTCCGGAAGGCTTCCGTGAAACCGACAGTTTTGTCCGCCGCCACCGGCGAATCCTGGTATTCGAAGAAGCCGTTGGGATAGACCGTCAGGGAAGTTTCCCCGTAATTATACATAAAGATGGTAGTGCCGTTGTTGTCGGTGACCGTCCGGATAAAATCCAGGCTCTGGCCGAAGAAATTCCGGGCCAGATCGGTCTTGAAACTGCTGTTCTGGTCGGGGACCGACGGATCAAACTGCAGGGAAGGCAGGTCGATGTCGGTGGCGAAAGGAGTAATGGTCGTATTGTCCGTACCCAGGAACTGGTTCATGGGATAATACTGGTCCCGGGACTTGGCCCGGAGGTCTTCGATGGCGGAAAGGATGGCGCTGCTGTCGTATTCCGACGCCCGGATCCGGAAACAGGACCCGTCCGAGGAGCGGATGAAAAAGCTGTCGTCGAAAGCGTTGGAAAAGGCCAGGACCGTCAGATAAGCGAAATAGTCGGACTCCCCGTAGTTTTTTGCCCCCCGGGACCGGAGCCAGGCGTCCGGCAGCGGATAGCAGAAGCTGCACTGGGCGGATTGGAAGCCCATGATGTTGTCCCACTGCTGCTCGCTGAGGACTTCCACCGTGAGACCCTTGGCCTTGGTGAAGTCGATATAAAAGGGCAGCAAAAGATCCCAGACTTCCCGTACGTTTTCGTGGAAGCTGGTGTAGGTGCCGTCGCCGAAATTGACATCCACGCTGTCCGGGCAGATGAATTCGGAAGGTTCGGGGATGGAGGCGCTGGCCAGGGAGGTCAGCGACAGCCGGTTGTCCATGGATTCTTTGATTTCCAGGAAAGAGGAATCTCTCCAGTATAAATAGGAAAGTAGTACTGCCGTAATGAACAGTACTACCAGTAAAACCGTTTTTATTCTTTCCTTATATATAGTTGCCTTATTCACTGACATCCACCACCGTTGTGCCGAAGAGGTTCCGGAACACGTTCTGGAAGAACATTACCCGGCCCACGGCAGTCTGGCTTTCGTAAATGGCCGCCGAATCTTTGGATGAACTGGATTCGACAATGAAATACTTCTGGTTGACGGAGACCACGTTGTTCTCCTCGTCAAACTTCTCGATCTTCAATCCGTACATCCCGGGGTCGATCTCGTTGACCTGTCGGGTGTAGAAGCTGACTCCTTCCCCGCCGGCGAAGTCCTCGGAGGCCCCGAACTGGCTTCGCACATTGAATACGGAGGCCGGTACCAGGTCAAGGGAACTTACCTTGGTATAGTTGGGATAGGAGTACAATGTAAACCGCAGGGCGGTGTTATCCGTTGTCTTGACCGAGATCAGCAGGTTGTCGCAGTAGGTGATCCCGGTTTCGGAGGTCTGGGGGCTGATGACGGTGTAGGAGTCGTCTTCCGCAGCAAAGATGAAAGAGGTCGCACTGAAGCACAGGACCAGCGCCAGAACCAGTGCCAGAATCTTCTTTTTCACAGCCATCCCTCCTAACATATAATATCAGTTTTAAGTATAATATAGGAATGTTACAGTAGTATTACGCAGGAGTTAAAAGGAATTTACTTTTCGCGTTGCGAAGAAGCCGGAAATCCGTTACAATCATAAGGTAGAAAGGACGGGGAAAATGGCGATTTTGAAGATTTACACGGACGGGGCCTGCTCCGGCAATCAGAATAAGGAAAACATCGGCGGATGGGGGGCGATCCTGGAGTACGGGAGCCACCAGAAAGAGCTGTACGGCGGGGAGATCAACACCACTAACAACCGGATGGAGATGACGGCGCTGCTGAAGGCTTTTGAGGCGATCAAAAAAGAGGGCCAGACTATCTGGGTCTTTTCCGACAGTTCCTATCTGATGAACTGCTTCCGGGACCAATGGTACGTGAAATGGCAGAAGAACGGCTGGAAGACCGCCGGAAAGAAAGACGTGGAGAACCGGGACCTGTGGGAGGCGCTTCTCCCCTACCTGGAACAGCACGACATCCGGTTTTTCCGGGTCAAGGGCCACGTCAATCCGGACAGCGCCGGCACGAATATGGACAAACTCTATGAGATGTTTATAGAATGGAACGGCACAGAGTTTTCCCCGGATGATTTCCGGTACATCACCGGGAAGAACAACCGGGCGGATGAACTGGCCAACCAATGGAAAAAGGACCGGGAGGAAGCCGGTAAAGAATAGATGCGAGAAGAACGCCTCTTCCGAAGGGAAGAGGCGTTTTTAATGCAGACTATTCCAGCGCCCGCTTGAGTTTGACGATGTTTCGCCGGCTGACCGGAATGGCTTTCTCGCAGTTGCAGAGGAGCAGTTGTTTGTTGACGAACGCAGCCACCTCGTTGATGTTGACGATATAACCCTGGTGGACCCGGATAAAGACCTCCGGGTCCAGTATTTCTTCCATCTGCTTCAGGGAGGAATACATCGTATAAATGCCAATGGAAGTATAAATATTGACTTTATGCCGGGATTTTTCAAGGAAGTAAACGTCGTCCTGCAGGATCTTGGTCAGGACCTCTTTTTTCCGGTGAGGCGGGATCGTGATATAACGGTTTTCCCGGACTTGACAAGTTGCCTTGATTTGTTTGCTGGTAAGATAATCGCTCACGATCTCCTGAAGGCTGTTTTCCAGATCCTCGTAGTTTTCGTCCGAATAGATATCGAACACTATTCTCTTTTTCATAGAGACCTCCGATTCATGAAATGATTTTGCAAATATAAACATATTGCAATAATAGAATACCATAACGACGGCGAATATGGCAATAACTGGTTATGAATGACTTGATACCGAATCTGTAATGGTGAGGAGGATTCTCATAAAAAACAGCGGATATCCGAAGATATCCGCTGAATGTTTCACGTGAAACATCGCCTTATTGTTTCAGGGATCTCAGCAATTCGATCAGGCGTTCCAGTTCTTCCCCGGAAAAAAAGGAAAGCTGGATGGTGCCCCGGTCGTTATTTTCCCTGATCCGCACCCGGGCGCCGATCACATCCTTCAGTTCGGATTCGATGTCCTGATAGGATACGGAAGGAATTGTCCGTGCCGGCGGCGCTGCGGCCGGTTCCTTTTCAAAATTTTTGACCAGAGCTTCGGTCTGACGGACGCTGAGAGCTTCCGCCACTACCTTTTCCGCGGCTATTTTCTGCATTTCCGCCGTGGACAGGTGCAGAAGCGCCCTTCCGTGGCCGGCGCTGAGCTGTCCCCGGACGATCATCTGCTGCACTTCCTCCGGCAGCTCCCGGAGCCGCAGCGTGTTGGTGACGTAGGAACGGCTCTTGCTCTCCCCTCCCCGGCCGATGCTTTTGGCGATGGCTTCATGGGTCATGCCGTGCTCCGACACCAGGCGGGCAAAGGCTTCCGCCTCTTCCATGGGATTCAGATCCTGCCGCTGGAGGTTTTCGATCAGCGCCACCATCATGTTGTCGGTCTCGTCGTATTCCCGGACGATGCAGGGAATGGTCCTGCTTTCCGCCAGCCGGGAGGCCCGCCAGCGGCGTTCCCCGGCCACGATCTCATAGCCCTCGTCGATTTTCCGGACGATAATGGGCTGGATCAGTCCATGCTCCCGGATAGATTCCGCCAGTTCCTCCAGTTTTTCCTCGTCAAAGGCCTTCCGGGGCTGGCTGCGGTTCGGTGTGATTTCATTGATATCGATCTGAACGATTCCGGAGCCCGGGTTTTCCGGGGCCGGAACGGTTTTTTCTTCCACAGGCGCGGGACGGTTCGGGTTCTGCTCGGAAAACAGCGCTCCCAGGCCCTTTCCCAGGCCTCCTTTTTTCTGTACAGGCATTACCGGTATTCCTCCATTTCTACAAATTCATCCGCCAGCTGCATATAGGCGTCGGCTCCCCGGGAACGGGGATCATAGAGGATCGCCGGCAGTCCGTAGCTGGGGGCTTCCGCCAGCCGGATGTTCCGGGGGATGATGGATGTATAGACTTTATCCCGAAAGTACTTTTTCACTTCTTCCACCACCTGGATCGACAGATTGGTGCGACCGTCGTACATGGACAGGACGATTCCCTGGATCTCCAGGTCCGGATTGGTGGAGGCCCGGACCAGATCGATGGTCCGGAGCAGTTCGCTGACGCCTTCCAGCGCATAATACTCGCATTGGATGGGGATCAGGACCGAATCCGCGGCCGTCAGGGCGTTGACGGACAAAAGGCCAAGAGTGGGCGGACAGTCGATGAAAACGAAGTCATAGTCCTTGCTGCAGTCCGCCAGGGCGTCTTTCAGCAGGTATTCCCTCCGGGGCAGGTTCACCAGTTCCACTTCCGCGCCGGCCAGGTCGGCGGTGGAAGGCAGGACGTCCAGTCCCGGAAGAGGCGTGCTGAGAATGGTTCCTTCCGGCGGCTCTCCTTCCGAAAACATCAGTTCATATATAGAAGCTTCCAGCTGATTTCGCTGTATACCCAGTCCGCTGGAGGCATTTCCCTGGGGATCCAGGTCCACCAGAAGCACTTTTTTGTCTTTGAGGGAAAGGCAGGCGGACAGATTCACGGCCGTAGTGGTCTTGCCGACCCCGCCTTTCTGATTGAATACAGCGATGATCTTACCCATTTGCTGTCTCCTTGCAGTTTATTTGATAGTAATATTGTAGTATAAAACCGCAAAAAAGAAAAGATGCAAATGTTTCACGTGAAACATCGTGACAAAAGAACGGGAGTCGTGTACAATGTTTCACGTGAAACATTGCCATAGGACAGGAGAAAAAGAGATGGAATGGAAGATCCGGGACGGAGTGGAATACCCGGAAGAAATCCGGGAATTGTTTAAGGAATATACGCAGATGCTGGCGGACAACGATCCGGTGGTCCGTGAGTACCTGAGCATGCAGAGTTACGATGACGAACTGGCGCATCTTTCGAAGAAGTACGGACGTCCCGAAGGACGGCTGTATGTGGCTTTTGACGGGGACTTCCCGGCAGGCTGCATCGCATTGCGGGATATGGGGGAGAACCGCTGCGAAATGAAGCGCCTGTACGTTCGGCCGGAATACCGGAAGCATGGGCTCGGAAAGCTCATGTCGGAACGGATCATCCGGGAAGCCCGGGAGCAGGGATATAATTCTATGTTTTTAGATACCCTGGAATGGCTGGGGCCCGCCATTAGTCTTTACCAGAATCTGGGATTTTATGAGATCGAGTCCTACAACGACAATCCCATGGACAGAGCGGTCTACATGAAACTGGATCTGAAATAAAATACGAAAAAACGAACGACCTTGAGGTGACCCCAAAAAGTTAGACTTTTGCTCCAGCGAGAAATCGCTGGAGTTTTTCTATGCAGCTAACATGGTTTTTCGGTACTCGACCGGACTTCGGTATCCGAGAGATGCCTTGCTGCGTTTCTCGTTGTAATAAC
>JAFQZZ010000019.1 GCA_017405645.1 Bacillota bacterium
GCCGTATCTCATCTTCAGTGTCTTGGTGATCGCTGCTGTCAGTGTGGTCTTGCCATGGTCTACGTGGCCGATCGTACCGATGTTTACATGCGGTTTTGTACGTTCAAATTTTTCTTTTGCCATCTTTGTTCATCCTTTCATAAACAATTATGTATTAATACTTTTCGAGTTTTTCCCGAATGCTGTCCGGGATCCGGTCAAAGTGGTGGAACTGCATGGTGTACACGCCCCTGCCCTGGGTCTTGGACCTGAGGTCTGTGGCGTATCCGAACATTTCAGCCAGCGGCACGAAACCGCGGATGATCTGCGCGCCCGCAGCCATGTCCAGTCCTTCGATCTTTCCTCGTCTGGAGTTGATGTCGCCGATCACGTCGCCCATGTACTCTTCCGGCACAGTGACTTCGATCCGGAAAATCGGCTCCAGCATCACCGGCTTCGCCTTCTTTGCCGCTTCGCGGAAAGCCATGGATCCGGCGATCTTGAATGCCATTTCCGAAGAGTCGACTTCGTGATAGGAACCGTCGTACAGTTCGGCCTTGACATCCACGACCTGATAGCCGCCCAAGGGCCCGTTCAGCATGGCTTCGCGAATGCCTTCCTCCACCTTCGGGATGTATTCCTTCGGAACCGCCCCGCCAACGATGGAGTTGACGAATTCGAAGCCCGCGCCCGGCTCGTTCGGGGTCACCTTGATCTTGACGTGACCATACTGGCCCCGGCCGCCGGTCTGCTTGGCGTATTTGTAATCCACATCGGCAGGCGCAGTGAGGGTTTCCTTGTAGGATACTCTCGGTTTGCCGACGTTTGCTTCTACCTTGAATTCACGAAGCAGACGGTCCACGATGATTTCCAGGTGGAGTTCACCCATGCCGGAAATGATCGTCTGTCCGGTCTCTTCGTCGGTATGCGTCCGGAAAGTCGGGTCTTCCTCGGACAGTTTGGCAAGGGCAATGCCCATCTTTTCCTGACCGGCTTTGGTCTTCGGTTCGATGGCGGTGTCGATAACCGGATCCGGGAATTCCATGGATTCCAGGATGATCTCTTTCTTCTCGTCACAAAGAGTATCGCCGGTGGTGGTAT
This sequence comes from Bacillota bacterium, assembly GCA_017405645.1. GTDB lineage: Bacteria > Bacillota > Clostridia > Peptostreptococcales > Anaerovoracaceae > RUG14258. Next base: position 1,081 of record JAFQZZ010000019.1, read on the forward strand.
CCTTCAGGCCCACCGCCGCGGCGATGTCCCCGGAATACACCTTGTCGATCTCTTCCCGGTGATTGGCATGCATCTGAAGGATCCTGCCGATCCGCTCTCTCTTGCCCTTCACGGAGTTGTATACGTAGGAGCCGGAATCCAGCGTCCCGGAATACACCCGGAAGAACACGAGCTTGCCCACAAAGGGGTCTGCCATGACCTTGAAGGCCAGTGCGGAGAAGGGGCCTTTATCATCAGCCGGCCGCTCTTCTTCTTTCCCGGTCTTCGGCACTATGCCCGTTATGGCCGCCACGTCCAGCGGCGAGGGCATGAAGTCCACGATGGCATCCAGCAGCAGCTGGACCCCTTTATTCTTGTACGCCGAACCGCAGCATACCGGCACCATTTTGTTGGCGATGGTGGTGTTGCGGATGGCGGTCTTGATTTCCTGTTCCGTCAGTTCCTCTCCGTCCAGATACTTCATCAGGAGTTCTTCGTCGGTTTCCGCCACCGCTTCGATCAGCTCGAACCGGAACTGGTCCGCCATCTCCTTCATATCTTCCGGAATGTCCGTGACTTCGATTTCTTTTCCCAGGTCATCCTTGTAAATGTCCGCCTTCATCTTGATCAGGTCGATGATCCCGATGAAGTCGTTCTCCGCTCCGATGGGGAGCTGGATGGGAACGGCATTGGCCTTGAGCCGGTCTTTCATCATCCCGACGACATGCATGAAGTCAGCCCCCATGATGTCCATCTTGTTGACGAAGGCCATTCTCGGCACCCCGTATTTTTCCGCCTGTCTCCACACCGTTTCGGACTGGGGCTCCACCCCGCCCTTGGCGCAGAACACGGCCACGGCGCCGTCCAGCACTCTCAGGGACCGTTCGACTTCAACGGTGAAGTCCACGTGGCCCGGAGTGTCGATAATATTGATTCGGGTATCCCTCCACTGAGCTGTTGTCGCAGCGGAGGTGATGGTTATGCCTCTTTCCTGTTCCTGCTCCATCCAGTCCATCGTGGCGGCGCCTTCATGCACTTCGCCGATCTTGTGGGTCCGTCCGGTATAAAACAGGATACGCTCCGTTGTCGTGGTCTTTCCGGCATCGATATGAGCCATGATCCCGATGTTTCTGGTTTTCTCTAATGGAAACTTGCGAGTCATAATTCTCCTCCTTTCTGCAGAATTCTGTTCAGTGGATTACCATCTGAAGTGAGCGAACGCCTTGTTGGCTTCAGCCATCTTATGAGTGTCTTCCTTTTTCTTCACGGAAGCGCCGGTTTCGTTGGCGGCGTCCATGATTTCCTTGGCCAGTCTCTCATACATGTACTTTTCGCTTCTGTCTCTTGTGTACTTGGTCAGCCATCTCAGGCCTAACGTCTGACGTCTGTCAGCTCTGACTTCCACCGGAACCTGGTAGTTTGCACCACCGACACGTCTGGCTTTGACTTCCAGTACAGGCATGATGTTGTTCATTGCTTTTTCGAACACTTCGACAGGGTCGTTGCCGGTCTGCTCTTCAATCATCTTGAAGGCATCGTAAACGATCCGCTGTGCCACGCCTTTTTTGCCGTCCAGCATAATGTTGTTGATCAGCTTCGCTACAACAACATTGCCATAGACAGGATCGGGCAGAACTTCTCTCTTTGGAACTCTTCCTTTTCTTGGCACGTCTCTTCCCTCCTTGCTAAGCGGCTTTTGCCGCCCGCGCAAATTCTTATTTTCTGAATTGCACTTTTCCTTCACCCTCCCGGGGGAGGATTACTCTGCAGGGCCGCCAATTCAAATCAGCCTTGCAGTCTTGCCTTCGGTACTCGGCGCCTTCCGGTCGCCGCGCGCGCTGATATACCATTGTTTTATATATCAATCCTCTACTCAATAAATCGAGCGGGCTGCGCTTTTACACCGTTTCAACAATTATTTCTTAGGCCGCTTCGCGCCATACTTGGAACGAGCCTGACCTCTGCCGGACACACCCGCCGTATCCAGTGTACCACGTACGATATGGTAACGGACACCCGGTAAGTCCTTTACTCTGCCGCCTCTGATCAGAACAACACTGTGTTCCTGCAGGTTGTGGCCGACGCCGGGGATATAAGCCGTGACTTCGATCCCGTTGGTCAGACGGACTCTGGCAACCTTTCTCAGCGCGGAGTTCGGCTTCTTCGGAGTTACAGTCTTTACCGCCGTGCAGACACCTCTCTTCTGCGGAGAGTTCTGGTCTGTGGGCTTTTTGCGTAAGCTGTTGTACCCTTTGAGCAGCGCAGGAGCCGTGGATTTGGCTACTGTTCTTTCTCTGCCGTTTCTAACTAACTGGTTGATTGTAGGCATTCTTTGGTTTCACCTCCTCGATCATTAAGTAGTTGATTATATTAAAACATATGGATGTTTTAAGCATAGAAAAACAATGTGTCCCGTGAGAACACATTGTTAAATATATCATTTTGAAGCCCTGATGTCAACAAAAAGTTGGTCGGAAAGCCTTGAAAACTGCCGTTTTCCGGCCTTTTAGGCATAACTTGCATATTTTGAAAGAAAGGTTTATGATAATAGCATACGGTATCTCCCGTTTTCCGGGAGATGCCCGGGAATGATCAAAAGGAGGATGAAAGAGAATGAAACTGAAACGATTACTGGCGATCGCCATGGTTTTATGCCTGTGCCTGACAACCGTGGTCTTCGCAGAAGAACCCGCATCAGCGGATCCGTCGGGAGGAAGCACGGATGTTTACTCCGGCACCTGGGTGGAATCCACCGCACAGCGGGCGACCATGGAGATCACCCCGTCGGAAAAAGGCTTCACGGTCATCGTGGAATGGCCGGGCAGCGCTTCGGAACGGACGGTCTGGGAGATCCCGGACGCTGTTTACGACAGCGGAAAGGACGCCCTGGTCTACAAGGACGGTCAAATGCTGAAGCGAACCTACAAGGAAGACGGCACTTATGAAGATGCGACCATTTTTATCGAAGAAAGCGGCACCATCTCCGTCAAGGACGGCAACCTGACCTGGCACCGGGATTCCGACGATCCGACGGTGGGGGAAGTAACCTTTAATAAAGCTAAAGAAACCGTACCGGATTATTCGGGCGAATGGGTGGAGACCATCGCTCACCGGGCCACGGTAGAGATCACGGCATCGGGGGACAACTACAACATCCACGTCGAATGGCCGGGCAGCGCTTCCACCAGGGAGATCTGGGAGATCACGAATGCAGTCTACGACAAGGACAAGGACGCCCTGGTCTATGCAAACGGCAAGGAAACCGAACGCACTTTCAAGGAAGACGGCACCTACGAGGATAAAGTCGTTTCCGCCACCGCCACCGGCACCCTGACCCTCAAGGACGACGGGAAGCTTTACTGGCACCGGGACGGCGCGGATCAGGACGATACCGTCTTTGAAAAGGCGGAAATCGTCACGCCGGATTTCACCGGCGACTGGGTGGATTCCGCCTCCAATCGCGCTAAAATGAACATCAAGAAGAGCGGGGAAAACTACACGATCCATGTGGAATGGTCGGGCAGCGTTTCCTCTATGGCCGTCTGGGACATCACTGCGGCCTATGACAAAGACAAGAAAGCCCTGGTCTACACCAACGGCAAGGAGAGCGAACGGACCTACAAGCAGGACGGCACCTATGAAGAAAAAGTCCTCTCCAACGAAGCCAGCGGCACCCTGGTCATGAAGGACGACGGGAAGATCTACTGGACACGGGACGGCGCCGACCAGTTCCCCACCGCCTTCGAGAAGTATGAATACACCGAACCGGATTACGAAGGCAACTGGATCGATACCGTTTCCAAGCGGGCCCAGATGAAGATCAAGAAATCCGGGGACGGCTACACCGTCCGCATCGAATGGGGCGGCGGCGTTTCCACCCGGGCGATGTGGGACATCCCCATGGTGGTCTACAACCAGACTAAAGACGCCCTGGTTTACGACAACTGCACCGAATTCGAACGGAACTATAAATCGGACGGCACCTATCAGGATACGGTGTTCACCACCAAGGGCACCGGCACCCTGACCCTGAAGTCCGACGGCAAGATCTACTGGCACCGGGATTCCGCTCCGGATCAGGATCTGATCTTTGAGCGTTCCTCCGAGGAATTCAATCCTTTCGAGGATGTGAAGAAAGAAGATTACTTCTATGACGCCGTGCTGTGGGCCTACAAAAACGGCATCACCCAGGGCATGTCCGACACCGAATTCATGCCGGCACTCAACGTGACCCGGGGACAGGTCGTGACCTTCCTGTGGCGGGTGGCCGGCAAGCCGGCTCCCACAAAGAGCACGAACCCCTTTGCGGACGTCACCAAGGACATGTACTGCTATGAACCGGTGCTCTGGGCCGTGGAAAACGGCATTACCACCGGCATGGACGAGACCCACTTCGCGCCGGATGCCAACGTGACCCGGGCCCAGGTGGTGACCTTCCTGTACCGCTACAAGGGCAAGAAGGTGGAAACGGCGAACCCCTTCGTGGATGTTCCTTCGGGTGAGTGGTACTATGAAGCAGTGCTTTGGGCGGCCTCCAACAAGATCGTCAACGGCATCGATGAGACCCACTTCGCGCCGGAAGACAACTGCACCAGAGGGCAGATCGTCACCATCCTCTACCGCTCGAAATAGCCAAACAGCTTATTCTCTGAAACAGAAAACCGGAAGCGATTGCCTCGCTTCCGGTTTTTTTACTGTCTTCGTTTTTCAGTTTCCGGTCTTCAGCCGCATGATCATCGTTGCCACCTGGGCCCTCGTGGCGCTTCCCTGCGGTTCCAGGGTGGTCTCTGTCATGCCGTTGATGATCCCGTCTGTAACGGCCCACAGCAGGGGCTCCCGCGCCCAGTCGCTGATCTGGTCCTCATCGTCAAATCCGGCCAGGCCCATGGCGCCGCCGCCGGCTTCGGCCTTGCTGTACCGGAACAGGATCGCCGCCAGCTGCTCCCGGGTGATCTTGTCGTTCGGGCCGAAGGTCTTTTCATCGTATCCGGTGACGATCTGACTGGCTGCCGCCCAGTTCACCGCCGCCTCGTACCAGGAACCCTTCTCCAGGTCGGTGAAGCCCGAAGCTTCCGCCGCCGGCTCGTTCTCCATCCGCCAGAGCATCGTGACGATCATGGCCCGGGTGGTGGCCTCGTTCGGCTCAAAGGCAGAATCGCCGGTGCCGTTCATGATGCCCTCGTCCAGCACGTAGTGGACGCCGTCATGGTACCAGGCCTTCGGGTCGCAGTCGCTGAACCGGCTGACCGGACAGGTCCCGTCCCCCGGACAGTCGCTGACCGCACCTGCCTCGGTTTCCACATAGCGGAAGGAGGCTTCCGTCCGGAAGGGGGAATTCTGTTCCTGTTTGCCGGTACCGTCATAGGCTTCTCCCGCCCGGATGACGGAGGCCGTCAGGCTCACCGCTTTCGGTTCCCCTTCCACCGGTTCACACTGAACGCCGCCGGCCGTTCCCCGGGCCAGCAGGACGCCGGTAACGGTGAGTGCATCGTTGTCCTTATTCTGCGGACTGAGATAGGTATATCCGTCTCCGTCCTTCTGCGGGTCTTTGTAGTACTGGTTCAGGAACTGCTCAAAGCTGAGCTGACTCTGATCCGCGCCGGTGTAGCTCAGCACCCAATCGTATTCCTCCTGCAGGCTCTGCAGTTCCTCTGCCGGGATCGCGATCCGGACATCGTCTTCGTAGGGCATCAGCACCAACCCGGAGCTGCTGCCTTTTTCGCTGCCTTTTGCCCGGACCGTACCCGCCAGGGTATCCTTCTTTGTATTCTTTTCATTGGCTTTGATGCTTTCCATATAGGCGTCCGAGCTGTCCCAGTAATTGACCGGGATGTAGCCGTCGATGATCCGCCCGCAGCGGACCCCAGCGCTTTCCTTCGCCTTCCCGGCTTCCGCATCCAGGATGCTGCCCTTCTGCACGGAAAGAACGCCCTCCACGTCCGCGCCGCGGCTGGCGGCATCCGCATCCGCGCCGACCGCTTTCGCCGTGCTCCGGTCCGCGATGATGAAATCACCGTCCACGTTGATGCCGATGCTCTTGCTCTTCGCGGAAGCGCCGGCGATCCCGGTCACCGTGCTGCCTTTGTTGATCTCAAAGCAGTAGTCGGCGTGGATGCCGTGGTTTTTGCTTTCCGCCGAATCCAAGCTGGTGCCGGTCACGGTACTGCCGGAAACGCCCAGATAACTGTCGATATAGATGCCGGCGGCCGATTTTCCGGCCTGCCCGGAGGTGCCGCTGACCCGGCTGCCGTTCAGGATGCGGGTCAGGTGGGACGCGAAGATCCCGTCGGAATAACTGTCCGCCTTGTCCGCCGAACCGTCCACGGTGCTGCCGTCGATGGTCAGGGCCGCTACGCACAGCCCGTAGCTTTCCCCGCCGGCCACGCTGCCGTCGGCGACGATTTCACTGTTTTTGATATTCGCGTCAAAGGCCGAGAAGATCCCCACGGAAACGCTGTCGCCCACGCCGCCGTCCGCAAAGACGGTGCTACCGTCGATCTCGAGGTCCCCGGCTCCATAGATCCCGCAGGAGTTATTGGAAGTGGTGCCGCCGGAAGCCTTCACGTCTGCATCAGCGATCCGCAGGACGTCCTCCGCATAGATCCCCTTGCTGGAACCGATGGCATAGAGCCCTTTTTCCTGCAGAGCCGTCCGGCCCTGGGTTTCCAGAGTACACCCTTCCAGGGTCAGCTTCCCGCCGAACTGATCTGCCATAGCGTAAAATTTCTCCACATAGACCCCGCAGCTTTCAACCAGGTTCCCGGTGCCCTCGTCTGCTCCCGAAACCGTCAGTTTGCCGCCTTCGATCTTCAGGTCCGCTCCGGACACGCCGATGGCAGCGCTGGTATCCAGATAGGAAGGTGCTTCTTCCGGATAATCCTCCGCTTGAGGCATGGTCATGTCGATCTGATTCTCATTTCCCTCCAGCCGGATGGTCAGGAGGTCCGTCTTGGTCACATCTTCCATATGGCCCTGGTAATAGATCCCGGCACTGACGGAATAGAGCGTGCCGTCGTGCCTGCTGGCTCCGAAAAACACCACTCCCGGGCCGCTGTAACTGAAATCCTTCAGGGTCAGGGTATTGGCAGCCTTGTCATAGGACGCGGTGCCGTCCTCCAGAATGTCCGCCGCGTTGGCATCCGTTACCTTCACGCCGCCTACATAAAGATCCCCCGGTTCCGGCGCATTGGTCACGGTCTCCTTCTGGACCTCGTCCACCTTCCAGACGTAGACTTCGTCTTCATTGGCTACCAGGCCGTACTTCGTATTGTTGAAGGCGCTCCGCTTCATGCCGTCGGAAAGCGCTTCTTCGGAAAAGTATCCGCCGGTGATGTGGCCGTTTGGGTATTCCATCTTCACCGCGCAGTCGTAATACCCGCCGGTGATCCGGCAGTTGTCCGTATTCAACAGGATCCCGCCGGGACCGGACTGCTCACTGGAACCTTCCCCGATGAAGGTCCCGCCGGAAAGAGTGGTCTCGCTCTGGGAGGTCAGCAGCGTTCCCCAGGAACCCACGGTGCGGATGGTGCCGCCTTTGATCTCGATGATCCCCGTATTATCATAGGAAGAGATCCCGCCGCCGTTTCTCAGTTCGTTTTCCAGCGTCCCGCTCTCCAGTATAAAGACGTTCTTCCGGATGCTCTGGTCCGTCTTCTGGAAATCAAAATCCACGATCCGGCTGCAGGCGGTGACCAGTTCTCCCTGCCCGCCGCTGCTGTCCCGGATGGTCAGCTGTCCGTTGTTCAGGCTGATGGCCGCGCTGCCCGTCACGGCCGGCTCAATCCGGAGCCGGTTGCCGTTCAGGTCCAGGTCCACGGCCTTCCCGGCGATCTCCAGGGTGGGCGGGAAGGTGTAGTCCGCCTCACTGCCGACGGGGTCCAGCGTCACCTCTTCCGCGTCGATCCGGATATGGACCGGGTTTTCTAGCGTTCCTTTCTCTATCGCCGCCCGGAGCTGGACCCCGGTGCTGACCAGATAGGGCTCCGCGCCGGTGCCGCTGCCCGTCAGGGCTGCCGCATCCTCCGCCAGCGACGTAAATGTCACGGCCGGCAGCGTCCCCGCCGCCAGTATCAGCGCCAGCAGGACCGCCGTCCATTTTCTTCCTCTTTTTTTCAATGTGATTTCCTCCCTTTCTATTCGTTCATTGCTCAACGCTATCATTATATCAAAGAACCCGCCGGAATCCCAATTATTTTTCACGGCCGGTCCCGATTTGCTCTTTCATGACGGCGGGCGTATGGTATAATTGTAAAAAACAACAAACTCAGGAGTTTTTATGAATTATTTGCAGGCAAATCTCTGCCTTTTATGCGTAACATTCTGCTGGTCCACGGAAGTGATCATCTTTTCCTGCATCCCGGACGCCGTATCCCCCTTTGCCGTCACCTCCATCACCTGCCTGGCAGGCGGCGCGCTGCTGTTCCTGGCATTCGGACGGCGGATTGCCGCAGGGCTGAAGACCGACCGGAAGAAACAACTGCTCCGGTGCCTGTGGCTCAGCGCCATCAACGCAGCCTACAATACCATGTACCAGTTCGGACTGGAGGACTTTGATGTATCCACCGGCGCCTTTACCCTGTCCCTCACTGTCGTAGCCCTGCCCATCATCCTGATCCTCCAGCGGTCCCGGGTGGAGCGGCGGACCTGGCTTTCCTCCGGCATCGTGCTGATCGGGATCCTCTGCGCCATGGCGGGGGTGATGACCCGTTCCCAGCTGCCGGGGCTGTCTCTCATCGCCGCAGGCTGCGTCATCAGGGCTTTCTACATCATCAAACTCAACCAATACGCCCGGGAGCACGACCCCGTGGTGCTTTCCGCGCTGATCTGCGTCTCCGGCGGCATGGTCAGTTATCTTTTCTGGATGGCCGTCCAGCCGAATACCTTCCTGGGGATCCCCTGGTCGCCGGTGGTCATCGCCACCCTGTCGATCTATTCCTTCTTCATCGTCGCCCTGGCCATTACGCTGAACACCTTTGCCCAGCGGCGGGCGACACCGGCCAACGCCACCATCATCTATTCCCTGGAAATCGTTTTCTCCGTTTTCCTGGGAGCGGTGCTGCCGGCCAGCCTGATTGATCCGGTCCATCTGACCCCCTGGATGGCAGCGGGAGTAGCCTGCGTAGTGGCCGGCAACCTGATCGAGATCCTGGATCCTGAGAAGATCCGGAACAAGGGGAAGGAGGCGGTCACATGAAACAGTGGAAAACCCTCCTGGCCCTCTTCCTGGCCTATTTCATCGTGGCGTTTCCCTTCAAGGTCATGGGCGTGATCCCCGGGTTTACCGACATTCGGCCGGTGGTCCTGCTGGGGCCCATCTACGCCGTTTTCTTCGGTCTGCCCGGCTGTTGGGTCATGGCGCTGGGAAACCTGGTGATGGATGCCGTCAGCGGCAGCCTCCGCTGGTCCTCCATTCCGGGATTTGCCGCCAACTTCCTGGGCCCCTGGCTGATCTACCTGCTCTGTGTCCGGCGGGCAAAAAAACCGTTTTCCCTGCGGACAGGGCGGGACCTGCTGAAACACTGCTGGATCCTCATCCTTTCGGCGGCGCTGCAGACGGTGCTGATCACCCCGGCGGTGGCCCTGCTCTACCCGGAAGTGGACGCCGGCCTCTTCGCCCTGACGGTAATGCTGAACGACACTGCTTTTCCCATCGTTTTTGGCATTCCCCTCATGATCCTTCTTCAGGAAGAACTGCACTACCAACCCCTGCGAAGGGGAGAATAAACGATCCGGTATCAAACAGAAAAGACCGGCGGGACAGCCCGCCGGTCTTGTTTATTCCATAACTTTATTCCTTTTGGAGTATTATTTTGTTCAGCATTCCGATCTTGTCCGACTGCAGGATCAGTTCCATCTGCAGCAGCGCCTGATTGCCCGCCGAGGCAAAGATCCCGAAGACCAGGTCGAAGACCATGGCGTCGATCAGGGCTTCGCCGGGGATCCCCAGCACGGACAGCGTCACCACGTAAGCCAGCAGGTTCGCGCCCGGCACCGGCGGCGTCGCCACGAAGACCACGACGGACAGCACCACGGCCATCACGAACCACAGGGGCGTCGCGATGATCCCGTATTTCATGCCGGCAAAGGCGATGAACACCAGCGTTCCCACGGCGCTGATGGGCATGTACAGAACCAGCCCGTTGGGAAGACCCACGGAGGTAAAACTTCTCTGGATCCCCAGGTCGGCGGCGCAGCAGCGCTCGGTCAGGCCGTAAGCCGCATCCAGCGATCCCGTTTTCAGGGTGGTGATGAAGGGCGGCATCAGTTTCCGGGCCAGCAGCTGTACGCTGATCCCTTCCCTGCGGGCCACGTAGCACAGCACCAGGCCGATGCATACCAGTGAAACCACCAGCGAGATCAGGAGCGTCAGCCACATACCTTTCAGAATCGCCGTCCGTCCCTGCCAGATTTCAAATCCCACCAGCACGCAGGCAAACCAGGGCACCAGCTTGCTGATCCAGTCGCAGAGCTGCAGTCCCACCATATTCATCTGGCGTATAATACGGCTCAGATTCTTTCCCTGGGACCCCAGGATGTTCAGCGCTTCCCCCAGCACCAGCGCCATCAGCAGCAACTGAGGCGTATTGGATTCGGCGAAAGGCGTGACAAAATCATCCGGGATGATGTTCAGCAGGTTCTGCAGAAGCCCCACGGTCTCTCCCGTGTTCGGGATGATTCCGGAATGGGCGATCCCGTAGACCGTCGTAGCCGCTATCATGGCCAGGGCGGTCATGGCAAAGCTCAGCAAAAAGTACCGGGCCACGATCCGGTGGTTGTCCCCGCCCCGCTCCGAGATCTCCCCGGAGTTGATGACGGTGGTAATGGTCATGAAGAAGATCACCGGGCCGGACAGCACATTCAGGATCCTCAGCCATGCCTCATAGATCGACGTCATGGCATTCGTGATGAAAGCGTTCTGGATGGCTTCCGACAGAAGCACCTCCCCCAAAACGCCGATCAGCACGCCGCCCAGGACCCCGATCAGGATCTTCATGGCCGGGCTGAAGCCGGGAATGGGCAGGGAAAGCCGCAGCAGATTCCCATGGCCGGAATAGGTGTACTGGGGGCTCAGCCCCACCGCCGTCAGAAGGGAACTGCAGAGATTCTCCAGTTCGGTTTCCTCGGCGCTCAGGGGATTGAAAGCATCCCCTTCCAGTTCCAGCCGTATCACCAGCCGGCCGAACCGCCGGCGGATAATCGCTGTGATCATCTGTTCTTCCCCGAACCGGTCCCGCATCCGAAGGAGGGCCTCCTCCAGGGACAGGCGGATCCTCAGCCGGTTCTGGCGTTCCATTTCAATTTGACAGAGGGACTCCTCCACCTGTTCCGAGAACCGGTCGATGGCGGCGCCCTCCAGTGCGAATGTTTCGTTATAATTGCTGATTCTCATTTTTGATCAGAAATTCTTTTCCAGTGTCAATACGTTCTTTCCGTCTTTGTATTGGTACCGCACGTCATCCATGGACTGCTTGACCATGTAGATCCCCAGCCCGCCGATCTGCCGTTCTTCCGCCGACAGGGTCACGTCCGGATCTTCTTTTTTCAGGGGATCGTACGGGATGCCGCTGTCCTCAAAGGTGATCACTGCCTTGGACGGTTCCCCGGGCATATCCAGCCGGATCCGGACGCTGCCGGTTTCCGGCGCGTAGGCATAGCTGGCGATGTTCACAAAGATCTCCTCCACGGCGATGCAGATCTGCATCAGGGTCTTCATTGGACAGCCCGCCTCTTCCAGGGAGCCTTCCAGGAAGTCCAGCACCTGGGGCAGATGCGCCTTCACCGCTTCTGTTTCCATCGTTTTCGTTGGCATAGTTTCCCCCGTTATTCGATCGTCAGGATATCCGCGAATCCGGTCACGTCAAAAACGTCCATAACGACTTCGTTGACGTTGGTGACCCGCATCTTACCCTGCTTGTTCATGATTTTCTGGGTCGCCAGCAGGATTCTCAGTCCGGCCGAGGAGATATACTCCAGCCCGCCGAAATCCATGGTCAAGTCATCGACGCCGTCCAGAGATCCTTTCAGCGCTTCTTCCAGTTCCGGCGCGGTGGTGGTATCCAGTCTGCCTTCCAGCGCTACCGTCAGTTTGCTTCCTTCTGCTTTCTTTTCGATTTTCACTGCTGTAATCCTCCATTAAATGCAGGGGCCCCGCTTTTCCGGGAGGCCCCCGCCGTGACCGTTATTCCTCTTCGGTGAATTCCTCGTCTTCAAACTCTTCGTCGTCGAATTCCTCATCGTCGAATTCTTCGTCGTCGAACTCTTCATCGAAGTCTTCATCACTCAGATCCAGATCCAGTCCGAAATCATCGAAGGAATCCCCTTCGTACAGATCGTCCCGGATCCTTCCGGGTAATCGGACAGGCTTTTGCGAATGCTTTCCATGTCCAGGTTCCACTCTTCGCTTTCGGAACCGTATCCCAGGATCTCATCCTCCCGGTCGCCGTAATCCAACGCCAGGTTCTTGTATTTCTTCATGCCGGTGCCGGCCGGAATGAGCTTGCCGATGATGACATTCTCTTTCAGGCCCTGCAGGTGGTCGGTCTTGCCCTTGATGGCCGCTTCCGTCAGGACACGGGTAGTCTCCTGGAAGGAGGCCGCCGACAGGAAGGAGTTGGTGGCCAGGGACGCTTTGGTGATCCCCAGCAGCGCTCTCTTCGCCTTGGCCGGTTCCCCGCCCTCCGCCAGAACGGCTTCGTTGGCTTCTTCGAATTCAAAGCGGTCATACCGTCCGCCCGGCAGCAATGTGGTATCGCCGGCGTCTTCGACCTGGTACTTGGACAGCATCTGGGAGGCGATGACTTCAATGTGCTTGTCATTGATGTCTACACCCTGCTGTTTGTATACCCGCTGTACTTCCTTGACCAGGTACTGGAATACGCCTTCGATGCCCTTGATCCGCAGCACATCGTGGGGGTTTGCCGAACCCTGGGTGATCTCGTCACCGGCTTCGATATGGGCCCCTTCCTTGATGGCCTGCTTGATACGGGCCGTGTAGGGGATCACGTGCTTGTACTCGTTCCCCTCCTCGTCCCGGACGATCACTTCGTTGTTGTTCTTGGTGCTGTGCAGATGCACGGTGCCGGAGATCTCGGAGATCACCGCCAGGCCCTTGGGCTTTCTGGCTTCGAAAAGTTCCTCGACTCTCGGCAGACCGTGGGTGATGTCGGAGCCGGCTACGCCGCCGGTGTGGAAGGTACGCATCGTCAGCTGCGTGCCCGGTTCACCGATGGACTGAGCCGCGATGATCCCGACCGCTTCGCCGATGTTGACCTTGCCGCCGGTGGCCAGGTTCCGGCCATAGCACTTGGCGCAGATGCCGTTCCGGCACTGACAGGTCAGCGGGGAGCGGATCTTCACCACGTCGATCTTCTGCTCTTCCAGCTTGCGGATCTCTTCGTTCTGTTCCTCTTCCACTGCCCGGGCCGCCTCTTCATCCATATCGGTGCCCTGTTCCGCCGCCGCATCCTTCAGCTCCCGGAGTTTCTTCGCAGCCGTGTCCTTCACTTCCGCGATCTTCCGGTTGGCCGTTTCATTGAGGGACTCGATGATCCCCGCAGCATCCTCCCGGATCTGCTCCCCTTCTTCGATCAGAAGGGCGCCGGTCACCGGGTGATAAACGTTTTCGCAGGCAGTTCTGCCCGTGATACGGTCTTTCAGTTTTTCAATGATTTCCGCACCGTCGACAAAGGCGCTGGCATCGATACCTTCCGTGGTACCGCAGTCTTCTTCCCGGACGATGACGTTATGGCTGACGTCCACCAGACGCCGGGTCAGGTACCCGGAGTCCGCCGTACGCAGCGCGGTATCCGCCAGACCCTTCCGGGCGCCGTTGGTGGATACGAAGTATTCCAGTACCGACAGACCTTCCCGGAAATTGGATTTGATCGGGATCTCGATGGTTTTGCCGGATGCGTTGGACATCAGTCCTCGCATGCCGCCGATCTGGGAGATCTGCTTCTTGCTGCCCCGGGCGCCGGAGTGAGCCATGATGTAGAGGTTGTTCTCCCCGCCCAGGCTGTCCATCAGCGCGTCGGCAACGGTCTCGGTGGTGTCTTCCCAGAGCTTGATGACGTTTTCATACCGCTCGTTCTCGGACACCAGACCCCGCCGGTACGCCTTTTCGAAGGTCTCTACCCGCTTGTCCGCATTGGCGACGATGTCCTTCTTGGCCTCCGGGATCTCCATATCGGAGACGGAGATGGTGATGGCGCCGATGGTGGAGTAATGGTAGCCCATGCTCTTGATGGTGTCCAGCATGATGGCGGTCTGGGTATTGCCGTGGACGGAATAACATCTGCCGATGATATCGCCCAGCTTTTTCTTGTCGCAGAGGAAGTCGATCTCCAGGGAATACTTGTCCTTTTCCCGGTCCACATATCCCAGGTCCTGGGGCATGTTTTCGTTGAAGATGAACCGGCCCACCGTGGAGCAGACCAGCCGGCCTTCCTTGTCGTTTTCATCCAGGCAGCGCTTGACGATGACCTTTTCGTGAAGGTCCACCATCTTGTCCGCATAGGCCATCAGCAGTTCGTCGTAGTCCGCAAACCGCCGCATGTCCTTTCTTTCCCGGGGATACATCCGTTCTTCCCCTTCGCGGGTAATGTAATACTGCTTGGCAGTCTTGTCTTCCGTGGGATCGTAGGTCAGGTAGTAACTGCCTAAGATCATGTCCTGGGTCGGCGTGGTGATCGGTGTCCCGTCCTTCGGCGCCAGGATGTTGTTGACGGAAAGCATCAGGAAGCGGGCTTCCGCCTGGGCTTCCACCGACAGCGGCAGATGCACCGCCATCTGGTCTCCGTCGAAGTCCGCGTTGTAGGCCGTACATACCAGCGGGTGGAGCTTGATGGCCTTGCCTTCCACCAGCACCGGCTCAAAGGCCTGGATGCCCAGCCGGTGGAGCGTCGGGGCACGGTTCAGGAGCACCGGATGTTCCTTGATGACTTCATCCAGCACGTCCCAGACTTCCGGTTTCACCCGTTCCACCATTCTCTTGGCATTTTTGATATTGTGGGCCTTCTTGTCCTTCACCAGTTTCTTCATGATGAAAGGTTTGAAGAGCTCCAGGGCCATTTTCTTCGGCAGTCCGCACTGATAGAACTTCAGTTCCGGACCCACCACGATTACGGAACGTCCCGAATAGTCGACCCGCTTGCCCAGCAGGTTCTGCCGGAAACGCCCCTGTTTGCCCTTCAGCATGTCCGACAGGGATTTCAGCGGACGGCTGCCCGGCCCGGTGACCGGTCTTCCCCGGCGGCCGTTGTCGATCAGGGCGTCCACGGCTTCCTGCAGCATTCTCTTCTCATTGCGGACGATGATGTCCGGCGCGCTCAGGTCCAGCAGTCTCTTCAGCCGGTTGTTCCGGTTGATGACCCTGCGGTAGAGGTCGTTCAGGTCGGAGGTGGCGAAACGGCCGCCGTCCAGCTGCACCATGGGTCTCAGATCCGGCGGGATCACGGGGATCACGTCCAGGATCATCCACTCGGCTTTATTGTTGGACTGCCGCAGGGCTTCGATCACTTCCAGCCGGCGGACGATCCGCACCTTTTTCTGGCCGGAGCTTTCCTTTAATTTGGTTCTCAGGTCCGATGCCAGCTCATCCAGGTCAATCTGGGACAGGAGGTCCTTGATGGCCTCCGCGCCCATGGCGGCCTTGAAGCTGCTGCCGTAGGCTTTTCTGGCTTCCTGGTATTCGTCTTCCGACAGAAGCTGCTTCCGGACCAGCGGCGCATCGCCCGGGTCCGTTACGATATAGGAAGCAAAGTACAGTACTTTTTCCAGGTTTCTGGCGGTCATGTCCAGCACCAGGCCCATCCGGCTGGGGATGCCCTTGAAGTACCAGATATGAGATACCGGAGCCGCCAGTTCAATGTGGCCCATCCGTTCTCTCCGGACCTTGGACTTGGTGACTTCCACGCCGCAGCGGTCGCAGACGATCCCCTTGAAGCGGATCCGCTTGTATTTTCCGCAGTGGCATTCCCAGTCCTTCATGGGTCCGAAGATCCGTTCACAGAACAACCCGTCCTTTTCCGGCTTCAGGGTCCTGTAGTTGATGGTTTCCGGTTTTTTCACTTCGCCTCTGGACCAGCTCAGAATCTTTTCGCTGGAGGCTAAGCTGATTTGTATCGATTCAAAATTATTCAGTTCCTGCAAAGGGGTCACTCTCCCTTCTTTATGTTCCCTTTATTCAAAATCCATCTCGTCTTCGCCATCGATGTACAGTTCATCGATGTTCTCGGAGCCCTCGTCGGAATCGAATTCCGCGTTGCTCAGGTCTTCTTCGCTGGGCTCCCGCTCTTCGTCTTCCAGGGCTTCTTCTTCCGCGATCTCGTCGGTTTCGTGATAACCGCCTTCGGCTTCGTTGTAGATCATGTCCGCATCCGCCAGATCGTTGATGTCCGAGGTTCTTACGGAATCCAGTTCATCGTCGATGGATTCCCTGATTTCGATTTCTTCGTTCTTATCGGAGAGCACCCGGATGTCCAATGCAAGACTCTGCATTTCCTTGATAAGAACCTTGAAGGATTCCGGAATGCCCGGTTCCGGGATGTTTTCGCCCTTGACGATGGCTTCGTAGGTCTTGACACGGCCCACGATATCGTCGGACTTCACCGTCAGGATCTCCTGCAGGGTGTAGGCTGCGCCGTAGGCTTCCAGGGCCCATACTTCCATTTCGCCGAACCGCTGTCCGCCGAACTGGGCCTTGCCGCCCAGCGGCTGCTGGGTGACCAGGGAATAGGGGCCCGTGCTCCGGGCGTGGATCTTGTCGTCCACCAGATGGTGGAGCTTGAGCATATACATGTATCCCACCGTGACCGGATGGTCAAAGGGTTCGCCGGTCCGTCCGTCTCTCATCACCAGCTTACCGGTCTCCGGATAACCGCATTCCTTCAGCAGTTCGATGATGTCGGATTCCCGGGCGCCGTCGAATACCGGGGTGGCAATGTACCAGCCCTTCTTCTTGGCCGCCAGGCCCAGATGGACTTCCAGCACCTGCCCGATGTTCATACGGGAGGGCACGCCCAGGGGGTTCAGCACCACCTGCAGCGGTGTGCCGTCTTCCATGAAGGGCATGTCTTCTTCCGGCAGGATCCGGGAGATAACGCCTTTGTTGCCGTGACGTCCCGCCATCTTGTCGCCCACGTTGATCTTTCTCTTGGTGGCGATGTAGCACCGTACCAGGCGGTTCACGCCCGGCGGGAGTTCGTCGTTGTTCTCCCGGGAGAAACGCTTCACGTCCACCACGATGCCGGTCTCGCCGTGGGGCACTCTCAGGGAGGTGTCACGGACTTCTCTTGCTTTTTCGCCGAAGATGGCCCGCAGGAGCCGCTCTTCCGCCGTCAGCTCGGTCTCGCCTTTCGGGGTGACCTTGCCCACCAGGATGTCCCCGGAGGAAACCTCCGCGCCGATCCGGATGACGCCGTCTTCATCCAGGTCTTTCAGAGCGTCTCCGCCCACGTTCGGGATGTCCCTGGTAATGTCTTCGGAACCCAGTTTGGTATCCCGGGCTTCCGCTTCGTATTCTTCGATGTGAAGGGTGGTCAGGATGTCCTCCATGACCAGCCGTTCATTCAGGAGGATCGCGTCTTCGTAGTTGTAGCCTTCCCAGGTCATGAACCCTACCAGCAGGTTCCGGCCCAGTGCGACTTCGCCCTGATCCGTGGACGGTCCGTCCGCGATCGGTTCTTTTTCCTCCACGTGTTCGCCTTTGCTGACGATGGGCCGCTGGTTGATGCAGGTACCCTGGTTGGAACGCTTGAATTTCAGGAGCTTATAGGTGTCCTTGCCTTCCCCGTCGTCCCGCTGGATCACGATCCGGTCCGCATCCACGTAGGAAACGGTGCCGGCGTTCTTCGCCAGGATGACCACGCCGGAGTCTCTTGCCGCCAGGTATTCCATCCCGGTGCCGACGATGGGCGTATCCGTCATCAGGAGCGGCACTGCCTGACGCTGCATGTTTGAACCCATCAGCGCCCGGTTCGCGTCGTCGTTTTCCAGGAAGGGGATCATGGCCGTCGCCACGGACACGACCTGCTTCGGGGAAACGTCCATGTAGTCCGGCACTTCCCTGCGGACCATTTCGATTTCGCCGCCCACACCGCGGGCCGCGACTCTTTCGTTGATGAAGTGGCCTTCCGAATCCAGGGGTTCGTTGGCCTGGGCAATCACCAGGGGTTCTTCCTCATCCGCCGTCAGGTAGTGGATGGTGGTGGTGACCCGTCCGGTCTCCTTGTCGATCAGCCGGTAAGGCGTCTCGATGAATCCGTACTCGTTGATCCGCCCGTAGGTGGTCAGGGACCCGATCAGCCCGATGTTCGGACCTTCCGGAGTCTCAATGGGGCACATTCTGCCGTAGTGGGAGTGGTGTACGTCCCGCACTTCGAATCCGGCCCGTTCTCTGGAAAGACCGCCCGGCCCCAGCGCCGAGAGTCTTCTCTTATGGGTCAGTTCCGCCAGAGGGTTGGTCTGGTCCATGAACTGGGACAGCTGGCTGCTGCCGAAAAATTCCTTGATCGCCGCCGTTACCGGACGGATGTTGATCAGGGCCTGGGGAGTGGTGACATCCATGTCCTGGATGGTCATTCTTTCCCGGACGACCCTCTCCATTCTGGCCAGGCCGATCCGGAACTGGTTCTGCAGGAGTTCTCCCACGGAACGCAGCCGGCGGTTGCCCAGGTGGTCGATGTCGTCGGTGGTGCCGATGCCGTAGCGCAGACCTAAGATGTAGCTGACGGAAGCCACCACGTCGTCGGTCAGGATGTGCTTGGGCACCAGCCTGCTTTTATTGGACAGGATCGCTTCCCGGATGTCTTCTTCGGTGTCGTAGTTCTCCAAGATCTCCTTCAGCACGGGATAATAGACCTTGGGAGCGATCTTCATGTCGGAAATATCAAAATCCAGATGTTTTGCTAAAGTGACGAAGTGGTTGCCGATGACCTTGTGTTCATTGCCTTCTTCGTCCGTGAGCCAGACTTCCTTGATGCCGGCGTCTTCGATCTCGACGGCCAGCTCCCGGGAGATCCGGGTCCCTTCTTCCGCCAGGACTTCGCCTGTTTCGTCGTCCGTGATGCGGCGGGCTGCGATATGACCGGCGATCCGGCCGGAAATGCCCAGCTTCTTATTGTATTTATAGCGGCCGACCTTTGCCAGGTCATAGCGCTTCGCGTCAAAGAACAGGGAATAGATCAGGGACTGGGCGCTGTCCACCGTCGGCGGCTCGCCCGGACGGAGCTTTTTGTAGATCTCCTTCAGACCGTCTTCCACTGTATTGACCGTATCCTTTGCCAGGGTCTTCTGCAGGCAGTCGTCGTCGCCGAGCAGTTCGATGATCTCTTCATCGGTGCCGTAGCCCAGGGCTCTCAAAAGCACGGTGGCCGGCACTTTCCGGGTCCGGTCCACGCGCACGGAAAGAACGCCGTTGGGATCGGTCTCATATTCGAGCCAGGCGCCCCGGTTGGGGATGATCTGGGTCGCATAGAGGATCTTGCCGGACTTGTCGAGGTTTTCCGCATAGTACACGCCCGGTGAACGGACCAGCTGGGTGACGATGACACGTTCCGCGCCGTTGTAGATGAAGGTGCCGTTGTCCGTCATCAGCGGGAAGTCGCCCATAAAGACCTCCTGCTCCTTGACTTCGCCGGTCTCCTTGTTGACCAGCCGGACACCCACCTTCAGCGGGGCTGCATAGGTGGCATCTCTTTCTTTGCATTCTTCGATATCATATTTCGGTGTATCCTTGATCGAGTTGCTGATGAATTCCAGCACCAGGTTCCCGGCATAGTCCTTGATCGGGGAAATGTCTTCAAAAACTTCTTTCAGACCTTCCTCGATGAACCACTTGTAGGAATCCGTCTGGATCTGTATCAGACTGGGGATCGGAGCCACCTCATTGATTTTCGAGAAACTCATTCGGGTCGTTTTACCCGTTTTCACTGGATGGGGCATTTTATTCACTCCTTTTTAGCAAAACCTGTGAGTAACATCTATAGAAATAACGTTCCGCAGAGGTTCATTTTGGTTTACATAATATCCCGTTTTTATGCATTTTTGGCCCATGAACATTCTGTGGCAATTTAATATGATATCATTTTTCCACCTCTCAGTCAAGGAAAACCTCTCCGGATTTCAGGACAATTTCAAAGAAAAAAACCGATGCTGTTTCATTGTTTCTGCCTTCCTTTCATCCTTTAATTATAAGATTCTGAACCGGGATATTCCGCCCCATTCAGACGCATCTCAGTTTGCATGGTTCCGGAATTCTCTCGGGCTGTAACCGGTCACGTCCCGGAAAGCTTTTGCAAACTTGCTTCCGTTATCATAGCCGCACTGTCCTGCGATATCCAGAATGGTTTGATCGGTCTCCTTCAGGAGCACCGCAGCCTCCTGCATCCGCCGGGAACGGATGTATGCATAAACGGAACTGCCGGTGACTTCCCTAAAACTCTTTTTATCAGCGCTTCCCGACTTTTGGGGATCCGTTTCTTTCCCTCCATTGCTTTTCTCTCTTTCTGACCCGCAATATGTTTGTTATTGCTATCTATAGTTTGTTACTGCTAACTATAGAGTATAATCCTTCCCGTCCATTTTGTCAATAAAAAAGAGACAGTCCCGAAGGACTGTCTCCCCTGTGCTTCGTGATTATTTTACTTCTACGACAGCGCCGACTTCTTCCAGTTTCGCCTTGATCTCTTCGGCTTCTTCCTTGGAAACGCCTTCCTTGACCGGCTTCGGAGCTTCGTCTACCAGAGCCTTCGCTTCCTTCAGGCCCAGACCGGTGATCTCTCTGACGACCTTGATCGCCTTGATCTTCTGTTCGCCGGCACCTGCCAGGATAACGTCGAATTCGCTCTTTTCTTCTTCAGCAGCAGCAGCGCCTTCGCCACCGCCTCCAACGACTGCAACAGCAGCAGCAGCGGATACGCCAAATTCTTCTTCACAAGCTTTTACGAGTTCGTTTAATTCTAAAACGGTCATATTTTTGATCGCTTCGATGATCTGATCTTTATTCATTTTATTTCCTCCATATAATATTTCATATTCGCCTTCCCCTTGGGGGAAGGTGTCAGCGTAAGCTGACGGATGAGGGGCCGTAACCGACTCCCTTATTCCGCTGCGGGGGCTTCTTCAGCCGGTGCAGCTTCTTCAGCCGGAGCTTCAGCCGGGGCTTCTTCTGCCGGAGCAGCTTCTTCAGCCGGGGCTTCCGCCGGTGCAGCTTCTTCAGCCGGAGCTTCTTCCGCTGCAGGCGCAGCTTCAGCAGCAGCAGCGCCGCCGCCATTGTCCGCGATAGCCTGGATAACTCTTGCAAAGCTGGCGATCGGGGACTGGAAGCTTCCCAGTAATTTGGAGAGCAGTTCGTCCTTGGACGGAATCTGGGCAATCTGGCCGATGCCGGACGCATCGTAGTACGCGCCGTCAACCACGCCGCCTTTCAGTTCCATCTTCTTGAACTCCTTGACGAACTTGTCCAGGATCTTGGCCGGAGCAGTCGCATCTTCAAAACCGAATGCAATGCCGGAAGGTCCTTTCAGGACCTCAGTCAGAGCTTCAAATTCCGTGCCTTCCACGGCTCTTCTCATCATCGTGTTCTTGTAGATCTTATATTCCACGTTCGCTTCACGCATTCTTCTCCGGAGAAGGTCCGCTTCCGCTACTGTGATTCCTCTGTAGTCCACAACGACTGCAGAAGACGCTCTGTCTAATTTTTCCTTGATCTCGTTAACAACCAGTTCTTTTTCCTGGATGAAAGCTGACATCAAAACACCTCCTTCTTTTCAGATTCTGTTATCGTGTCCGTCTTTGATGTCGGTTGTTGTTCAAAAACAACAGTTGCCTTTTCCACCGCAGACAGGAAAAGGCAAAGCTGATACGTATTTTATCAATACCTCGGCAGGTTTATTAAACAATTCTGTCCCTGCTGTCTACGGTTTTTATTCAATTTTGGGTCACTCACTAGTTCCCGATCTTCAGCGGATTGAGCTTCACGCCGGGGCCCATCGTGGTGGCGATGGTCACACTTCTCAGATACTGTCCCTTCGCAGCCGCCGGTCTTGCCTTGACGATTGCTTCCATGAGAGCAGTGAAGTTTTCCATGAGTTTTTCCTTCCCGAAGGATACCTTACCCAACGGGCAGTGAATGATGTTGGTCTTGTCGAGTCTGTACTCAACTTTACCGGCTTTGATCTCTTTGATCGCTCTTTCGAGATCCATCGTAACGGTACCGGATTTCGGGTTCGGCATCAGGCCTTTCGGGCCTAACAGCTTACCGAGCTTACCAACGGTGCCCATCATGTCCGGGGTAGCTACGACTACGTCAAAGTCAAACCAGTTCTCATTCTTGATCTTGTCAGCCAGTTCCTGACCGCCAACGAATTCCGCACCTGCTGCTTCGGCTTCTTTTTCCTTTTCGCCTTTTGCAAATACCAGAACTCTCTTGGTCTTGCCTGTTCCGTGGGGCAGCACGATCGCGCCTCTGACCTGCTGGTCAGCATGTCTTCCGTCTACACCCAGTTTGATGTGAACTTCTACTGTTTCGTCGAACTTCGCCTTGGATGTCTGGAGTGCCAGGTCAAATGCTTCCGGAACTTCATACAGTGTGGCTCTGTCGACCAGTTTTGCAGACTCTTTATAAGTCTTTCCTCTTTTCGGCATTCTTTACCTCCTTGGTGGTATTAGCGGTTTCCCTCCCACTCGTTTCGTGATTACTCACCTTCTACTACAATACCCATGCTTCTTGCTGTTCCTTTGATCATCTCAGCCGCGGAGTCAAGGTTTGCTGCGTTAAGGTCAGCCATCTTCGTCTGTGCGATTTCTCTTACCTGATCCATCGTAACGGTAGCGACCTTGTTCTTGTTGGGTTCGCCGGACGCTTTCTGGATTCCTGCTGCTTTCTTTAACAGTACAGGTGCAGGCGGAGTCTTCGTGATAAATGTAAATGATCTGTCCGCATATACGGTGATTACTACAGGAATGATCATTCCCTGCTGGTCCTGGGTCTTCGCATTGAACTGCTTACAGAAGTCCATGATGTTGACGCCTTTCTGGCCCAGAGCAGGTCCTACCGGTGGAGCCGGATTCGCACCGCCTGCCGGTATCTGCAGTTTGATGTATCCATCTACTTTTTTTGCCATAGTGTTTCCTCCTTCCCACAGAAATCATTTATAACATAGCGCCGGGAACTGACCGGAGATGCCTGACAATGATGCCTGTTCCCTGCCGCTTGTTTACGTAAGTTTCTCGATCTGGGTGAACTCCAGTTCCACCGGGGTCTCCCGCCCGAACATGGAGATCCTCGCCTTCACGGTCTGGCGTTCATCGTTGATCTCCTCGATCGTGCCGATGAAGCTTTCAAAAGGACCGTTGATGACCCGGACCATATCCCCGGGTTCCGCATCGAGTTTGATAACGATTCTTTCGATCCCCATTCTCCGGACTTCCTCGTCGGTGAGGGGGATCGGATCGGTGCCATGGCCCACAAAGCCGGTGACACCCTGTGTATTCCGTACCAGATACCATGACTCGTTGGTCATGATCATCTTGACAATAACGTAACCCGGAAAGATTTTACGTGTTTTGATTTTACGCTGACCGTTTTTGACTTCCACGGTCTCTTCCGTCGGCACCTCGATGCTCAGGATCAGGTCCTGCATATTCCGGTTCTCGACGATTTTTTCGATATTTGCCTTTACCTTGTTTTCGTGCCCTGAATAGGTATGAACCACATACCAATGCGCCTGGTGATCGGTTTTCTCCGCCACATCTTCAGTCAGGACTTCATCGAATTCACTCATTGACTATTCCTCCCGCTGACGGTATCGTTTAGATGCTGAGCAGCGCATTCAGTCCCGCGGCAAAAATGGTATCCAGCACCCAGAAGCCCGCCGCAAAAACGGCGCAGGCAAAGATTACCATGATCGCATAGGAAGTCAGTTCCTTCTTGGTCGGCCATACGACCTTCTTCATTTCAGTACGGACGCCTTTGAAGTATTCCTTCAGTCCGCCTTTTTTCTCTTTTGCTGCCATGATTCTTACACCTTATTTCGTTTCTTTGTGCAGTGTGTGCTTTCTGCAGAATTTGCAGTATTTCTGCAGTTCGATCCGGTCGGGATCGTTCTTCTTGTTCTTCATTGTATTGTAGTTTCTCTGCTTGCATTCGGTACATGCAAGAATGACTTTCACACGCATTTTTTATATCCTCCCAAGTTATCTGTTTTTAGGCAATCTAATAAGACTTCAAATCCCATCTGAAGTCGCTTTGTTATCTTATCATATTAATTTGCGGGTGTCAATAAGAATTTGGAGATGGGAGATTGAAGATTGGAGATGGGAGATCCAGGCCCGTCAAGACAGCCGATTTCCTAAAAAAGAAAGGGCCCCGAAGGACCCTCTCTCTCGTGTTTTTTCAGTTTGAATCTACAATGTCAGTCCGATTATTCGTCGCAGCGGAAAATGAATTCCATTTCAACGAGTACGTCAGGCAGCATTCTGGAGATCTGTAAGCAAGCTCTGGTCGGGAACGGCTTATCCGGCATTAATTCCTTGTAAGCTCTGTTTACTTCGCTGTACATATTGTAGTCCAGGATGAAGATTCTGCAGGTTAAGCAGTCAGCTAATGTAGCACCAACTTCAGCAGCAGCTAAAGCAGCGTTTTCCAGACATCTCTTTGTCTGCAGATAGTAATCATTCGGAGCCATGTCGCTGCCGGTTTCCGGATCTACTTCAGGATATGTAGCGATCTGTGTTGTGAAGAATAAATCACGATATTTTGTTCCCTGAACGTATGGGCCATGTACAGGACCTAAAGTCTTTTCGTTAAAAATAGCAGTCTGTTTCATTGTAATTCTCCTTTTCTGAAAAAATTTAATTTATAGTTATTGAAATAACTATCGGGTTGATTCTTACAGCAGTTTGTCTGCTACAGCTTTGTTAACCAGATTTTCCGGAACTTTGCCTTCGTGCAGCAGTTCAACTAACTGTCTGAGGGCGATGATTCTTGCATCTTCGAATGCTTCTACGGATACGAACGCAGCATGCGGAGTTACAACAGCATTTTCCATACCGAACAGTTCGGATTTTTCTGTTGCTTCGTCTTCGATTACGTCGATACCGGCGCCTCTGATCCAGCCTTCCTTCAGAGCCTTAACGAGAGCAGCTTCGTCTACTGTCTGGCCTCTGGAAGTGTTGATGAAGTAAGCGGAATCTTTCATCATCTTGAACTGTTCTTCGCCCATCAGGTGATAGGTAGCAGGTCTTCCCGGTACAGCCTTCATTACGAGCGGGCAGTGCATGGAAACAACATCAGATTCTTTCAGTAACTGTTCTAATGTTTCTACTTTTTCTACACCAAATTCAGCCAAGAATTCAGCAGACTTTGTCGGAGCCCAGCAGGTTACCTTCATTTCCATAGCTTTCAGGATCGGAATCATGTATCTCGGAATGGAGCCGAAGAATACGAGACCTACGGTCTGTCCAGCCAGTCTTCTTACCATCGGGCCGCCTACATGCGGATTCCATTCGCCGGTAGCGGTGGATCTGTTCAGGATGGAGATCTTTCTTTCCAGGTCGAGCATCAGAGCTACGGTGTGGCAAGCAACTTCCGGTGTGCAGAAGCCCGGAGCGTTGGTAACTGCCATGCCTTTTTCGGTTGCAGCGTCGATGTCAACGTTGGAGTAACCGATAGCCTGCAGCGCAACGATCTTGCACTTGTCTTCCATCTTGGAGATAACATCAGCGTTTACGTCGAAGAACTCAACAACGATACCGTCAGCGTCTTTTACTGCTTCCAGGAAAGCTTCCGGCTTATCTCTGTCTTCACCGTTCTTGAACTCGATCAGTTCGATGTCATCTACGCCCCATTCTTTCAGAAGCTGATTTTCGAAATCAAGAGTGTCGTCCACGTTGTAGTAAACTACTTTTTTCATTAACATGTCCTCCTATTAATATAATTTATAATTACGGTCGATGCCATAATAGGCCTACAATAAATATACGCTTATTTCACGAAAATGTCAACCGTTCCTGCACGTAAAGTTGTGCACTGCGCGAAAGAAACTTCCTCCCCCGTCTTAATAACGGTTGTCGAATACCCGGGTGGATTTCTTTTCGCTCCTGGGCAGATCTCCCAGGTCCACCGGCTTGACTTCCGGCGTCATTCCGATGCGGTCCTTGAAGGCGGTCTTGATGTCGTGTTCCACCTCGTATTTGTTGGCGTCCGGCTCCGTTTCCACGAAGACCGTCATGATGTCCTTGCCGAACATGTGGTCGATCATGATCTGGAACTCGCTGGAGGCGCCGGGGATATCCTTCAGCAGGGAATCCACCTGGCTGGGGAAGATGTTGACTCCCTTGACCTTGACCATATCGTCGGTCCGGCCCAGGATGGTGTCGATCCGGGGATGTTTGCTGCCGCAGGGGCATTCCCCCGGCACCTTCCGGGACAGGTCGTGGGTCCGGTAGCGGATCAGCGGCGCTCCCTGTTTTTTCAGGGTGGTGATCACGATCTCGCCCACCTCGCCGTCCGGCACCGGCTCCCCGGTCTTCGGATTGACGATCTCGATGTAGACGTAATCGTCCCAGTAGTGCATGCCGGTGTTGTATTCGCAGTTGATGGCGATGCCGGGGCCGTAGACTTCCGTCAGCCCGTAAACGTCATAAAGTTCGACGCCCAGTTCCGCGGCGATCCGTTTTCTCATCTTCTCGCCCCAACGCTCGGAACCGATGATGCCCTTCCGCAGGAAAATCCGGTCGCCGATCCCCCGCTTGGCGATCTCCTCCGCCAAAAGCAGCGCATAGGAAGAGGTGGCGCAGAGAACGGTGGACTTCATGTCCTGCATCATCCTAAGCTGTTTGTCCGTATTGCCCGGGCCCATGGGAATGGTCATGGCGCCGATCTTTTCCGCCCCGTTCTGGAAGCCGATGCCGGCGGTCCAGAGGCCGTAGCCCGGGGTGATGTGGATCCGGTCCATGTTGGTCACGCCGGCCATTTTATAGCACCGGCCGAACTGCTCCGCCCAGTCGTCCACGTCCTGCTGGGTATAGGGGATGATCACCGGCGTGCCGGTGGTGCCGGAGGAGGAATGGATCCGGACGATCTCCTCTTCCGGAACTGCCATCAGTCCCAGCGGGTAAGCGTCCCTCAGATCCCCCTTCCAGGTGAAGGGGAGCTTGCGGAAGTCCTCTTCGTTTTCGATACCGGCCACATCGATGCCCTCCAGTTTCTTCTTATAAAAACAGTCCATGTTGGTCAGTTTGATCAGCTGTTCCTTGATCAGCTGGAATTGTGTGTCGTTCATATCGTTCATATCGTTCCTCTCATTCCTAGTTTCAGTGCTTTCCGGTTCAGTTCATGGAGTTTCTCCGGCAGGCGGGACAGCAGGGCTTTTTCCGCTTCCTCCTCCGTGATATCCACCGCGCCGGAGCGGATCGCCGCCCCCAGCAGGATCACGTTCAGCACCTTCTCCGAGCCGCACTCCCGGCAAAGCTTTTCTCCATCCACTATTATAACACGGACCCCGCATTTTTGCAGGTATTCGATCATTTCTTTTCCGTTGTAATCCGACCCCGTCAGTGCCGCCGTCACCGGCATCTGGGCCTTGCTGTTGACCACCACGGTGCCGCCGGGCTTCAGGTAAGGCAGGTTCCGCACCGCCTCCCCCGGCTCGAATCCCAGGATCGCATCCGCCGCTCCTAGGGGGATGATGGGGGAATGGATGTCCCGTCCGGTCCGGACGAAAGAGGTCACGGGGCCGCCCCGCTGGGCCATACCGATGGTCTCCGTAGTCTTCACTTCCTCTCCCCGGGCGATGGCCGCCTCGGCGATGATCTTGGCCGCCAGGACCGTTCCCTGGCCGCCAACGCCGCAAAGCAGGTAGTTTCTATTCATGATCCTCACCTCCCGGCTTTCCGATGGCTCCCACCGGACATACAGCCTCACACAGGCCGCAGCCAAAGCACAGGGCTTCCTCGATGACCACCTTCCCCTCCCGAAGGACGATAGCCGGGCACCCCAGTTCCCGGATGCAGGTCCGGCACTGGATGCAGGTCTCTTCATTAATGACTTTCTTCGGGGCAGGTTTCGTGATGGCGATGCAGGGGGACTTGAAGATGATGGCTTTCACGCCATCCTCCTCTGCGACCCGCTTCACCGTCTCCACCGAAGCCTTCAGATCCAGCGGATCCGCTGTCACCACGGTCTTCACCCCCAGGCCCTTCAAGACCATTTCCGGATCGATGGCGGCGGTAAACTCTTTCATCATGGTCCGGCCGGTGCCCGGGTGGGGCTGGTGGCCGGTCATGGCAGTGGTGGAATTGTCTAAAATCACGATGGTGATATTGGCGTTATTGTAAACGGCATTGGCCACGCCGTGGAGCCCCGAAGCGAAGAAAGTGGAATCCCCGATGAATCCGAAGCTGTACACGTCCTCCTCCACATGGGCAAATCCCTGGGCCATGGTCAGCCCCGCCCCCATGCACAGGCAGGTATCCACCATATCCAATGGCGCCGCGTTGCCCAAAGTGTAGCAGCCGATGTCCCCGCAGTAACGGGTCTTTTTCCCCTTCATGGCCAGTTTCACGGCGTAGAAGGCGCCCCGGTGGGGACAGCCCGGGCACAGTACCGGCGGCCGCTCCGGCAGCTCAGGAGGCTGAAGTTCGGAAACTTGGCTCCCCCTCCGGGGGAGCTGTCCGCGAAGCGGACTGAGAGGGGTGTCGCAAATGTTACCAACGTTTGCCTCCCCCGCCGCAGGGATTGATGGAGAGAGGGTCTCTCCCAAAAACTGACACAGACTCTCCTTCACCAAATCCGTGCTCAGTTCCCCGGCATTGGCCACGGTCCCCGTGAGCTTTCCGTACACTTTCACGGGGATTTGGTGTTTCCCGGCGGTATAGGTGATGGCTTTCTCCAGCACCGGATCCAGTTCTTCCACCGCCAGCACTTCCTCGACTCCTTCCAGGAATTCCTGGGCCAGGCCTTCCGGGAAGGGGTTGGCCGTGGCCACCTTGAAGATCTTGATGTCCTCCCGGTCTCCCAGGATCTCTTTCACGTATTCGTATCCCACGCCGCTGCAGATGATCCCTTTCGTCCCGCTGCCGGTGACCCGGTTGAACCGGTACCCGTCCAGGTCCTTCTGCATCCCGATCAGTTTTTTCTCCAGCTCGATGTGATTATTATAGGAAAGTTTCGGGAAAATGACCCATTTCGGGTCCTTCTCGAATCCTTCCGCTTCCTTCGTATTGATTTCTCCATCGATCTCCACGGTCTGGTATCCGTGGCAAATCCGGGTGGTGGGCCTCATAAACACCGGCTCCCCATACTTCTCCGAGTACTCAAAGGCGTCCTGCACCATTTCGTAGGCTTCCGCCGGGGAGGAGGGATCGAAGGCCATCATTTTGGCGAACTGGGCGAAATGCCTCGTGTCCTGCTCCGTCTGGGAGGAGATGGGGCCCGGGTCGTCCGCCGTCAGCACCACCATGCCGCCCTTCACGCCCACGTAATTCAGGCACATCAGCGGGTCCGCGGCCACGTTCAGGCCCATCTGCTTCATGGTCACCAGCACCCGGGCGCCGGCGTAGGCCGCGGCCCCGGCCACTTCCATGGCAGCCTTCTCATTGGCAGACCACTCCACGTGGATGGAGCCGTCGTTGTTTTTTGCTATGGTCTCCAGCACTTCGCTGGAGGGGGTCCCGGGGTAACCGGCCACCAGCCGGACGCCGGCCTTCATGGCCCCGAAGGCGATGGCTTCGTTCCCCATGATCAGTCGTTTGCTCATAGTTTAGTTAAATCCTTCTTTGTTTGTGGTTATATAGCATAGTGGAAAAACCCTCTTCTGCGCTTCAGCTATGTAATTATATCACGAAATGTATTTTCATTAATTTTAAATCATTTTTTTGAATTCACAAGTTTTTTCTGACATAGTCTCATCAACGAAAATGCCGCTCCGGGTTCAAATTCACAGGATTCCAGAAATTCATTGATGATCTTTTCCTCAAAAGGAATGAAGAACGCATATTGCTCCCTGCTGTCCCTGGCGCTTAGACGAAACCGGATCAGTTCATCAACAGAATAAGGCGAATCCCAGAAAAAGCTAAACTGTATCAGAGTGCGGTTAGCATCTATCCCCAGACTGATGATCGTCAATTCCTCGACAGGAATGTATTCGATTGGAACGCCCACTTCTTCAAAAATCTCTTTAGCCATGTTTTTCCCAGGAGATCCCTGCCCTTGGTAATGTGGAATAAATCGTTCAAATGCCCCGGAGGAGCTGTAACTCAGCATATCTGGAATTTCCGTCACGCCGCTCGGTTTGCGATAGGATACCATCAAATAATTGTCTTTGCTTCTGATCCATATACCGCCACCGCATCTCCCCCACAACGGAGCCTTGATTTCCTCTATGTCTCTGCCCGCCTTTAATGCGTTCAGAAACTGTTGGACATCTTTCGTGTCTATTCTTACCGGATCCCCCAGCAACTGTCGGTACAGCTTGTGATCGTAATACGACACATTGCCAAAAGTCATTTTCAACTTTTCTTTCCACTCTAATCCGATTGATTTTCCGTATAACTGAACAGATCGGAGACAGAGCATGGGGATTTGCGTATCAGGGTCAAACCCGATCGCTCTAGCCTGGTCATAAACTGTTTGGATCTTAACACTATATCGCGGAATGCAAGACTTCAAATCCGGCGTCCATTCGGTGTATTCTACATCTAACGATATTCCCTCTTCATACTCTTCGATTCCCGGTTTTTCATTTCCCCGCCATTCCACATAGGGATAGGGCTCCGCTAATTGTCGATCAATATAAAAGTCCGAAAAGTAATTGTTATACAGATCATTTCCATGAGCTACTCTGCCTTTAAATAAGTTATCTGGGACTTCATAAAGCCGCTCATGATTGATTTCCCGTTTATATACTGATGTGCGATAAAGAAGTAATAGAAGTGTAAAAAATTTTGCCGTTCCTATCCGGCACTTGCGCATTGTGTCGGATAGGTCGGGCGGTTATTCGGGCAAGTCCACCTTGCCAACAAAAGAATAATAAATCTCAATGTCCTGTCTGCGGGTCTTGTTCTCGTCATAGC
>JAFQZZ010000020.1 GCA_017405645.1 Bacillota bacterium
ATGTTATTACAACGAGAAACGCAGCAAGGCATCTCTCGGATACCGAAGTCCGGTCGAGTACCGAAAAACCATGTTAGCTGCATAGAAAAACTCCAGCGATTTCTCGCTGGAGCAAAAGTCTAACTTTTTGGGGTCACCTCAGCGATCTGCTCCGGGTCTTTTTACGGGAAAAAACCGAATCAAAAAGGAACCGGCCGGAAATGTAATTAAATAGAAATTATAGAATAAAATGTTGACTTTTCAGCCTATTATGCTATACTTATATTATATGAATATCATAGCGGAAAGCCTTGAAAAAAACACAAAAATAAGGTATAATAAAGTGTTAGGCAAAACACAAAATGGAGTATACAGAACAAAAACGATTAGAAGATGAGGTGGAACATTTGGCATCCAGAAAACAAAAGGTAAATCAGTACGATGCGGAGCAGATCCAGGTCCTGGAGGGCCTGGAAGCGGTCCGGAAACGGCCCGGCATGTACATCGGCTCCACCGGCACCCGGGGCCTGCATCACCTGGTTTACGAAATCGTAGACAACAGCATCGACGAAGCCCTGGCAGGCTTCTGCAAGAATATATCCGTCAAGATCAAAGCGGACAATTCCATTGAGGTGGAAGACGACGGCCGGGGCATGCCGGTGGACGAGCATCCGAAGATGAAACGGCCGGCGGTGGAAGTCATCCACACCGTGCTCCATGCCGGCGGCAAGTTCGGCGGCGGAGGATACAAAGTCTCCGGCGGTCTCCACGGGGTCGGCGCCTCGGTAGTGAACGCCCTGGCGGAGGAAATGGTGGTGGAAGTCAAGCGGGACGGCAACCTGTACCGCCAGACTTACTCCAGGGGCAAGGTGACCTCCGAACTGGAGATCGTCGGGCGGTCCCGGAAGACCGGGTCCAAGACCTGGTTCAAGCCGGACCCGGAGATCTTTGACGAGGTGATCTTCGACTATTCCACGATCCAGCACCGCCTGCGTGAGATGGCCTTCCTGAACAAGGGGATCACCATCAAACTCAAGGACGAACGGAAGGGATTCGAGCGCAGCGACGAATTCATGTACGAAGGCGGGATCCGGGAATTCGTCAAATACCAGAACAAGGACAAGAACGCCATCCATCCGGACGTGGTCTACTTTGAAGTGGTCCGGGAAAAGTCCGAGATGGAAGTGGCGATGCAGTATACCGACCGTTACAACGAAAACATCTTTTCCTACGCCAACAACATCAACACCACGGAAGGCGGCATGCACCTGGTAGGCTTCAAGTCGGCCCTGACCCGGACCATCAACGACTACGCCCGGAAGAACGGCTTCCTGAAGGAAAAGGATGAAAACCTCCAGGGCGAGGACGTGCGGGAAGGACTGACCTGCATCATCTCCGTGAAGCTGGAGGAACCCCAGTTTGAAGGTCAGACCAAGACCAAGCTGGGCAACAGCGACATGAAGGGCTTCGTGGAAGCGGCCACCAACGACCAGATGACGGCCTTCCTGGAACAGAATCCGAAACAGGCCAAGGTCATTATGGAAAAGTGCATCAGCGCCGCCAAGGCCCGGGAAGCCGCCCGGAAAGCCAAGAACCTGATCCGCAAGACCAACGCCCTGGATTCCCTGAGTCTGCCGGGCAAGCTGGCGGACTGTTCGGAAAAAGACCCGGCCCTGTCGGAGATCTTCCTGGTGGAAGGCGACTCCGCCGGCGGCAGCGCCAAGGACGGCCGGGACCGGAGCCGGCAGGCCATCCTGCCGCTGCGGGGCAAGATCCTGAACGTGGAAAAAGCGCCCCTGCACCGGGCCCTGAATTCCGACGAGATCAAGAACATGATCACTGCCTTCGGCTGCGGGATCGGGGACGATTTCAACATCGACAAACTTCGGTACCACAAGATCATCATCATGACCGATGCGGACGTGGACGGCGCCCACATTCGGACTCTGCTTCTGACCTTCTTCTACCGGTACATGACGCCCCTGATCGAGGGAGGCTACGTCTACGCAGCCACCCCGCCCCTCTTCAAGACGAAGAAAGGCAAGGACGTCTGGTACACCTATTCCGAACCGGAACAGGAAAAGCTGATGAACAGCATCGGCGGAGGCGGCAGCAAGATCGAGATCCAGCGCTACAAGGGCCTGGGCGAAATGGATGCGGAACAGCTCTGGGAGACCACCATGGACTTCGAAAACCGGATCTTAAAGCGCATCACCCTGGAAGACGCCACGGCGGCGGATGAGATTTTTACCATCCTCATGGGCGACAAGGTGCCCCCGAGAAAGAAATTCATTGAAGACCATGCGGTCTATGCAACATTGGATATTTAGAGATAGGAGACGAACCGATGAGTGAATCCATGAATTTTATGGAAGACCACAAAATGATCGACAGCGAGATCCATGACGAGATGAAAAACTCGTACATCGATTACGCCATGAGCGTCATCGTGGGCCGGGCCCTGCCGGATGTCCGGGACGGGCTCAAACCGGTTCACAGGCGTATCCTGTACGGAATGAACGAAATGGGCGTGACCCCGGATAAACCCCACAAGAAGTCCGCCCGTATCGTCGGCGAAGTCATGGGTAAATACCACCCCCACGGCGACTCCTCCATTTACGATGCCATGGTGGGGCTGGCCCAGCCCTTCAAGATCCGTTATCCCCTGGTGGACGGTCACGGGAACTTCGGGTCCGTGGACGGGGACGGCGCTGCGGCCATGCGTTATACCGAAGCGAGGATGACGCCCCTGACCCACCAGATGCTCCGGGACATTGAAAAGGACACCGTGGACTTTGTGGACAATTTCGACGGTGAGGAAAAAGAACCGGTGGTCCTGCCGGCCCGTTTCCCCAATCTGCTGGTGAACGGGTCCAACGGCATCGCCGTCGGCATGGCCACGTCGATCCCGCCCCACAACCTAGGCGAGGTCATCGACGGCACGGTCAAAATGATCGACGACCCCGACTGCACGGTGGAGGACCTGATCAAGATCATCAAGGGACCGGACTTCCCCACCGGCGCCGTGATTATGGGCCGGGGAGGGATCCGGGAAGCCTACCGTACCGGCCAGGGCAGAGCCATCGTCCGGGCGGTCACCGAGATCGAACCCATCGCCGGCGGCAAACACCACATTATCGTGTCGGAGATCCCCTATCAGGTCAACAAGGCCCGGCTGATCGAGAAGATCGCCGAGCTGGTCAAGAATAAAGTGGTGGACGGCATCTCCGCCGTCCGGGACGAATCCAACCGGAAAGGCATGCGGATCGTCATCGAAGTCAAGCGGGACGTGAATCCCAACATCGTCCTGAACCGGCTGTACAAACACACCCAGATGCAGGACAGCGTCAGCATGATCCTGCTGGCCATCGTGGACGGACGGCCCAGGACCCTGAACCTCTACGAGATCCTGGAAGAATACCTGAAGCACCAGAAAGAAGTGGTGACCCGCCGGACACAGTTCGACCTGGCCAAGGCGGAAGCCCGGGCCCACATCCTGGAAGGCCTGCGGATCGCCCTGGACAACATCGACGAGATCATCAAGGTCATCCGCTCCAGCTATAACGACGCCAAACCGAAGCTGATGGAACGCTTCGACCTGTCCGAAGTCCAGGCCCAGGCCATTCTGGATATGCGCCTGGCCCGGCTGCAGGGTCTGGAGCGGGAAAAGATCGAGGCCGAATACGAAGAGATCATGAAGAAGATCAACTGGTACCGGAAGGTGCTGGCGGATGAATCCCTTCTGATGGGCATCATCAAGGAAGAACTGCTGGAGGTGCGGGAGAAATACGCCGACGAGCGGAAGACGAAGATCACCGCGGACGCCACGGAGATCGATGAGGAAGAACTCATCGAAGAAGAAGACGTGGCGGTGACCCTGACCCACCTGGGCTACATCAAGCGGGTGCCGGCGGATTCCTATAAAAACCAGAAGCGGGGCGGCAAGGGCATCACGGCCCTCACCACCCGGGAGAACGATTTCGTGAAGCAGATGATCACCACATCCACCCACGATTACATCATGTTCTTCACCAATACCGGAAAAGCCTACCGGATCAAAGCCTACGAGATCACCGACGGTCAGCGGATGAGCAAGGGCACGCCCATCGTGAACTTCCTGAACCTGGCCAGCGGCGAAAAGGTCACGGCCATGATCCCGATCAAGAATTATTCGGACAACGAATACCTGGTCTGCGTAACGAAAAAAGGCGTGATCAAGAAGACGGAGATGTCCCAGTTCGACACCTCCCGGAAGACCGGCATCATCGCGGTGAAGCTGAAGGACGGCGACAGCCTCATCAGCATCGCCCGGACCACCGGGGACAGCGAGATCGTCATTATCACCCGCCAGGGCAAGTCCATCTCCTTCCACGAGAACGATGTCCGTCCCATGGGCCGGGCCGCCGGCGGCGTCCGGGCCATCACCCTGGAACGCAACGACGAAGTGGTGGGCATGGAACTGAAGAATGAAGAGGAAGAGCTGCTGGTCGTGACGGAAATGGGTTACGGCAAGCGGACCCGGATGAAGGAATACAAGATCCAGGCCCGGGGCGGCAAAGGCATGCTGACTTACGACAAGACCAAGATCAAACGCACCGGCGCGCTGGTGGGCGCCCTGGCCGTAAGAGAGGACGACGAGATCATGCTGATCAATTCCGACGGAATGATCATCCGCATGAGCGTTTCCGAAGTCTCCAAGCTGGGCCGGGCCACCCAGGGCGTGAAGCTGATGCGGGTGCGGGATGAAGAAAACATCATCGCCATCGCCAAGGTGCTGAGAGAAGAGGAAGCGGAAGAGGAAACTTCGGAACAGATCAGCATGAAGACCGAATAGAGGAGAAAAGAAATGACGAAACCCAATGTATTTTCCGGCGTTCAGCCGACGGGAAACATCCATTTAGGCAATTACATCGGCGCCATGAAGCAGTTTGTGGACCTGCAGGACGAGATGAACTGCACCTACTGCATCGTGGACATGCACTCCATCACCCTGCCCCAGGACCCGAAACAGCTCAAGGAGACCACCCTGGACGTGGCGGCCCTGTACATGGCGGTGGGCATCGACCCGGCGAAGGCCACGATCTTCGTCCAGTCCACCGTGCCCCAGCACGCGGAACTGTCCTGGATCCTCACCTGCCACTCCTACACCGGGGAACTGAGCCGGATGACCCAGTTCAAGGACAAGAGCCGGGGCAGCGAATCCGCCCCCACGGGCCTGTTCACCTACCCGATCCTGATGGCGGCGGACATCCTGCTGTATGACACGAAATACGTCCCCGTGGGCAATGACCAGAAACAGCACATCGAACTGACCCGGGACCTGGCGGAGCGGTTCAACAACCGGTACGGCGAGACCTTCGTGATGCCGGAATACAAGGGGATCACCGTAGGGGCCCGTATCATGGCCCTGGACGATCCTACGAAAAAGATGAGCAAGAGCGCGGAGAACATCCACAGCCGCATCTCCCTGCTGGACGAACCGGGGAAGGTGAAGAAGTCCATCATGCGGGCCACCACCGACTCCGACAGCGTGATCCGCTTCGATCCGGCGGGAAAACCCGGCATCAGCAACCTGCTGTCCATCTACAGCGTCTTCACCGGGAAGAAGATTGACGAGATCGTGGCCCAGTACGAGGGCAGCGGCTACGGCCAGTTCAAAAAAGATCTGGTGGAAATCGTCAACAACTATCTTGCGCCGATCCAGGAAAAGTATTATGATATCAGACAATCCGACGAACTGATCCGGGTCCTGAAGGAAGGGACCGAAAAAGCCAGCGCCGTCGCCGAGCGCACCATGAAGAGAGTGAGAGAGAAAGTCGGATTCATCAACATATAAAAAACGAGAAGAGAAGAGATATAGAAGTTGAAGGGATAGGTTGTCCGAGACGAAAATCGTTCAGGGCGAAATGTGTTTTGCCGAAGGGGAATTGAGCATCCCCGAGGCAAATACACATGGAGCCACAGATTTTCGTCGGGTACTTCCCGACTTAAAAGGAGCAATCGTTATGAAGCTTGCAGAAAGAACCCGGCACGTAGCCCAGTCCTACACCATCGGCATCAGCATGAAAGCCCGGGAAATGATGGCCCAGGGACGGGACGTCCTGAACCTGAGCGTCGGAGAACCGGACTTCAAGGTACCGGAACGGGCCAAACATGCCGCGGTACAGGCGCTGGAACTGGACCTGACCAAATACGACAAGGTCCCGGGCGTCCTGGAGCTGCGGCAGGAGATCTGCCGGAAACTGAAAGAAGAGAATAACCTGGACTACGAGCCCGATCAGATCGTGGTGTCCAACGGCGCCAAGCAGGCCATCATGAACACCCTGCTGGCGGTCACGGACCCGGGGGACGAAGTCCTGATGCCGGTGCCCTACTGGACCAGCTATCCGGAGATCGTCAAGCTCTGCGGGGGCGTGCCGGTATTCGCCATGCCGGCGGACCGGGAGACCTACAAAATCACCCCGGCGGACCTGGAAAAGGCCCTGACGGACAAGACGAAGATCCTGATCTTCAACAACCCCTCCAACCCGGCGGGGACCGTCTACAACGAAGAGGAAGTGCGGGCCATCGGGCAGTTCTGCCTGGAGAAAGGCATCTGGCTCCTCAGCGACGAGATCTACGAAAAATTCTGCTTCGTGGATCCCTGCTTCAGCGTGGCAGCCACCAGCCCGGAGGTCAAGGACATCACCATTCTGGTGAACGGCCTGTCCAAGTCCGTGGCCATGACGGGGCTCCGGGTGGGCTACACCGCCAGCAACCGCAAGATCGCCTCGGCCATCTCCAAGATGCAGGGCCATCTCACCTCCCACACCTCCACCCTGTCCCAGTGGGTGGGCCGCGACGCGCTGAAATACTGCGGGGAAGAGATCGAAGCCCAGATCCACATCTA
The DNA here is from genome assembly GCA_017405645.1 of Bacillota bacterium. Lineage (GTDB taxonomy): Bacteria > Bacillota > Clostridia > Peptostreptococcales > Anaerovoracaceae > RUG14258. The sequence continues at coordinate 6,869 of JAFQZZ010000020.1, forward strand.
TCAGAAACGCCGGGAAGCCCTGCTGCGGAAACTGCAGACCCTGCCGGATGTGACTTGGCTGGAGCCGGACGGCGCCTTCTACGTGATGGTCAATTTCGGCGCATACAAAGACAAGATCGAATACGAAGAATCCTTTTCCGTGGCGCTGTGCCGGCGGATCTTGGAGGAGGCGGAAGTCGCCATCGTTCCGGGGATCGCTTTCGGGCTGGATGATTACGCCCGGATCGCCTACGTGCAGGAGGAAAAGAGACTGGAAGAGGGACTGGAGCGGATCGAAAAATTCCTGCGGTCTCTGAAATAAAGAACTTGCATTTGAATTCTCCTGTGGTATAATGATTAGGCATTTATTATGCTCTCTGCTCTGTGAGAAAGAAAAAGACAGAGCCGAATAGTCCACAGGGAGGTGAAAAAAATGAAAAAATACGAGGTTATGTTTATTCTTGACAACGCTCTGGAAGACGAAAAGAAAACCGAACTGATCGACATGGCGAAAGAAGTTATCGCCGCCGACGGTGAAGTGACCAAAGAAGACGTCTGGGGTGCAAGAAAACTGGCTTATCCGATCGACAAGAAATTCGACGGATACTATGTAGTTCTCGAATTCAATGCAGGTCCTGAACTTCCGAAAGAACTGGAAAGAAAACTGAGAATTACAGATGGCGTTATGAGACAAATGATCATCTGTAAGGAAGATTAATCAGGAGGTACCTATGAACTGTGTTACATTGGTTGGCAGACTGACCAGAGACCCCGAGCTGAGATATACAGCCGGAAGCCAGACAGCCATGGCGACATTCACGCTGGCTGTTGACAGACCGTTTTCCAAGGAAAAAGAAGCGGATTTCATCCGCATCGTGGTATACGGCAGACAGGCCGAAAACTGCAGCACCTATTTGGCGAAAGGCAGACAGGCCGCCGTCCAGGGACGGATCCAGACCGGTTCCTACACCCGGCAGGACGGACAGAAAGTCTACACCACCGATGTCATTGCAGACCGGGTTGAATTTATCGGAGGAAGATCCGATAGTCCGGAATCCGGCGGTTATTCCGACCGCAGAGGTTATCAGAACCAGGGAGGCCCCATGGACCAGGGCGGTTATTCCGAACCGGCCGGCGGTCCCGAAGACGCCATCCCGGAAGGATTCCATGCATTTGACGATGACGACGACGTACCGTTTTAGCCGTCGTCCAAACAAGATCAGGAGGATAAGCTGAAAATGATGATGGATAAAAGACGTATGAATCGCAGAAAAAAGGTTTGCCAGTTCTGCGCTGACAAGACCGAAGCGATCGATTACAAAGACGTTGAAAAACTGAGAAAGTACATTACGGAAAGAGGCAAGATCCTGCCCAAGAGAATCACGGGCACATGCGCGATCCACCAGAGAGCGGTGACAACTGCGATCAAGAGAGCAAGAATGGTTGCATTGCTTCCGTACACACAGGACTAATTCTAAGAGAAGAAGCGGGCCCGCTCGCTTCTTTTTGCTTTTTTACAGGAAAACGAGAGGAGACACGACCGGTGTTCAAGCAGGGAAGCAAGGAAATCATGAAATTTGCCCTCATCGGCACCATTCTGATGAGCGTGGTGGGGATCCTGGGGACCGTCTTCCCCCTGGCGGGGATCCTGGTCTATCCGGCTGCGATCTTTTTCTTCATCTGCGGGAAAAGACCGGCTTCATCTTTACGCTGCCCTTCGTCAGCGCGGCCTTCGTCTTCGCGGGGATCGGGACCTCTTTTGTCACGGCCATCGCGGACGTGCTGGGACCGGGGCTGGCGGCGGCCATGATGGGCGAACTGCTGAAGCTGACCCGTCCTTCGGGGGAGATCATCGTCAAGGGCATCGGCGTGGGCATCATGTGCGAACTGGGCACCATCATCTGCCTGAAGCTGGTGAGCCACCAGTCCATCCTGGAGGGCCTCCGGGAGACCATGAACGCCACGCTGCAGCAGGCCACGGAGTCCGGGCAGGTGACGATCCATTCCGCCGACATGATGCGGCAGTCTTACGAGTATCTGCTGCAGATCATACCGGGGCTGATCATTTCCTTTGTGATCATCGGGATCCTCTTCATCTATTTTGAAGGGACGGCGCTGCTGCACCGGACCGGCGAGGAAATGAAAGAATACTTCCCCTTCCGGGAACTGTCCTTTCCCCGGCGGCTGATCTGGGGGTTCCTGCTGATGTTCGGGCTGGGCTTTCTGGCCGGCACGGCGGGAATCGTGAACCGGGATGTGCTGCTCCTCAACATCTGCATCGTGATGTGGACGCTGGTCTGCATCCAGGGAGTTTCGATGCTGGCCTTTTTGTGGCACAAACCGAATTTCCCGAGATGGATCTATATCGTTCTGACGGTGCTGCTCTGCTTCAGCACGGTGGGAACGATCCTATTCTTCCTGGCGGGGATGGTTGACCTGGTGTTCAATATCCGCCGCCGGATCGACGCGAGACAAGGGTGAGACATTATGAAAGAGAGTTTTGAAGAAAAACTGAAACGGCCGGGGTTTACGGTGATCGCCATCCTCTGTGTGGTTCTGGCGTGCATCCTGCTGTACTACAATCTGCCTCTGGGGATCATCGGGCTGGCCCTTCTGGTGACCGGACTGGTGTTTGAGCGCTATTCCAAAAAGCGGACCAAGGAGGAATTGTCCGATTTCATCGAAAACCTGGCGGGGGAACTGGACGCGACGGTGAAGAAAAACATCGTCACCAATCCGCTGCCCATCTGCATCGTGGACAAAAAGGGCTTTGTGGAATGGTACAACCGCAGCTTTGCGGACCTGATCCAGCAGGAGAACCTCCTGTACCGGGAGATCAGCGAAGTGCTGTCCTCCTTCAAGATGAACGAAGTCCTGGAAAAGACGGCGGCGAAGGAACCCGTGCAGTTCACCATTCGCGACCGGATCTACCGGGTAGTGACGGGGGACGAGACCGGCGACGAAGACGACAACATGTTCGTGTTCTACTTCCTGGACATCACGGAATACGAAAACCTGAAAAAAACGTATAAAGACGAAAAGACCTGCGCGGTGCGGATCTTCATTGACAACTATGAGGAACTGATGGTGAGGGCGTCGGACGACACTCGCTCCATGCTGTCCACGGAAGTGGACAAGCGGATCAAGCAGTTCGCCAAAAAGAACATGGCGCCGCTGGTCAAATACGATGATGATAAATACTACGTGGTCATGGACGACAAGCACCTGCGCAACAACATGGAGGGCAAGTTCACGGTGCTGGACGACGTCCGGGAGATCGCCACGGATCAGGATCTGCCGGTATCCCTGAGCATCGGCATCGGCGCCGGCGGGAAGGACTTCCAGCAGAACCATGAATTCTCCCAGGCTGCCATCGAACTGGCCCTGGGCCGGGGCGGCGACCAGGCCGTGGTGAAGCGCAACGACGACGTTTCCTATTTCGGCGGCCGGCTGCAGACGGTGGAGAAGCGCAACAAGGGCAAGTCCCGGATCATGGCCCATGCCCTGATCCGGATCCTGGAGCAGTCTTCCAACGTGCTGATTATGGGCCACCGGAACCCGGACATGGACGCCTTCGGGGCGGCGGTGGGCATGTTCGCCTTTTCCCGGAAATTCGATAAACCGGTCCACATCGTCATGGACTACGTGGGGGAATCCCTGATGAGCCTGTACGAATACGTCCGGGACAACGGAACCATCAGCATCATCGGGTCGGAAGCGGCCCTGTCCATGGCGGACGAGGACACGCTGCTGATCATCGTGGACACCCACAACCCGGCCTACACCGAAAGCCCCGAGCTGGTGGCGAAGGTCGGCAAGAAAGTCGTGATCGACCATCACCGGAAGATGGAAATGTCCATCGAAAACCCGGTGCTGTACTATATGGAATCCTATGCCTCCTCCACCTGCGAGCTGATCACGGAGATGCTCCAGTACATCGGGGACAAGAGCCTGGTCAGCAAAGTGGTGGCGGACGCCCTGCTGGCGGGGATCACCCTGGATACCAAGCACTTTACGGCCCAGTCGGGCGTGAGGACCTTCGAAGCCGCCTCCTACCTGAGGGGCGTCGGGGCGGACACCGCCAAGGTCCGGAGCTTCTTCCAGGTGGAGCCGGACCTGTTCCGGGTCAAGGCCAAGGCCATCCTGGATGCGGAGCTGATGAAGACCGCCGAAGGCTGCATCGCCGTGTCCCGCTGCGAAGGACAGGATGACAACATCGGGCTGATCACCGCCCAGACGGCGGATGAGATGCTGGAGATCAAGGGCGTCAAGGCGGCGGTGGTGCTGGGCAGCACCCCGAACGACGAGATCATGGTCAGCGCCCGCTCCATCGGCGACATCAACGTGCAGGTGCTGATGGAAAAACTGGGCGGCGGCGGCCACCTGAACACAGCCGGGGCTCAGCTGAAGATGACCATGGAAGAAGCGGAAGCAAAAGTCCGGGAGATCATCTCGGAGGAAATGGCAGAAAGGAGCAACACCAAATGAAAGTGATCATTTTGCAGGATACGAAAAACGTCGGGAAAAAAGGGGAAATCAAAAACGTCAGCGACGGCTATGCCAAGAACTTTCTGATCCCCAAGGGTCTGGCGAAGGAAGCGACGGACGCCAATATCCGGGAACTGAAGCGCCGGCAGGCGGCGGACGCGGAAAAGCGGGCCACGGACAAGGCCAGCGCCGAGATCCTGAAGGAACGGCTGAAGACCATTGAGGTGAAGGTGAAGGCCAAGGCCGGCGAAGGCGGCAAGGTCTTCGGCAGCGTCACCTCCAAGGACATCTCCGATGCGCTGAAGGAACAGTTCGGCATCGAGATCGACAAGAAAAAGATCAACGTGGAAAGCCCCATCAAAATGCTGGGCGAATACACGGTGGAGACCAAGCTGTATCAGGAAGTCACCGGGGAAGTGAAAGTCCTGGTGGAAGCCCTGTAGTCCCCTGCGGGAGGAAGAACGATGAAAACGATGGAAAAGGTGCCGCCCCAGAACCTGGAGGCGGAAAGAGCCATACTGGGCGCGATCATGATCGACCGCGACGCGATCCTGAATGTCTCCGACATTCTCCGCCCGGAACATTTCTATAAAGAAGCCCACAAGGAGATCTACGACGCGGCCCTGACCCTGTACCGGGACGGGGAGCCGGTGGACCTGGTGACCGTGGGTGAAATGCTGAAGCGCCGGAAAATGCTGGACCCGGCCGGCGGGAGAGCCTACCTGGGCGAACTCACCGGCGCCGTGGTATCCACGGCCAATGTGGAGAAGTATGCGAAGATCGTGGAGGAAAAGGCTGCCTTAAGGAGCCTGATCAAGGCCTCCTCCGAGATCGTGGAGGACGGGTATACCTCGGAACGGGATACCGCCGAGATCCTGGAGGCGGCGGAGGAAAAGATCTTTGCCATTTCCCAGCGGCGGCAGCGCAAGAGCATCTCCCACATCCGGGACGTCATTGACCGGGACCTGGCTTTCATTACCGAACTGTCCAAGCAGGCGGGGGAACTGAGGGGCATCAGCACCGGTTTCTCGGGACTGGACCGGATCACTTCCGGACTGCAGAAGTCCGACCTGATCATCATCGCGGCCCGGCCTTCCATGGGGAAGACCGCCTTCGCGCTGAACATCGCCGTGAATGCGGCCAAGACCGGCAGCAAGGTGCTGCTGTTCAGCCTGGAAATGAGCGAGGAACTCCTGACGGAGCGTATGCTCAGCGCCGAATCCCTGGTGGAAATTAAAAAAATGCGGGAAGGGGCCCTGGACGACGAAGAGTTCAATAAAATGTACGGCGGCGCGGACCGGCTGAACAAACTGGAGATTTACATCGACGACACCCCGGGGATCTCGCCCCTGGAGATCAAGAATAAATGCAAGCGGATCAAAATGGAGAAAAAGGGACTGGACCTGGTGATCGTGGACTACCTGCAGCTGATGAGCTTCGAAGGGAAGTCGGAGAACCGGACCCTGGAGATCTCCGCCCTGACCCGTTACCTGAAGCAGCTGGCCAGGGAGATCGACTGCCCGGTGATCGTGCTGTCCCAGCTGTCCCGTGGCGTGGAGTCCCGGACGGACAAGCGGCCGGTGCTGTCGGACCTGCGGGAATCCGGATCCATCGAACAGGATGCGGACCTGGTCATGTTCCTGTACCGGGAAGAATACTACAAAAAAGAAGAATCCACCCGGCCCGGGGAATGCGACATCATCATCGCCAAGCACCGGAACGGGCCCACCGATACGGTGACCCTGACCTGGGTGGGGAAATATACCCGCTTCGCCGACATGGCGCGGGAAGGATAAAAAAGAAAGACCTCGAAAGAGGTCTTTTGAACTGACCCCCAAAAGTTAGACCAAGAATCTAACTTGAGGAGGTCAGTTTTGTTATGGCGAAATACAGTTTTGAGTTTAAGATGATGGTTGTAAGTGAGTACTTGAACGGGCAAGGCGGCTATACTTATCTTGGGGATA